>NZ_BMJT01000001.1 GCF_014643595.1 Lysinibacillus alkalisoli
GGTAGTTGGACGTAGGTCCTGCGAGAGTAGAACGTTGCTAGGCACTTGTTAAAACCCCTGTTACGAAAATCGTAACAGGGGTTTTTGTTATGAGTAATATTAAAATTAAAAGCTTAGTATTTCTCGTACTTCGCTAATATAAGATTGACTGATAGGTAAAGTCGTGCCATCTTTTAAAATGAGCTGAAAACTAGAACTCATATCTCTTGAAATATTTTTAATGAATAAGATATTTACAATGTAAGAACGATGTATGCGAATGAAATAACTAGGTAATCTTAATTGCAATTCTTTTAGCGTGATTGTAGTAGTTAGTTGCTCACTTTTACAATAAAACCATGTTTTCTTCTGTAAACTTTCGATATACATAATGTCTTCAAGGGCTATAGGAAACCAACCTTCTTCATTTTTTCCTGTTAAAAAAGATAAAGGCTCTACCTGTGGAAATTGGAAACTTGGCGGCAAAATAATGATTAATGCTGCTGGCTTGTTAGATAATGTAATAGGATAGCCTACACCATAATAAGGTTGTTGAAATAATGTACTATCAATCATGGCATCAATTTTACTGTTTTTTTGTAGAACACGATAAGCGATACTTTCTTTTAAAACAGGTGTACCTACACTCAATTGAAAGTTTTCATTTGTGGAGGAGAAATAAATATACGTATCATTTTGCGCAATGGCAATGGAGCTATGAGTTGGTAACCAGTCCTTTAGTAACTCTTGGTATTGCATGACTACTTTTTTTACTTCAGTTTCGATTGTCTGTATCATTTTAATCCACCCCTATATCGTTTGAATTTTCTGTTTTTGTCATGACTATTGATAACTCATCTTTCAAATATATAGTTCTGTCGTAAAACAAAGACTTTTAAAACTTTCTGTTATATATTAATTTACAACAAGTTCGACTGTTATGGAACAGTTAAATGTAAAAAAGTTGAACTGTATATAAAAAGGGAAGGTGTGGAGTTACATGTCAACACGTCAAGAACAAATTCAAACATTAGAAAAAGAATGGGCAGAAAATAAACGCTGGGAAGGTATCGAACGAGGATATTCAGCAGAAGAAGTAGTGAAATTACAGGGGTCTGTAGTGATTGAACAAACATTAGCTCAACGCGGAGCTGCACGTTTATGGAAGTCTTTAAACGAAGAGCCATTCATTAATGCTTTAGGTGCTTTAACAGGAAATCAAGCAGTTCAACAAGTGAAAGCAGGTTTGAAAGCGATTTATCTTTCAGGTTGGCAAGTAGCAGCAGATGCAAACCTTTCTGGTCAAATGTATCCTGACCAATCATTATATCCAGCAAACTCAGTACCAGCAGTAGTAAAACGCATCAATCAATCTTTACAAAGAGCAGATCAAATCGACCATTCTGAAGGACGCAACGATGGCTTTGATTGGTTCGCGCCAATCGTAGCAGATGCAGAAGCAGGCTTTGGTGGTCCATTAAATGTATTTGAACTAGTGAAAGGTATGATTGAAGCTGGAGCTGCAGGGGTTCACTTAGAAGACCAATTAGCTTCAGAAAAAAAATGTGGACATTTAGGTGGTAAAGTATTACTACCCACACAAAATGCGGTACGTAACTTGATTGCTGCTCGCCTAGCAATGGATGTATTAGGGACAGAAACCATTTTAATCGCTCGTACAGATGCTGACGCAGCAGATATGGTGACATCAGACGTAGATCCACGTGATGCTGACTTCATCACAGGCGAGCGTACACCAGAAGGGTTTTTCCGTACACGTGCAGGGATTGACCAAGCTATTGCACGTGGTCTAGCTTATGCACCTTATGCAGACTTAATTTGGTGTGAAACTTCGCATCCATCTTTAGAAGAGGCTCGTCAGTTTGCAGATGCAATCCATGCTAAATTCCCAGGAAAAATGTTGGCATATAACTGCTCACCATCATTTAACTGGAAAGCTAATCTTTCAGATGCAGAGATTGCTGAATATCAACGTGAGTTAGGTAAAATGGGTTATAAATTCCAGTTCGTAACACTAGCTGGTTTCCACTCATTAAATCACTCTATGTTTGAATTAGCTAATGCATATAAAGATGAAGGTATGGCTGCATACTCTCGCTTACAGCAAGCTGAATTTGAATCTGAGTCTAAAGGCTATACAGCGACAAAACACCAACGTGAAGTAGGTACGGGTTACTTTGATGAAGTATCACAAGTGATTTCAGGTGGTACATCATCAACAACAGCTATGGCTGGCTCTACAGAAACAGCACAGTTTTAATTTTTGAGGGATGGGGGTTTTTGTATGGAACAAGCAACAAGTGCTATTTCAATCATTGGCGAACAAAATGCACAAACAAAGGAAGTTTTAACGCCTGAAGCATTAGCTTTTTTGCAGTCTATACATGAGAAATTTGACGGTCGTCGCAAAGCGTTGTTAGCGAAACGTCAAGAGCGCCAACAGCGCCTCGATCAAGGTGAAAAACTCGACTTTTTACCTGAAACAAAAGAAATTCGCGAGGGAGATTGGACAATTGCGCCACTCCCTGAGGATTTACAAGATCGACGTGTTGAGATTACTGGTCCTGTTGACCGTAAGATGGTAATTAATGCATTAAACTCAGGTGCAAAAATGTTTATGGCGTGCTTTGAAGATGCCTCAGCTCCCACATGGGAGAATATGATTAGTGGGCAAATTAATATGCGAGATGCGATTAATAAGACGATTGAATTTTATCAAGAGTCGAATGGCAAAACATATCGCTTACAAGACCAATGTGCTATATTACTAGTGCGCCCACGTGGTCTGCACTTGATGGAGAAACATCTATTGGTGAATGGTGAAGAGATTTCAGGTGGCTTCTTTGACTTCGGTCTATACTTTTTCCATAATGCTAAAAATGCGTTAGCTAAAGGCACAGGCCCATACTTCTATTTGCCAAAATTAGAAAGTCATTTAGAAGCTCGATTATGGAATGATATTTTTGTACATGCACAAGAGTATATTGGCATTCCACAAGGGACTATTAAAGCAACAGTATTAATCGAAACAATCACGGCTGCTTTTGAGATGGATGAAATTTTATATGAGCTACGTGAACACTCTGCAGGGTTAAACTGTGGACGTTGGGATTATATCTTTAGCTTTATTAAACGTTTGCGTAATCAGCCAGATGTGATTTTACCAGACAGAGGGCAAGTAACCATGACAGTGCCATTTATGCGTGCTTATACGCAATTATGTATTAAAACTTGTCATAAACGAAATGCACCCGCAATTGGTGGGATGGCTGCACAGATTCCTGTTAAAGGGGATGATGAAGCGAATGCAATTGCATTTGCTAAAGTGGCTGAAGACAAACATCGTGAAGCAACAGATGGTCATGATGGCACATGGGTAGCACATCCAGGTATGGTTGCTACTGCTATGGAACAATTTGATGGTGTGATGAAAACACCAAATCAAATTGATAAAAAAAGAGAGGACGTCACTGTTAAAGCAGATGATTTATTAGCAGTTCCAGAAGGGACGATTACTCTTGAAGGTTTACGGGTAAATTGTAGTGTTGGTGTTCAATATATTGCATCTTGGCTTCGCGGACAAGGTGCAGCGCCAATTAATAATTTAATGGAAGATGCTGCAACAGCAGAAATCTCACGCACACAAGTGTGGCAATGGATACGCCATGATAAAGGGATTTTGGAAGATGGAAGAGGCATCACGGAGCGCTTTGTTTTAGATGTATTAGAAGAAGAACTTGTTAAAATTAAAGAAGCTGTTGGGGAACAAGCTTATGAACAAGGCCGCTATGCAGAAGCAGCGGAATTATTCAAAACTTTAATTACACAAGACGATTTTGCAGAATTTTTAACATTACCAGGCTATGAAAAATTAGCGTAAAATTTGTCACAGTAACTCTCCTAAATATAAATAGCACATAGATTGCGCTGAAGTCGAATGCAGCGTAATGATTAAACTTATACTCGACAATAAGTTTAACAATGAGAAGTGTAAGAACAGGTTTAAACAAAAGGGGTCTAAAAAAGAGGCTATGCAAAAGCATAGCCTCTTTTATTATGGTAAAATAGTGGCAAATTAGGAGGTAACTGCGTGAAAAAATATATGTTAATTGGTTTCTGTACTATTATTTTATCAGCCTGTACGAAAGATACATCTCAAGAACAAGCCCAGGAAGCCTTGCAAAATAATGATGTGCCACAAGCTAAAGCATTATATCAGCGTATGGCGACATCTGAAGAGCAAGCCACACAACTACAACTTATTGAGCAATTAGAGCAAGCGGAAAAATACGTACAACAACAAAATATACAAGAATTAGAACAAGCAATAACTACCTTACAACAACATCAACAAGCACAATTGATTGAGAAAAGCTTGCATGAACTAACACATCAATTAGAAGAGTTAAAAGAAACAGCTGCACAACAAACCTATGAAGAACAAGAACAAACCAAGGCAGAGAATAAAGAACAGCAACGTGCTGTTGTAGCGTACCGGGAGCAATTAACCAATTTAGATATTATGATTGAAACAGGCGCTATCAGAGAAGCTACACAAGAGATAACTGCGCTTATGCAGAGTATATATCAGCAGCTTCAAACGACATTATCTACCACAAATAAAGAGCGACTCCAAGTAGAACAAGAGAATTGGGAACAACAATTGGAGCAAGAGATAAAAGAAGTGGCAAACAGTACAAATGACGAAGCACGTTATTTATTAATGAAACAGCGCTGTTATATTTTATTAGATTGGTTTTCTGTAAAATGAGTGTAGAGCCTTTTGTGAAGCAAGGTTATTTGTTATACTTTTCTTATAACAAGTAGGAGTGAAAAAGTATGTTTATTATGATCGAACCAACGTCTTCGGTTCCTATTTATGAGCAATTAACAAGACAAATTATTGAAGGTATTGTAAAAGGTGAAATTAAAGTTGGTGATACATTACCATCTGTGCGTGCAATGGCAGCTGATTTAGGTGTGAATATGCATACTGTGAACAAAAGCTATAAAGCTTTAGCAGAGAAAGGTGTAGTAACGATTAAAGCCAAGTCAGGCGCAGTCGTGTGTGCTGGAGATGCCTTGAATGAACAACAACTCCTTTATTTACAACAAGCGTTAAAACCTGTATTAGCAGAAGGTATAGTGTTAGGTGCAACAGAGCAACAATTGGAAAACATGTTGCAACAATTATTGCGAGAGCTTACAACGAAAGAAGCCATGTTGTAATGATCATCGCTATTTTTTTATTTATTTATGTTGTAACAACAGGTGTTCAAGCATTTTTACCTAGCGTTGTAAAAAGTACAACTGCTTTTGGCGTTACTTTTCCACCACAACAAAGCCAACATGTGGTGTTAACACAAGCCAAAAAAAACTATAGTAAATTCGTTTGTTTGTTGAGCTTTATAGGTATTATCGTAATATTTGTATTGGCAACAGTTGTTTTTCAATGGCACGAAGAACAAGTAGTCATCATGATTATTGTTGTCATGTTATTTGTACAGATTGTCGCTGTAAGTATTTATATGTATTTTCATAAGAAAATAAACCGCACTAAACAACAAGAAAATTGGTTTGGACAAGTGAAGCAAGTACGTGTTGTGGACCTCACAGCAAGACAGCGAGATGCGATGTTGCCTACACATTTTTATTTGGTATTGTTTCTATTTCCTGTTGTGCTCTTTCTTTATTTGATGCGACACTATGCTTTGTTACCAGATGCAATTCCAATCCACTTTAACTTTGAGGGTAAGGCGGATCAATTTCTGCATAAAAATTATAGTAGTGTGTTAGCATTGCCATTCTTTTTGTTGATGCAACTATGGGTGACGTTTGGGATGTTTTATGGTTTGAAACGCTCTGCGATTGTGGGGCTAGTTAATGCTAAAGAGGCATCTATAACAGCCCAATTACGTTTGCGAAAATATATGAGTTATTATTTTTTTGTACTGGCAATGAGTTTTATTTTACTAGTTAGTTATATGGGGCTAGCACTAGTACATCATACATTAGCTAAACCAACATATGTAATGGCTATCTTTATGGGCTTTGCGTTTATTAATACGTTAACAACTATTGCGTTATTTAGTATAAAGAAGCGCTGCCGTATGCTGTATGAGCAGGATATTGTTAGCAACTTAGCAGACGTTGATGATGATCAGTATTGGTGGCTCGGTTTTGTTTATTGTAACCGCAAAGATAGCTCTGTTTTTTTAGAAAAACGTTTAGGTTTAGGGTGGACATTAAATTTAGGCAATACATGGAGTTATATTTTAGTTGTTTTACCTGTCATACTGATGATAGTGATGGGTATACTAATTGGGGTACTTAATTAAGAGTAGACAACATACGTCTATTCTTTTTTGTTGTGCTGAGATAAGTCAACTTACTTTAGGGTTTGTTATACTAAAACAACCAATAATAAATTCAGGGAGGGCTTTTTGTGAATGTTGTATTAGTCGTTGATGATGATGCACATATTTTAAAGCTAGTATCTATTCATTTGAGACAAGCAGGTTATCAAGTAATTCAAGCAGATTGTGCGGAGCAAGCACTTCGTCAAATGGACGAGCAGTTGCCAGACTTAGCAATAGTCGATGTAATGATGCCAGGTATGAATGGTTATGAGTTAACAAAAGTGATAAGTGAAGATTACGATATTCCCGTATTAATGTTAACAGCTAAGGGTGAGCTTGAGGATAAAGCGCAAGGTTTTTTAGCAGGGACAGATGATTATGTGGTGAAGCCCTTTGAACCTAAAGAATTACTTTTTAGAGTGGCAGCTATCTTGCGAAGATACGATAAGAAAAATCAAATGCAATTTCATGTAGGAGAAATGACAATTGATCGCAATCGATTTGAGGTAGTCATTGGCACACATACATTAATGTTGCCATTAAAAGAATTTGAATTGCTTGCGCTACTCGCTTCAAGACCCAATCAAGTATTTACACGCACCGCTATTATGGAGCAAATATGGGGTTATGATTATGAGGGAGATGAGCAGACATTAACTACCCACATTAAACGCCTCAGAGAACGCATGAACAAATACACACAATATATTGCTATTAAGACAGTGCGTGGTGTAGGTTACAAGCTTGAGGTTCAAGGATGAAAACGCTATACAGTAAATTTACACTGACGACGCTCTTACTAATGATTGGTAGCCTCTTTATCGGTTTCTTTATTACAAATACGTACTATCACCAAGTCATTAAAGCACCTAATGATGAGAAAAATATTGAAATTGCTAAGCAAATGGTGACGTATATTGAACAACAACAAAATCTCGTGTTACAAGATTATCTCAGCATGCTAGGAGAAGTAGGTTACCAATTATATGTGGTGAATGATAAGGGAGAAGGGCAGTTTTATGGTGGTGCTTATCGAGATAAAGTATTGCCTCAAAGTGCTGTGGCGCAAGTGTTAAATGGTGAAGCGTACCATGGTATGCGTGACTTCCCTAAAGAGACATTTGTCACAGGCTTTTTTGCTAATGAGTTAGTCAATACAGTAGGTGTACCTTTTTCTTATAAAGATGAGACATATGCTTTATTTATGCGACCTAATATTAAATTGTTATTTTCAGAAGTACATCGTATTTTAGGTGCCTTAATGGCAGCGATGTTTATTTTGAGTTTGATTGGCGTTATGTTATTAGCACGTACCATTATTAACCCCATTAAAAAGCTTACGATTGCTACACATAATGTAGCGGATGAGCAATTCGCAACGGCTTTAAATATTGAACGTGAGGACGAGATTGGGCAGTTGGCCAATAGCTTTCAACAAATGTCACAGCAACTACAAGAGAATGATTTATTGCGTAAAGAATTTATTAGTAATGTTTCACATGATTTTCAGTCACCATTGTTAAATATTGAAGGGTATACCAAGTTAATTGCCACTGCCACGACGGAAGCCGAACGTCTGGAGTATGCAGCCATTATTGAAGTAGAGACCAAACGCTTATCCAATTTAACCAAACAATTATTATTATTAAATACATTAGACAGCTCTAAACGTTTATTAAAGAGCAAACCTTTTTCTTTAAGTACTCAATTAAGAGAGACCATAAGAAAATATCGTTGGCAATTAGAAGAAAAAGAATTGGAATTAACGTATGAAATTGAAGAGTTTACTTACAACGGGGATGAAAACTTATTACAAAATGTTTGGGATAATTTATTGACGAATGCCATCAAATATAATGTACAAGGTGGTCATATTACAGTAAAGGCGCAGCCATCTCAGGGAGCCATTATGATTTGCATCCAAGATAGTGGTATTGGCATGACAACAGATGACCAGTTACGTATTTTTGAACGTTTTTACAGGGCAGATCGTGCGCGCACGGCACATGGCACAGGCTTAGGTATGCCCATTGTTAAACAAATTATTGAACGTCATCAAGGTACGATCCATATTGATAGCCAAGAAAATAACGGCACAACGATTATTGTGACATTGCCTTGTTTGTAATATGGAGTTCACCTAAAGTTCATATAGCGCGTTTACACTAAAAGTACAATTGAACAACAGGGGGAATTACCATGGAAAAACAATGGGCAATTCGTTTAATTCGCTTTGCAGCGATATTTGGTTTGTTAGGTACTTATATTGGTTCGCATATGGCTGGAGCCGGAAGCTATGCATTAAAGGCGATTCATGTTCACATTTTATTAGTCGGTTGGCTAAGTATGTTTGCATGGGGCATTTTTTATACAATGTACACCGTTAAAGTAAAAAAATTAGTGACAGCACAAGTTATTACAGGGTTAATTGGCGCATTTGGTTTAGCGATTGGCATGTGGTTATTTAATCTCAATCCATTTAATACACCGCATGTGTTTAACCTTATATTCTTTATTGCAGGTGGCACAACGTTATTAATTAGCTTTGCATTATTTGTTATTGTGACATTTATGATAGAGAAACCACAAAAAACAGCATAAATAAAATAGGCACTGGTGGATATTGTTCCATCAGTGCCTATTTATATTAAAACATCTATTCAAGCATGTTTTCTCAAATATTGTATGTATTACGTTAATGATTGATTGAACCAACGTGCCGCCTCTTTATAATCTTGTGTGACACCCTCTCCCTTTTTATATAACATCCCTAATTGATATTGTGCTTTCTTATGATTTTGTGCAGCAGCCAAACGATAATATTTAATCGCTTGTTTTATATTTTTAGAGAAGCCTTCTCCCCTATAATACATTTGTGCTAATTGATATTGTGCTTTGGCATGTCCTTTTGTTGCGGCAAATTCAATCCACGGTGCCGCTTTTTGATAATCTTGTGCTACACCTATTCCCTTATCATATAAGTTCCCATATTGGTAAGCACCCTCTACATGACCTGCGCGTGCCGCTAGTTGCAAATAGTGATGCGCTTCTTCAAACTGCTGTTGTTGTAATGTGAATAAACCATAAGCAACGTAAGCGTCGGGTTGTTGCTGTTGTAACGCTTTTTTTAGCCACTGCTCGGCTTTGGTGAGTTGCCCTTGTTGTTGGTATTGTTGAGCTAGCATGATTTGTGCATCGGCATTGCCTTTTGTCGCTGCTTGCTCTAAGAGCGGTTGTGCTTTCTCTATTTGTGCTAAGTGTATGTAAAGCCTAGCAAGCTCATACATTGCAGGCGCATGCCCTTTTTCACAAGCCCACTGTAACCATTGTAACGCTTGGTCATGCTCTTGTTGTTGGGCATAGAGCATACCTAATGTATATTGTGCGTTCATATGGTCATCAGAAGCGGCTAACTTTAACCATTTCATGCACTCTTGTAAGTCTTGTTTGACACCTAAACCTGCTTGATAGAGTAAAGCAAGTTGGAATTGTGCATTTATATGGTCTTGTAATGCCGCTAATTGAAACCAGTATGCCGCCTTGCCAAAGTTTTGCTCAATACCTTGCCCTTTACGATATAAAAAACCTAAATTATACTGAGCGCTGGCATCATTAGCTTGTGCTGCTTGCAGAAAATAAGCGACGGCTTGTTTATCGTCTTGTGTGACACCATTGCCATTATAATACATAAAACCTAAATTATTCATAGCGTTTGTATTACCTTTAGCCGCTGCTTGTGTAAACCATTTGGCAGCTTTAACATAGTCGACTTCTCTGCCAAGCCCTTGATTGTATAACACACCAATATGATACATGGCATTATCATTACCTTTAGCCGCTGCTCGTTTATAATACGACATCGCTTTATTGTAATCGGTTTCTAATTGCGTGCCAACATGATACAGTAAGCCTAAACTAAATAAAGCATTGGCATCTTCTTGCTCTGCAGCTAATTTATAATACTGTATGGCTTTAGCTAAGTCTCTTTTTACACCATGTCCTGTTTCATATAAGACGCCAAGGTTATATTGCGCACTCGCATGTCCATGATTAGCCGCCTGTGCAAACCATTGTGCAGCTTGTGTATGGTCTTCTTCTGATGATAAATCAAAGGGATTTAATGGTGTTACTTCTTGCATGTAGTGCTCTTGTGGCACTGGTAGTTGCTCAACCCTCGCCAAAAACCATTCAACAATGTCTGCCAAGTAGTCGACAACAATTCGTGCTGTTTTAGCTGTGACAACGTCATTACTTTGTTGACGTGTCATTTTATAAACCAAATTCATTAATAAGTGAATGCGCCTCGGTTGGATTTTAGCAATGAATGGTTTGGATGTGAGTAGTGTTCGAGTGGGGCTTGTCACTTCCTTTACGTTCATTTCCTGACAATAGGAAGCTTTTACTAAGTCGTGAATAACAACTTGTGCACTTTGTAAAGCAACACGTGGGTTGGCGTTAGCATTTTCATAAGCGAGTTGTAGCTGATTAGCAATAGGGTGTAGTTCTATTTTTTTTAGTTGCAAACATTGATCTAACATCATTTTTTGACTGATCATGATTGTTCCTCCCTTCAAATTTGAAAATTATATGAAAAAAATAAACACTTATCTCATTTATCGTCAAAAATATAAGATATTTTAAGTAATAAAGGAAATACTGACAGTGGCTAAATACATAAAACATTATATAATATGAAATATTATTGAGTAATTTTGAAAGAAGGGAATACCATGGCAAACATGAAAAAAACATTGCCGATTCGTCAACCTAAGTATCAAAAAATAGCGGCAGACATCGCAAGCAAAATTGTAGCTGGTCATTATGTTGTTGGTGAGAAAATTTATGCTCGTTCTTCTTTAGCGAGCCAATATGGTGTTTCTGCTGAGACAGCAAGGCGAGCAGTTGCTGTATTGCAAGATTTAGATATTGTAGTTGCTACTAAAGGCAGTGGCGTTATGATCACATCTTTTGAAAAAGCTGCTCAATTTGTACACAGTTATGAGGATGTGCAGTCTGTCCAAGAGATGCAAAATGATTTGTTAAATAGTTTAGCAAGACAACGCGAAGAATTATTAGCGTTTGAAGATACGATGACTCAATTAATTGAAAGAACAGAGAGATTTCGTTCTATCAATCCATTTGTACCATTTCAAATAGCCATTACAAATGAAACACCTTATATTGATGAGAGTTTACAAACGATGAATTTTTGGCAAAATACAGAAGCTACCATTGTAGGCATTAAAAGTAGTGATGGTTTATTACTTTCTCCAGGGCCGTATGCTACTTTTAAAGAAGGCGATATGATTTATTTTATTGGTAATGAGACCTGTTATGAGCGTGTAAAAAACTTTTTATATAAAAATTAATGTAACCCCTTACTCCCTTGCTATATCTAGGAGTACAGGGGTTTTAATGTGCTAAAAATAGGGAATATAAAATTGACATAAGTAACAACCTTTTGTTAATGTTAAGTTGTTACTTTTGTTTGAGAGAGAGAAGAGCAAAAGAAGAGGGAGTGTCGCTTTTGGAAAAAATAAAAGTAGAAAATGTGTCCAAAATATTTGGGCGGAATATAAAAGAAGCCTCGCGTTTAGTGAGCGAGCAACGCAGTAAAACAGATATTTTAAAAGAAACGGGCGCTACAGTAGGTGTTTACGATGCCAGTTTCACCGTTAATGAAGGTGAGATTTTCGTTATTATGGGTCTATCTGGCAGTGGTAAATCAACACTCGTACGTTTACTGAATCGTCTGATCGAGCCGACTAGCGGTAATATCTATATTGATGGCGCTAATATTGCCACAATGAATAAAGAGCAGTTGCGTAAAGTGCGACGCGAAAAAATGAGCATGGTTTTTCAGAACTTTGGCTTATTCCCACATCGTACGTTACTTCAAAATACGGAATATGGACTTGAAATACGTAAGAAAGACAAAGAAACACGCCGTAAAAAAGCAGAGCAAGCGTTAGAGAACGCAGGCCTACTTGCTTATAAAGACCAATATCCAAATCAATTATCAGGCGGTATGCAACAACGTGTAGGTTTAGCACGTGCCTTAGCTAACGACCCAGAGATTTTGTTAATGGATGAAGCATTCTCCGCTTTAGACCCCTTAATCCGAAAAGAAATGCAAGATGAACTCATTGAACTACAAGAAAATGTCCAAAAAACAATTGTTTTTATTACCCATGATTTGAATGAGGCACTTCGTATTGGTGACCGTATTGCCATTATGAAGGATGGGCAAATTATGCAGATTGGTACTGGTGAAGAGATTTTAACAAGCCCTGCCAATGATTATGTACGTAATTTCGTAGAAGATGTTGACCGTTCAAAAGTATTAACAGCGGAAAATATTATGGTGCGTCCTGTTACTATTAATATTGACCATGACGGACCTAAAGTAGCGCTACAACGTATGCGTGAAGAGGAAGTCAGCCTATTACTTGCGATTGATCGTCAGCGTAATTTAAAAGGTTATGTAACAGCAGATGATGCATTAAAAGCTGCTAAAGAGGGTAAGGCTAACCTCTCTGAAGTTTTACAGCAAGATATCAACACAGTTACACCAGAGACATTAATTCAAGATGTATTTAATGTGATTTATGATTCACCTACACCTGTTGCAGTTGTGAAAGACAAACGTTTATTAGGTGTCATTATTCGTGGTGTTGTAATTGAAGCGCTAGCGAAGAATGAGGAGGTGGAATGATGGATTCGATCTTAGATAAGATGAATAAAATCCCATTAGCAGAATGGGTGGATGACGCTATGTCATGGTTGACTACGACATTCCGCACAAGTTTTACCTTTATTAAAGACAACGGGAAAGCCGTGATGGAGCAAACGGCTGATTGGTTAAAAGATGTGCCAGCTATTGTCTTTATTATTGCCCTTGTTTTATTAGCCTTTTTTATTACAGGTAAAAAGTTTGGGCTTTCCATCTTTACTTTACTCGGCTTGTTATTAGTATATAACCAAGGATTATGGCCACAATTGATGGATACTTTTAACCTTGTTATTTATGCAAGTTTACTATCTGTCATTATAGGTGTCCCAACGGGTATTTTAATGGCTAAGAGTGATACTGCAGAAAAAATTATAAAACCTATATTAGACTTTATGCAGACAATGCCTGCCTTTGTTTACTTGATCCCAGCAGTAGCGTTCTTTGGTATTGGCTTAGTACCAGGGGTATTTGCCTCGATTATCTTTGCCTTACCACCTACAGTACGTATGACAAATCTCGGTATTAGACAAGTGCCAAAGGAGTTAGTAGAAGCAACCGATTCTTTTGGTAGTACAGCTTCTCAAAAACTATTTAAAGTGGAATTACCATTAGCTAAATCAACGATAATGGCAGGTATTAACCAAACCGTAATGCTAGCTCTTTCTATGGTAGTAATTGCTTCCATGATTGGTGCAGATGGTCTTGGTCGAAATGTTGTATCAGCATTACAACGTTCACAAGCGGGAGCAGGCTTTGTTGCAGGGATCTCGTTAGTAATTTTAGCGATTATTTTAGACCGCTTGACACAAAGTTTAAATAAACAGAAGAAATAAGAGGGGATGACCGTAATGAAAATGAATAAGAAATTTACACTAGCAAGTATGACAATGGCAGCAGCATTAGCACTAGCAGCATGTGGTGGCGATGATAAAGCTGACGATAATAAAAAAACAGATGACAGTAAAGGTAGTAGCGACAATAAAGAGATTAACTTAGCCTATGTGGAGTGGGATACAGAGATTGCTTCAACAAACGTAGTTGGTGCAGTGCTTGAAGATTTAGGCTATAAAGTAGAATTAACGCCTTTAGATAATGCCGTAATGTGGGAAGCTGTAGCAAATGGTGAGGCAGATGCTATGGTAGCAGCTTGGTTACCACACACACATGAAGCCCAATATGAGAAATATAAAGATGATATGGTTGAAGTGGGCGAGAACTTAAAAGGAGCTAAAATTGGTCTTGTAGTACCTGAATACATGGCTGTTAACTCGATTGCAGACTTAAAAGATGAGGCGAACAAAACAATTACAGGTATTGAGCCAGGTGCAGGTGTAGTAGGCGCAGCCGAAAAAGCCGTTGAAGAATATGACAACTTAAATGGCTGGACGGTTCAAACATCCTCTTCAGGTGCGATGACAGTAGCATTAGAACAAGCGATTGAAAACGAGGAAGATGTAATCGTAACAGGCTGGTCACCACACTGGAAGTTCGCGAAATTTGACTTAAAATATTTAGAAGATCCAGAGAGTGTATTTGGTAGTGAAGAGACCATCAATACATTTGCACGTAAAGATTTAGAAAAAGATATGCCTGATGCGTACAAAGTATTAGAAGCATTCCACTGGACGTCAGATGACTTAGAAGAAGTTATGTTAGCAGTAGCTGATGGGAAAGACCCTAAAGAAGCTGCAAAAGACTGGATTGAAGCAAACCAAGATAAAGTTGACGAATGGACAAAAGACGTGAAGTAAACATCTTAGAGGAGCAGAAGCCGATATGTCTTCTGCTCTTTATGATAAAGGAGCTAAAAAGAATATGAAAAAATGGTTGTTACCTTTATTTTTCACAGTAGTGCTTGTACTAAGTGCTTGTGGGGATAAGAAGGATGATAAAGAAGCAGAAAGCAAAACAGATGAAGAAACTAATAAAGAACTTGAGTTAGTGTATGTAGAGTGGGATACAGAAGTAGCGTCTACAAACGTTATTGCAACAGTTTTAGAGGATATGGGCTACAAAGTAACAGTGACGCCTTTAGACAACGCTATTATGTGGGAGTCTATAGCAAGTGGCGAGACAGATGCCATGGTAGCAGGTTGGCTGCCAACGATGCATGGGCCAAAAATGGATACGTATAAAGATGATGTGATGGATTTAGGACCTAATTTAGAAGGAACAAAAGTAGGGCTTGTTGTACCAGCCTATATGGATGTAGATTCGATTGCGGATTTAAAAGATGAAGCAGGTAAAACGATTACTGGTATTGAACCAGGTGCTAATATGATGATGTTGACAGAGGCATTGAGTGACCAATATCCAAACCTAAAAGATTGGACAGTTATGCCATCTTCTTCAGGTGCAATGACAGCAGCATTAACACAAGCATATAATAATAAAGAAGATATTGTTGTCACAGGCTGGTCACCACACTGGAAATTCACAAAATACGACTTGAAATACTTGGATGATCCAGAAAATGTATATGGTGGCGACGAAGCTATCCATACAATAACAAGATTACAATTAGATAAAGACCAACCAGAAGCTTTTAAAGTGCTAGATAATTTTTACTGGACACCAGAAGATATTGGGGAAGTAATGTTAGACATTGCTGATGGCATGGATGCAAAAGAAGCGGCTCGTAAATGGGTAGATGATAATGAAGATAAAGTAAAAGAGTGGACAAAATAGCATAAAATAAATGGAAGGACATAAAATCGTATTATTCGATTTTATGTCTTTTTGTGTAAATTAATAGTATTCTATTAAAGTTTTAATTTTATAAAATAATAAAATTTTCAGAAATATTATTGCAAACGTTATCATTTTTTTGTATGCTTTTAAAAAATGATTCAATAAATAAAACGTCGTTTCAATATATGGAACGTAAAATGTGTAACATAAGGGAATTGAGGGGTGTTTGTATGGCAACAGAAGTGTTGAAAGTTTCTGACCTAAAAGTAGGTTTCACAGAAGATAAAGTGGATGTGCCAATTGTAAATGGTGTGTCATTTCAATTACAGCAAGGCGAGACGCTTGGCATTGTAGGAGAGTCAGGTTGTGGTAAGAGTATGACTTCTTTCTCTCTAATGGGCTTGTTACCAAGTGGTATTCATTGGCAGGGTGGTGAGGTGTTATTAGATGGTAACCCCTTAAATGTGACATCTCAAAAAGAATGGCGCAAAATACGAGGTAAAAAAATAGCGATGATTTTCCAAGAGCCCATGAGTTCATTAAACCCTGTGTATAAAATAGGGAATCAAATTATAGAAATGATTCGCAATCACGAAACAATTTCTAAAAAAGAAGCGAGAGTAAGAGCGATAGAAATGCTGACATTAGTAGGGATTCCTAGACCAGACAAAGTAGTGGATGAATACCCGCACCAATTATCAGGCGGGATGCGTCAACGTGTCATGATTGCTATGGCTCTTTCTTGTAATCCAGAAATCCTTATTGCAGATGAACCTACCACAGCGTTAGATGTAACGATACAGGCACAAATTCTAGAGTTAATGAAAAGTATTCAAGCCAAAATGGATATGTCAATTGTATTAATTACACATGATTTAGGCGTTATTGCTGAAGTTTGTGATCGCGTTATCGTGATGTATGCAGGTGAGGTTGTAGAAGAAGCTTCTGTCGCTGACTTATTTGACCAACCAAAACATCCCTATACAAAAGGGTTACTTAATTCATTACCTAATATTAATAACGAGAAAGAGCGCTTAGAGACAATTGAGGGTGTGGTACCAGCACCGGCAGATATGCCATCTGGCTGTCGCTTTTATGAGCGATGCCCAGCGGCACATGAAAAATGCCTAGTGCAACCTGAGTTTATTGTTGTAGATAATCAAAAGGTAAAATGCTGGCTTTATCATCAGTGAGGTTAGGAGAGGTTGAAATGACAAAACCATTGATAGAGGTTAAACATTTAAAAAAATATTATGAGACAGGCCATGGCAAAAATCATGTATTAAAAGCAGTGGATGATGTGTCTTTTCATGTGAACAAAGGTGAGATTTTTGGCATCGTGGGTGAATCAGGTTGTGGTAAGTCAACAATGGGGAAATCATTGATTCGTTTAATCGAACCAACTGCAGGAGAAGTGTGGCTAGAAGGTGAAGATATTGCACAGCTACCTGCGAAACAAATGAGACAAAAACGGCAAGATATGCAAATTGTATTCCAAGACCCATTTGCGTCATTAAATCCAAGGATGAAAGTTTTCAATATTATTGAGGAGCCCTTAATTAACTTTAATACAGGTACGAAACAAAGTCGTAAAGAACGTGTGTACGAAGTGGCCAAACAAGTAGGCTTAACAGAAAAGCAGTTGGAGCGTTATCCTCATGAGTTTTCGGGTGGTCAACGTCAACGTATTGGGATTGCCAGAGCGTTAGTATCAAATCCTAAATTAATTATTGCAGATGAGCCAGTATCAGCTCTCGATGTGTCTATTCAATCCCAAGTATTAAATATTATGAAGGATTTGAATGAGAGATTTGATTTGACTTTTATCTTTATTTCACATGATTTAAATGTTGTCCATCACTTTTGTGACCGCATAGGTGTAATGTATTTAGGTAAATTAGTCGAGGTAGCAGATAAACATGAGTTATTCACTAATCCTAAACACCCTTACACTCAAGCTTTGTTGTCAGCTTTGCCAAAATCACATCCCAATGAAAGTAAACAACGTACTATTTTACATGGCGATGTTCCAAGTCCAACAAACCCACCTTCAGGTTGTACTTTCCACACACGTTGCCCAAATGTTATGGCAATTTGTAAAACGCACAGCCCACAGCTACAAATGCATGAACCAGAACATCAAGTGTCATGTTTACTATACGAAGAAGAGGTCGTGGTGCATAAGTGAGTAAAACATTAGAAAAGGGTGTCTATATCTTATCGTTATTTACCTACGAGCGACCAACATGGCGTTTAGATGAAATGGCACAAGCTACAAAGATCCCTAAGCCTACGCTCTTACGCTTTTTAAAAACATTTACAGATGTTGGTTTCTTGCGTCGGCCAAATGAATTAGTAGGCAACAAGATGGTACCTGGAGATCATTATTTTTTAGGCCCCAAATTAATTGAATTAGGTGCAGTCTCTGCTAATTCAATTGAAATAAGGAGCATGGCATTACCATATATGGCAGCTTTGCGTGACAAATTTAAATTAGCAGTCCAGTTAATTTATATGGATGGCTTAGAAGGTTTGTATATTGAAAAGGTTGAAAGCCAAAATCCAGTATTACTTTACACTAAAATTGGCCGGCGTGCTCCTTTGTATGCAGGAGCATGTTCACGTATTATTTTTGCTTTTCAAGATGAAGAAAAAGTGAATGCTGTCTTACAACAGAAGCGTACAAAGTTTGCAAGTGGTACACCTCAAGATGAAGCACAAATTAAAGCACAAATAACTAATAGCAAGTTAACAGGTTATGCCTATAGTGTGTCTGAACTAGAAGAAGGCACTGTGGCCTTAGCAGTACCCATTTTTAATGCTGATAATAACGTACAATACTCGATTAGTATGGCAGGTATTGAAGCCACGATACCAAAAGATAAAGTACCCATACTATTACAAGAGATGTGGCAAGCAGCAGCAAAATTATCACAAGATTTAGGTTATTCTCACCCATATCCATACGGGGAATAATAATAAAGCATTTATAGACAAAGGAGTTGGCAACATGAAGGGGAAAAAGTTATTGTTCATCATCATGGCATGTTTAACGCTAGTACTAGCAGCATGTGGTGGTAAAGGTGAAGGGGATGCAAACAAAAAAGAAGGTTCAAGTAAAGAGCCTGATGTTTCTCGCGGAAATGAATTAGTGATTGCTGTATCAAGTGATCCACAGAATTGGGATCCAATCGATACATTTTTACTAGATTGGAGTACAGTAGCAACATCTATTTTTGAAGGGTTAGTTAATCGTACAACAGATTTAGAGGTAGGACCTGGTTTAGCAGAGTCGTGGGAGTATACAGATGATAAAACACTCGTCTTCCAACTACGTCAAAATGTTACTTTCCAAAATGGAGAACCATTTAACGCTGAGGCCGTTAAATTTACATTTGACCGTTTATTAGGTGAAGAAGGGCAAGCAGGTCCGCAATATGCCAATTATGAATCCATAGATAAAGTGGAGATCACTGGCGACAATGAAGTGACATTTTATTTAAAAGAAGTAGACCCTGTGTTATTAACAAAGTTAGCAGGTTATGGCGCGTCAATTGTACCACCGAAATATATTGCTGAAAAAGGCGATGAGCACTTTAATAATAACCCTGTAGGTACAGGGCCTTACAAGATGACAGAATATAAACGTGATCAACAAGCTGTATTAGAACGTTATGAGGCTTACTGGAATGCTGGTGCT
The DNA here is from genome assembly GCF_014643595.1 of Lysinibacillus alkalisoli. Lineage (GTDB taxonomy): Bacteria > Bacillota > Bacilli > Bacillales_A > Planococcaceae > Metalysinibacillus > Metalysinibacillus alkalisoli. The sequence continues at coordinate 19,484 of NZ_BMJT01000001.1, forward strand.
TATAAAGTTGATAAAGTCACGTTTAAAGTTATCCCAGAAGCATCAACCCGTTTAGCTGAATTACAATCAGGCTCAGTTGACATTATGAAACGTGTAGAAGTGGCACAAGTGGATACCATTAAAGCACAAGATTATTTAGAGTTACTTGAAGTGGGTACACCAACAGCTTATGCGATTCGCTTTGATACAGCTAAAGCTCCTGTAGACGATAAACGTGTTCGTCAAGCGATTAACTATGCAATTGATAAAGAGAGTATTATTGAAACGATTTTAGGTGGTTATGGTAAACAAATTAGTTCTTTCCAAAGTGAATATTCCTTTGGCTATAACAAAGATTTAGACCCGTATCCATATGACCCAGAAAAAGCAAAAGCATTGTTAGCAGAAGCAAAAGTACCTGCTGATACAACATTAGAGTTTTATTTACCAGGTAATGATGGCAACTTCAAAGAAATTGCTCAAGTTGTTTCGCATTACTTAGAAGAGGTTGGCTTAAAAGTAGAAATTAAAACAGCGGATTCTACTACAATGAACTCAGATTTAATTCCAAAAGGTGAAGTAGGTCACATGTATCGTAATGGGTGGGGTGGCTGGACATTAGACTTCGATAATACAGCTTATTTAATGTATCATGAAGGCGAATTTTGGAATCCATCATATAAAAATGAAAAAGTAGAAAAACTATTATCAGAACAACGTCAAAGTACGGACAATGCTAAACGTGAAGCTATCTTCAAAGAGTTGACAGAAGTGCTTTATGAAGATGCACCTGAAGTTAATTTATATTCAGTAGTCGATTTATACGCAATTAATAAACGTGTAGAAGGTTTTGTACCACCACATGATGATCGCATGAATTTTGCAGGTGTGTCCGTAAAATAATTGTCGAGGAGATAGTATGAAAACATACTATCTCTTTATTTAATAATAAGGGGTTGAAATAATGGCAAAGTACATTATGAAAAGATTGTTGCATACACTGCTAGTAATCATTGCAATTTCAATGATTATATTCTTTGCAATACGCTTAACTGGAGATCCTGTCACAGTTATGTTTGGCGCTGGAGAGCCAACAAAAGAGGCAGTAGAGCAAATTACAGAAAAGTTAGGTCTGGATAAATCTTTACCAGAGCAATATTTCATTTTTATGAAAGATTTAGTGCAGTTTGATTTAGGTGTTTCTTATCGTTCTAATCAGCCCGTATTAGATTTGATCTTAGAACGAGCTTGGCCAACATTTTTATTAGCAATGGGTGGCATGGTTGTTGCTGTATTGATTGCGTTTCCTGTAGGGATTATTTCTGCAGTTAAAAAAGGAAAATCTGTAGACATTTTTGGGCGTATCTTTTCATTAATCGGTATTTCATTCCCTAACTTTTGGCTAGGTATTATGTTAATTTTAATTTTCTCTGTATCTTTGAAATGGTTACCAGCATCAGGTTTTGATAGTTTTTCAGCATTAATTTTACCGTCTTTAACATTAGGGCTTATTTTATCTGGTATTTTAGCAAGATTAATTCGTTCTTCGATGTTAGACGTTTTAAAGATGCAATACATTACAACAGCTAAATCAAAAGGTATTAAAGATTGGGTTGTCATTATTAAACATGCATTTCGCAATGCATTATTGCCAACTGTTACTTTCATGGGATTACAATTTGGGGCATTACTAGGTGGTGCAGTTATTGTGGAACAGGTATTTGCATGGCCAGGTATTGGGCGGTTAATTGTAGATGCAATTAATCAGCGCGACTATCCTGTTGTACAAGGTGGCGTTATTGTCTTAGCAATCGTTATGGTCGTTGTTAATTTACTCGTTGATTTAAGTTATTCCATTATTAATCCAAGAATACGTACAGGGAGAGGCTGATCGTTTATGGTACAAGTGACAGAAAATAAAGATATGAAAAAGATAAAGCCCTCACTAGGGAAGCGTATTGGGAAATTTATTGTGAAAAATCCTACAGGAGTATTAGGCATTATTTTAGTCTCGATAGCTATATTTACCGCATTATTTGCAGGTGTTATTGCACCATTTGATGCGAGTAAAGCGGATTTAGCTCATCGTTTAGATGTACCTATGTGGTTGGATGATACAGGTAAGTCGCAATATCTTTTAGGTGGCGACCAAGTAGGGCGTGATTTATTAAGTCGCATTATTTATGGTGCGCAAATTTCGTTAATTGTCAGTATTTCTGGTGTACTGATTTCACTAGTCTTAGGTACTTTTTTAGGCGTTATTGCAGGTTATTTTGGCAAATGGTTTGATGATTTTATTATGCGCATCGCTGATATTCAATTGGCTTTCCCCTTTATGTTATTTGCTATTGTGATTATGAGTGCATTAGGAACAGGTATTGAAAAAATCATTATTATATTAGGGCTTACCTATTGGGTTGGCTTTGCACGTTTAATAAGAGGTGAAATATTATCTCTTAAGGAGCAAGAATATATTCAGGCAGCAAAAGCTATTGGTGGTACACATATCAAAATTATTATGAAACATATTTTACCTAACGTAGCTTCTTCTATTATTGTATTAGCAACGATGTATATTGCGGAATTTATTTTACTAGAAGCTTCTCTAACATTTTTAGGATTGGGAGTAGACCCAACAATTCCCTCATGGGGAGGAATGTTGGCAGATAGTCGTAACTATGTAACAACAGCATGGTGGACAGCGGTATTTCCAGGTGTAGCAATTATGATGACAGTACTTGGTTTCAATCTTTTAGGGGATTGGTTACGTGACCGATTAGATCCAAATATGTAATAAATAAGGGGTGTATTATGCGATACAATATTATAGCTGATATTACACAAACAGGCATGCCTTCTGTTTATATTAAATTAACGCAAGACCAACCCTATATTGCAGGGTTGATTGATTTTTGTAGCGCATTAGGTGTTGCCTCAGAAGAGATTAGCTTTAATCTTTTTGAAGATTGTGGGCAAAAGTATCAGATTACAGTAGAACAAACAACAATAAATCAAATTATTAAAAAGGGTCATCATTTTATTTTTCAATATACCGATAACGAAAAATTGTCACAACTATTTTATGAACAAGCACAATATTATCAATCCTCTTGTACAGAGCAACATGAGTTACCTGTTTATGAGAGCTTAACAGATCTTTGGTCAGCAATAGGAACGGGTATGAAAAAAGAAGCTACACCTACTCAACATCTAGATATTAGTATTGATAATGAGTTATATACGGTGTCTATGTTGAAAAATATTTGTTATTTTGTCTTACGTTTAGGTTTGTATCATACTTCTCTCACTTTACCAGTAAGTGAAAAACGCAGTAGTCATAGCACTTTTATTTATCGCATAACAACAGAAAATACTATACAATTACAAGATGTGAATACCATTTTATTTACAGGTGGTGTTGCAACATTGCCTAACGTAGTAGCAAAAATAGCACAAGAACACCATGTTGGTGAAGGTGGACTACTTGGTGTATGGGAGCGACAATTACAACGTGAGATTCAACCTTCAGAAGAGACAGTTTGGCATGCACCATCTGAGGCAACACGTCTTTTACATGAATTACAGGGGTTAGAAGGTACGCAACTTAATGTTTATATGACATTAGACCAATCACAACGTCAAGTGTTTCAACAGACAATTAGGCAGTACAATGACATTGAAAAGATATGTGTAAGGTCAGCCTTTAAAACAGGGTATTATTGGTTGTTAGAAGAAGTGTTGCCAAGTTATTCACAAACCATTAAAAAGATAGAAATTATATGTAAAACAGGTGATTGTGAACGAGGCTTAGAGTTAAATAATCGCTGGATTATGGAAATGTATCCTGTAGATGAAATGATTGCTACTCAGTATGGCATTGAGAAAGACGCAATTCAGTTTGAACTTAACAACATGCAAGAGGATGTTTATCATATTAGGATCAATGGTGAAGATTATGCCCAACTTACACCTCTATGCCAAACTTTCCCCTATATTGATGGGCATCATACAGTTAGTCCAACAACAGCGGGTTATTGTTTAGATGGTACGCCTACAATTATGGCAACAGATAGAGAGTTATTTTATCGTAAATATACAGAGGAATATTTGCCGAAACTTGCACAGCAACTGGTTTATGACGAGGGTGCAGGAACGGTTAAGCCTTTATTTAATAAATTGGCAATTCATTATACATCAAGTGGTATTGAAGAGCGTATCCCTGTGAAGTCAGAGCGTAACTCTTCATTTGAAGCTTTGTATGAGGATGTATATTTTAATACATTACACTATTTTAAACAGTTAGGCATAAAGCAGCAGCAAGCTCCGTATACAGCTCCTGGCGGTGTAGTACCATACATTCATATCAATACTAACATGTATGAAGAGACGCATGCTAGAATTATCCGTTATGATTGGCAAAATGAGACACCAAAAAGAATGATTACACATCGTATTACATGTGATAACACAGGCAAAATGTTAAGAGCATATTATACATTAGATGGTATGTCGCATGGAGTGGTAGTTAAAGAAGCAAAAATGAATAAGAATCAATGGTATCAACAAGTTGAGAGTTATACTTGTGCAACTATTACACAGCATCATCAATCTTATTTAGGGGAGTTAATTCCAGTAGTAGAAGTTACTCAGCGTTTAGGGGGGACGTATTATTCACCATTAAAGAAAACAACGTATAAACATACGGTTCTTATTGAAGCAGGGCATCATGCCAATGAAGTTTCTAGCACTCCTGCAGTCTCTTTATTATTAGAGCAACTTCAAACAACGCATGCCCATTACTTAGAGCGCCTCAATTTTATTATCATACCTATGGCAAACCCGGATGGTGCTCATTTATTACAGGAGCTTTGTGAAGAACACCCTGAATGGAAGCATCATGCGGCACGATTTAATGCTGTTGGCTTAGAGTTTGCTCATATGAAATTTAAGGAAAGTATTTTTGGTGAGGCAGCAGTAGTACCTACTATGCTTAAACGATGGGCACCAGACATTATTATTGATAATCATGGTATACCCGCACATGAGTGGGTTCAACCTTTTGCAGGTTATACAACGCCACCCTTATTCCCTGTATCTTATAATTTGCCAAGCGCTAAAATCTATGGAATTGGTCGTTATGGCAATAGTGATTACACACATCGACATCAAGTGAATTTAGCCAGTATTGCTACTCAAATTAATACAATTTTTGCTAATACGCCATTCGCACAAGAAAATGAATATTGGCGTTCAAGGTTTGAAAAGTACGGTACAGCATGGAATGAAACCAAGTATCCTGTTGAAGCGATGGGCAATATTAATTTTTATCAAGAGGCTACTGTGACACCAACCTATCCCTCTGTATCCATCTTACGTTATCCCAAATGGGTAGCAGCCGATGTTATTTCGGAGGCAGCAGATGAAGTCGTGTATGGTGATGAGTTAACAAGTTGTATAGAAGCACAATACTTATTCAATTGGGCTATTATCCAACAAGTATATGAAACACCTGTAATAAAAGGTGAAGCAATGTGGAATAAACAACGACCTATTGTGTTAAAGGAGAGAGAAGCATGACAAAAATATTATTGACGGGTTTTGAACCCTTCTTAGATTACAAAGTAAACCCTACTATGCAAGTTGTTGAAGCTTTAAATGGTTTAACAATAGATGGATATGAGGTTGTGAGTCGTACGATGGTTGTGGACTTTGAACAGTCTGCAACACAATTTCAGCAATATATTGAAGAAGTGAACCCATCTATTATTATTTCACTTGGTTTAGCAGGAGGGCGTTATAAAATTACACCAGAGCGCATCGCGATTAATGTTAAAGATGGCGAGCCAGATAACAATGGATACACACCTATAGATGAAGCGATTTATACGGGTGAGGCAGATGGTCATTTTACAAATTTACCAATTAGAAATATGGTGAATACTTTAAAAGAGGCAGGCTATCCTTCAACCATATCTAACTCAGCAGGTACTTATTTGTGTAATAACATTATGTATGAGGGAATTCGTTATGCTAAATCACGAGATGCTGTTTTAGCAGGTTTTATCCATATTCCAGCTAACTTTGAGTTATCTATTGCACACGGCAGAATTCCAGGATGGCATACACGTGATTTAGTTGATGCTGTGAAGCTTTGTATTGAGGAGAGCGTTCGTGAAGCTAAACGTTGATTTTCCCACTTATATGTATGTTAATGGCCATACATTACGTTTTGCTTTTCAAGAAGAAGTCTCTCAAAATAACTTAGCTTTAGTGCGTAGTTTTACAATGTTTTTACAGACACATTATGCACCTCAAATTAGAGAAATTGTCCCAAGTTATCATACAGTTACTGTTTTTTTACAAGATACGACATTGCCAGTGCAACAAATGCCACAATATTGGGTAGAGTGGCAAGGGAGCCAACATAACGAAAAAGTGCAAAGCATTACGATCCCTGTCTGTTATGACGAGGAGTTTGCACTTGATATGGAACGTATTATGACGTATACAAAATTAAGTTATGAAGCGATTATTGAACGCCATAGTAAGCCCGTTTATGACGTTTTCTTAATGGGTTTTTTACCTGGTTTCCCCTATTTGGGTGTATTAGATGAGCGATTACATATGCCGCGCTTAGAAGTGCCAAGGAAACATGTGGTAGCAGGTACAGTAGGGATAGGTGGCGAGCAAACAGGGATATATCCGATTGATTCGCCAGGTGGATGGAATATTATCGGACGCACACCCATCGCTTTATTTCATCCAAAACGGACACCTCATTTTTTAATCAAACCAAATCAGCAAGTGAAATTAGAACGTATTACCAAAAAAGAGTATGAGAATTTGTTAAGAAAAGAGTTGTAGTTGATGGCACGATTATTACGAGTAAAGAAAGTAGGCGTATTTGGCTCTTTGCAAGATCAAGGACGATTTGGCTATCGTAACTATGGCATACCTACTTCTGGCCCTATGGATGCTACATCTTATCAACTTGGCAATGAAATTTTACAAAATGATACCAATGCTGTAGCGTTAGAAATTTTTATAGGTGGCTTTTGTTTTGAGGCTTTAACTACGCAGTCCTATGTGATGACAGGAGCACCAGCGATTTGTTTATTAAATGGTGAACCAATTGCGATGTGGGTAACATTTACTTTGTATGCAGGGGATGAATTAACGATAAAAACGGTGCAACAAGGTTCTATTGTCTATTTGCATACGATAGGTGGATTTGAGGCACCATTAACTTTAGGTAGTCGTTCAGCTTATGAGAAGGGGAATATCGGTTTACCGATTATGCGTGGCATGGTATTAACTAGTCAAATCTGTAGAAAAATAGAGCCACGCCGAGGGATTTGGGGTAAGGCATTGCCTAACTTCTCCTGTAAAAAGGTGCGCATTTATCCTGGTGTGCATTATGAGTTATTTACCACAACAAGCAGAGAAGCACTTCTCACAACAAGTTATCAATACACAGGTGGTAATCGTATGGGGTATTATTTTAGCGGTGAGATGTTAACATTAGCCTCTCCACGCGAAATTTTATCAGAATCCACACAATTTGGCACCATTCAAGTGCCTACAAGTGGGCAGCCTATTATTTTAATGGCTGATGCACAAACGGTAGGCGGTTATCCTATTATTGCTACTGTACATGAAGCTGATTTAGCTATTGTAGCTCAATTGAAAACGTATGAGTCGTTACAATTTGAATGGGTGAAGGAGTGAGGAGATGGATATTAATTGTGATTTTGGCGAGAGTTTTGGTGCTTATACGTTAGCCCATAATGAAGCTATTTTACCTTATGTGACATCCGTTAATATCGCATGTGGTTTTCATGCAGGCGACCCTATGGTGATGCAAAAGACAGTACAACAAGCATTAAAACATCAAGTAAATATTGGTGCACACCCTGGTTATCCTGATTTACAAGGTTTTGGACGGCGTGCTATGACATTATCTGCTCAAGAAATCTATGCCTTGATGATGTATCAAATGGGTGCATTACAAGGCTTTGTACAAGTAGCAGGTGGGACATTACATCATGTCAAACCCCACGGGGCCTTATACAATCAAAGTGCTAATGATGAAACGATGGCTAATGCTATTATTGCAGCGATTTTGGATTTTAATCCTAAACTAATATTGTATTGCCTCTCAGGTAGCAAGATGGCAAAGTTAGCAAAGGCTCAAGGTTTAGCCGTTTATGAAGAAGTATTTGCCGATCGTAACTATAACGCAGATGGTTCATTAGTGAGTCGTCAGCAACATAATGCCATGATTGAAGATGAAGCGTACATGCTTCAACATGTTGAACGTTTAATCAAACATAGCCAAGTACAAACGATAACTAATGAAATATTAACCGTGAATGCACAAACCATTTGTATTCATGGTGATGGCGCTCATGCATTAGCTTTTGCTAAAGAAGTATACCAATTACAACAACGATAAACCAGGTACCTAGTAGGCTAATTTGTGCCTACTAGGTGCTTTTTTATTGGCATGATATAATATAGGAAAGAATACGCGTTATGAAGTGTGAGGAGTGAATAAGATGAGTTATGAATATGATGACCAAATCAAAAATCGTGTGAAACGTATGGAAGGACAATTACGTGGTATTTTAAAAATGATGAATGAAGAACAAGATTGCAAATCGGTCATTACTCAACTATCAGCAGTGCGTTCAGCAGTTGATCGTACAGTGGGTGTAATTGTCAGTCAAAATTTATTAGAATGTGTACGCAATGCAGACGGCGACGATGAGAAAGTAAATGAAATGATTAAAGAAGCGATGAACCTTGTTGTTAAAAGTAGATAACAAAACTCAATTGACATGTGCTTGTTTGCAAACGAGTGCATGTTTTTTATGTTGAATTAACTTTATAAGGAAAATATAAGCTAGCTACTAATGTGAAATGCTGAAGTGTTTTGATTTAACATAATGTATAATGCTAATCAAACAAAAAAATAGCATAATGGAGCTAATTCTTACGTTTTGAAGGGAGTTAGTTCATCATGATTATTGGCATTCCAAAAGAAATTAAAAATAATGAAAATCGCGTAGCCATTACACCAGCAGGCGTAGATGCTTTTTATAAAGCAGGGCATACCGTATTAATTGAAACAAATGCAGGTTTAGGTAGTAGTTATTCAGATCAAGAATACGAAGCAGCAGGGGCAACAATTGTAGCTACAGCTGCTGAAGCTTGGCAAGCTGAAATGGTACTAAAAGTGAAAGAGCCACTAGCATCAGAGTATGTTTATTTCCGCAGCGATTTATTGCTCTTCACATATCTACATTTAGCAGCAGAACCAGCATTAACAAAAGCTTTAGTAGAGAGTGGCGCAACAGCTATCGCTTATGAAACGGTGGAAGTGAATCGTACGTTACCATTGTTAACGCCAATGAGCGAAGTAGCGGGGCGTATGTCTGTACAAATTGGTGCACAGTTTTTAGAAAAAACATATGGTGGTAAAGGTATTTTACTGGGCGGTGTGCCAGGTGTTAATAAGGGAAATGTAGTGATTGTGGGTGGCGGTATTGCAGGTACAGGCGCTGCTAAAATGGCAATCGGTTTAGGAGCAAATGTGACAATTTTAGATGTGAATGCCAACCGTTTGCGAGAGCTAGAAGATTTGTTTGGACGAGATGTACAAACGTTAATGTCTAATCCTTATAATATTGCAGAGGCCATAGCGCAAGCCGACTTAGTAGTAGGCGCGGTATTAATTCCAGGTGCTAAAGCGCCTAAGCTCGTATCAGAAGCTATGGTAAAAAATATGAAGTCAGGCTCTGTATTAGTGGATATTGCCATTGACCAAGGTGGCATTTTTGCTACTTCTGATCGCATTACAACGCATGAATCACCAACGTATGAAAAACATGGTGTGATTCATTATGCAGTAGCAAATATGCCAGGTGCTGTGCCACGTACTTCTACACAAGCATTAACGAACGTGACATTACCATATGCGCTACAAATTGCCAATCAAACATTAGCTGTAGCCATTGATAAAAATTCATCCTTAAAATTAGGTGTTAATGTAGCCAACGGTGTTGTTACGTATGAAGCTGTAGCCAATGATTTAGGCTATCAGTATGTAACTGTTGACCAAGCGTTACAAGCAGCGGTTCAATAAATAAAAAGCGCGACTGAACATGTATTGTTCAGTCGTGCTTTTTTTGTAGTTATTAAGATGACGAGATATCTAGCTGTCTAACGTCTTTCAATAATAGTAGAACAAGGGCTAACAGTATAATTAAACTAGCATTTAACATTGTCGCATATTTAACACCCAATAATGTGGGTAGCCAGCCGCCAAATAAAGCACCTAATGGCATACAAATGGTAATTAATGTTGTAATTGTCGTGTTCACCCGTCCTAACATGTTTGCAGGTGGTAATTCTTGAAAAAGTACAGTAAAGATAACATTGATAATGCCAATGAATATACTTGCTAAGAATGCAAAAACATAAACGAAAATACCGCCCAATGAAATACCAATTAGCCAACATAATCCGTAAAATAATACGGTACTAATCATAATTGTGCCTATTTTTAAGCGTTGTGTCACCACATTACTTAGCATTGCACCTACTACACCGCCAAGCCCCGCCATTGTTAACAGCAAGCCATAGGATATGGCAGAACCTGTGATTAATTTGGCGATAGCAGGTAGGTTAACAGTGAAGGTGGCAAGCAATAAATTTAATATAATAAAAGGGATAATCAACATTAAAATTTCTTTTTTCTTTACAAAATGTAGCCCTTCTTTTAAATCAGTAAAATAGGCTTTATTGCCATCGTATTCTGCCATCTTAATATCTTGTGTAGATTCTTTTGTATGTAATCGTAGAAACATAAGAGCAGCTAATAAAAATAATAGTGCATTACCTAAAAAAATAGATGTAATAGATAGGATGGCAAGCAGTATACCTGCGATGGCATTAAACAATAAATCAACACCGTCTGCAGCAATAGCCATCAATGAATTAGCTTTTGTTAAGTCCTTATTTTTAACAAAGCGGGGTACTAAGACATTTTCAATAGGGTATGTGAACTCCGATAAAAATGCGAGAAATGGTATGATACATAAGAGAATATACACGAAGTAAGAAGGGGTCGTTGTATAAACAACATATAATATCACCATGACAAGTGCTTGTAATAAAGAGAAGAGGATGAGTGCTCTCTTTTTGTTGCAATGATCAATAAAAGGGCCGTAAAAAAAGGCAAACACTTCAGGTAACATAAACAAAGCACCTGCGATAGCTGTAAACATCGTATTCTCTGTTAAATCATAAATGAGCCACATAATAGTAATATAATAAAGGCTATCTCCCATATTCACAAATAGTCTACCAAATAATAAACGCGAGAAATTTGAATTAATTAACACTTTAAATACCTCATATTTCCTTTTATTCTATTTTAATTCTTGCGTAACAGATGAACAAGGTGATATTTATATTACGGGTTACTGATGCACTTTTTGATGGCGAGTTTAAAGAAATTATTGTTATTTACTCACAGAATTATGAATTCATATTCTATGATGTTCATTAGCATAGGTGTTGTATCATTACTAAATATAAGCATTCAAAAAAATAATAATATAAAACATCATTGCCATTAGAGTGGGGATTCTCTCGTAGCAATGATGTTTTTTCGGGGGTGTATCTATTTATTAAATTAGCTTAGGTTTGGGGATAACCCGCTAAATTTAATACAGTATTAAGTAAGACATCGGCTCCTTGTGAGCAATCTTCATAAGATGTGTACTCATCTTCTCGATGACTATAACCATGTGTGCTAGGTACAAAAATCATAGCTGAAGGTACAATATGAGACATAAACTGAGCATCATGACCTGCCCCACTATACATATGACGGTGGGATAAACCTAAAGCTTTTGTACTTGCTGTTACAGCTTCCACTACAGGCTTTGCAAAGTGAACAGTATCACGCGCCCATAATTTAGCGAACTGTAACTCACATTGGTCTATCATTGTTGGCAAATCGTGAATGATTTGTTCAACTTGTGTGATGATTTTAGGATTTTGATGTCTAGCTTCTAGTGAGAAGGTGACTTGGTTAGGAATGACAGTATGCACATTAGGCAAGGCTGTAATGCGACCAATCGTATAGACTAAATCATCGGGCAGTTGTTGCAATTGTTTTTGTAATATTGAGATAATTTTCATGGTAGCAAACATACTATCTTTACGCATATTTATAGGTGTTGTGCCAGCATGATTAGATTCACCAAGTAAGGTGATATCATAACATACCATACCCAATACGCCTTCAACAATGCCAATTGTTTGTTGATGATGTGCTAATACAGGCCCTTGTTCGATATGTAATTCCACATAGGCAGTCGCTTGTTGCAAACGATTTTCCTTTCTACCTTCAAATCCACTATTTGTAAGTGCTTGTGCAAATGTTACACCTTTTGTATCTGTAGATGCAAGCATTTTCTCTTTATCAAATTGCCCAGATAACACACCAGAGGCCATAAGTGATGGTTCAAAACGAGCTCCCTCTTCATTAGTAAAATTGATAATTGTTAGAGGGTGGTCAAGTGTAATATTGTTGTCTTGAATCGTTTGAACAACTTCAAGTGCTGCCACAACACCTAAAATGCCATCAAAACGCCCGCCTTTTATCACCGTATCCGCATGTGAGCCCATTGTGATGGGAGGTAACAATTTTTGACCTTGTAGCGTAGCATACATTGTGCCCATATCATCTGAACAGACTGTTAATCCACTAGCTTCGCATATCTCTTTGAAGTATGTGCGTGCCGCAATATCTTCTTGTGAGAGTGATAAACGTGTTACCCCACCATTTGATGTTTTGCCAAACTGACTAAACGTTTCTAAATAACTTTGTAACCGCTTTCGATTTGTTTTAAACATTTTTTTCCTCCTTTTTTCGTTGTATTAGCAATGAATATATCATAAACCTAATAAAATATTGTACTAACAAAACGTGAAACATTACAATAGAGAGTGTAGACGATTTGTAAGAAAAAATGGTGTTTTTCGCTATATAATATTGCGATTTCAAGAATTTTGGGGGTGTTGATGTCTTAAATCATACAATGGTGGAGGGGAAAATATGTTGACAGTGCAAGAGATTTTATCTCATAAACAGTTCAAAGATGCAGAAATTATAGCAGGAAAAGCAGGTTTGCATCATACAGTGAAGTGGATTCATATTATGGAAGTGTTAGAAGTACAGGAGTTAATTAAAGGTGACGAATTATTATTAATGACAGGTATGGAGTTGAAAAATAATGAATCAGGTTTTATTCAATTTATTCAACAATTAGCGGCTGTTGATGCAGCAGGTGTTTGTATCGAGTATGGAAGATATTTAGCAGCGATTCCTGAGCGAGTCAAAAAAGTGGCAGATGAATTGCAGCTTCCTATTATTGTTTTTCATAAACAAGTACGCTTTGTCGATATTACACAAAGTATTCACACCGAAATCATTTCGCAACAGTATGAAGCCTTAAAAGTGTTGGAGGATTATGCCCAGAAAATTAATAAATATTCATTAAAAGTGACGGATGCTGAACAAATATTAATGTATATGCAAAAATATTTGCAGTTAAGCGTCGTTTACGAGTCTAAAGACCAGCCCACAACATTCATTCCTAATCGTAATAAAGAAGTATTCGAACATTTAAGCCATAGGAAAACAAAAAGACTCGCCTCACGTGATATTCATGTGTTTGAACAACCTTATGGTAAAGTGTATATTTACGCATTGGACCGAGACTTGACGGATTTAGATACGTTAATTTTGGATCGTACAGTAGTGACATTATCCCAATATGCATTACGTGAATTATATACGGAAGAAAAATTAGAAAGTGAACATCGCCAGTTTTTAGAGCAATGGCTAGACGGGGCGGCAAGTGATGATGAAGTCACACACTTTCTGCAAGACCAAGGTATAAGCTTGTGTGACCAACCTTGGTTTGTTATGGTGCATCAATTAAAAAGAGATCGTAAAAAGAAAGATTTAATGTATTACAAAATTAATTTACGACAATTGATGGAGAAGGAAGGTTTTCGTTGTTTTATTTTAGAACAACAGCAATATGTTATTTTTATTTTGGGCGATTTACGTGATAAAGAAAGTTATCGCGCTCGTATGAAAAGAGCGATGAATGATATTATCTCCCAATATCGTGCAGAGATTTTAATTGGTATTGGTAAGTATGGTGTGCAGTATAATAATCTTGTAGAAAGTGTAAGCTCGGCTAAGACAGCTCTACATATTCGGATGAAAAATATGGACTTGCCTTATTTTTATGATGATTTAAATTTGCATCATATGATTTTTACTTTACAAAAAGATCCGTTTATTATGCGGATGGTAGCAGAGCGTATTGAATTATTAAGCACATATGATACGAAACATAATGGCAGTTTAATGGATACATTACAAATGTACTTTTTATGTAATGGTCAAAAGAAAGAAACCGCAGAGAAACTTTTTATTGTACGCCAAACGTTATACCATCGCTTAGAAAAAATCGAACAAATTTTAGCTATGGATTTAATGAATTATCACCATCGTATTTTATTAGAAATGATGTTACTAGTAGCCACGCAAAAAACTACACCGCAATAGACAAAGTGTTAGAAAACGAGCTCATTAAGATGTGTATAACATATCGCAAATGTGCTCGTTTTTTCTGGATTTCAGGAGGTAACTCATTATGATTGCTCGAACGTAGTGTGCAATATAAGGTTTTATCTATTTGACAGTATGTATAATGACGCTTGCTATCATTCCAATGCAAAATAAGGATAACAACATTTAGGGGTGAGGGTTATGAAACAAACGGTTGAACATAATTGGAAAACAAAAGATGAACAATATGTATGGCATGCTATGAAACCATATAATCCTGAAGCAACATTTATTGTCGATAAGGCACAAGGAGCATGGTTAACTGACATTGATGGCAACAACTACTTAGATGCTATGTCCGGTTTATGGTGTACAAACGTTGGTTATGGGCGTAAGGAAATTGCTGAAGTGGCTTATGAACAGATGCTGAAAAATTCTTATACACCATTATCAAGTAGCCATTTGCCAGCCATTCAATTAAGTGAAAAGATTAGTAAGCTATTAGGCGATGAGTACGTTGTATTTTATTCCAATAGTGGGTCGGAAGCTAATGAAGTAGCCTTTAAAATTGCACGTCAATATCATGAGCAACGTGGTGATGGTAGTCGCTATAAAATATTGTCTCGTTACCGTGCTTATCATGGCAACACTATGGGGGCATTAGCCGCAACAGGGCAAGCTCAACGTAAATATAAGTACGAACCACTAGCTCCTGGCTTTTTACATGTGGCACCACCAGACCAATACCGCAATCCTGAGGCCGTTATCAATCAAGAACCTACAACGCTGCCATCTGTACAAGCTATTGACCAAACATTAACTTGGGAGATGGGGGAAACGGTAGCAGCAGTTATTATGGAGCCTATTATTACAGGTGGTGGTGTTATTATGCCACATGAGGATTATTTAAGAGGCGTGAAAGAAGTGTGTGACAAGCATGGAACGTTATTAATTGTAGATGAAGTGATTTGTGGTTTTGGACGTACAGGTAAAGCTTTTGGACATCAAAATTATAATATAAAGCCTGATATTGTAACGATGGCGAAAGGTTTAACAAGTGCTTACATGCCTCTATCAGCTACAGCTGTAAGGCGTGATATTTACGAGGCTTTCACAGGTGCAGGTGACTATGATTTTATGCGCCATGTGAATACGTTTGGTGGCTCGCCTGTAGCCTGTGCAGTCGCATTAAAAAATATTGAGATTATGGAGAATGAACAGCTGTTTGAGCGTTCGGCACAATTAGGGGCACAAATGTTAACAGATTTACAAACACAATTAGGCACACATGCTAAGGTTGGCGATATTAGAGGTAAGGGTTTATTGATTGGGATCGAATTAGTATCAGACCAGACGACTAAAGCGCCTTTAGATGTAGCCGAAGTTAATGCTATTATTGCGGCATGTAAAGCTAAAGGTTTAATCATTAATAAAAATGGTGTGACAGTAGCAGGTTTTAATAATGTATTAACGATTGCACCACCATTAAATATTACAGCTGAAGAATATGATTTTATTGTTAGTCACTTTGTAGAAGTTATGAATAATCATTAAGGGGGCAAATCAATGACAGTAGCAGTGAAGCATTTAACACATTTTATTAATGGACAAGAAGTAGAAGGCAAGAGTGGACGGTTTGGTGATGTATATAATCCAACGACAGGTGAAGTGATTGCACAAGTGCCACTAGCTACCGCACAAGAAACGCGCGAAGCAATCGCATTCGCACAAAAAGCTTTCCCACAGTGGCGAGATACATCAGTAGCGAAACGTGCTTCTATTGTAATGAAATTTAGAAACTTATTAGCTGCTAATATGGAGACATTACTCACAATTATTTGTACAGAGAGCGGAAAAACAAAAGAAGATGCACGTGGTGAGATTACACGAGGTTTAGAGTCTGTAGACCTTGCTATTGGTGCACCACATTTAACAAAGGGGGAGTATTCTGTAAATGTAGGCGGTCAAATTAATGCTTACTCAGCTAAATATCCATTAGGCGTGGTTGCGGCGATTTCGCCATTCAATTTTCCGATTATGGTGCCATTAGCACAAACAAGTATGGCAGTAGCTGTAGGGAATGCGGTCATCTTAAAAGCTTCAGAAAAAGTACCAATGACAGCGTTATTTGTAAGCCAATTGTGGAAAGAGGCAGGTTTACCAGATGGTATTTGGACAGTTGTAAATGGTGACAAGGATGCCGTAAATGAGCTATTAGAAAATAAAGATGTACATGCCATTTCATTTGTTGGTTCAACACCTGTTGCTAAATACATTTATGAGACAGGTGCAAAACATGGCAAACGTGTCACCGCTTTAGGTGGTGGTAAAAACAATATGGTTGTTATGCCAGACGCTGATTTAGAGCAGGTAGCCAATTCATTTATTGGCGCAGCTTATGGTGCAGCTTCACAGCGTTGTATGGCAATATCAACGATTATGCCTGTAGGTAAGGAGACGGGAGACCGTTTAGTAGCTATTTTAAAAGAGAAAATTAATGCACTAAAAGTAGGCTCTTATGAAGAAGCTGATACGGATTTTGGCCCTGTTATTTCTGCGCAATCAAAAGAGATGGTAGTAAAAGCTATCAATCATGCAGAGGCTCAAGGCGCTACCGTTGTCTGTGATGGTCGTCAAAATGAGATGGTGAATGAACAAGGCTTCTTTGTGGGCCCAACACTTTTAGATCATATCACGACGGATATGGATATTTTTGAGCAAGAAGTATTTGGCCCTGCACGTAATATTGTACGTGTAGCGTCATTAGACGAAGCTATTGCTTTAATTAACTCACAAGAACTGGCAAATGGTGTCACTATTTTCACCAATGACGGCGCAGCTGCACGTAAATTTACGACCGAAGTAGATGTGGGGATGTTAGGCGTTAACGTGCCGATTCCTATTCCAGTTGGTTATCATAATTTTGCTGGATTTAAAGGTTCTCGTTTTGGTGAAGGGCATATGTTTGGCCCAGATCAAGCGCGCTTCTTTACTAAAACAAAAACCATTTCAGAGCGTTGGTTAGAGCCAACAGAAAAAACCACTTCAACCTTTGCCTTCCCAAGTAATGAGTAACACTTAATAAGAGCACGATTGAAAAAATCAGTCGTGCTTTTTATTATTAGTTTGGTCTTTTATGCTCTTTTATGTAAAAATATGCTTATTAAATCTTATTTATTGTACATGAGATGCGAGGTTTCATTTTACATTATGTCAATTAATTGAGCATTCTAACAATTGTATAATAGCATGTAGAGAGGGTAAGCGTTTTCACCATTTTTATTACGGACTAAATATGAGATTACATGTTAGGGGGATAAAATTATGTATGCGTCAATCGTTTTTCGCAATGGCGAGATTTGGACGATGAATCAGGATAACGATGTGGTAGAGGCAGTGGCCATAAAAGATAATAAGATTATCGCAGTTGGCAGTTATGACGAGGTGAAGCATTATGTTCATAATGAAACGGACATTATAGACCTAAAGGGAAAAACAATGTTGCCAGGGTTTATTGATGCCCATCTCCATTTAATGATTTATGGTGCGTTTCAACGTGATGTTGATTTTAAAAAACAACAGGCAAGTAGTATAGATGACGTATTAAGGTTATTAACGGAGCGTGCTGCTCAAACGCCTAAAGGCGAATGGATACGAGCAGTAGCATTCGATGAACTAGCATTACAAGAACAACGCAATCCTACATTAGCTGAATTAGACAGCGTAACAAGTGAACATCCCATCATCATTACACGTACACCAGGTCATATTGGTTTTACAAATTCGATGGGTTTTGCACGTGCGGGTATTACAAAAGATACGCCTGATCCACAAGGTGGTATTTATGAAAAGGACACCGAAGGTAATTTAACAGGGAAATTAATTGAAAGTGTGTATATGCGTTTCAATGAAACTGCTAAATTAACAGAGCATGAATTATATGAGGCCATTGCTATTGCACAAGAGCACTTTTTAAAACATGGCATTACAAGTGTACATGATGCAGGTACATATGATGGAGATAGTTACCGTGTATTACAACTGGCTTCCCAACAAAAGAAATTAAAAATACGTGTGTATGCCATGATTGGCTCTTTAAATGATTGTTACACGTTTACGACTAATATGATGCAAGCAGGTGTGGTAACAGGTACAGGTAATGCGTTCTTTAAAGTAGGGCCAGCTAAATTATTTACAGATGGTAGTAGTACTGGGCCAACGATTGCTACAAGAGAAGGCTACACGAGTAATAGCAAATATAAGGGGATGCTAATTTATACAGAGGATGAGGTGTATGAAGTATTAGGTAAAGCCCATGCAAAAGGATACCAAATTACGGTTCATGCACAAGGTGACCAAGCTATTGAGCTCTATTTAAATGTAGTCGAGAGGGCTTTGCAAGAACACCCAAGAGAAAATCATCGTCACCGTATAGAGCATGCAGGCATTGCACCAAAAGATTTACAACACCGCATGAAAACTTTAGGTGTAATCCCTATTATTAATCCACCTTTCCCAGCCCAAGCGGGAGATATTTATCAGCAACATTATGGTGAGCGCACCAACGATATGTACGCTGCAAAAGATTTATTACAATTAGGAACAATGTGTGCAGCAAGTTCAGATGCGCCTGTAGCCAGTTGTAATCCTATGATTGGTATACATGCGGCTGTTAATCGTCAAACAGAGAGTGGCAAAGACTTTGGTGTTAAGCAAAAAGTATCCGTTATGGATGCTGTGCGAATGTATACGTATAACGCTGCTTATGCAAGTTTTGATGAACAAATAAAAGGCAGTATTGAAGTAGGAAAATTAGCAGATATTATCGTGCTAACAGAGACATTAAGTCAAGTACCCCATAAGCAGTTACAAAATGTAAAAGTACAACTTACAATGATTGACGGGGAGATTTTATATCAACATGCATCTTATTAATTATCAGAATTATTAATCAATATAAGGGGGAGTAGGAATGAAAAAATCAAAGGTGCAATGGCTACTTATTATACCTTTTATTGGTATGGCAGGTTTAGTACCATTTGCAAATCGTATTGAGCCTTATGTGTTAGGCTTGCCCTTTTTATTATTTTGGATTGCCTTATGGATGGTGTTGTCCTCTGTTGTGATGTTTATTATTTATCGTGTGGAGTATCGTAATAATAAGGGGGACCCTTCATGAATATTGCTTTAATTATTATTTTCTTTTTTGCGGCAGTTGCATTATTTTTAGGCATTTGGGCAACACGTGGTAAAAAAATGAACGTAGATGAGTTTGCAGTAGGTAATAAAGGATTTGGTACCTTATTTGTCTTTTTACTCATTGCAGGTGAAGTGTATACCACATTTACTTTTTTAGGTGGGAGTGGCTGGGTGTACTCCAGAGGTGCAGCTGCATTTTATGTCCCCGCTTATATTTGTTTGGCATATGTTTTATCCTATTGGATGTTACCTAAAATTTGGCGTTTCGCTAAAAATAATAATATCATTTCACAGCCTACCTATTTTGCCGCACGTTATAAAAGCCCAGTACTCGGTGTAGTCGTAGCATTGTTAGGAACGATTGCATTGATTCCTTACATTGTCATTCAATTAAAGGGGCTTGGCATTATTGTAGCTGAGTCCTCTAATGGTGCAATAAGCCCCATTATGGCGAGTGCCATTGGAGCGTTGATTATTACGATTTATGTTACGATCTCTGGTATACATGGCTCTGCATGGACAGCCATTTTAAAAGATATTATGATTTTATTCGTTATTGTATTTTTAGGGATTTATATTCCTTATCATTATTTTGGTGGGATACAGCCTATGTTTGAAGCAGTGCAGGCTGTGAGCCCAGAGAAGTTAGTATTTGCTTCAGAGGGTTTTAGTGTGGTGTGGTTTATTTCAACGATTATTTTGAATGCATTAGGTTTTTATTTATTACCCCAATCTTTTTCTGTCGTTTTATCGGCGCAAGGTGAGCGTGTCCTAAAGAAGAATGCCATCACATTGCCACTTTATACACTATTGCTACTGTTTGCGTTCTTTTTAGGATTTGCTGCCATTATACAAGTACCTGGCTTAGCAGATGGGGATTTATCATTATTACGGTTAGTTAATCAAACTTTCGACCCTTGGTTTGTAGGTATTGTAGGTGCGGCAGGTTTATTGACAGCACTAGTGCCAGCATCTGTGATGTTAATGTCGGCATCTATTGGTTTAATGACAGGCATTTACCGTTTAGTGAAGCCACAAGCAACAGACCGTCAACAACTCATGGTATCTAAAGTATTAGTATTTGTTATTATCATTATTGCTTTTGTTTTTACGATTTCTGGAGGAGAGGCATTAGCATTACTCAATATTATGTCTTACAGTTTAATTACGCAACTAGTACCAGCACTCTTGCTTAGCTTTATTAGCACAAAATATATGAATAAGTACGGTGCTATTACAGGTATTATTATTGGTGTATCTTTTGTGTTATACAATGCCGTAACAGGTGCAAAACTCGCTACATTTTTCCCGAACATTCCAAGTTATTTAAATGATATAAATATTGGTATGGTAGCGTTATTCGCTAATTTTGTGATTGCAGTACTTGTTAGTTTATTCACGCATAAAAAAATAGTAACTCCAGAGAAACCTGTCTTAGTAGCTGAGTAATATAGGGATGAAGAAAAAATATATGAAAAAGTGGTATGAAGTGATAAAGGGAGAGGGTTATTTCCCCTTTATCACTTTTTTTGTGTTAAACTTCTCTTTCTACAGTGCCAAAAGATTGAGCGTAATATAGAACTTTATGCCTTATTCGCCGTCTTGATGTATAGCATTGGTTCTGTAGCGAATGGAGAGATAAAATGGATAACGATTGGGATAGGATATGGCCTTCTCTTGCTGAGATTAAAGTGGTATCAAACCCACATAACGAAGTGGTAACAGTATGCAATATGGCGGATGATGTGAGGTGCATAGGTGTTGGTACAGATGCGGCTGTATTTCAGTCTGTACATCAGCCTAAATATGCGTTCAAAATATATGCTGAGGATAAGAGGGAAAAAGTGGCGGTAGAAGCATCTGTTTATCAAACCTTAGGTGATGTGTCTTATTTTCCGCACTGTTTTGCTACAACAGAAAAAGGCCTTGTTTTGAGCTACGAAGCTGGCAAAACGCTCTACGATTGTATTGTAGAGGGGATTCATATTCCAGCTTGTGTAGTGGATGCTGTAGAAGAGGCTAGGGATTATATTCGAAGTAGGGGGCTTAACCCTCGAGATATTCATTTGAAAAATATTATACTCCAAGATGGGCAAGTAAAGATTATTGACGTATCCGAATACCAAAAAACAGGTGACGATTTTAGATGGGAGCATTTACAAAAAGCTTATAAACAATATTATCATCTCATTGATGGAAGGGCAGTGCCATTATGGTTAGTAGAGGCTATTCGTAAGCGCTACAATCAACAAAGGAGACAGTCTTTTTCTTATGATGACTTTGTAAAAAGCATATTGCGATTTGTATATAAACTAACAAAAGTTGAGTAGTGTTAAAAACGCTACTCAACTTTTTTCTTAAAACATACTTTTAATTACCGTTTCTAATACATGTGGTGTATAAATAAAAGCACTTTTCTTATGCAAGCGTTCTGATATTTTATGGGCATCTTTGCCAAATGGCCCTATGTTTAAAACAGGCGCTTGTAACTGTTGCATATCTGTAAATGGAATGTCATACGACTCTCCCCATACAGGCGTATTTTGCTGATAAACGTGCCAACCTTGATCATTTGCATCATAGTTAACATAACTCAAATCACAAATACCATTGAAATAGTGGATTTGTTTAGCAGTTACTTTGTAAGTGTCTGCCAAGGTAGCTTTGGCTAAAGCTATTTTTTCTTGTATGAATGTATTTTCTGATGAGTTAACAGCAGGGTAGTAAGGTGGTGCAAAAAATAAAATAGTAGCTGGTGCTAGTTCTGAGCAATGTAATAAAAGCTGGTCACAAATTTGTATAGCTTGGTCACGTTCGTCATTGGTGTTATTTAAACCTGTATTTTTAATCATTTGTACCTTTTTCTCACCTAACGTCTCATTAGCATATTGTAATAAGGCGTCATACGTCATAACACGTATCGTTCCAATAGGTGTAACGTTGGTCGCTTTACAAATATTTTCATAATCACGTTGGCATGCCGCCATTGCCTCTGTTGCAATTTCTTTAAATGTAGCCATTACTTGAGCCGCATTTTGTTCAAATAAAAATACATTATAAAGTGCCGCGCTATGATGAGAAGTTTGAGCAGAATAATCTACTTTCAAATCTTTTTGTTGCAAACAAATTGGGCGAGGCGTTTTTTCACCAAAAGCACTTTCTTCAAAGCAAGCATTAAATTCCATCGCTTTCGTTAAATAAGAGGCCATATAATGCCCAGTTAAGCCATTTAAAGGTTCGCCCGCATGCGTTTCACGACCATAGAATAAAGCAGCAGGCATAATTTTACCAATCGTACCTGAATAAATATAATAGTTATCGTCTTGTGGTACTTGTGAAAAAGAAGGCTCGCTATTTAAGAATAAATCATAATGTAATTGCCATTGATCCCGTAACTGATTTAGTGCCGTAGCTGCAGCCCTCATACCTGCAGAGTTTACTTCTTCATCAGGCACAGTGACAAGCAAAAGATTGATAGGCCAATTGTGCAAACTTGCTTTTTCAAGCAGTTGCATATGAAGACAAAGCCCCATTTTCATATCCATTGTGCCACGACCAAAAAGATACTCGTCTGTATACAGGTCGATTTTAGCATCTTGTGGTAGTGCCACATCATTTTCTTTAAAGGCAGCCGTTAATGATTCAGGTTGGAAAGCTAAATCACCTAAGTCACCGAATTCAGCCGTATGGACTGTATCAAAATGGCTGATTAAGACGATAGTACGCGTCGCTTGCGGATGTTTATAAAGCGCAGTGACGGTATTACGCTGTTTCCCCGCATCAACAAATTGAATATAATCTGGTTGATGTTTAAAGTAAGTTAATTTCATTAATTCTTCTTTTATTTTATAAGAAAAATCAATCTCCCCTTGTGTACCTGTTCGACTCTCCCAACTTACGACTTTACATAATAATTGTTGTAGTGTTTGCGGCGTTTGCCACATTTCTTTCTCTCGTTGCATTGTAAAAGTAAGCCCCCTTAGATGTTGTTTTCTTTGTTGGTATAGTAGGTTAAAAAGCGTTTTTCAACGTTGTTCATGTGAACAATCATTTTATTTTTGGCATGTGTGACATCTCTTTGCTCTAAAGCATCAATAATTTCTTTATGCTCAATCAAAGCCTCACTTGCGCTTTGAGGCACAGTGTTAGACAAAATCAAAAAGGAACGATTAACACTGGCATTGACTTTAGCAATCAGCTCTTTGTAGGCAGTATTGCTATTTTTTGAGGCTAATAGTAAATGAAACTCACGGTCTATTTCGATAAATAAATCGTATTTATTTGTCAAAATGGCTTCTGTTTGCGCAGCGACATTATCCCGCAATTGAGCAATAAATATTTCATCAATATGTGGACTTATTTTTTCTAAATTATTAACTTCAAGTAGGCCACGCAATTCCATTGTTTCTAATGCACTAGTTTTGTTAAAGCCAGCTACGACAGCAGGTTTACCCACAGATTGTACAATTAAGCCTTCAGATGCAAGACGGTTAAGTGCATCGCGTAGTGGCGTTCGGCTAATACCTAAACGCTTTGCCATTTTTTCCTCAGGCAAGACTTCATGTTCTAAAAACTCACCTCGTGTAATCGCATCTTTAATCGCTTGGTAAGCTTGATCAGCTAAAGTAGTTGGCTTAATGCTTTTCATCATTTATCACCCTCGGTATACTGTATACAGGAATTATAATTCAACATTATTAGAATGTAAATGTAATTTTTCTCTACAAACCAATGAATGGAAATAACTATTTTAATACAGTTATACGTATTAAAATTCATTTGTTAAAAAGTTCTGTATACAGTTAGAATTGTGTGTTATATTAATTGCTGAAGATTATAAAATTTAGGGTAGGGAGAGATAATCAATGAGTAAATCAGAAAAAGTAATCGAACAAACACAACAATTTGGGGCAGCGAATTATTTTCCATTACCGATTGTTATTTCAGAAGCTGAAGGCGCATGGGTAACAGATCCAGAAGGTAATAAATATTTAGACATGCTATCAGCCTATTCAGCAGTAAACCAAGGGCATCGACACCCTAAAATTATTGAAGCATTAAAAGAACAAGCAGATAAAGTAACGCTTACATCACGTGCCTTCTATAGTGATAACTTAGGCGAATGGTACGAGCTAGTAAGTGAGTTAACAAATAAAGAAATGGTATTACCAATGAACACAGGTGCTGAAGCTGTAGAAACCGCTTTCAAAGCAGCGCGTCGTTGGGCTTATGATGTGAAGGGTGTAGAAGAAGGTAAAGCAGAGCTAATCGCATGTAATGGTAACTTCCATGGTCGTACTATGTTAGCGGTATCATTATCTTCTGACGAAGAATATCGTCGTGGATTTGGTCCAATGTTACCAAATATTAATTTAATTGATTATGGTAATTTAGACGCATTAAAAGCGGCTATTACGCCAAACACAGCTGCATTTTTAATCGAACCAATTCAAGGTGAAGCAGGTATTGTTATGCCACCAGAAGGTTTCTTAAAAGCAGCGCGCGAGCTTTGCCGAGAAAACAATGTATTATTTATTGCAGATGAAATCCAAGCAGGTTTAGCACGTACAGGTAAAATGTTTGCTTGTGACTGGGAAGAAGTAGAACCAGATATGTACATCTTAGGTAAAGCATTAGGTGGCGGTGTTTTCCCAATCTCATGTGTAGCTGCAAACCGCGAAATTTTAGGTGTATTTAATCCAGGTTCTCACGGCTCTACATTTGGTGGTAACCCATTAGCGTGTGCCGTTTCAATTGCATCATTACGTGTATTACTTGATGAGAAATTAGCAGAACGTTCAAATGACCTTGGTGAGTATTTCAAAGGTAAACTACGTGAAATTGATAATCCAGTCATTAAGGAAGTACGTGGACGTGGTCTATTCATCGGTATGGAATTAACAGAAGAAGCACGCCCATATTGTGAAAAATTAAAAGAATTAGGTTTATTATGTAAAGAGACACATGATACCGTAATTCGCTTTGCTCCACCATTAATCATCTCTCAAGAAGATTTAGATTGGTCAATTGCTCAAATCGAAAAAGTATTTACTGCATAAGTAACAATGAATGCGTTAGTATAAAAGCTAAAAACGAGGCTGGGACAAAATAAAAAATGTGAGGCGATTTTTAAAATCGCCTCACATTTTTTGCTTTCAAGTACATTAAGTGATTCATTTAGCCAAAAAATTATTACTTAAATTTTATATTTCTCCTCAAAATGATTTCCGTGGCTTGAAAGTGGTCAAGCATATTAGTGATAATATAAAGCAAAGTCTGCAAGCAGTATTTTAGAAAGTGATTGGTTCGATGCGCTCGTCCATACCGTGAATATTAATGGAGAGAAAGGAAAATTGGGACGTAATAATACGTTGTTCACTTTTGCTTTAATCGATTATAGTGAAGAATGGGATAGAGAGAGCTTTTTAGACGAGTTTAACGCCCGTCTGGAAGCTACTCTGAATGCAGCCATTACATACCAGTCCTGCAGTCGGCATACTCAGGTAAATGCCATGAACCGAGCAAGAAATATATAGAAGCGTTATTAGCCCTCCACGTAAAAAATGATGCGTCTTACAAGATATCACTCGGATATAGATGCTGGTATAAGTTCAAGAAGACAAGAGAGGATCATCAACACAACCCTTATGACGAGTGGAGGAATGACATCATTGAGTACATTGCGGCTCAGAAACGGACGACAGAGCCGTTTATTTAGCTTACTCAAAAAGAGATGTGTGAAGCAATTGGTATCCCTTAAAGTACATTGAATGTGTTACTGAATAGTTCTGTTGATTATCTTAGTCCCTGGATGAATTGGAAAGAACCCACCAGTTTCAATTTGGATATAATTCGTGAATATTTTGAACGTTGTGATTTCGGATTTCAAAATCGTACTTTTTTTCAGTATTAAATTAAAATCCAATTCTCAACTTATAGGTAGTCTTTCGGTATACAAAATAAACTGGAAGAACAATAGTGTTAACATAGGTTATTGGATGGCTGAAAACTTCACAAGAAAAGGATATATCAGCGAATCTTTAGAGTACTTAATGAAATATTTAAAAGAGATTTATATAAATAAAATATACGCATTTACTTTTACTAATAATACTGGAAGCATTAAAGTTCTAGAGAAAAAAGGATTTATTTTGTTGAAGAATATAACTATAGGAAAAAGAGACGCTAGCATATATTGTCTAACAATAGGAAGGGGAGAGAATATGGAATTAGGATTGGGAAAAAATGAGGTAAGGTTAACAAGTCATGACCCAAGGTGGAAACTTGAATTTGAAATAATTAAAAATGAAATCATACAAAATACTGATATTGCACCTGATAACATTGAACATATAGGAAGCACTTCTATACCTGGTATTGATGCAAAGCCTATAATCGATTAATTTTCATTAATTATTGACGCGCACTTAAATTTCCTTCGTCTAATAAAAGAAGGTTTGAGGAAACATTTTAGTTAAATAAGTATTATTTGTAATATAATACATGTTAGTTGTTATGTTCTTAGTAAGCAAAGGAGGTTTGTATATTGAATTTAATTACTAATGTTTCAACATTTGAACTAGCGCAGCAATCTGTTAATTTTGTTATATTAAGTCCTGTTGACTTGCCTGCTGGATGTTCTGTTAAAAATATTTCTTTGAAAAAAGAATCAACAAGCTCTCGATCTTCAATAAGATTTGAAATTTTAAGTAAAGGAAGAGTAGTGAGAGTAAAACAGTTTTATTATGATTGGGGAATTCCTACTATTTATGCTGACACTAACCTTATTTCACCTGGTAATTCTTTTGAAATTAACGGTATTGTCGGTTTTATTGGTGTAGATTACAAAGGAAATCAAGCAGCTTGTTATGCTAGGTGGTTCACAAATGTAGAATTATCTGTGTTAGAAGGGAAATTTATAGATGATGAACTTATAAGTATCATTAAATCCTTTAAACCCCTAGATCCATTTTTTATTGAAAAGTGGGGAGAAAAATCATTTACAACAACAAGTTATACAGCAAGATATGGAGTACCTAAGTGGCAAGAAGATGAAATTTCTAGGGTACGATGGTATGAAAAAAATTTCGATATCAACAAGAGAATTTCATCGCAAAATATTTATATTCCTACATTTGAATATCAAGAATTTTCCCTAGACTCAATAGGATTTAATCAAAATAAATACGGTATAGAAACCCATTTCCTATATAGATCAAAGGTTAATTATACTGATGGAATTTGGTTTTGGTTAGCTCCAGAAGAAATGATTGAAAATCTCTCCTATAAAGAGGGCGAAAATATTGGTATAAGGCAGAGTTGGCTCGTTAAAAAGGAAAAACTTTTATTAGGTAATATAGAAATTACAATGTTATTACATAAACAAAATGCACAATATTATGGGTGGTATGCTCATTGGAAGATTGGCAATTATATTTATCAAATATTTATTCGCCCTTCTGTAAATTTTAATATAGATAAATTTAATGGATTTATCCATACGTTACATGAAGTGAAATAAACTAAAAATTTATATATGAATGTGGCTCTACGTCAAGTTTTCGGACACACTTTACCTAAGTGTTTTCTTGGGGCAACATCCCGAATGGATTGTTCCACATCCCAAGTAGCCCGTCAAAGTGAAAAGAGCCTTTGACCGCCTACTTGGGATGTAGAGCGAAAAAAATAAGGATGTTGCCACACAAAAATGTTGGGGTGGGGATTTTCATCACTCACGTTTACGCTGCAGCACGGCATATTTTCTCAAAGGTATCTGGCGATAAATAGCCAATACTGCCATGAATGCGCTTGCGGTTGTACCAGCCTTCAAGGTAGCGAAACAGCGCCATACGAGCTACTTCAAAATTGGCGTAGCGTGTGCGGTACACTTCTTCTTTTTTTAGTGTCGCATGGAACGATTCAATGCATGCATTATCATATTAATTAACAATTGGCTCAAATTTAACTTGCGAAATACAATCGATTATGCCAACTATAAGTATCATGGAGATATGTGAGTAGGTTTAGAATAATCTAGAAAATAAAAAGTCGGAGAGCAAATTATTTTTGCTTTCTTGTTTTTTTATATTAGAACCTTAATTAATAGGCACCAATTCTGATATCCTGTAATCGATTAAGGGAAAGACTTCTTATATCAAGCTCATTCTTTCTTTAATGTACGCAAAATTAATGCTTGGTCTACAATTGTGTGCTATACGACGCAAGGGAAGCCTTGCAGCGCGTTACTTCATCATTTGACTTATCGATATAAACCTTTAAGTATGGAAAAAATATTATTGGTTAGAATTATTACTTAATTCAGATCTAGAGTTATATTCTTATGATGAAACAGAAATGCAAGCCAGATCTCCTGAAGTATTGCAAAAGTTTACATCAACACTCATAGACAATTCTCCGACTATATCTAATTTTGACAAGGAATTGAAAGCTGAATTTAATGATCGTTGGTTAGAAATTATGAATATATTTAATGAAAATCATCGCTATCTTTCAATTTTAATCAAGGCATCTTTTCCATTGTTTTTGCAAATCTTATTGTATCTGTACTATTTATTAGTATAACGTCAATAATTCTTATGAAAAAAGGAATTCTATCCTTTAGGAGCAAATACTTTCACCTGTTACAGAGTGTATTTATTACTTTACACGACGTGTGTCTTCCTTTCCTATTGCATTTTCCTATATTATTATTTTTGTAAGTGTGTTCTTTTTTAATAAGATTATGAGGAATTTGTATTAATAAAACTGAGTGCTACTAATATGTTGAGGCTGGTACAAAAGAAAAAATGTGAGGCGATTTTTAAAATTGCCTCACATTTTTTTGCTTTCAATTACATTAATTGATTCATTTAACCAAGAAAATTATTACTTGAGTTTTATATTTCTCTTTAAAATCGAGTTATGTCCCAGCCTCGTTTTTTTATCATAGGGCTCCTGTTAAGAATACAATGGCGTTCTAATTTAAGTTTTATGTTACGGTTTTTGCATGGTCTTACGTAAAACGTTCAACTAATTCATGCATACGTTCAGCTTCCGTGTGGAGTTGTACAGAAGAGTGCATAATAGAAGTAACAGCTGTTTTTTGCTCATCAATAGAAGCATTAATTTCCTCTGTGGCAGCTGCAGAATCAGTAGCTACTGTTGAAATCTCATTGATGGCTTTTAGTACAACGGAACGGTTTTCATCTACTTCTTGCATACCTAATGCTAAGGCATCTAAGTGAGACTCAATACCTTTAATTTCATTTGATAAAAAAGCGAAGGCATGTTGCACTTCTTGAATGGCATTGACTTGGGTCTCTGACAAGGCTAGTGTATGTTGCATTTTACTATCAGAATTACTCGTATCTTTTTCAATGCGTTGTAAAAGATTACGCACATGGTTGGTTGCACTATTTGTATCTTCTGATAGTTTGCGCACTTCGTCAGCAACGACCGCAAACCCCGCACCATGTTCACCTGCTCTTGCAGCTTCTATAGAAGCATTTAAAGCAAGTAAGTTGGTTTGCTCAGAAATAGCAGAGATGGTTTGTACGACATTTTGAATTTCTTGCATTTGTGTAGTCAAGCTCGAAAAATTAAGACGTAATTCTTCAATCACTTGTGAAAATTGAGCCGAGTTCGCTTGTAACTCTTGCACTTTATGTTGCCCATTTTGTTGAGACTCTGTAATTAAAGTCATTTTCTCTGTGATGTCAGCATACTGACTTGTTGTGTTAGCAATTAAGGAGGACAGCATCTCCACTTTACCAATTGCTAGCTCGGCTTCTTCAGCTTGCAGCACTGCACCGTTAGAAATTTCAGAAATAGCAGTGTGAATCTCATCAGCAGAAGCGGTTGTTTCTTCTGTAATAGCGCTTAATGTTTCGGATGACTCTCTCATTTGTGTAGACGACTCTCTTGTATTGCCAACCATTTCATTTAAGCTCTGCTTCATATTGTTCACATTATTAGCTAGAATACCAAGTTCGTCTTTTGTAGTAATCGGGATATCTGGCCCTGTTAAACGACCCTTTGCAATATCGGAAGTCGTCTCCATAATATTGCGGATGTAGCGCATCATTCGACCAGAGAAGAACCAATAAAGTGCGACACCAATAAATGTTGCGACAAACATCATAATGAATGTATAAAATAACACTTGATTAGCCCCAGCATTAAAGTCTACCTCATAAGCTCCCGCAACAATAATCCACTGCCAATTAGGCTCCTTAAGACCAAATGTAATTTTAGTGGCAAGTTGATCTGGGTTACTTGGAAGCGGCCATTCGTAGCTAACATAGCCCCCGTTATTATTGGCTACTTTAGCTACATCTTTAATAAAGTAATGTCCATTCTTCGTTTGCAAATCCATAACATTTTGTCCTTCAAGTGATGGGTGAGCAGTAGCTAAACCATCGTCATCCGTAAAAGCATAAAAATAAAAGTTATCCCCATATTTAATCGGGTTATCAATACTGCGATTTACCTCATCTGTTTTAGCACCGACTATTTTAATACGTGCTCTTTCTTGTGCTTCTTCCAATGTTAGATTTCCTGATTTTACTTCTTGGTTTAATTCATCAATCATATCTGCAATCGCATATACACTATTTTGGAGTGCTAATTTTCCATTGGCATCTAAATTTTGTTTTGCTACATAATAATTGACAAGCCCCACTAATAAGATTGGGATTAAAATCACAACCATCGCAAGTAATACTAATTTATTACGTACTGAGTGCATCATATGTATTCCCCCTTACATCTTTATGGTATTGTTGGAAGAGTGAAGTGTATCTTTCTTCTCATTATAGTATAAAATCTGCTAGATAAAAATGATTATTCAGAATTTTCTTTAAAATAAAGTATAAGAAAAACGCCCTACATCCATGTAGGGCGTTTTCATTAGGTGGCTATATGTTGCCGTTTTGTTTTTCGAGTACTTAATAAGGTTGGCAAAATCATGCCAAATAATACGAGTCCAATACCTATAATTTGTACAATTGTAATAGGCTCACTCAAAATGATGACGGAGGCAGTTATTGCTACTGGTAACTCCATAGCGCTTAAAATAGAAGCTAATGCGCCACCTACTTTTGGCACCGCAATAGAGAATAAATAAATCGGTAAAATAATACCCATTACACCTAAAACGACACCATAAATCCATAAGCCTTCGCCAAATAAACGGCCATTAAAAGCAATTTCAGGTGTTAAAAATGCACTGATTAACAGTAAAGCTACGAAAGACATAATCGTAACACGCGCTGTTGTTGTAACACCTTCTACAGGGCGCGAATTGACTTGCACAAAGCAAGCAAAGCTACAAGCTGCTGCAAAGCCAAATGCCCATCCTTGCCAAGCAATACCACTTAAATCAACGTCTAAGACACCAGCGGCTAATATTGTACCCGCAAATAAAAAGAGTAGTGATATTACTTCTGTTCTTGTTGGTAGTCGACGCTTAATAAAACAATCAATGAATAAACCGATCCATGTAAACTGAAATAACATAACTACTGCTAGAGAAGCAGGTAGATAATTGAGTGATTGTCCATAAACGATACCAGTTGTTCCTGTAAATAAACCAGCACCAATTAACGTAATCCAACCTGATTTAGTCATCTTAGGTAGCTGTCGTTGCGTAAGTATAAACAATAATAAGGCAAGCATAAAGCCAATAATATACTGACTTGTAACAGCTTCTTCAGAAGTAAAGCCATGCCCCATTGCCACTTTTATAATCGTTGATAAGACGCCGTAACAACTAGAGGCGATGACAACCATTAAAGGAAATATAATATTTGCTTTCATCATAAAGACCTCTACTTTCACGTGCTATTTTGAAGCGAGATGTACTCATTTACTCCATCAAAACAGTATAACAGACTATATGGTAAAGTTGCTATAACAGAAAAATAGTTTAAAAAAACAAACAATATTAACATTCCTCAATAGGCAATCCGACTGACATCTTATACACTACATAGTGTACCCAATACATAACAAAGGATGTGACAATACAAAACTTGCTCATTCGTTAAAATTATTCCGCCCATAAATAATTTTAATGAACATACTGTCAACCAGACTTTATTTTATACACCTCTTACCGTTCTGTATGTAATAAAGTGACAACTCACGCTCAAATGCCATATCCATTTCGCAAAACAAGATAAAATGTATATCAAAAAACAGCCATTTTTAATGGCTGTTTTTGTCATTTTTAAATAATTAATTGTATGATATATCATAGAGGATTAAGCATATATGACTAAGCTGGTTATATCCAGAAATATATAAATATAAGAATTATTTTTTGTTAAGTAAAATAGGGGTGTTAAAGCGCGAATACCTCAATAAAATATATTTTGAGTGTAATAGTAATGAAAAATAAAGGAGGTGAAGGAAAATGACGCTGTATAATTTATTAAAAATAGTAGGTGGCATAGGTGTAGGAATAATGGTATTTTCAAATGATTTTTCGTGGGGAAGTTTTCTTGCTTTAGCATTTTTAGCTTTATTTTATATAGGGTCTCCTTGGTATGCCTATTTCAAGAATGAGGAGTGAGAATGATATAATAATACGATATTTATAATAATTATTTAGCATATGTAAAAAAGGAATAAAAAATAAAATATTTTATCTTTTACTTTTCTTGTATACTAGCATCATGGGCATAAATATGGTAGGAGGTGTACAGGATGGTTTGGTTAGAGACTAAGATTAAGCCACCTAATGTAGCAGCAGGCGTATTAAATCGACAACGGTTATTGAAGTTATTTAAAAATAACGATAATACACGTTTATTTGTGATTAAGGCACCTGCAGGGTACGGCAAGACGACATTATTAAGTCAATATGTTGATATGTTATCAGAGCAAGTAGCATGGTTAACAATTGATGCGGCAGACAATGATCCCGTTCGTTTCTGGCAATATGTTTCCTATACGATTATGAAACAAATAAATCCATCACTCGTAAAAAGCATAAAGACTAGAGAAGATATCATGCTAGAAGTGGACGAGTTATTACAAGCAATCACAAACAATCAAGAGCCATTACATATGATATTGGATGATTATCAGCTGATTCATAATCCTGTTATTCATCAGCATGTAAATCGGTTCATTCAATATTTACCTTCTCAAGTAAAGTTATATATTACAACGCGCGCAGAATTGCCAATAGCCTTAGAAAGATGGCGCGCTAATCAAACATTAGTAGAAATTTCGCGCCAACAGTTATGCTTTACCTATCAAGAACTCGAAAAATTCGCAAAAAATCGCGATAAAAATGTTGATACTACGATGTTACACACGTTATTAGATTTAACAGAAGGTTGGATTACAGCTATTCAACTTGTTAGTTTAACAACCAATTGGCAAACAGAAGGTATGCAAGCAGGACACGAATTTATTCAAAATTATTTATTACAAGAAGTGTTACCAACATTAGATGATGAGTTACAGCAATTTTTGTTGATGACTTCTATGTTAAATGAATTAACGGTGGCCAATGGTATCGCTATTACTCAAATGTCTAATACGGAAAATTATCTGAATCAATTAGCTAAAAATGATATTTTTACTGTGCGTTTAAAGTCGAAAGAACAAATTTATCGTTATCATCCTCTTTTTGTAGCAGCGTTACAACAAGAATTACAACAGCGTTATACAAAAGATGATATTGCAAAATTTTATTACATAGCAGCCAAACATTTATATGCAAAAGACGATTATGTGCAAGCGATTGAATTATTATTGACGAATCAGCAATATGAAAAAGCAGAGCAATGGATGATTACTCATTTAGTAGATATATTTACGTCACAACAAATCGTAACGTTTAAGCGATGGGTAAATATTTTGAAAGTTGCAAACTATGATATTGATCTTGAGATCCTGATTATGTACCTTATTGTATTAGGGATCGATTATGAGTTAGATGAAGCGGTAGCATTAACGAATAAAGTGAACGATAAAATTGCACAAGGGAGTTGGCAAGCACATCCTGATTATCAATCTTTGATTTATATTTTAAATATGACAAATGCTTTTATTTATTTTGCAGGAGGTAAGGACGGTGGGGAATTAAAAGAGTTATTCCACCATACACTGCAGCAAGAAATCCCTTCTTCAAGATGGGACCAAGTGCCAATGAATTATAATGCGTCTCAGCCATCTTTATTATTAACAAGTATAGGTGCAAGAGGACGTTTAATATGGCGCAAAGATATGGAACTATTTCAACAGCTTCTCGAAGGATCTAGCATTAAAGAAACAAATCTCGTTGGTTTTGGTATAGGTGTCTCGGCTGAAACATCTTATCATAGGGGAGAGTTGACACGTGCTTTGTTTGAGTTGGAGTCTGCTTTATTATTAGGCCGACAATATCAAGATATGGGGCTTTGTGTACCTATGTATATTTTAAAAGCTAAAATTTATGTGGCTCAAAAAAATTACGATGCTGCCTATAGTGTGATACAACATGCTTTGAAGATGGACATGGAACATCATTGGAGAGAGCTGCTACACATAACGCAAGTGTATATCGATGTACAATCAGGTGCTAAGGATATAAGAGCAAACTTATTTAACATTCTACATGTACAAGAGTCTGACTTTACCATGCAACATATGTTTTGGAAAATTGCCTATGTTCGATTACTAATAACAGAACAATCTTATGAAGAAGCACTACAAGAAATCACTTATATGAGGGAATATGCTTTAAATGAGCAACAAATTACATGGATAGTTGAACTGGGCATATTAGAGGCTATTTGTTATAGAGCATTAGATCAAGTGACAAATGCCTTGATTGCTATTCAAAACGCTTTAACTACAGCGATTGATTATCGTTATATTACATTGTTTATTCAAAATGATGATGCGTTAGCAATCGTTCGTATGTATGCTAAAATTCAACCAGATGCAGAGATGCAAAAGTATATGCGTATGTTATTAAAAGAGTATCAAGCTCAAACACCTCTTATTGAGAGGGAATTGACACCGAGAGAATATACATTAATTCATTTATTAAAAGAAGGTGCTTCAAATAGTGAGATGGCCGTTAAGTTAGGGCTGTCTGAAGGGACAATACGTGTGTATTTATCAACCATTTATAGTAAATTAGGTGTGACTTCACGCGCTAAGGCGATTGCGAAGATTATGAAGTTATAATTAATAAAAGACACTGATGAAAAGGTAGTGGTTAACGGTGTTTTTTATGGAACCCAATCATGCCTCATTATTTTGTGACAAAATAAAAACAATATCTTGAAGTAGCTATGCGAATTTTGCTGTTTAGTATACGTTGTATAAAGCTTGGCAAACATAATAAATGAGATTTATTTTGCCATTTAGGCGAATGTGTTTTTTAATACAAGGTAAGATGCAAATTTCACTTGGAGGTATAGTAGTAGAATGAAGGATAACGAACATATTTTAGTATATGGTGATGCATTTGTTGATTATATTGCAGATGATGCAACCAATACTACGTTTACCACATATATGGGTGGCGCAACGATTAATGTTGCTACGGGGATTAGTCGCATTGGGGCACCGTCTTCTTTAATCACAATTACAGGTGATGATCAAACTTCGCAATTTGTGCGTGATGAGTTGGCTAAAGAAGGTGTAGATACAACTATGAGCCAGCTAAGCGTATCAGTGGTGTATACGTACACCTAACTGAAAATGGCGAACGAGAATTTAAAGAGTATGTGGACGAAACACCAGACTTACAAGTAACAACAGGTGACTTGAATGAAGAGGCATTCAAAAAGGCATCTATTTTAAATGTTTGTTCAGGCACAATGTTTCATCCAACAGCTTTAACAACTACACAAAGAGCAGTAGCATTGGCTCAGGATAAAGGTGTGATTATTGCCATAGATGCTAATATACGACCTTTACGTTGGGAGAGTGAGACGATTTGTCGAGAAACGATTACTTCGTTTTTTGAATCCGCTGATATTTTGAAACTAACAGATGAGGAATTATTTTTCTTAACTCAAACAACAACGATTGAAGATGGGCTAAATAAGTTACATGCTATTATGGTGCCGATTATTTTAATTACTGTAGGTGAAAAGGGGACATATGCTGTATTAAACGGCGATATTTATCACATACCTGCAGAAAAGATTGTAGCTGTGGATACAACAGGAGCGGGTGACGCTTTTATGGCAGGTGTTTTGCGAGATGTGCATTATAATGGATTACCAACAACACCTTTTGATTTAGAGCGTTGTGTGCGTTTTGGCAACCGATTAGGTGCAATGGCTGCGACTAAAATTGGAGCTTTAACAGCATTACCTTGTTATGATGATGTTAAACAGTGGATTGAGGGGGAGTAATCATGACAAATTATAGTGTATTAAAAGAAGGTCGCATTTTTCTAGGTTCACATGAAGTAGGGCAACAAGCATTAACAGATGAAACCATTGACCAAGTCATTGACTTACGCGTAAATGGTTTACAAGACGCACCAAATAAGTATCGTCATTTACCTATTGGTGAGGGTGAACAAACAATCGTCTCTCTTAAACATAATGCACAAACGATTAAAGCTGCTTACGAAGCAGGTGAAACGATTTACATGCATTGTGGTGGAGGCAATGGTCGAGCATGCGTCATGGCAAGTGCCTTATTAATAGAGCTTGGTGAAGCGGATTCTGTGGATGAGGCAATTGACCAAGTGCAACAGATTCGTCCAACAGCTAATGTGCGTCCAGAAATGGCGAGCGTATTACGCCAAATGTATGAAAAATAAAACGTATACTACGCTCACGATTATTATAAAAATATAGAAAATAACAAGCGGCAGGAGAAATCGTTGATTTCTCTTGCCGCTTGTTTTTACAGACTGTCCTTAAAGTCATTGCGGAACTGTGTTGCTAATTGTTCAGGCCAATTGGTTGTTGCTTGTAAGCGCCCAAAGAAGAAACGCAGTACTTTCGGTTCTTCAGAGAAGGTTAAGCCGCCAATCATGTCACGATTTTCGTAAAGCCAAGTGATGCGGTCAATGACATATTTTACTTGTGACAATGTGAATACACGTCTTGGCATAGCCAAACGTACTAATTCCATATGTGCTAATGGTTCAACACCATTCTCGTCACGTTGCTCCGACATAGTTCCACGCTCCATACCACGTGCGCCACTTGCAATATAAATGGCAGCTGCCAATGCGCCAGCAGGATATTCACTTTGTTTAAGATGAGGTAAAAATTCACTTGCATTAATATGGCAACCTAAACCACCAGCAGGTGTAACGACAGGAATCCCACGTTTTTGTAATGCGGTATTCATATATTCGATAAATTGAGGGCCTTGATTAATCATTTCCTCATCCATTGTTTCTTCTAAGCCAACAGTAATGGCCTCCATCTCACGTACTGACATGCCACCATAGGTTAAGAATCCCTCGTATAACGTAATATATTCACGCATACGTTCGTAAGCTTCTTTACTATTTGTACAAATACCGCCACCGCGCGCAAAACCTAATTTACGAGCTGAAAAGTAAATAATATCTGATAAGTCAGCTAATTCGCGTGTGATTTCACGTATTGTCATATCTTTACAAGCTTCTTCGCGCTCTTTAATAAAATATAAATTATCTGCAAGTAAACTAGCATCTAACACAAGGAGTAACTGATGCTGCTCACAAATCGCTTTAACATCACGCATATTTTGTAAAGAGAAAGGTTGTCCTCCAATCAAGTTAGTGCCAGCTTCCATACGAACAAATGCAATATTGTCTGCACCTTTATCTACAATGAGCTGTGTTAACTTTGCAGTGTCTAAATTACCTTTAAATAAGCAATCACTTGTTAAGTTCAATGCCTCGTCAATAAAAATTTCTTCGACGTGTCCACCATTTAATGTGATATGCGCCTTCGTCGTTGTAAAGTGATAATTCATAGGCACAATGCTATCTTTTGTGACATAACTTTGTGCAATAATATTTTCACAAGCACGCCCTTGATGGGTAGGTAAAAAATATTGTGTGCCAAAAATGTCTGTTAATTTTTCTTCTAAACGTGTAAACGTAGCAGAGCCTGCATAACTATCATCAGCCATTAACATCGCCGCTTGTTGACGATCACTCATAGCATTTACACCACTGTCCGTTAACATATCCATAAAAACATCTTCATTTTTTAATAAAAAGGTATTGAAACCAGCTTCTTGCATGGCTGTTAAACGTGTTTCCACTGGTGGTAAATTTAATTTTTGAATAATACGTACTTTATGCATCTCTAACGGAATATTTTCACCCGAATGGAAAGTAATATTAGACATGAACATAGCCCCCATTTAATTTGTTGATTCACCGCATTAATGTATTGAACCATTGAAGTTATGGTACTACAGTTAATAGGAAAAATAAAGAGGCTTTTAATAAATAGTGTAGTCAAGAAAATGTACAAAATAAAAAGAGAAGGAACGCGTAAAGTATAGTATGATGATTGATAATAGTTATCAATAAAAAGCAAAGGAAACGAATTTGTTATGATGGAACGCTATCGCACATTAATCGTCTTAGAGCAGTCACGGTCATTCACGGAAGCAGCAAAATATTTATTTTGTTCACAACCTACCGTCTCACAACATATCCAACAGTTAGAAAAAGAGCTGAATTGCCAAATCATTATAAGGAAATCACGACAAATTGCATTTACCGAACAAGGTAAAGTTGTCTTAGCCTATGCTAAAAAAATCGTAGGATTAGACGATCAGCTACGCGAGAAGTTAGTAGAGTCAATTAAAATGCCTACAATTCAACTTTATATTAGCCATTATATTGTAGGTCACTTTTTCCAACATATTTTTAATGAGGATAGTCCCATTTGTAAAGATTGCCCTTATGAATTAAATAGCTTTTGTTACGATGATTTGCGTACTAATTTATTGAACAATAAAGCTAAATTTGCATTGATGCCCATTTATGATGCGGACAAGTTACTACAAACGACATGTACGCAAGAAGTATTATTTGAAGATGACTTTGTCTTTATTATGCGCAAAGATCACCCATTAGCACAAAGACAAACCATTTATATGAGAGATTTAAATCACGAAACCATTTTATTACCACAAAGCTTTTATTTAAAACAAGAGATTGTAGGTCACCTACAAGCACGAAACGTGCATGCCAATTATGTACAGATGGCAAGTTTTGAAATTATTAAGAAAGCCGTAGTACAGGGACTTGGTGTCTCGTTTTTACCATGTAAAACGATGGCCACTCATGATGATGAACTTATAATTAAGTCAATTAAAGGATTCAAGTTGACACGTAAAAATGGTTTAATGGTAAACCGTCATCAAGCATTAGATCAGTTAGAAATTTCTTTTTGTCAACATATTAAAAAGCAATTAACAACACATAAGTTGAGTTGTGAAAGATAAATACAAAAGCTGTACACGTTATTGGGGATCCCAATGACGTTTTTTTATTATTATAAAAGCCAATACTACTATTATAAATTTTTATAATACGGCATAAAGTAAGCAATACGTATGTAATTACACGTTACTGGAATAAAATGAAATTGATAATCATTATCACTAATGCTATAGTTTTTGCTTGAGAAGGAGAGAGCATAAATGATAAGTATGAGTGCAGCAAAATTTATTGTAATACACCCTTTTACTATATTTTCTGTAACGAATTATAGTGAAGAGTTTGCAATTGTGGATCAATATGATTTACCACACACAGACCTATCTGAGTATATGTGTATGGTTGTTTTACCATTTGTAGATCAAACATTTTTAACTAAGCATAAAGCTATAATTGATAGATTTTTAGCCCAAAGAAAAGTGGTATGTTTCTTTGGTCATCTGAGTATGCCATGGTTGCATCAGCAACAAATGTTTATACCAAGAGTAATTCAACATCACAGCGATTATGATATAGCGTTAGCACAAGCGCACCCTATTTTTGATGGGGTTAAGGTGCAACATATGCTAGTCAACCGAGGTGTTAAAGGTTTTTTTGCGAGAGGGCATCATCCCGTACCGCCACATAGTGAAGTTTTACTCACCTTTACAGACGGTACACCGATTACTTACATTGACCGTACTTCAACAAACGGTACCATCTTTGTTCATGCAGGTAATAATTTAATTGGTCCTAGCACAATGGGAACAGAAAGCGGGAATTCAACAAGCCGTATCTCACCACAGCTTAGGCAATGGGTGCGGGACGAATACAAAAACTTACAAAAAGGAGAGATAAACCATGCGTAATATTGCGGTGCTGTATGGTGGGAGTTCTCAACATCAGCGCACATATAAGGACTCTGAATTCGCGGTATATATTAATCAATGTGTGCCCATTTATGAGTTTGCTACGGCTAGTCTTGATGATGTTGATGTGCTCATAATCCCCTCACAAACTCATGCGAAATACTTACATCAAAATATAGAAAAAATCTATGATTTCGCGAATCGTGGCAAGATTGTTGTAACGTTGGGTTCTCAAACAGAAGAATGGTTACCAGCACATCAATGGGAGTTTCGGCCAACAAACTTTTGGTGGTGGTTAGACCCCAATGCGCATAGTGGTTTAAAATTAACAACTCAATCCAACGAGTTATTTACAAAATATTTAACGATTGAAGATGCAACATGGCATCAACACGGTGTATATTGGCCAACCGCAGATTGCGAAGTATTGTTAGCAACAACAGATGGTGCAGCTGTATTTTATATTGACCGAGTAAATACAAACGGCGTATGGATTAACACAACTTTAGATCCTGATTTTCATTTTGGTTCTTATTTTATGCCAGCAACGACCCGTTTTTTACGTGGGTTTTTGCCATGGCTAAAAGAGGGCGAAATTTAAGGCAGCATTTTCATGGATAGCAGCATATTTTTAAGGCAAGATGCCGTAGTTAAGAGAGGAAGAAGCAGGATGAAAACGAAAAACTTACTTGCCGCAACAGCGTTAACTGTGCTGTTGGCAGGTTGCAGTAGTGATGATAAAGCAACACCTAAACAGGAAACAACTAAAGAAGCCAAAACGACAGTAGAGGAGCAAGTTGTGACAGACCAAATTGGGCGAGAGGTCACTTTACCAAAAGAGATTGACAGTGTAGTTGTTGGGGGGATTTTACCGTATTACTCTACTTGGTATGTCGCTACAAATTCGACAAAAGAGATTGTAGGTATGCACCCTAACTCTTATAATGCAGCAGAAAACTCCATTTTAGCAAAAATCTCACCAGATATTTTAAGAGCTGATACTTCATTTGTTAAAAATGGTGAAGTCAATATTGAAGAGTTAATGAAAATCAATCCACAAGTTTATATTGAACACGCTAATGATGAGGCTACTATCGATAAAGTAACAGAGGCAGGTATTCCTGTGGTAGGTATTCAAGCGATTGATGCAGCAGCAGCAGAGCCACTCGCAACGTTTAATAGTTGGCTAGAGCTTACAAGTCAAATGACTGGTACAGTAGAACGGGCCAATCGTTTTTTAGCAGAAGGTAAAAAAGTTCAAGCGCAATTAGACGAGAAGCTAAAACCATTAGCAGAAAAAGATAAACCACGAGCTATGGTGTTATTTATGCATGATGATAAGACAATTACTGTTACAGGGCGCAATTTCTTTGGTAATCAATGGTTGAATGCCACAGGTGCAGTTGATGTTGCAGAGAAAGATATTCAAGGTAAAAAAGAGGTAAATCTTGAGCAGATTTACGCTTGGAACCCAGATATTATTTATATCACTAACTTTACACAAACACAGCCGCAAGATTTACTAGAAGGTAAAGTAGAAGGGCAAGATTGGAGTCAAATTAAAGCGGTACAAGATGGCAAAGTATACAAAATACCTTTAGGGATTTATCGTTGGTCACCACCAAATGGTGATGCACCACTTATGTTAAAATGGATGGCTCAACAAAATCACCCACAATTATTTGATTACAAAATGGAAGATGAAATCACAACGTACTATAAAGATTTTTATGAGTATGATCTTGCAGCGGATGATGTACAAGATATTTTACATCCTTCCTCAGCTGCTGCGAAATAGTAGAGGGATATCAATGAAACGATGGGCAAAAATAGTACTATGGTTACTACCAATTATCATTGCGATGATTTCTTTCAGTGTAGGGCGATTTGACGTGAGCTTGGAGCATGTTTTTAAGATTTTCGCTTCACAATTTTTTGATGTTGAACAAACTTGGACAGAGATGGAAGAGCGTGTTGTTTTAAATATTAGATTGCCTCGTATTTTATTAGCCTTGCTTATAGGCGGTGGTTTGTCTATAGCGGGTGCTAGCTTTCAAGGGATGTTTGGCAACCCTTTAGTATCACCAGATATTTTAGGTGTCTCGGCAGG
Organism: Lysinibacillus alkalisoli; assembly: GCF_014643595.1. GTDB lineage: Bacteria > Bacillota > Bacilli > Bacillales_A > Planococcaceae > Metalysinibacillus > Metalysinibacillus alkalisoli. Next base: position 62,707 of record NZ_BMJT01000001.1, read on the forward strand.
AGCAGGTTTTGGGGCATCATTAGGTATTTTATTATTTGGCCAAAACTTTACTACGCAAGTGATGGCTTTAGCTTTTGGTATAGTGGCGATTGGCTTTACCTTTTTAGTAGCAGGCGCTAAAAAGAATGCGCCAATCTTTATGTTTGTGTTAGCGGGTGTCATAACATCGGCTTTGTTTAATGCTTTAATTTCATTAACAAAATTTGTAGCTGATCCTGAAGAGAAGTTACCAGCAATTACGTATTGGTTAATGGGGAGTCTAGGGACAGCAACTTATCAAGATGTCATGATTGCGGGGCCTTTGATTATTATTGGCATGCTCATTTTATATGGATTAAGATGGCGTTTAAATATTTTGACCTTACCTGAGGATGAAGCAAAATCAATGGGGATCTCTGTGACCAAGCTAAAATGGGTTATTATATTTGCAGCAACATTGATTACAGCAGCTTCAGTTGCTGTGGCAGGTATTGTTGGTTGGGTAGGGTTAATTATTCCACATGTGGCTCGTATGTTAGTAGGGAATAACAATCAATATGTCTTACCTGTTTCCATTGCTATAGGTAGTGCGTATTTATTAGCTATTGATAATTTAGCTCGCTCGATTACAGCAACAGAAATCCCACTATCCATTTTAACAGCTATTATAGGTGCTCCTTTCTTTGCCTACTTATTACGTCGTTCTCGAGGAGGTTGGACATGAGGATTACTGTTGAAAATGCTAACTTCCATTATAAAAAAGGAAGAAAAAATTTACCTAATTTGTACGTAAATCCTATAAACTTCTCACTAGATACAGGTGAAGTTATGGCGATATTAGGGCCAAATGGGGCAGGGAAAACAACGATGTTAAAGTGCATTACAGGCTTATTAAATTGGACAGAAGGTCAAACATATATTGATGGAAAACCACTGACAAAAATAAATAAACGAGCATTATGGAAACGTATTGGCTACGTGCCACAAGCCCATAAAATGGTGTTTGGCTTTTCGATAATAGAGTTAGTTGTGATGGGAAGAGCGCCATATATTAGCACATTGGCTCAACCTTCTAAAGTTGATATTGAGGCCGCTTATGAGGCTTTAACACTTGTGGGTATCAAGCACTTAGCAAATAAAACGTGTAACGAAGTGAGCGGTGGTGAGTTACAATTAGCCTTAATTGCAAGAACGCTAGTTTCTGATCCAGAAGTATTAATTTTAGACGAGCCAGAATCTCATCTAGATATTCAAAAACAAGTTGTTATTTTACAAACCATTAAACAGTTGGCTAAAGAACGCGGTATTTCATGTATTATTAATACACACTATCCTAACCATGCCTTTTATCTTGCGGATTATGTGTTAATGACAGCAAAAGAAAAAGAAGTCGTCTATGGGCAAGTAGAGGCTATTATGACGGAGCAACGTATGAAACAGTTCTTTGATGTGGATGTAAAAAAAGTGATTTATGAAGAGAACGATAGTATCGTGCAAACTATGATTCCGCGAGCACTCAGTAAATAATGAAGCTTCACGCAAATGGCAGTTGTCATTTGCGTGAAGCTTTTTTGTAGTTGCACAAATAAAAAAGATATGTTTTAATTATAAATCGTAACCATTACGTTTTATAAAGGAGATTAACATAATGAAAAAAATCCCTGTAACAGTGTTAAGTGGCTATTTAGGTGCAGGTAAAACGACCATTTTAAATCATATCTTAAAAAATGAGCAAAATATGCGTGTAGCAGTTATTGTTAATGACATGAGTGAGATTAATATTGATGCTGCATTAGTTGAAAAAGGCAGTGGTATTGCACGCACAGAAGAAAAATTTGTAGAGTTATCCAACGGTTGTATTTGTTGTACATTACGTGAGGATTTATTAATTGAAGTAGAGAAGTTAGCAAAGCGTGGCAATATTGATTATATTGTGATTGAGTCGACAGGGATTAGTGAGCCCATACCTGTTGCACAAACATTCTCATATATTGATGATGAGTTAAATATTGATTTAACAAAATTTTGTACGTTAGATACGATGGTAACAGTTGTAGATGCCAATCGTTTTTGGCATGATTTTCAGTCGGGTGAGAGTTTGCTACAACGTAAAGAGGCTGTAGGTGCAGGAGATGAGCGGGATGTGGCTGATTTATTAATTGATCAAATTGAGTTTTGTGATGTGTTGATTGTAAACAAATGTGATCTAGTCAGTAAAGAAACATTACAGCAATTGACGGCTGTATTAAAAGCGCTACAACCAACAGCAACATTGATTTATGCAACAGAAGGTAAAGTTAACCCTCAAGCGATTTTACATACAGGGCTTTTTGATTTTGATACAGCACTTGATTCGGCAGGTTGGTTAAAAGAATTGGAACAAGGGCATGAAAATCACACACCAGAGACAGAAGAATATGGTATTAGCTCTTTCACTTATGAGGCTAAGCGACCTTTTCATCCTGCAAGATTAGTGGAGTGGGCGGAGCATATGCCAACGGAAATTGTACGAGCAAAAGGCATTATATGGAGTGCTGTGCAAAATGATGTTGCCATATTATTATCACAAGCAGGTAAGGCAATTCGTTTTGAGCCTGTATCGTATTGGGTGGCAGCGTTAACTGAACAGGCGCAACAAGAGGTATTTTTACAAGACCCTCTGTTAAAAGCATCATGGGACGCACAATACGGTGATAGAGGCACACAACTTGTTATTATTGGCATTAAAATGAATCAAACGATGATTGAAAAACAATTGGATGTTTGTCTACTAACCGATGAAGAGATGGCGAGTGATTGGTCACAATTAGAGGACCCATTTGAGTGGCAATGGTCATAATAATTTAGTCTTTTTATTACAAAGAAATCAAGTTTGCGTTAACATGATATCAATAAGAAACGATGAGGAAAAACGCCGTATCGTGACGAAAAGAGGATATCTTATGCAAATAAAATATTTGGTATGTAATGAATTTGGTAATCCAAAAGATGTGTTGCAACTCGCACAAAAGCCAATGGTAACATTAGCAAGCCAAGAGCTTTATGTACGTATGCTAGCTTGCCCTATTAATCCATCCGATTTAATCCCACTCAGAGGTTCTTATGCTCATCGTGTTAGATTACCCATCACACCAGGTTATGAGGGTGTGGGCATTGTAGAGGCTGTGGGAGACGATGTATCATCGCAACTCATAGGGCAACATGTATTACCGTTAAGAGGAGAAGGAACATGGCAGGAGATGGTTAAAGTACATGTAGATTATACTGTCCCTGTTCCAAATGATATGGCTATCATCACGGCTTCTCAGTTATATATTAATCCGTTAACTGCATGGGTAGTATGTACAGAAGTATTATCATTAAAGCCGCATCATACAGTAGCAATCAATGCTTGTGGCTCCTCACTCGGTAGAATATTCGCGCAGTTGGCACATATCATTGGCTTCACGCTTATTGCGATCGTACGTAATGAACGGCATACGAATGAATTGTTAGCGTTTGGTGCCACGCATGTAATTAATGCTACTACCGAGAATATCCATGAGACAATTATGGCATTAACACATCATCAAGGTGTAGATGCTGCAATTGATTCAATTGGTGGTGAGACGGGGACAAATCTAGCCTTTGGTGTAAAAGCTAAAGGTGATTTTATTACACTAGGCTTACTGTCAGGGCAACAAGTAAATTGGGCTAGAATTGCAAATGATACTACAGTGAATACTACAGTATTTCATTTGCGCCACTGGAATCGCCAAACTTCTGTAGCAAAATGGCAAGCGACCTTTCAAATAGTTGTTGCGTTAGTAGAGAGTGGGAAAATTAAGTTATACACAGAAGGTAAACAGTATTCATTCTCGCAAATTGCACAGGCGATTGATGCAGTAAATAGTGGAGAACAAGGTAAAGTATTTTTAATAGGCAACGTTTAGCGGTATCAAAAAGCCCCTTTTTTCAGTGGAAAGGGGCTTTTATGCGCTTTACGTATAAATCAATTGGTCACAGGTTTATGTAGATTTAGGTAAGCGATACACAATATTTTTATGTGCATTATCACATTCAAGAAACAAAGGAATGTGTGTCAGTTGTTGTTGAAGATTATATAAATGGTTAGCAATACCTGCTTGTGGCACAAGATAAACGTGTTGATTTTTAACAGCACTTAACATGCGCCAAGCTGGTAATTTCTGTAGTTGTTGTAGCCAAGTATGAAATTTTTCTTCTGTACCACGGACAATATAAATGCGGTCTGCCTCGATGGAAGCAATATCGTGATAAGGTATGGCAATACGCCGCATCTGTTGAAATTTCTCGGTCGTTTCTTGCATTAAAACAGTTGGCTGGAATGGTAAGATTTGATAGAACAAGGGGAAGAAGCGAGAAGCATGAATCCACACTTGTTGCTCGTCTAAACGTAAAATAATGATACGTGGTTTAGTGGAATAATAATTATGATATTGCTGTTGTAGCAAAGCACTTTGCTGTTGATAATGTGTAATGTATTGTTGAACTTCTACTGTTTTACCTAATATTTTTGCAATGCGTAATAGACGTTCCATAGGATCAATATCCCAAGGTATGACAATAACAGGTACAAAGTTCTCTAATGCAGTTTTAATTTTTGTTTCAATAGCATCAGATAAAATGACGATATCGGGTTGCAATTGTTTAACAGCATCAATATCACAACAGGAGTATCCCACCGTACAGGCATTTTTAGGTCGTGGTGTTAGTTGCAACCATGTAACTTCTATATCAGCAATAGGTGTAATACCAATGGCAAGTAATTCGCCTGCATAATGCAAAGTGAGAATACGTGGGTTTTTCTGTTTTAGCCGAATATAAGCTTTTGGTGTACACCCTACTTTTTGTTTAAATAATGCATTAAAATAATTTACGTTCTCAAAACCGACTTGTAAAGCGATTTCTTGTACAGTCGCATTGCTTTGCAGTAAGCGTTCTTGAGCGCGATAAATACGATATTGGTTGAGATAAGCAATAGGCGTATGATTTGTTAAGTTTTTAAAAATACGCAAATATTGCCGTGTACTTACATTAGCTTGTAAGGCAAGCTGGCTAACGGTAATTTTAGTCATAAAGTATTGCTGCAACCAACGGATAGAGTCATTCACTTTTGTGATACTATCGCCAATGTCTTCATTGATACAAGCTTGTATTACATGTTGCCAGATTTTCTGAAAAGCAATTTGTTGAGCAGTCTGTTCATGAGAGGTGACGCTATTACTTTGCTTATATAGTTTTTCAATATGTGTAACATAAGTCGTAAAGGGTTTTAAACGTATCAATTTTTGATGGATGTTTTGATGTACTTTACTTGCTAATGCAACGCTTTGAAATTCAATAATGTATCCTTCTGTCGCGGGAGATTCATTTTTTATGGTAATGTTTTGTACACCTTGCAAGATCAAAGTATCGCCTTTATTTAATAATATAGGGCTGATGGAATGATAGTGTAATGCCCCTTTTGTAATAATGAGTAGACAGTTAAAAGCACCTTCACCATAACGCAATGTTTCAAAAGCGTTAAGGTGAAAGTATGTGATTTTAGTCATATAGTGATGTTCCAATAATGACTTTGTTGCTACTTTCATAAATTATCTACCACCATTTCTATTGTTTTAACAATTGTTGTACCTCGTCCAAAGCCCAGTCTAATGTAGATACATCTTTAGTAGATAGTCTTTTATTAATGTTATACACTTTATTATTTTTAACAGCTGTGATCTCTTGCCAGATAGGGTTCGTCATTAATGCATCATAGGTTGCTTGTGATTCATCATCATTAACAATTAGGAAGATGCGGTCAACATCGTTAAATTCAGGTAGTACTTCGAGAGAGAGTTGCTCAGCTGTGAAGCCGTCAGCTTGTTGTAGTGCAGCTTGTTTGTCTGGCAATTGAAACTGAAATGCATCATAAATTGTTGGAAATGTAGAGCTATGATAAATATACATATTTTTAAGTGATAATTGTAAAACTAAAGCTTTCTCATTCGTTAAATGTAAGTCTTTAGTGTTTTCGCGTGCTTGTGTTACACGTTCATTATAATCGGCAAGCCATGCCTCCACTTGTTCTTCTTTATTTAAAATTTTAGCGACTTGTGTTAGAGATTCAACAGGGTCACCATAAAAAGGCGTTGTTACAGTTGGCGCAATTTTTTCTAGTTGTGCTAATTCGTCCTCCGCTACGCGCTCATATACGATAATAAGGTCAGGATTTAACGATAGCATCTTCTCATAACTGCCCGCTAACTCTTCACCTACAATTTCAATATCTTTTTTCTCCTCATCAGAATAGAAGCGCAATAAGAATGAAGTTGAGCCTATAGGTTTTTCATCCAGTGTTAACATTTCACCAATTGACCATAGCGCCACAACACGTTTAGGGTTTGTAGGAATGGTCACCTCGCGATTTAATGCGTCTGTATATTGGGTTGTTGCTTCTTCTTCTGAGCTAGGGATATCTTCTTTCTTTGTACTTTTAGTTGTTTCACTACAACCTACAACTACTATAAATAGAGTGAGGATTGTAATAAATGATATGATTCTTTTCATCATGTATAGCCTCCTATTATGATAATAATTCTCATTATCATTTATAGGTGGTTTTTTTTCAATTAACAAAAACGTCAAAAAAACAGTATAGTTTTCCGCCATGTACGTAGGAAATGTTTAATGGTCTACATGTAACATACGATACCCAATACGGACGTGAGTTTGAATGTACATAGGGACAGCGGAGTGTTGTTCGATTTTTTTTCGTAACGTTGCCATAAAAACACGCAAACTAGCAACGTCAGCTTGTAAAGTAGTATCCCATACTTCTTTTAATAAATAATTATGTGTTAATACTTTACCCATATTTTTAGCTAGTATGGTGAGTAACTGGTATTCAATAGGTGTTAAATGCACTTCTTTATCCGCCACGGTAACAATTTTAGCTTGATAATCAATCGTTAAATCACCATTGTGAAAAACAGGCTCATCGATTGTAGGGTGCTTTCTTAGCGCCACTCGTATGCGAGCTAATAACTCATCAACACTAAAAGGTTTAGTGACATAATCATCAGCCCCTAAATCAAGTGCCATAATTTTGTCTTCAGGTTCTGTGCGCGCGCTCACTACAATGATTGGTGTACTCGTCCATGAACGCACAGAGGTAATGATGTCTATACCATCCATATCAGGTAACCCTAAATCTAAAATAATGACATCAGGTTGTTGACTCACGACCGCTTTTAATCCGTCTGTGCCATTCTTTGCTATCGTAAATTTGTAATGATAGAGTGCTAACGTTGTCTTTATTAAATTAGCAATGGCTGTATCATCTTCAATGACTACAATATGATTACTCATGTTTTATCTCTCCTTTAGGTAACGAAAAATAAAAGATTGTGCCGTGTGGAGATGCATCACGTACACCTATCTCACCATCATGTAACGCAACAATCGTCTTACATAATGATAAACCTAAACCCAGTCCTCTTCTCGCATCTGCGGTGTACTTTTTACCTGTGATAAAAGGTTTAAAGATGGTTGACTTTGTAGCCTCATCTAAACCATGCCCATCATCTTCAACATCAATCAAAATCTGTTCCTTCACATAAGCACGTATCGTAATAGTAGATGTGGGAGGTGTGTAATGAATGGCATTATCCAATAAATTAATTAACACTTGAATGATTAAACGTGCATCAACGACGCCAAACAACAATTCAGGTACGACTTCGTAGCGAATAGTATGCTTAGCATGATAAGAATTAGTACGTTCAATGGCTTCTTTTATTAGATCTTCAATAAGCTCAACCTCTTTTTGTAAAGCGAGCTTTCCCTCTTCTAAACGTGACACAGCAAGTAAGTTTTCCACCATTTGTATGAGCCATTTAGCATCCATGTAAATCGCTTCACTTATAGCGTTTTGCTGAGTATGAGCTAGTTGATTAGATGACTTACGCAAAAGGTCGGCATTGCCAGCAATACTAGTTAAAGGCGTGCGCAAATCATGTGAAACAGCTCGTAGTAAATTGGCTCGTGCTTGCTCAATCGCTGCTTGTTTTTGTGCTTTTTCATTTTCTTGTTGTAAATATTCCTTTTCTAATGCTAATGAAAAATCGTTAATCATGGCATGTAAAATGTCTTTTTCAAACGAAGGTAAGGGTTGCGCTTTGTTTAATGGAATAGCGATAATACCTAACACTTTTTGAGTGGTGACTAACGGTACATAATATGCCTTTGCCTCAGGAAAAGTATCTGTTGTTATACCTGCGATTTGCTGATTCAATTGTACCCAATTTACCACGCCTTGTTCATTTACATTATGTAAATCTTTTTTTACGGTTGTCGTTTGTTGTTCAGTTAATGCTAAATAAGAAACAAAGTGTGTAGTGGGTTTGTCGTCAAATACATACAATTGAATAGGTAATTCCACCAATTTGCTTAATTGTAATAAACCTTTTTGAATAAGCATCGTTTTGGTCTGTGCTTGTTGTAAAACATGATTGGCTTCTAATAGAATTTCTGTACGATAGGCTTTTCTAACAGCCATCTCTTGTTGTGATTTAATGCGCTTCATTAAACTGGTCGTAATAAAGCCAGCAATAAACATAATACTAAAAGTGACAGGATAGTCTTGATGATAAGCTTGAAAAGATAATTTAGGCTCAGTGAATAAAAAGTTAAATAATAATACGGCAAGTAATGAACTAATAAAAGGCATAAATGAACTTGTTGTCCATAAAGATAAAATCACAATGCTTAAAATAAACAGTGTAATAATGTTGGCTTCACTTAACAAGTAATGATGCACAATGAGCCCAACAACCGATGTAATACTGAAAACAACAGCCATTTTCATAAAATCAGTAGGTGTGATTTTAACGGCTGGAAGTGATAATGGCTTTTCTTTTATTTGATTTTCTTCGTCAGGTACGATGTGTAAAGCTAATTTAGGGGCTAATGTAGCAATTCGTTCACTCATAGTTAAATGAAATCGCCACCAATTTTTTCGCAAAATAGTTTTACCTACTACCAGTTTTGTCACGCCGCTTACTTTGGCGAAATTCGCTAAAGCGGCTGCAACATCATCGTCTTGAATAACAACGATTTCGGCATGAAGTTGTTCGGCTAGTGTGATGTGTTGTTGCAACCGTTTATTAATAGAGTTAGCCTCCGTTTGTACATAAAGTGCCGTAAATTTAGCATGTAAAGCTTGGGCGAGTCTGGCTGCTGAACGAATTACTTTCGCATTGGTGGGCGAACTACTCAAGCCAACTAAAATATGCTCATCTGTCTGTGCTATTGCTACATTCTCTTCGTATTTTTTATGATAAATGGTATCAGCCACTCGGCGTAAAGTAATCTCACGCAAGGCAATTAAATTGTCCAATGTGAAGAAGGACTGTTGCGCTTTTTGAGCTTGTACAGGCGAATAAATTTTACCTTGTTGTAAACGTTGTAATAGCTCTTCAGGTGCGATGTCTACAATTTTAATTTGTTGTGCATGATCTAAGATTTGGTCAGGTACACGTTCTTGTACTTGTATTTTGGTAATGTCTTCTACCATATCATGCAAACTCTCAATATGTTGAATGTTTAATGTGGCGTAGACATCAATGCCATGTGCCAATAGCTCCTCAATATCTCCGTAACGTTTGCGATGTCGTTGAGTGGGGACATTAGTGTGGGCTAGCTCATCAATTAATACAATTGCTGGTTGTCGTTTTAAAATGGCATCTAATGGTACTTCTTTAAATGATTTTCCTCGATATATCACGACTTCGGGCGGTATTACTTCAAGCCCATCTAATAACATTGTTGTATCAGGTCTAGCGTGTGGCTCAATATAACCCACAACAATGTCGACTCCCATATGTTGTAACTGGTGAGCTGCTTGTAACATGCTATACGTTTTACCAACTCCTGCTGCATAACCTAAAAATAATTTCAAATGACCTCTCTTTTGTATAGGTTGCACCATACACTTCACCTCTTTCCTTGCATTATAGCGTTTCATTTGTTTATACATACCTATCTTTATAGTTTCTTAATATGAATCATATTTTCTTAACACTACCTTTAGCGCAAAATGCGTATGCTTAAACCAAATCTGATATGGGGTGGTGTTAATAATGATGGATGTCATGATGTTCATCATAGTGGTGTTAAGTTTTGCGGTGTTGTATGGCATCGTGCGATGGAGTTTTAAATAAGGAGGCGCTCAACGTGTGGCTACTATTAAGTATTGTACTCTTATTATTTAGTTACTTACTATATGCTTTATTGCAACCTGAGCAGTTTTAGGAGGTTATTACATGTTACAAATTACTCTTATTTTATTGGTGTATTTACCAGTAGTCCTTATTACAGGGCGTTATTTATATGCTGTAGCCATGCAAGAAAAAATGGTGATGGATAAGGTTTATCAGCCTATTGAGCATCGTATTTATCGTTTAGCTAATATTTCACAAGAGGCGATGACAGGTAAACAATATATTATTGCTTTACTCATAACCAATGCCTGCATGATTGCCATAGGCTACTTCACTTTACGTATACAGCAATGGTTATTTTTAAACCCTAATCAAATTAATAATATGGAAGCTACGTTATCCTTTAATACCATTATATCGTTTATGACAAACACTAATTTACAACATTATAGTGGTGAGTCTGGATTAACTTATTTATCTCAAATGCTTGTCATTATCTTTATGATGTTTACGTCGGCTGCCACAGGTTATGCCGTGTGTATGGCATTTTGTAAAAGATTGATTGCTAAAACAGATACGATAGGAAATTTTTATGTTGATTTTGTCCGTGTCATTATTCGAGTATTATTACCATTAGCTTTTTTAGTAGGATTACTACTCGTTTGGCAAGGCACACCGCAAACAGTACAGCAAAATGTGACGCTAACTACGATTGAAGGAACAAGCCAAGATATCGCATTAGGGCCTGTAGCATCTCTTGAGTCAATTAAGCATTTAGGCACGAATGGTGGTGGTTTCTTTGGTGCAAACTCCAGTACACCATTTGAAAACCCGACAGTTATTTCTAATATGATTGAGATGCTTGCCATGATGTTATTGCCTGGTGCCTGTGTTGTGGTATTTGGTTTACTCGTTGCTAAACGCTTTCAACACCAAAGGGCATGGCTCGGTAAACAGGGAACTACGATTTTTGCTGCAATGTCCGTGTTATTTCTAGCAGGCTTATTAATTGTCTATTTTGCAGAGCAACAAGGCAATCCAATGATTGATGAGTTAGGTATTGCGCAACAAGGCAGTATGGAAGGTAAAGAGACGCGATTTGGTATTGAGCAATCGGCATTATTTACTACGGTTACGACAGCTTTTACTACAGGGACGGTTAACAATATGCACGATAGTTTAACCCCTGTAGGCGGTTTAGTACCGCTATTTAATATGATGTTAAATGTAGTATTTGGCGGCATTGGTGTAGGTTTAATGAATATGATGATGTACGTATTATTAGCTATCTTCATTGCTTGTTTAATGATTGGGAGGACGCCACAGTTTTTAGGTAAAAAGATTGAGCAAAAAGAAATGAAATTTATGGCACTAAGTATTTTAATACATCCCGTCTTAATTTTAGGCTTTTCTGCATTCGCTGTTATGACAAGTGCAGGTATAGCAGGAGTTACTAATCCAGGTGCTCATGGTTTATCACAAATATTGTATGAATACGCTTCATCAGCCGCAAATAATGGCTCTGGCTTTGAAGGTTTAGCAGATAATAGTACATTTTGGAATGTTACTACAGGGTTAGTGATGTTCTTTGGGCGCTATCTCACAATGATTTTACAATTGGCCATTGCAAGTTTGTTAGCGAATAAGGCAATTAATGCAGAGTCCGTTGGTACGTTACAGACGGATACACCAACATTCACAATTTTTTTAGTGGCGATTGTTGTATTAATTGGGGCATTAACTTTTTTACCAGCTCTTGCTTTAGGCCCAATAACAGAACAGTTACTTATGTTTGGATAGGGAGTGAATAATAATGAATACACAAAAGATGATACGCCAAGCGAGCATAGCTGCCTGTAAAAAATTAAATCCTCTATATTTGATGAAAAACCCTGTGATGTTTGTAGTGGCAATTGGTTTTATATTAGTAGTTGTTTTAACGATGTTTCCTACTATGTTTGGTGAGAGTAGTCGATTATTTAATGCAAGTGTAGCTAGTATTTTATTCATTACGATTTGGTTTTCTAATTTTGCAGAGTCTATTGCAGAAGGGCGTGGCAGAGCTCAAGTACAAACACTTAAACAAACAAAAACAACTACGAAAGCTACCCGCATTTTAGCAGATGGCACAGAACAAATGGTACAAGCAGAGCAATTACAAAAAGGTGATCTTGTTATTGTGAGAGCAGGCGAGACGATCCCAAATGATGGTGAAGTAGTAGAGGGGATTGCTACCGTTGACGAATCTGCAATTACAGGTGAGTCAGCTCCTGTTGTAAAAGAGCGTAGCGGTGATTTCTCTTCTGTGACAGGTGGCACAGTTGTGACAAGTGACTGGTTGAAAATTGAGATTACATCTATGCCAGGGGACTCATTCCTAGATAAGATGATACGCCTTATTGAAGGAGCGAGCCGTCAAAAAACCCCGAATGAAATTGCTTTGAATACTTTGTTAGTCAGTCTAACAATTATTTTTTTACTAGTAGTTGTCACATTATTACCAATGGCAAATTATTTAAATATCTCTCTATCCGTGGCAACATTAATTGCATTGACAGTATGTTTAATCCCAACAACCATTGGTGGCTTATTATCAGCAATTGGTATTGCAGGGATGGACCGTGTCACTAAATTTAATGTTATTGCTATGTCAGGCAAGGCTGTAGAAGCTAGTGGTGATGTGGACACTTTAATTTTAGATAAAACAGGAACCATCACATATGGCAATCGCATGGCAACAGCATTTTTGCCAGTCCAAGGTGTAACAGCACAAGAATTAATGGAGATGGCTTGGCTGAGTTCCTTAGCTGATGAAACACCTGAAGGAAAGTCAATTATTACATTGGCTGAACAACAAGGTGTTGACCAAATAAATAAACATCACATTCTACAAACGGCTACAGTTATTCCGTTTACAGCACAAACTAGAATGAGTGGTGTTGATTTGGCTGAGGGTTTACAAGTAAGAAAAGGATCCTATGATGCCATGATAAAAATGGCTACTCACGTTCCTAACGATTTAGAAGAGGTAGTAAAACAAGTATCTTCGGTGGGGGGTACACCTTTAGTTGTTATGAGGGGGCGACAATTATTAGGTGTTATTTACTTAAAAGATATTGTAAAAGAAGGATTGAAAGAGCGTTTTGCTCAGCTGAGAGCAATGGGTATTAAAACCATCATGTGTACAGGTGATAATCCATTAACAGCAGCAGCTATTGCTCAAGAAGCTGGAGTAGACGGTTTTATTGCAGAGAGTAGACCAGAAGATAAGATTGCGGTAATAAAAGCGGAACAAGCACTTGGTAAGGTTGTGGCAATGACAGGTGATGGAACAAATGATGCACCAGCCTTGGCACAAGCAAACGTAGGGTTGGCTATGAATTCGGGTACAAACGCAGCAAAAGAGGCAGCCAACATGGTCGATTTAGATTCCGACCCTACTAAAATTATTGAGGTAGTGGAGATTGGTAAACAATTGTTAATGACAAGAGGGGCATTAACAACTTTTAGTATAGCTAATGATGTGGCTAAATATTTTGCGATTATCCCTGCTATGTTAATGGTTGCCATCCCACAAATGAAGACATTAAATATTATGCATTTACATTCCCCTACAAGTGCGATTATATCTGCCTTATTATTTAATGCTCTTATTATTCCATTACTCATACCTATTGCTATGAAGGGTGTACGTTATCAGCCAATGAATGCGAATCATTTATTAAATCGTAATTTACTAATTTATGGTTTAGGTGGGATGGTGATTCCCTTTATCGGAATTAAAATCATCGATTTAGTCATTACACCATTAATAAGTTAGGAGGCCTCATTATGAAAAAATTATTATCGCCATTATTATTAGCTGTTATTATGCTAGTCATTTGTGGATTAATGTATCCACTCTTGATGACTGGCGTGGCACAGGTGGTGTTTCCCTATCAAGCGAATGGCAGCATGATAAAAGAAGGTGACAAGCCGATTGCCTCTGCTTTAATAGGGCAACAATATACAGCACCTTATTATTTACAAGGGCGCGTCTCAGCAGTGCATTATAATACGTATACAAATCTAGCGGATTTTGCGGGTGTGGCATCTGGCTCATTTAATTACGCACCTTCAAATCCAGCATTGCAAGAACGAATGACAGCAGATATTGCCAAATTCTTAGCGCAAAATCCAACTGTTAAAAGAGCGGATATTCCTGCAGAATTAATGACAGCGTCTGGCTCAGGATTAGACCCACACATTACAGTAGCGAGTGCTAACATACAAGTGCCACGTATTGTAAAAGCAAGTGGTCTTAGTACAACAGAAGTACAGCAAATTATAGAGGCTAATACAACAAATAAAGAGTTTGGTATATTTGGACAGGTTACGGTAAATGTTGTCACAGCAAATCTCGCAATTAAGGCAGCCATGGCTCAAAATAGTTAACTAGCTATATAACCGCTTTTAAAGATAAAAAAACATAAAAGAGGAGGTTGTCACATCTCAGTCATATGAAAGCGTCAAACATATGAACACTTTGTGAAAAGACTCACAAAACACTTTTCTTTTTTCAAAAAGAGCGTATACTCTGATGTATAACAAAGATATTTAAAAATGCTTTGTATTAGTACACAAAATACATTTTAAAGGAGCGTTTAATGATGTGGGTTGTAACTGTATTTGATCAAAACACTTACCGTATGTTTGAATACCAAACTAAAGCTGAGGCAACAAACTGCTTAAGCCGTTTTTCACAAACTGCTATGCTTTCATACACAAAATAAAACATCCTTTATCGATAAAGCTTGATTTACCCTAAGGTTGGCACATTGTAATATGTGTCAAATCCTTAGGGTTTTTGTGTGAGTGGCATCTTTTTATGTTAATAATAATTTTTCTGCTTCTTGGGTGTCTAGACACTTCATCATCCACATTTTAGTCTACAGTACATATAACGCTAGTAAATAAAATAAGCAGCATTTATAAGACCCTTGTGCATAACGTTATCAAACGGATAAATGCTTATCACGTAGATGTCGAGGGGTAGTAGGCTGATCATATTGAATCGTTGCCACATACGTGTTTACTCACATATAGATAACCTCCTGTTATAATGGTTTAAAGGAATTGACGCGCTTGAAATTGATAAATTGCGGCAATTATTACAGCAAGTGAAGTTGCTTATTCATACGAAACAAGCCATAGTGATTCAAGAGAAATAGGAGGTGAACCGATGAATATTGGCATAATTGGTGCAGGTGCTATCGCACAGTTTTTACTGCAACAACTACATCATGAAACATGTTCTCATATGCGCGTGACAAGCGTTTATGTGAGAGACCGAGCGAAATATGAGATGTTACAGGAGAAGTATGACATTGAGTTGTATACGGATTTATCGTCCTTTCTTTCGTCTCCCATTGATGTGGTAGTTGAGGCAGCCAATGTGGACGCTGTAAAAGAAATGATGCCTGCTGTACTACAACAAAAGCCCATGATTGTCATTAGTGTAGGGGCATTAGTAGACGAGCAGATGGTGCAATGTATACAACAGAGTGCTTATCAAGTGTATTTGCCATCAGGCGCGATTGGTGGCTTAGATTTATTGCAAAATGCTCAAATATTAGGGCAAGTAGAGCGTGTCGCACTTACAACACGTAAGCCTGCTCAATCGTTAATTAAAGATTCGATCGTAACAGAGGCACGTGTTATTTTTACAGGCACAGCTACACAGGCAATTAAAAAATTCCCTAAAAATATGAATGTATCTATTGTACTCGCATTAGCAGGTATTGGCTTTGATCAAACAAAAGTTACAATTATTGCTGACCCACATATTACAAAAAATATTCATTGTATGGAGATTACAGGTGACTTTGGTGAAGCTAGTTTTACGATTAAAAATAATGCCTTACCTCAAAACCCTAAAACAAGCTATTTAGCGGCACTTAGTGTGTTAGGTACATTAACAAGAATGGAGAATACTTTTACTATTGGTGGGTAAAAAAGTGTAATGGTACAATTTAAAAAAGTATAAAGGGGTGTGGAAAAGATGGATGTAAAGTTTCCAATTGGTGCATTATATGTACCACCGCAAGTGACAACAGAGGATGTAACAAAATGGTTAGAGCAAATTGCCACATATGCTGGGCGTTTAGAAGAGACGGTGGGTAATTTAGATGATGTTGCTTTAAATAAAACCTATCGTGAAGGTGCTTGGAATGTACGTCAACTTGTTCATCATATTGCCGATTCTCAACTTAATATGTATCAGCGTTTAAAATTAGCTTTAACAGAGGACAAGCCAACCGTACCAGCTTTTAATGAAGAAAAATGGGCGATTCAACCTGATACAATGTTACCTGTGTATAGCTCTATACAAATGTTAGCGGGTATAAATGTACGCATTGTAGCATTAGCTCAAACATTGACACCAAGCGAGTGGCAACGTACATTCATTCATGCTACGGATGGTGAGATCACGGTAGCTTCTAAATTAGCAAAACTAGCATGGCATGAGGAGCATCATCTGGCGCATATTCAAACCGCTTTGCAATAATCACCAAACTGTGATGAAGTAACTGTATTAGCACTATTATAAAAATAAGGCTCAGACAATTAATTGTCTGAGCCTTATTTTATAGAGTCATTTTTAATTATGTTCAATATAATATTGGTTCGTAGGTCGACCAATACTGCCATATCTAATTTCAACTTTAATGAGTTGTTGTTTTTCCATAAAGTCGAGGTAACGCCTTGCTGTTACACGTGCAACACCGATTGCAGTTGCTACTTCATCAGCTGAAGCACCATCTTGTTGGGTTTTCAAAAATTGTAATACTTTAATTAGCGTTGATTTATTAAAGCCTTTTGGCAAATCTTCTAAGATTTCATTTTTTCTAACAGTTAATGGTGGTTCAGTTAAACATTCATTGCGAATTAAACGGTCCAATTGTTGCTGTGTTAAATCTTGAGAATTATTCGTTGTTTGTTTGAATTGACGATAATTTTTTAAGGTTTGTTCAATTCGCTCAAATGTAAAAGGCTTCATAATATAATCAAAGACCCCTAAATGTAAAATCGCTTGAATGGTAGGGACATCATTAGCTGCTGTTACAGATATTACATCAACTTGACTATCTTGTTGACGTAATTCACGCAAAGTAGCTACACCATCTAAGCCAGGCATAAATATGTCCATAAATACTAAATCAGGTTTAAGTGCTTGAACTTTTTCGATACCTTCAATTCCATTAGCGGCCATGCCAATTACCTTGAAACCTTGCACACGTTCAATAAATTGGCGATTAACCTCTCGTACCATTGGGTCGTCCTCCACAAGTAAAACTTGTATGATTCCCATTTATTATTCCCCTTCCATATCAAATAATACAATAAAGCTTGTACCAATATCTTTTGTACTTTCTACTTCAATTGTGCCATTCCCTTTGTGAATAATATCTTGTATCAAATGTAAACCAATGCCTCGGTTCTCTGTTGCCTTAGTTGAGAAACCATTTTCAAAAATGTGTTGCCGTACTTGCTCGTCCATACCGCAACCGTTATCGCTCACCATGATGGCTAACATATTGTCGTGTTCAGCGATGGAGACTAAAATATGTTTATCCTCACGAGTGGTATCTTGTAAGGCATCGAAGGCGTTTTCGATGAGGTTACCAAGCAATACTACAAAATCATGATGGTCTAAATAGGGTGGAAAGCGCGATAAATAACTTTCTTCATCAATCTCAACATCAATCGCAAGTTCTTTACCTCGGCTAATTTTACTTAGTAGTAGCCCTGAAATATGCTCATGAAAAAAACGACTCTGTAAAAATTGCGCATTATTATCATCTGTCTCTTTATGCGCTTGCAAATAAGACAATGCCTGTTCGGTATTACCAAGTTGTAAAAGACCTGCAATGGTGTGTAATTTATTTTTATGTTCATGTGTTTGTACACGTAATGCTTGCACAAATGCTTTAACGCCTGTTAACTCCTCGGCTAACTGACGCACTTCTGTTAAGTCTTTAAAGATGGCAACAGCACCCACATTCTTGCCATCTACTTGAATAGGAATACGATTGCTCAAAATGCTATGTTTATTAATATACAACTCCTGATTATAAATCGGTGTGCCATTTTCTACAATTTCTGGCAGGCGAGTATCAGGTAGTACATCAAAAATTTTATGCCCAATGTAGTGAGCAGGATCGTCATATTTTCCTAAAATATTTCCTGCTTTGGCATTAAAAATCGTAATATTCATTTCATTGTCTACAGCTATAATACCATCTTGAATGGCATTGAATGTCTCTTGTCTCTCCACATAAAGTTGAGCAATTTCTTCTGGCTCTAAGCCAAACATTCTCTTTTTAATATGGCTTGCGAGTAAGGAAGCGCCCCACATGCTAAATACCATAGATAACAATACAGTAATGCTAATTTCAGCAGCATAGTCAGAGAAGATGGTAAGCAGGGTAGGCATGGGGTAAGCCACAACTACTACACCAATTTGTTTTTTATCCTGATTTAAAATAGGCACAAAAGCACGAATGACCATACCAATAGAGCCTTTTGCTTTTGAGATATAATAATGTTCATTGAATGCAGGATTTAAATCGTCAGATTCACTGCGCGTACCGAGTTGTTTTTCAGCAGGGTGAGAATATCTGATACGGTTCATATCCATGACTACAATATATTCAGCCTTATTGATAACACGTACTTCTTCTACAGTTTTATTAATATATTGCATAGCATTAGCTTCTTTACTTTCGAGTTGTTGAACAAGGTCAGGCATATTAGATATGGTACGTGCAATCAACATTGCGCGTTGTCCATAATCTTCTTCTTGTTCTTTTAGTAAGTTGCTTATCACAAAAATGCCAGCAATGAAAAATGAAAAAGCAATGATAAAAAAGGTCATTAAAACAATCTTTTCATTCATTGTTAAGTTGCGCAATAGATTTACTCCTTTTTTTCTTTAGTACCTCACGTTATACTAAGTAAAAATTAGCGTGGGGATGGATTAGTAAATGAAATACTTTATTACAATATCTTTAGCAACCGTCTTATTGATTGCAGGATTTATCGGTTACCGCCAAAATAGCTTCACTAGTGATGGGCTACCTTATGATGATGAACAAGTTGGCTTACAAGAACAAATCATTATTCATTTTAGTCATGTTGTGGCAGAGAATACGCCTAAAGGTTTAGCAGCTTCTCGTTTTGCAGAGCTCGTTAAAGAAAAGACAAAGGGGCGTGTTCTTGTACAAGTATATCCCAATGGTATTTTATACAGTGATGATAATGAGTTAGAAGCTTTGAAGAAAAATGAGATCCAAATGATTGCACCTACTTTTTCTAAAATGACGGATTTACTACCTACTTGGCAAGTGTTAGATTTACCTTTTGTCTTTCATAATGAAGAGCAAGTGCAAAAATTGTATCAAAATAATGCGCTGAAAACAGCATTATTAGACGAACTTGAAGATGAGCAAATTAAAGGCTTAGACTTTTGGCATAATGGTTTTAAGCAGATTGCTGCCAATGATAAACTCATACAGCAAGTAGATGACTTTACTAATTTACGCATACGTATTATGCCAAGCGAGATGTTGCAACAGCAATTTACGTTATTACGCGCAACTCCTGTTACAACAAGCTTTGGTAATGTATATACGCAAATCGAGAAAAAGGGTGTAGAGGCTCAAGAAAATACGATTTCTAATTTGTATTCTAAAGGCTTTCATACCTTTGAAAAAAATATTACACTATCCAATCATGGCATATTAGGTTATGCCGTTTTAATGAATGAATCTTTTTGGAAGAAGCTTGAACCAAACATTCAAAATCAAATTATGGATGCTTTGAATGAAATGAAAGATTGGCAACTAATGACAAGTCATAACATTAACCAAAAGAGCTTAACAGAACTGAAAAAGTTACCAAATGTCACGATTCATACATTAACAAAAGATGAAAAGCAACAATGGCAAGCTCAATTAGCGCCCATTTATTCACGTTATGACAAGCAAATTGATGACCATTATTATAAATTATTACGTGAACAAATCAATTAAACAAAATGAACAAAAAGGGCCTTTTGTTCAATAAACATCATTTTGTATTATAACAAAAAGAAATTTAGATACGCATTGTATAACAGATGAACGGTTGATATGATAGCGTTTTCATAGGTTAGTATGAAGCCTGACCATAATAAACGTTAAGTTTTTTAATTTCTAAATCTTTTTTTCTCAATATTTTGGCGATAACATAGCTTTTAAGTTATAAAATCGGTAAAGAGAGAAGGGGACTGCGATGAAGTGGTTGAAAAATTTAACCGTTCAAGTAATTGTCGCTATTATTCTAGGTATTATCGTAGGGGCGATATGGCCTGAATTTGGCGCAAGTTTAAAAATTCTAGCAGATATGTTTATTAAATTAATTAAAATGTTAATTGCACCGATTATTTTCCTAACAGTCGTGATTGGTATCGGCGGTATGGGCGATATGAAGAAGGTAGGAAAAATTGGTGGTAAGGCTATTCTTTACTTTGAAATTGTATCCACAATTGCATTAGCTATTGGAATTGGCGTTGCTTTCTTTATCAATGCAGGTAATGGTATTGATACATCCAAAGCATCTGAAGCTGATATTTCAAAATATACAACAGCAGCAGCAGATTCTGATCAAGGCTTAATGGCATTCTTATATAATATTATCCCTGAAAACGTGATTGGTGCTATTGCTAATGGTCAATTATTGCCAACATTATTTGCCGCTATTTTATTTGGTATTGCAGCAGCAGCACTTGGTGAGAAGTCAAAACCTGTCATTACATTTTTTGAACAAGTGTCAGAGATTTTCTTTAAAATTGTTAGCATTGTAATGCGTGTATCACCAATTGGTGCATTTGGTGCTATGGCATATACGATTGGTGCGTTCGGTATTGCTTCATTAAAGTCACTTGGGCTGTTAATGTTAGCTGTGTACTTAACAATGTTCTTATTCATTGTTTTTGTCCTTGGTTCAATCGCATATTACTTCCGCTTTAATATTTTTAAATTCATTGCTTATTTAAAAGAGGAGATATTCCTTGTAGTCGGTACATCATCATCAGAGTCAGCATTGCCTTCTATGATGAATAAATTAGAAGGGTTAGGGTGTTCTAAACAAGTGGTAGGCTTAGTTGTACCTACAGGCTACTCGTTTAATTTAGACGGGACTTCCATTTATTTATCTATGGCAGCACTCTTTATTGCGCAAGCTTATGGTGTTGACTTAACGTGGATTCAACTGATTACATTACTAGGTATTTTAATGATTACCTCTAAGGGCGCAGCAGGTGTAACAGGCTCAGGTTTTATTACGTTAGCAGCTACGCTAGCAGCTTTCCCTATGATCCCAGTAGAGGGTATTGCCTTATTAATAGGTGTCGACCGTTTCATGTCCGAAGCACGTGCGGTAACCAACTTAATTGGGAATGGTGTAGCTTGTGTAATCGTATCGAAATCAGAGAATGAATTTGTGCCAACAGAAGCGGCAGAAAAAATTGCTATTAAACGTGCTGGTATTGGGAAACCAGTCGAAGAATAGATGATGAAATTTGAGTTCAAATGAACTACCAATAAATTGTAGTAAAACACTCACACAAAAAAGAGCCTGAAATTAGGCTCTTTTTTGTGTGAGTGTTTTTTATAGTTTTTCTAAAGAAAGAGAGTCTGTAAAGTACTCATGCAAATTTTGATTATGTGTAACAATAATTACAGTCTTACCTTTTTCAGTAAATGATTTTAAGATGTCCATAACCAGTTTCTCGTTCTCCACATCTAAACTAGAAGTTGGCTCGTCTGCTAAAATGATATCAGAGTCTTGAAGCATTAGTTTAACTAAAGCAACTCTTTGTTGCTCACCACCACTCAGTTGATACACATACTTGTCCATCAATGCATCCAAAGAAAATTGTTTCAGCGCCTGTCGTATTTTTTCTTTCTTTTCTTCTTTAGACAACTTACTATACGTTAAGCAAATGTTTAAATTCCAAAAGACCGTTTCATCATCTGCTAGTCCAAAATTTTGAAAGAGATAGCCTATTTTGTGACGCCTAAGTAGTAATTTTTCCTTTTTATTGTGACCTACTTTTTTTTCATTGATAAACAACTCACCAGTATCATAGCTTTCAATGAGTCCAATAATATTTAAAATGGTAGTTTTGCCACTACCACTTTTCCCTATAATGCCAAAAAAAGAGCCTTCCTTAACTTCAAAACTTACATCTTTTAAAATGAGTTTATCTTTAAAATGCTTATTAATATTTACTAACCGAATGGCATTCATATTTTATTCTCCCTTCAACGAATTGTTGATTTTTCGTTCAATAAGCTGTTTGTATTGCCAGTGCAACACAAATAAATCAACTAAGAGTAAACTAGCGCCTAATAAAGAAATAGGTATAAAGATCGCTAATAAAAGAAATGCAAAGATAAGGGTCACCGAAAAAATGATAGTGTACCTAAAGGTTTTAAAGAAAGAAAATCCAAGTAGATGTTGTAGGGCATATTTTTTTCGATTGGCTAAAATCCTAATTTTATTAGAAAACACAACAACAAATAAAGTAGTAACAATAAAAATCACAATAAAGAAGCTCATATTACTAAGCATAAATTGGTCATTCTCAATTTCTTTTTCAAAAGGCGTCAATAGACTACCAGGAACCACGATATCATGTAATTGATAACGAACGAGAAGTTCATAAAATGCTGTTAGTGAATCATCAGTGAAATGCAAAGCTTTACTATTTAATAAATCCGCATAGAATAGCCCCGAAAAAGCCCCATTATCAACAATTAATATCGGATTTTCTGACTTGTTAAACTCCCCCATACGACTGCTAAAATATTCTAATGACAATTTATTATCATAATATAAGTAATGGGTATGAATCGGCTTCTGATTTACTTGAGGTTCACCGCCGTAAAACTTATCGTAGTTAGCATAAGTCACAGTTAAATCTTCATCAATCTCATTTTTCACACTTTCCATCGTATCATTACGTGGCATCAACACATAAATATCATGAGGGTTTGCATGCATTGTTTTTCCATCTATCTTGTCGCGAATAGTAGATAAATAAAAGTTTTGATTGATGAGTAAGTACTTCAATTCATCGCCTACTTGAAAGACGCTATCATCTACCAAAAAGCTATTATTAGACGTGGTATAGAGCTTTTTAATATTTTGAGAGAATAAGTTGCGTTCGTCGTCATTATGTAATAACTTTTCATAGATATCGCTATTAAAGCCATCCGATGTATAGTGATTAGCAAATGAATGGTAAAATTCCATGCGCTGTGTCACTTGATTCATGTTATTGAGGACGGCTGTTAAATAATAAAAAGAGAAGCATAAAGAAATAATAAATAAAAATTTAGCAGGTATTAATATACGACTAATTGTCTTATTAAAATTACTGTTTTTTAACATAGAACTTATACTAATATTGAAGATTAATATTTGTGATAACCATATGAGAAGGCCATTCAGTCCTACTGTTATGAATGAGCATAACAACAGAATAAGTAGGAGCATTAGCCAATTTGCTTGATGCATACATGCGTAAATCGTAATGATTAAAGTGGTGAGCATAAAAAAGCCCATTTGTAAT
Source organism: Lysinibacillus alkalisoli (assembly GCF_014643595.1). Taxonomy (GTDB): domain Bacteria; phylum Bacillota; class Bacilli; order Bacillales_A; family Planococcaceae; genus Metalysinibacillus; species Metalysinibacillus alkalisoli. The sequence continues at coordinate 86,572 of NZ_BMJT01000001.1, forward strand.
CGACATATAGCAGATAAATACTCTTTTGAGATCATCCAATTAGAAAAGCCTATCATTTTCTTTACTGTTATTTTTTTTAGTTCAGTTGATGTAAATATAAAATAAACAATGAGAGAAAATAGCAGTAAAATTAGAAGATTAATCCCGTTTACCGTGAGAATTTGAGTGTAATTAATCGTATCTGGATCTACTTGTGCAATAGCTAAATCTGGCTTACTAGACATAGAGAATCCCGGGTTTGTATAAAAAATTCCTGAGCTATCTTGGAAGTCTTGCTTATTTGCAGGAAAGTATTTAATACTAATGTCCGAGGCTAAAATCGCATATTCTTTTTGCGTGCTGTTTGTTGATTTAAAGACATGATAGGTAATGGTATCTGATTTCAAATCATTTTTGATAAACTCAAAAGGAGTCTTCTTATGTAGTAATTCATCATACAATGCCCCTCGGTTCGTTGCTGAATTATCTTTCAGTTGATAAGCTACGTCATTATTATTAATAATGTTGTTTTTTTCGTAAATGTTATAAATGGAATTAACGAATAAGAACGAGAGAATTAATGTTTGTAAAAACAGAAATAGTTTTAAAAATCGTTTCATATGTACACTTCCTTATTGTATTTCTTCTACAAGATTAATAACAAAGGCGAGTAATAATTAACTTGCGATAAAAAGTGTTAAGGGTACAAACTTTTATTGTAGGCTGGTTTAGCAAGCATAGAGAAAATTAACGATGTAATATCGTTGAAGCATGCATAAAGCTTATTTTATTTCAGACATATATTATAGGATGTGATATGTTTTGTTTTAAAATACTATAAACTTACAAAAGAATTTTTCTACGTCTGTTGTTCTTTCAACTTGTGTAAAAAAAACGAGAGAATTAATGCGTCAGGTGGGCTTATGTTTGTTGGTAATTGATGCATGTCAAAAAAACGTAGATTTGTAGCCTCAGTCTTATCAAATTGTAGATCTCCACTATATTCATTACAGAGATAAGCGGCAATGACATTGTAAACTTCATCGCCATTAGGATATTGATAATAATAATCTTGCCCAGAAAATACATGTAGGAGTTTTAAATGGTGAGGAGTTAATCCTGTCTCTTCATACATTTCTCTAGCAGCAGTTTGTGTTAAAGATTCACCTAATTCCATAGCACCACCAGCTAATCCCCAGCAATTATTATCTTTACGCAATTGAAATAGCAGTTGTTCTTGTTCATTAATGATGATAGTACAAGCACCCACCATAATAATAGGTGCATGTCCAATCTGTTTACGTAGATGGGTAATGTAACTCATTTTAGAAGTTCCACCTTTCGTAGTATAAAAAAGTTGTGATGATAGGCAAGTAGCGCAAGCCCGTTTCTTATAAAAACAGTAAAGTGGCAAAGGGAATGAGAATTATCCCTTTGCCACTTTAATATAAATCTAATTCTTGCGCTTTTAATACCGCTTCAGTACGAGAGCCGACATTTAAGACAGAATAAATTTGTGTTAAGTTATTTTCGATTGTTCGTTGTTTAAGTCCTAATTCAATGGCAATGGCTTGATTAGTATAGCCTTGTTGTAGCATTTTCAAAATTTTCTTCTCCCGAGTACTAAAGCGCATGCGTTGCTTTTCAGGGGGATTATAAATTTGTTGATTAACATAATGAATAAAAGCTTGAGGTAATAAAACCTCATCATGCAAAGTAGCAATAATGGTGCGTCTAAACTGGTCTTGTGAGGCCGTTTTAGAAATAATATTATCAATCTTACCGTCTACAATAAAACTGTAATAATCTTTAATATTATCACCTGTATACAAGACAATTTTTGCTTCAGGTTGTTGACTCCTAACAATTTCAGCTAAATGGAGTCCACTTTTCTCCCCAAGATTAATATCTAGTAAATAGAGATCGTATTTATGATAAGCAATATGACTGTCAAATGTCTCAATATCACTTAAAGTGGCTACATTAATATTTTCAACCCCATCCAGAAGCTGCTTAGTGCCATCTAAAATCATAGGGTGGTCATCGACAAGTAATAAATTCAATTAATTATCTCTCCTTTATGATGATGTTGACAAACATGCCTTCATTTGGCTCAGATTCAATCGTCATCTCACCACCAAATGCTTTAATGCGGTCACGTATCCCATTCAACCCCATAGAGCTTGTTTGTTCTAAAATAGCTAGGTCAAACCCAATTCCATCATCAGAGTAAGTAACATAGAGTTCATCATCAATTGTATTTAATGTGATAATGACCTCGCTAGCATCCGCATGTTTTAACGTGTTGTTAAGTAGTTCCTGAATGGATCTAAAAATGGCGAGTGCCATAGCTTCATTATGATAATCTTCACTTGTATCTCGTAGTAAAATTGTAAGTGGTGTCTTTTCTTCAATATTTTCACATAGGCGTGTTAATGCAATGGTTAATCCCTTTTCATGTAGCAACGGAGGTTTTAATTGCTCACAATAATGGCGTAATACTTGATTAGTTTTCATTAATTGGATGCGTTGTTCATTGACAAAAGGAGTATCTACATTTTCTAGTTTGCGAATAATATGGATTTGCTCTTGTAATACAGTATCGTGTAGTTCTTGAGCTAATAATCGCTTGTCCTCTTCTAGTTGCTGCCATAATAATTGGTTGAGCCACCCAGGTTGACTGACGCCTGCACTTTTCATTCTTTGTAACTCTTGAATTAAGTCTTCTACACGCTTTGTTTGTTCAATGAAATAATTAGTGTAGTAACTAAGCAGTTCTAAACATAAAATTTCTTCACGTTTAATATGAAAGATGTCGGAATCCGTCAATGTAATAATATATTTCGTATCTAACGTATGATAAATGCACAAAGCATACCCATCATCATATTTAATCATGCGCCCTGTGCGAGCTTTCTCAACTTGCGCCTTTGTAATGCCTGGAATGGTATTGGTCATAACAGCCCCATCAATTAAGTTATACTCATACATATGCACCTGTTGAATGTGTAGTTGCTTTTTAATCTCATCTAAACAAAGATGCAATAATTCTGTAACAGTAGTAGCATCACGCATACGCTCTACACTGTTGTAAACGAGTTGAATATATCCACCTTGAGGTGAATATAAAATATGGCGCTTATTATAATCCACACGCTCTTTAATATATAAAGAAATAATAATCGTAAGGACCGTAGTAACAAAGAGCCAGCCTAATTGATACAATGGCAAATTGAACATAATATACATCACAATTGCTAAAATAGTGGACGTCGAAATAGCAAATGCCGAAAAATAACGCAAACGTGGCATTTGATACGATAAATCCACTAAACGCTCAGGCAGTTGCACCAATAAAAATGAAATCGGAATAAAAACAGTAAACAACATGGCAACATCGGCTGGTATGAGTGCTACACCAAATACGGCTGTCGGCAAAGCAAATAACAACATAAATGGCAAACAAGGTACAATTAAACAAAAGATAAGAAGTAGGAGCTGTTTAGACTTTAATTGTACATAACCTTGCATTAACAAGGCTAAAGACAAAACAAATAAACCTACTACCATCACTAACACAAAAGTTGTCATAAAAGCATTCATACTAGGCTGTAAAAGCATAGCAATATTTAGTATCACTATGCTATACAGACTAATAGTAAAAAGCTTATATGGTGTTCTTTGTTTTAAATGTTGCACATAAATATGTGTATAGTGGGTTAATAAAACCAAACTTAAAATCATACTCGTGGATAATAGTGGCCAACCCAAAATATGGTCACTTACAGATAGGTCAACAGAAATATATGCAACTGTTGTAGTAAGTAGAAATATAATAAAAGTGGTTGGTTGTATAAAGCCATGTTCTTTACCAATTAAAAGATAAAGAGCGATAAACCCTACTAATACAATATATAATAATTTAATGGCTTTGAAGAATAACTCATTTTTACTTTGTTTAACTTTTAATTCAAAAGCCTTTTTATCATTAATAATAGTTAAGGTATTAGCTGTTCTAATTTTAAAAGACTTCTCATGAGACAAATTCTTAATTTTTTGACCATTAATATGTGTAACTTTATTACCTTCTTTAATACCTAAAGAGTCGCCCCAACTTTTGTCATAAATAGACGTAATAAACCACTCATTATTTTTTTGTTCGACTGTAATTTCTATAATTTTTGTATTAAAACTTAAAAATACTAAATAACTAATTAAAATCAGATAACAAAAAAATAATATAAGAGAAGTTTTCTTTATCTCCATTTTGTAACATATTTAAGAGGTTCTACAGGGCCATTAAAAGCCTCTAATGCTGCTTGTTGTTCTGTAGAAGATACACCTACTAGCGATAATTCATTTTTTTGTACGAGTTGTACAGCTTTTGGATTTTCAATAAAAAAGCGAATGATTTTTTCCATTATTTTTCACCTCACTCCAATAGTTTATTTAGGTAGGAAGTATGTTGTGATTGAAATTGTTGCTTATGTAATGCTAACAGTCCTTTCTGTTTATACATGTATTTAATAGCGTTAGCATAATGTATAGCGCCGCTATCTACAATTGTTGAGGCATAATCAGAGATAGGGAAATGAGAAAGTTCTAGATTACGATAATACTCCCGAATAGCAGCCGTTTCTTTATTATTGTCTCGCAAAAGGTATAAAATTGGTAGCGATAACTTACGATTCACAAGATCATTTTTAGCACTACTTGGTAGTAAATCATGCAAATCATTATTAATTTGTTGGATGATACCAAAGCATAGAGCATATTCGGTCACTGTTGCACACATATTACCCGTAGCTAAAACAGTGCCTAACTGGCAACTTAAATTAAATAATGCGCCTGATTTTTTTTCTGTCATAGTAAGGTATTGCTCTTCTGTCATGTTAGCTGTACCTACATCTAAATATTGCCCATTAATACTTTGTAGTAGTAGCTGGGTAGTGTGTTGTAAAGCTTCATTTTTATAGACAAAAGAGGATTGTACCAATACGGCATTGTAAAGTGATAAAAAAGCAAGTGAAGCACATAATAATTCATCATACGTAGCATTCCATTTATCATCACTATCTCGGTCTTGAACATCGTCCAATAAATCGCCACTTAAAATTAATAACTCTAATGCAGCTGCAATGGTAAAGATTTCTTCGGAATCATAGTTAGCAAGTTCTTTGAAATGCATAATGCACACACTACCAAATGAGAAATCATATTCTGTAGATAGTTTGCGTACTAAGCAATCTTGCAATAAACGTTTAAAATTATGTGTGAGTGTTACGCTTTCAATCAACGTTTCCATTTCCTTATGAATCTGTGTTACATACATCATTCACGATACCTCCTAATCTCATTATACATATAATTACCAAAAATATTCAACTTTAGTAATAAAAAAATACAATACATAGGTTTTGCTACAATTTTTTAGTATGTAAGTATGGCTAGGGGATATACGTATTACCTAAGATATGGCACGTTAATGTCGGGAAAAAACAAATAAATATAAATAAAGGTAGGATAAAAGCATTAATGTAATAAATGTATATATATCCTTTTATAGCAAAACACGCAATAAAGTAATGCGGAAACACGCAATCGTAATTGCGGTCAATGTACTATATAATGGAGTCATACCAGTTAAGTTAACTTAAGATGTCAAGTTGGCTTATACATCCTAATTTTATTCGACAAGTTCTTATCATAGAAGATTTGCTTTACCACCTATTCTAAAGCAATACATATGATAGAACGCTTGAGCTAAACTGTGGTTGGACAGTTTGGCTCTTTTTTTAGGAGTAATGCACAATGTAGTATGCGGTATACCGCCATAGCGCTAATCATAGTAACATCTATATAATGAGAAACATAGAGGTGAAAAAAGATGGCTATTATGCTAGATAAAGTAACAAAAATCATAGATGGTTTTACAACATTGAATAACATTACATTAACGGTTAATCAAGGTGAAATTGTTGGTGTCATGAGTACACAGTTAAAGGAAAAAGCGGCTTTTCTTCAATTGATTACAGGCGCTTTTAAACCATCTAGTGGCATGTATCGTATTTCGTTTGATCAAGATGAAAAATCGAAAGAAGCGATACAACTTGTAACGATGTCTACTATGCATAATGCTACTTTTACGGTGCAGGAATGGAAAGCATATGAATATTTTTTACACACACAACAAGATTTTATATGTAGTTGGAATGTACAAGCATTTCTTCATAAAGACAAAGAAAATCTAACAAATTGCGAACAATATCAATTGCATATCATACGAGCACTTATGAAAAAACCTCGAATTTTATTATTAGATGAACCTATGTCACATTTGACATCATTAGCTCTAGACGAGTTAACCTTTATGTTACTTATGTTAAAGAGACAAGGAATGACCATTATTATTTCTGGGTCTCAAAAACAAAATCCGCCACTCATATGTGAGCGCCTTTATGTTTTAGACAAAGGTAGCATGGTGCAATGCGATTTTACTGAACAAATAGAGAAACTAACGTGTGAGCGCTATTTAAAAAAATTATTAGGATGAAGAGGTTAGCTCATAACTAGTCTCCCATAAGAAAAAGTGACCACTGAATTATCTCAGTGGTCACTTTTTTGTGGGTAAAATCTATAAAATTTCATCTCATGAAATAGTGTGCTTGAAAGTTAACATCCCTATAAAAGTGGTAAAGGGGCTGACTAAAATCCCTTTACCACATGGTTATATTACCAGTCTTGCCATGTTGTGAGCTCATGCTTAACAAGTTCATAGGCTTGATCAATGAATGGATGTGTTGCTGTCTCGTGTTCATCTAGTAATTGTTGTCTTAACGTTTGTAGACTTTTAGGCTGAGTGTGTAGATTCATCATCAATTGTTCCTTAAGCATTGCACGATACAGGTCGACTTGTTGTTTCACAGGTTCAGGTATTGTAGGTATGGTCCCTAAAAATTCCGTCGCACTGTGAGTATGCAAATCTCTTGTCATACTCATGCACCTCCTATTCCGCGTAGGTTATGGCTGTACTTGAGAAGAAAGAGTATCTGGCTTTAGGAATGACCTATTACAGTTGCGCGACAGCACTAGATTTTCACTAGTTTCCTCAAATCTTCTCCATTTTCCGTTTCATCTATTATAGCATTGCTTCATGCAATACTAATGGTCTGTTGTTTCCTATCATGCTAGTTTAAACAACATAGTTAGGCATAAGAATGTAAACCAGCAATAATTAAGTTTACAAAAACTTGATTAAAAATAATAAGTGCAAAGCCAATGATAGCTAGCCACGCTGTTTTTTCTTCATCGGCCTCTTTAACAAAACGAAAGTGTAAAAGACCAGCATAAAATAACCATGTAATAAGTGCCCAAACTTCTTTAGGGTCCCATCCCCAAAAACGTCCCCAAGCTTGTTGAGCCCAAATCATAGCAAAAACTAACCCGCCAAGTGAAAATAAAGGAAAGCCAATTAAAATCGCTTGGTACGTAATATCGTCTAAAGTTTGAGGCGATAAGGTAACAGTAAAGGGTTGTAAAATACCAACTATCGTTTTTTTGCCAATGATGCGAAGACCTATATATAATAAAAAACCAGTGCCATAAGCCAATAAGAGCGTATTGGCTTTATGGATGTCTAACCACTGTGGGGCATGGAATAATCCTGAGTTGTCATATGCTAAAATAGTGGGAGTAATAAAACGAGCTACTACTAATTGATTGATAATATAACCAATAACGACAACAAGTTGAAATAAAATACATTCTAAAGCAATGTGAGCTTTAGGATGTTTGTTACGATCGATTTTTTGTAAAAGACAAAGTAAACTTGTAATAAACGATATAGACAAGATGGCACTAGATAAAGCAACCGTAATTACATGAACAGCTAGCCAGTGGCTCTGTAAAGCAGGAATTAGCGGCGAGGCATCATGTGAGAATGTAGCGCCGTAGCCAATGATAATAATAGCAATAGTAGCTGAAAATAATAAAATGGCTATTTGCTTATAGTGTTGATATATAAATAAGCTAACAAGCAGAAAAAGAATACCAAAGAAGGTCATAAACTCATACATATTGCTAACAGGTGCATGACCTACACCAATCCAACGCGTCATAATAAATAATAATTGACAAATTATTGTACTATAAATAAAAGAATGTGCTAAAAATAACATGCGTGGTGTTTTGTTGCGAACAACAAAGCCTAAAGGAATTAAACTTAGCAGTAATAAAATAAAAGATAAAAATAATAATTGTGTACTTATGGTAATGAAATTCATTAAAATACCTCCTCAGTTATGAATCAGTATAGGAGGTACTATAATGTGTGTGTATTAAAATATCATGAATGTTCATTTATTACTCTCTAATGTAAGGTGTGTCAAACTAATGATGGTTATGCTGTTAATAATGGGCAATTATTTTGGTTTTTTCTTAACGATATTTTATGTGTGTGGTATTCGTTTAACTTGGCACAGGTTACGAGTAAGCTTCTTCATAAATGCAAGTATTGGTTTGGTCGCTAACTTATTACCTCATTATGATTGGCTTTTCCCTATTATTACAATTGTAGCGAGTATTCGTTATTTTTGGCGTCTTACAAAAGATATATGGGTGATTTTTCATGTTGTAGTAATAAGTTTATGCATTATGATCACGCAGTATGCTGTTATGGTGCTTGCTTTTCATTATGAGTTGTCTATTGTATGGCATGTGATGTTTATACTTTTCCTCGTGAGTCCCTTTTTATTGCTATATCGGTATTTTATTGCGCACTTTATGCATGTTCATGTATCTGCAAAGGCGGTTACTATATTCATTATCACGGTTATAGTGGCATTATGTTTTTTTTATACGATTTTCTTTTTACTTGAAGACACTTCATATATTAGAGCTACCAGTCAACAACTTGTTATTGTAGTATTAAGTTTTACTATATTCTTAATGGTGAGTATTGGTAGTTTATATGTGGTGCTGACAAGGCAACAGATGGTTTATGAGCGAGTAATTTATGAGCAATTTGCGCAATATATTCAACATGTAGAGCAAGTGAATAGTAAATTAGAGAGCCTACAACATGACTACCACAATATTTTCTTAACTATGCAACAATATATGATAAAGGGAGATTTAAAAAGTTTAACACAATTTTATCAACAACATATTGCTACATTAGAGCAGGAAATGTGGCGACAACAGCACACGATCCAACAAATCAGCCACGTGAAAATCCCTGCAATTAAAGGTTTATTAGCGATGAAGCTACAACAAGAAGCTAATATCACTATTGAAATTTCCGAGGAAATAACAAACTTTTATATGGATGTTATTGATGTAGCACGGATTTTTGGTATTTTTATCGATAATGCCTTGCAAGCGAATAGCGAAGAAGGCAATATTCATATATCATTTCTTCTTTTACCAAATGAAATGATATGTACCTTTAAAAATAACGTAGAAGAAATGATAAATATCCCTGAAATTTTCCATAAAGGGATAACTACAAAAGAGAATGGGAAAGGGTTGGGATTAGCTAATGTACAGCAGATTTTAACGAAATATCCGCATGTGCGATTATTAACATATATGGAAAGACAACAATTCGTACAACAACTCATGATAAGGAGAGAAGAAGCATGAAAATTGTGCTATGTGAAGATCATGAACAACAACGATTAACACTTGAGAGCATTATTCAAAACTATATATTATTTCATCTCCCTTATGCGCAAATTGTATTATCTACTAGCACACCTGAAGATGTACTCACTTTTAATAAAGTAGCACAAGCCGATGTGTATATCTTAGATATTGATTTGCAACATGAGATAGATGGTATAACATTAGCCAAACAGATTAAAAATGCAAATGTATTAGCTGTCATTATTTTTATAACGAGCCATGCAAATCGTTGGCGTGATACTTTTATTTATAAAGTCCAGGCGTTAGATTTTGTTATTAAATCAAGCGCAAATCAAGAAGCCCAAGTGCAACAAGCTTTACAGGCAGCAGCACAATATTATCAACAATTAGGTAAGCATGCTTCACAAGCACAAGTTTTACAACTGACAATAGGAGATAGTATAAAAAATATAGCCCTTCGTGATGTGTATAGTATAGAGGCAGCAGCACAACCACATAAATTAATTTTATGTGCGCGTCATGGTTATTATGAGTGGTATGGTAAATTATCAGACTATGAAAATATTGTACCCTATTTCATAAGATGTCATCGGAGTTGCATGGTTAATTTGCACTTTGTCAGTGTGATAGACCGTAAAAAACGTACATTATTATTAGATAATGGCATTGAATTACCAGTAGCGATTCGTAAAATGAAAGCGATTATTCAACAGTGGCAAACAATAGTATCCAAATTGTAATGTAATATGCTTTAGAAAAAACGTATTATTCATGATATGGTAGGGCCGAGTAGTATAAGTATGTTATGAGCGCGCGAAGCTATAAAAATGTAAAGTGGCAAAGGGAGCATTTATGTTTCCCTTTGCCACTTTTTTATGATGTGCTATTGTACGAAATAAGATTATTCAAATTCAATGAGTAAATCACCGGTTTGAATACTGTCACCAGACTGTACATAAATTTGTTTAATGACACCTGCGCGAGGTGCTTGAATCGTCGTTTCCATCTTCATAGCTTCTGTAATAATGAGATGGTCGCCTTGCTTCACTGATTCACCAACATCCACAAGAACATTCAAGATAGCGCCAGGCATTGTAGCACCAATATGGTTATGGTTTTTAGCATCTGCTTTTGCTGCTTGCTTAACAGTCGTTTGAACGTTTTTATCTTTAACACGAACTGTACGTGTTTGCCCATTAAATTCAAAAGTAATGTTGCGCATGCCATCAGCGGCTGCCTCACCAATAGCAATCAATTTAATGATTAACGTTTTTCCTTTTTCAATTTCTACACTAATTTCTTCGTCTACTGTCATACCATGTAAAAATGTAGGTGTATCTAATGATGAAATATCACCAAATAGGCTTTGTGTTTGGCAATATTCCAAAAATACTTTTGGATATAAGGCATAGGCAAGTAAATCCTGCTCTGTAGGCTCGCGTAATATTTCTTCTTGTAATTCTACTTTAAGTGCATCAAAGTCTACTGTTGGAATTAGCTCACCAGGACGTACTGTAATGGGTGCTTTGCCTTTTAAGATAATCTTTTGTAGCTCTTGTGGGAACCCGCCCACAGGTTGACCTAGATAGCCAGAGAATAATTCAACAACAGAGTCAGGGAAGTCAATTGCCATGCCTCTTTCAAATATGGCTTGTTCATCTAAATCATTTTGCACCATAAATAATGCCATATCACCAACGACTTTGGATGAAGGAGTTACTTTAATAATATCGCCAAATAAGAGATTGACTCGCGCATACATATCTTTTACTTCGTTCCAACGTTCACCTAAACCCACACCCTTGGCTTGTTGACGTAAATTACTAAATTGGCCACCAGGCATTTCATGTTGGTATACTTCTGTGTTGGATGCCTTAAGTCCACTTTCAAAATCGCTATAGTATTTGCGCACATCCTCCCAATAAGATGACAGGTCTTCCATAGCATTGATAGCTACCTCAGGTTGGCGGTCATGGCCTTCCATAGCGTAATATAATGTTTGCATATTAGGTTGAGAAGTGAGACCTGATAAAGCACCTATCGCTGTATCTACAATGTCAACGCCAGCCTCAATGGCTTTCGCATACATATAAATGCCATTGCCACTTGTATCATGGGAATGTAAGTGGATAGGGATGTCTACAGTAGCTTTTAACTCACTTACTAAACGCTCCACAGCATTTGGCTTTAATAGTCCAGCCATATCTTTAATCGCTAAGATATGAGCACCAGCGTCTTCAAGTTGCTTAGCCATCTTTTTATAATAATCAATTGTATATTTCGCACGTGATGGATCGTTTAAATCACCTGTGTAACAAATTGCAGCTTCTACAATTTTATCCGTTTGACGAGCAGCATTAATGGCTACTTGCATACCTTCAATCCAGTTTAAACTATCAAAAATACGGAAAACATCTACCCCAGCGTTGGCAGCTTCTTTAACAAAGCGCTCAATCACATTATCCGCATAATTTTTATAGCCAACAGCGTTTGAAGCACGTAATAACATTTGGAATAATGTGTTTGGTGCAAGTTGACGCATCGTTTCTAAACGTTTCCAAGGGTCTTCCTTTAAATAGCGATAAGCGACATCAAATGTGGCACCACCCCATACTTCCATCGAAAATAAATGAGGTAATAAATCTGCTGTTTCTTTTGTGATTGTAAGCAAATCTTTAGAGCGAATACGTGTTGCTAATAGCGATTGGTGAGCATCTCTAAATGTAGTGTCAGTTATTAATGTTTTCGGTTGGTCTTTTACCCAACGGCTTACAGCAGCAGGCCCATGTTGGTCTAATATTGTTTTAGCAGTAACCATTTCTGTTGGTGTTTCACTTTTTGGTACGATTAATTTATCAAATACTGGTTTTTGGCGTGTTTCAACATCAGGAAAACCATTAACAGTTACATTAGCAATGTATGATAACATTTTTGTCCCGCGGTCACGACGTTCAGGGAAGGCGAATAAGCCAGGTGTAATATCAATGAATGAAGTATTATAATCGCCATTTAAAAAGTTAGGGTGATTAACAACGTTCTCTAAAAAAGGAATGTTTGTTTTAATCCCTCTAATACGAAACTCACGTAAATTACGCGCCATTTTAGAAGCTGCTTTTTCAAATGTCATGGCATGTGTAGACAATTTTACGAGTAAAGAATCATAAAATGGTGTGATTACAGCACCTTGGAAAGCATTACCTACATCTAAACGAACCCCAAAACCACCGCCTGAACGATACGCACTAATACGTCCTGTATCTGGCATAAAGTGATTTAATGGGTCTTCTGTTGTAATGCGTGATTGAATGGCAAAGCCATGTGTGGAAATATCTTCTTGTTGTGGAATACTAAGCTCACTGCCATGTAGTTCATAACCTTCGGCGATTAAAATTTGCGATTGCACAATATCAATGCCTGTTACCATTTCGGTAATGGTGTGTTCTACTTGAATACGAGGGTTTACCTCAATAAAGAAAAATTCATTCTGAGATACTAAAAACTCCACTGTACCAGCATTCACATAGTTAATATTATTGCCTAATTTTACAGCGGCCTCACAAATCTGTTTACGCAATTCAATAGATAACCCAACAGAAGGTGCTACTTCTACAACTTTTTGGTGACGACGTTGTACAGAGCAGTCTCGCTCAAAAAGGTGCACGAGGTTGCCATGTTGGTCAGCTAAAATTTGGACTTCAATATGTTTAGGCTGATGCACAAAACGTTCTACATAAACTTCATCATTGCCAAATGCTGCCTTTGCCTCGGATTTTGCTCTTTGGTAAGCATCAGCTAATTCACTTGCTTCTTGTACAATCCGCATCCCTCTACCGCCACCACCTAGTGATGCTTTAATAATAATAGGGTAGCCATATGTATTAGCAAATGCTTCTACATCATGTAATGAGGTCACAGGGCCATCACTACCAGGTATGACAGGGATCCCTGCTAATTTTGCTTGTTCTTTCGCTTTAACTTTGTCACCAAACATGTCGAGGTGTTTCGTAGCAGGTCCAATAAAAATAATATCGGACTCTTCACAAAGTTCTGCGAATGCGATATTTTCTGACAAAAAACCATACCCAGGATGTATAGCATCCGCTCCGCTTAGTTTCGCGATACGAATAATATCCTCCATAGCTAAATAGGCATCAATCGGTGCTAACCCTTCGCCTACTAGGTACGATTCGTCAGCTTTATTACGATGATAAGATGTGCTATCTTCTTTTGAATAAATAGCGACCGTTTGTATACCAAGCTCGTTACAAGCTCGGAAAATACGAATGGCAATTTCCCCTCTGTTTGCTACAAGAATCTTTTTAATGCGCTTAGTCATCATCACAACCCCTTTGTAAGTGTATCGAAATAAGCTTTGTTTCTTGCAAAATATCATTGCTCATGTACATTTTCCCATTTTGCAATGAGTACTTTAAAGTTATCAAAGGCACTAAACTATTTCAACCTGAATTCTATCAAATAGTTGGACTTTAAATCTGTTATATTAAAAGTACATCAATTTTGTTATACTTTGTATATAACAAAAAGGAGATGATTGAGATGGAAGAAGTATGGCAAAGTATTCCTTGGAAATTAATATTGCCGCTTATTGTTATACAACTATTACTAATGGGAATAGCACTTATTGATATTAAACGCTCACATGAGGTTAATGGACCTAAGTTAGTATGGGTGTTAATTGTCCTTTTTATCAGTATGTTAGGCCCTGTTCTATATTTTATTTTAGGGAGAAGACAATCATGATAAAAGTAGAAAATTTAACCAAACACTATGGTCATCATATAGCAGTCCAAAATGTAAGTTTTACGCTTGAAAAAAATACGAAAACAGCTTTAATCGGTCCAAATGGAGCAGGAAAAACTACGATATTATCTATGTTGACACAGTTGACAACTGCTACATCAGGCCGTTGTTGGTTACCACCCCCTAAAGAAATCGGGTTTTTGCCACAGTACCCTAAGTTTTATTCATGGCTAAATGCTGAAGAATATTTAATGATGGTAGCTCAATTGAGTGGATTAACAAAAAAACAGGCTATTTTAGCAAGTGCTAAAGTAATTGAAGTTGTCGATTTGATAAAAGATAGCAAAAGAAAGATTGAAGGTTATTCAGGAGGTATGAAACAGCGGCTAGGGATTGCTCAAGCACTCATTCACCAACCGACATTATTATTGTTAGATGAGCCTGTTTCGGCATTAGATCCAATTGGACGACGTGATGTAATGAATATTATTCATAATTTACAAGATACGACAGTATTATATGCCACACATATTTTACATGACGCAGAACAAGTAACAGATAATGTACTTTTTATTCAAGATGGTCAAATTAAAGAGCAAGGTAGTTTACAAGAAGTCAAACAAAAATATGGTGGTAAACAATTAGAAGTTGTTTTTTATACCGTTCAAGATGCTATGCAGTTTGCTGCACAGATGCCAAGTAAAGTAGAAGGTGAGCGTGTGTTATTAAGTGCTACTCGCTATACGATGCATCAATTGTTAGCTATTGCTGCACCGCATAGTGAAAAAATTAAAAGATTAGGCTGGAAGGAACCTTCGTTAGAAGATATTTTTTTGGAGGTGGGAAAATGAATCAACCTGTATGGTTACTTATGCAAAAAGAGTATCGTGAAATATGGCGTAGTTATCGGTTAATTTGGTTACCTTTAGTCTTTATTTTATTGGGAATTATGGATCCACTCACTACCTATTATATGAAAGATATTTTACAGGCAGTCGGTAATATACCCGAAGGCATGGCTTTAACATTTCCAAAATTAAGCCCATTAGAGGTGTTAAGTGCTACTATTTCACAGTTCCAAACGATAGGGATTGTCATTGTAATTGTACTTACGGCTATGATGATTAGTAAAGAACGCGAACAAGGTGCAGTCGCCCTTCTCTATATTAGACCGATCCCTGTTGCTTCATTTATATGGAGTAAGCTGTGTAGCATGTTGACGCTTGTATTAATTAGTGTATGTGTTGGTATGTTAGCAAGCACTTATTATATTACTCTTTTATATGGTGCCATAACGATACGCGAGTTGAGTATTGCGTTTAGTCTATATAGTATATGGCTTTTATTTGTGATTAGTTTTGCTCTTTTATGCAGCGCATGGTGTAAAAATGCTTTATCTATTGCATTAAGCGTACTTGTTTTATATGGGGGCATTATTGTAGATGCAATACTTGGTCAATACTGGACAATCTCACCATGGAAATTGCCACATTATGCAGTCGGTGTGTCCATGCATAGTGTGGAGCTACAAGATGTTTGGTTGAGTATTATCAGTAGTGTAATGAGCAGTGTCATTTTCATTGTCGTAGCTATGATAGCGATGAAGCATAAAAAGGATACTGTGACAATTTAACGCTTTAATCTATTCCATCACTCAATGAAAAAGTAAACTATGGTAAAATAAATAAGAGAAAAATGAATAAGGGAGATGGGATTGTGCAAAAACAAAGTAAATGGTTAAAAGCAAGTATGGCCGTTATGCTAGGTGTAACAATTTTAGCACCTACTTCAGCTATGGCTACAGAAAAAGTAACAGAAAAAGTAGAGCAAGCTAAAGAGGCAGTATTTTCTGTAAATATGAAAGTTACAAATGCTAGTGGTACTACAGTAGCTGAGGGGCCGATTGACGTTGCAGAAGGTGCAACAGCACTAGATGCTTTTAAGCAATTTGTGGAGAAGAATGACGTAACCTATTCCGTAGTAGAATCAGATTATGGTCCCTTTTTAGATATGGTAGCAGATGATCAAACAGGCAAATTTAATGGCTGGGATGGTTGGAGTTATAGCATTAATGATGCGGAGCCACAAGTTGGTATTGGTAGTTATGAAGTACAAGCGGATGACCAATTGCATGTCTATTATTCGCGCTGGGCAGCTGTAACTGCTGCGGACATCGTTGATATGGGTGCTGTAAACCCGTCCATAACATTAGACTTAGTTGGGGACGAGTTTGCTGAAGTGCTCGCACAAGACCAGTTTACGATTACAGGGCAAGACATCACAGTAAAGGCGGTAGAAAGAGTTAGTAACCAACAAGTGAAATTACAATTAGCAGGTGAAGTAACTAAGTTAGGTGCTTTAACAGTAGCTATGGATAATGATGTGTTTATTGGCACACCAAGAGACCCTGTGACAACAACGATCAACGTTGTAAATACACCGAAATTTGCGATTAAAGACGGTGTAGCAACAGCTACTGTAAATTCATCAGAGGCAGTCTTGCATACAAATATTGAAAAGAAAATTTTAGAGGACCTTATTGATAAAGTAGATACCATTGTAATTAAAAGTGACTTATCAACTGTGACAATACCAACGGCCTTATTCACAGAAGATTCTTTGAAGCAAGATTTTTCAGCGGTCATGGTTAATGTCACGCATCAAGACGAAAAAGTAACATATGCCATCAACTTAGTGGGAGCAGATGGTAATGCCATCGCCTTACCTATTACATCTGCCTATTCAAGTTTCACTTTTATGAGTAAAGATGGTGCAGTTGCTTACACAGATGATAAATTAAACGCAACACCATATCATGTTAAAGGGAATACAGTCACAGTATTCACTAAAGAAAATAAAACAGTTATGCCTATTGCGAAATCGGTTGAATTAAAAGATATTGCTAAGCTTCCTAACCGTGAACGCATTCAATTTTTAGCAAATCGCCATATTATTAAAGGTTCGCAAGGTAATTTTATGCCTGCTAATAAAGTCACAAGAGGGCAATATGCGGCCATGGTAGCTCGTTCATTAGGTTTAGTACCTACAAAAGAAACAACGTTAAAAGATATTGAAGGTTTAGCATTTGAAGATGCGATTCAAGCGCTTTATGAAGCAGGTATTACAACGGGTGATACTAATGGTAATTACCGACCAGGCGGTACAATTTCACGTGAACATGCCGCAGTATTTACAGCACGTATTTTACGCTATGCAGGTGTGGAAGAAACAACAGAGAAGTTAGGATTTACTGACGTAAAAGCAATCAATGCAGATTATGTAGATGATATTGCTTTTGTTAAATCACAAGGGATTATGAATGGTTATTTGAATGGTAACTTTGGTCCTAAAGATCAATTAACGCGTTCACAATTAGCAGAAATTTTGTATAAAACGTTAGAAACAATCGATTTTAAATAATCAAGCAGTGCTAACTAAGGGACGTCAACAAGGTAAGCTCTTGTTAGGCGTCTTATTTTATTATAGAAAGAGGGACATACAATGAAAAAATGGCTAGGCGCATTAACACTTGGCTTAACAGTTGCAGTAGCACCAGTAGCATCAGCATCAACAATTGATATTACACAAGAGTATAACAAAACAGGACAATATATTATTCAATCCATGCCAGAAGCTAAGTATGGCAGTGAGTGGTATGTATTAGGTTTAGCACGTGGTGATTATGCTGTTCCAACAGGGTATTTCCAAAAGTATTATCAAGATATTGAGCGAGTAGTAGCGGAGAAGAAAGGTATTTTAAATCCTCGCAATCCTATTGACAATGCCAAAATGGCTTTGGTCGTATCTGCAATTGCTAAAGATCCAACGAATGTAGCAGGTTATAATCTCTTAGCCCCTTTAAAAGATTATGCGGCAGTGACAAAAACAGGTGTTATGGGGGCCATTTATGCTTTATTAGCTGTTAATGCTAAAGATTTAACATTCCCGACAGGTGGTACGAATAGCGAACAACGTATGATTGAAGCTATTTTAAATAAACAAACAGCAGATGGTGGCTTTAATTTAACGACTGCGGGTGGTAAAGGTGATGTAGATATTACAGCAATGGCATTGCAAGCTTTAGCACCATACAGTAATGATGAGACCGTAGCGCCAGCCATTGCAAAAGCACAGCAATTTATTAAAGGAAAAAAATTAGCAGATGGCGCATTTCCAGACTACTTTGGCAATCCAACGTCAGAGAGTGCTTCGCAAGTAGTTACTATGTTGGGCGAGTATGGTATCAACCCACAAACAGATAGTGAATTTAGCGATGTATTAACGAGTTTATTGACGTATCGTGCAACAGATGGTGGTTTTAAACATGTCATGATGGAAAAGGGAGCTAATGGTATGGCGACATCTCAAGCTAATTATGCATTAGCTGCTATGAAGCGTGTCAATGATAACAAAACATCCTTATATGATATGTCAGATACAGCTTATCAATTTATTGATTTATTTGGTCATTGGGTACATCCATATGCTATGGAAAGTAAAGAAAAGGGAATCATCGGCGGTTATGCAGATGGTACGTTTCGTGCTGGGAAGAATTTAACACGTGCTCAAGCCGCATCCATTTTAACACGAATGTTAGATTTGAAGCCTACAAGCGCGACCGCATTCCCAGATATATCACATTTGGATAAAAAAACACAGCAAGAAATAATAGCAGCGGCAGACGCTGGTATTATTAAAGGAGACTTACAAGGTAATTTCAATCCAGGTAAAAACATCACACGTGCTCAATTATCTGTTATGTTACACCGCACATATCATGAACAAAAACAGCCTTATCAGCCAAGTGAGTTAGCTCCTTTAAAGGATATTTCACAACTCGATCGTGAAAAACAAGAAGCGATTACTATGGTGTATGATTTTGGAATTGCACAGGGCGTGAATGGTATGTTCTCGCCAGCTAATCCAACAACACGTGGTCAAGCCGCTAAAATGTTTAGCCTTTTTGATGAACAATTGCAAAACTGAGGTGAGTAAGTAAATGAAACGAATATTTTTAGCTTTAAGTATAGTCTTATTCACTATTTTTTTAGGTGCATGTACGATTGAGAGCGTTGATGAATACGAAAAAGCTTCTAAAGAAAGGATAATGGAAGAAAATAAAGAGAGTATAGTAAAAGAAGCCCCTGCTAAAGAAGCAGAGAGCGAACAAAAAAAAGACACAGAGCAAAGTCAACAGACGAGTGAAACACCACTAGCCAAAACAGAACAACAAGAAGATAGAAAAACAGGTGTAGCAAAAGAACAACAAAAAGAAAAAGAGGTACCTACAACACCAAAACCAAATACTCAACAACCTAATCAGCCAAACCCTAAACCACAGCCGCCGCAGCCAAAGAAAAAGACAGTAACGATTAGTATAGATGCTAAAACATTATTACAACATTGGGATATGTTAGAGCCTGCGTTACAAAGTGAAAAATATGTACCGAAGGATGGCATTATTCTACCAGAGACAACTTATGAGTTGGCACATGATAAAGTCACTGTTTGGGATATTTTATTACAGGCAACAAGAGAGCACAAAATACAAATGGAGCACCAAGATGCCAAGGCTTCTATTTATGATAGTGTGTATGTAGAAGGTATTAATCATCTTTACGAGTTTTCAGCAGGCGAATTGAGTGGGTGGATGTTTAGTGTAAATGGCAATTTCGCTAATTATGGTTCGAGTAAATATATTTTACAAGATGGCGATAAAATTCAATGGAGTTACACGGTTGATTTAGGTAAAGATTTGGGGCAGAAAGTGGATGGCTCATGAAGTCTTTTGAGACCTATCATCCTATTGTGTTATTTGTCTACTTTGTATCTGTTATAGGTATTACGATGTTTTTTATGCATCCGATTTATGTGAGTTTAAGCTTTCTCGCAGCCGTTTTAATGAATAGTATTTTATTTGGTGCGCATTTTTGGAAACGTAGCTGGGTTTATGTACTGTTATTTCTTGGTATGGCAATAATCAATCCATTAATTAGTCATAATGGTGAGATGGTATTATTTTATGTCAATCATAATGCTGTGACAGTTGAGGCGATTGCTTATGGTATGGCAATTGCCTTGATGTTACTCGCTGTATTGTTATGGTTTAAGGTATACAATGACACCATGACTTCAGATAAGTTTATTTATTTGTTTGGTCGCATTGTGCCAGTATTTGCTTTAGTCATTTCTATTACATTGCGTCTCGTCCCATTATTTAAACGTCAAATTAAACAAATTACACAGGCGCAAAAAACAATTGGTATGGATTATGCAGTAGGTAATATTTGGCATCGTATCAAAAGTATTGTTCATATTTTTTCAATCTTATTAACATGGGCATTGGAAAATACGATTGAGACAGCTGACGCTATGAAAGCAAGAGGCTATGGTTTGCCAAAGCGTACTACTTTTTCATTATTCCGCTTTGAATTGCGCGACACTATTGTGCTTAGCCTTATTGGCATATTAACTATTGGCACTGTGGTAGGTAGCTTTATTGGCAACACAACGTTTTACTTTTATCCCACGTTTTCACCTATCGAGTTTAATTGGTATAACGTGTTATTCTATATTATTTACACTATGTTATTACTATTACCAGTTGTAATTGAATTGAAGGAGAGATGGCAATGGCGATCCTTGCAGTCGAAAATTTAAGTTTTACGTACCCTGATGAAGAGGAATGTGCTTTACAAGCCATTGATTTCTCGGTTGAAGCAGGTGAATTTATTACGATTATGGGGCAGTCAGGTTGCGGTAAGAGTACTTTATTACGCCACTTAAAGCGAGAGCTCGCTCCACATGGTACAAAGACAGGTAATATTACGTATCAACAAACAAACCTGGCTGATTTAGAAGCAAGGACAGCAGCATCAGAGATTGGTTTTGTGATGCAAAATCCCGAAAACCAAATTATTACAGATAAAGTTTGGCATGAACTTGCATTTGGTTTAGAAAACTTAGGTGTAGACACATTAACCATTCGACGCCGTGTGGCAGAGATGGCAAGTTTTTTTGGTATTCAAAAGTGGTTTAGACAAGATACAGCTACTTTGTCAGGTGGGCAAAAGCAATTAGTAAATTTAGCTGCTGTGATGGTAATGCAACCTAAAATCTTATTGTTAGATGAACCAACATCTCAATTAGACCCCATAGCAGCTATGGAATTTATTACAACATTAAAAAAATTAAACCAAGAACTAGGCCTCACTGTTATTTTAATTGAACACCGCTTAGAAGATGTGTTGCCATTAGCAGACCGTGTTATTGTGATGGACAAAGGGACGATACAGTTTGATGGTGAGCCGACAGCTTTATTACCAACGTTATCACAATTAAATTTGCTAGAGGCTTTACCTTCAAGTATGCGTATTTTTTATAATTTAAACGGCACAGGTCAGCCACCATTAACGGTTAAAGAAGGGCGAACGTGGTTAAGTAAACAAGCTATCAATCAAACTATGTTACCCATACAAGAAGATATAAAAAGACAACCTGTTTTAGAGGTGAAAGGCGTTTATTTTCGCTATGATAAACATGCAGATGATGTGTTAAGAGGGTTAGACTTAACAATAGGTGAGGGAGAGTTATTTACCTTACTAGGAGGCAATGGTACAGGCAAGACGACCGCGTTAAAAGTGTTAGCAGGGCTAGAAAAAGCCTACCGTGGCGATGTAAAAGTGTTTGGTAAAAAGATAAATAAATACGGCCATAATGAATTGTACAGAGAAGTATTAGGGGTGCTACCTCAGGACCCAAAAGTATTATTTCTTGAAAAGACGGTGCGCTTAGATTTAGAAACGATGTGTACCTCGCTTCAATTGCCAACAGACAGATTGCAAGAAGTTGTATCATTGTTGGATATCGCTTATTTACTTGAGCGCCATCCCTATGATTTAAGTGGTGGTGAACAGCAAAAAGCAGCGTTAGCAAAGTTATTATTATTACAGCCTAAAATCATTTTATTAGATGAGCCAACAAAAGGTTTAGATGTGAGAGCTAAACAACAGTTAGCACAAATTTTACGTAGTTTACAACAACAAGATGTTACATTAGTCATTGTAACGCATGATATTGAGTTTTCAGCGAAGTATAGTGACCGATGCGCTTTGTTTTTCGATGGTATTGTCGTTTCAGAAGGCATGCCGCGTACCTTTTATAGCGGTAATAATTTTTATACAACTGCAGCACACCGTATTTCACGCAATCAACTCGTAAATGCGATTACGCCAGAAGATGTGGTGACGTTATGCAAGAGTTAAAGACTAATCCGTTACGCAATATTGTAGCGAGTATTATTGTATTTGTTATCATACCGATTGTATTATATATCGGCATTGCTTTTTTAGGCGACCGTAAATTTTACTTTATTTCTGTAACAATAGCATTATTAGCCTGTGTTCCCTTTTTCATCTCGTTAGAACAAAAACGCACACAAACACGTGAGATTTTGCTAATTGCAGTTATGTCGGCATTATCAGTAGCAGGTCGTTTATTATTTTATTTAGTAGCAGCGTTTAAACCAGTAGCAGCGATTACAATTATATCGGGGATTTATTTAGGTGCAGAAGCTGGATTTTTAACAGGGGCATTGTCAGCGCTCGTTTCTAATATTTATTTTGGACAAGGTCCTTGGACGCCATTTCAAATGTTTATGTGGGGTATTATCGGTTTCATTGCTGGTTTACTTGCAAAGACAGGCATCATGGAGAAAAAGACAGCATTGATTTTATATGGTGTTTTTGCAGGAATATTATTTTCCTTTGGTATGGATGTTTGGGGAGTTATGTCATTAACGGGTATTTTCACTTGGGAAGCCTATACAGCCGCGTTAGTCACAGCAATCCCATTCACGATTACTTATGCCGTATCTAACGTTATTTTCCTGTTATTATTAGCTAAACCAATAGGAGAGAAGTTGGAACGTATTAAAAAGAAGTACGGGCTCATGGAGTAAATGGATGACCTGAAGACCACTGAAGCAAAATCGCACAGTGGTCTTTTTGTATGGTAATGTGACTCATTTTACAGAACTGTAAAAGAAATAAAGAGATGAGCGTTTGTTTTAATAAAAAGTTAATCATTGTCTGAAAATAAATGTGGTAGTATAGTCTTAGGTCTAAAATGATAGGAGTTGAAATAAATGTTTGTCAAAAACTCAGACCGTTTTCTCTTTGCCTTTAATCGCATTGACCATCGCTTAAAAGAAATCGCAGGCGCTAAAAGTTTTTTACCTTTTTATCGTTTAGTTGACCAATCCAAAAAGAAAGATGCTATCGTACGTAAATATGAAGATGATTTACGAGCATTTGCTGATTTACGTAACGCTATTGTACATCACCGAACGGCTTTAGATTATGTGATTGCAGAACCACATGATGAAATCGTTGATCGTATTGAACAACTTGACATCACGTTATCACGACCTACGCATGTTGGCAAAATGTTTCGAAAGCGAGTGCGTGTTTTTCAGATTCAAGATTCCTTACATAAAGTTTTAAAAACAATACATAATAGACAATATACGCAGTTTCCGATTTATGAGGGTAAGCAGTTTCGAGGGTTATTAACAACAGTGGGCATTACCAACTGGTTTGCTAATCGCATTAACCATGGTAAACTCTCACATAAAATGCCCACGATAGGTGATATTTTGGAGTTTGAGAAGCGACGTGTAAACTATAAATTTATTAGTCGTTACATGACAGTGTATGAAGCGGAAGAATTATTTAAACAAGGTGTAGAGAGTGGCAAACGTTTTGAGGCACTACTCATTACAGAACATGGTAAGAAAGAGCAAAAATTAATCGGCATGATCACACCGTTAGATATTATGAAAATTGAGTAATGTGTCTCTTCTTTTTAAAATAAGAAGCAGTGAAGTGGAAGTAAGTTCCTTCACTGCTTTTTTGTTTATTGTGTAGGGCTTATTTTAGTAGCCGTATTTACTGCATCACTTTGTGTGATTGTTAGCATATTATTGACAAAAGTTATAGTTACACCAATACCTCGAACAAAGAAGGTGTCTAATGAACGGGCATGTAATTGTAAAGGCATTGTAGCAGGTAAGGAAATTGTTAAATGCGTTTCGTCATCTATGAAGACATCAATAGCATGTTCAGGGTGCTCATCCACTTGATAAGTGCCTGTGTAGAGTTGAAGTTGCGAAACAGGTAGTAAAATAGCTTTTTCTAGCTTGGGTTTTTGTGGTGGATTAAAGGACTGCGTGCAGTAGGCGTGTTCAATAGCTTCGCCAAGTGCTAAATCATAGTCTAGGTTTTGTTCTTTATTGCGTAAATAAACGAAGATAAGTTGATGTTGTGGATAAATTTTAAAGGTTGTATTTACACCTGGCCACCCCCCGTTATGCCAAATACACTGACCTAAAACCTCATCTTCAGAAATAATAAAACCATAACCATAACCCATCCCATTTTGTCGAGATTGTTCACTAGGTGTTAGAGCTTTACGTAATAAATCTTTATCCCATAAAGTATTATGTAAAATGGCGAGACCTAATTTGTGTAAGTCAGTCGTGGATGCATAAATATTCCCATCTCCGTGTAAAAAGTTCATACACATAAGAGGTTGTGTTTCTTTAAATTGTTCAGGGGAGATGTGTGCGCCTTGGTATATGTCATAAATATAAGGTTGTGCAATATCGCCTCTCTCTTTTAATATATGCGGAGAACCTACAATGGTATTGTGCATTTGCAAAGGTTGAAAGATAAATTGTTGCAAAAAATCTTCAAAAGACATATTACTTACATGCTCAATAATGAGAGCGAGTAACACATAACCTGTATTACTATATGCCATATTTTCATTACTTTGGAATAGTCGATCTGGTTGATGTGTGATCAATAGTGTGTATATGTCTTGGTTTGTAACATATTCTTTAGTATTATGCGTAGCAACAAGAGCCATATAATCAGGTAAGCCAGCAGTATGTTGTAATAAATTCTCAATGGTAATGTTGGAATACGGGAAATCAGGGAAGATATTTTGAATATTAGTTTGTAAAGAGACGTTGTAGTTTTGTATTAATAAAAGTGTAGCCAAGGCAGTGATTGGTTTTGAGACAGAAGCTAAGTTAAAAAGCGTAGTGTTGTGTAGAGGCTTTTTTGTAGTTATATTACTCTCGCCATAGGCTTGTTGTAATAGTATTTTATGGTCTTGTGCTAGTAGTACATTCCCGTTAAAACGATGAGGTAAGTCTTGTTCAATTTTGCTCCAAATCATGTAAATTCGTCTCCTCTACAATTTGATGTAATTGTGTAAGTATCTCGTTCAACTTTTCTAAATCTTCTATTGGCATTTTACTATAGATTTTATTAATAATGAGGGTGTTGATTTCTTGTTCCCGAGCAAAGTAACGCTCCCCAGCAAGGTCGAGTAGCACCATGATTTCGCGTCTATTTTTAGGGTTAATTTGACGCTGCACATACCGCTCTTTTTCCAAACGTCCAATAATTTGACTAACTGCACTTGCAGAAGTTTCCATAAAATCGGCGAGTTCGCCCATCGTACAAGCCTTATGTTTATGGATATAGTCTAATACCATTGTTTGTTTCAAAGGTAAATCATCAACAAATAGTTGTTGTTGCGCTTTTGTGAGTTGCGCATTCATATCATAATGAAGAAATGAAATGTGTTGAACAAGTTGTTGAAGTTTAGGATTCATTTTAACCACCTTAATATTTAATTCATATAAAGTATGCATTTGTATTACATAAAAGTCAAGTGTAGTATAAGATGACTGAATGAATTTATTTTTTTGGAATAATTTTAGGTGTTATAATGTGCAGAAAAAAGTGTGATATATTATATTATTAATTAGAAATACAAATTGTACATTATAGTAAGATAAGGAGAGTATATTGATATGAAAAAAATAACAGTAGCAGGTAGTGGTGTTTTAGGAAGTCAAATTGCTTATCAAACAGCTTTTCATGGTTATGATGTAACAGTATATGATATTAATGACGCTGCTTTAGAGGCGGCAAAGGAGCGCATTCAAGGTTTGAAACCGCACTATAAAGCAGATTTACAAGCAACAGATGAGCAAGTGAATACCGCTTATGAACGTATTCAATTTAATAGCCATTTGAAAGAAGCTGTGGCAGACGCTGACTTAGTCATTGAGGCGATTCCAGAAGTCGTGAAAATTAAAACGGAATTTTACACAAACTTAGGACAAGTAGCGCCAGCACACACCATTTTTGCAACAAATTCTTCCACATTGTTGCCAAGTCAATTTGCAGAAGCAACAGGTCGTCCTGAGCAGTTTTTAGCGTTACATTTTGCCAATACAATTTGGAAGAATAACACAGCAGAAGTAATGAAACATCCACATACCGATGCTAACGTGTTTGATGAAGTCATTGCCTTTGCTAAATCGATTGGCATGGTTGCACTACCTTTACATAAGGAACAACCAGGCTATATTTTAAACTCATTGTTAGTACCATTCCTAGATGCAGCAGAAATGCTGTTAGTGAAGGAAGTATCTGACCCAGAAACAATAGACAAAACATGGATGATTGGTACAGGTGCACCACTAGGACCATTTGCTATTTTAGATATTGTTGGCATTAATACAGCTTATAACATTGTACAAGCTAAAGCAGAGGCAACAGGTGATGAAACATTGTTGAAATTAGCTAATATGTTAAAAACAGATTATATTGATCAAGGAAAATTAGGGCGTGCAACAGGTCAAGGCTTCTATACGTATCCTAACCCTAATTTTGCTAAACCAGATTTTTTAAAAGCATAAATGTAAAAGAGAAGCGCTAATTTAGCGCTTCTCTTTTTGATGTGTCATATGTTTTTTATAACTTAAACCGTTTGGTGTTGCGATGTTGATACTTGCAATAATAAGTGCAAATACAAAAGCATACAGTGCGAAAGGGCTTTGTTTAATGTTGTATTGTTCAATGATAACATCATTTATAATGAGTAAAACAGTAGCAATTACCACACAGCTTAAGGATACAAAAATGACCGCTATAGGATTAAGCCATTGTTTACGTTGGGTTAAAATCAATAGAAGTACAGCAATGATTAACAAGAGTATAGTGAAATAGACAGGCTGTAACAAAGAAAACATCGGAAATAAATTTTCCATATATTATCCCTCCTAAGTACTAAAACGTTATCGCTTGTGATAAGTTGCAAATAAAAAAGAGGCAGGTTTTGTCCCAGCCTCACTATCTTTTATTTAATTATGATATTTTTTTTACGCAATTTCTCATAAGGTGGAATGTCTTCTGTTTCAATAACTCTACCTTCTACTACATCAACTTCATACATTGTACCATCGTAGGTATATTTAAAAATACCATTGTCAAAATCTGTACCAATTTCTTTAAAGAAAATGCCTTCTAACGTAGGTTGATGCGGGCAAGCAAAGGCTAGATTATGCTCACCATTATTTTCGGTTAAGTAAGCACGTACACCGCGTTCATATAAATCAAAGTCCTCTTCTTCTGTTGGACGTTTAACAGCAACAATATGAAAGTCTACAAAAGGCACTTCTTTTAATAGCACATTCAAGAAAGAGCCCCGCATAATTTCTTCCCAGCGGCTTTGCGCACTTTGACCGACAATGATTTGTGTAATATTTAAATTAGTGGCTACCTCACGTACCACTTTTTGAATAGGGCGACGCTCACGATCTTTGATGATAAAGTCTTCTACTTCTAACTCATCCGCTAAACGCTGCCATGATTTAATATAATTCGTTTTTTCAGGGTCAAACTCTTCAAGAGGCATACTGTCAACGGTTAAAATGTATAATGGACAATCTAACATTGTTGCAATTTTATGACCACGACGAATTAAGCGCTCCCCATTTAATCCATAATAGACACAGACTAAAATGCTCTCATCTAGCCGGCCTTTTAAGTGTTTCACTGTTAAACCCCTCCCTCATATTATTTATATCATTTTAAAAAAAACGCTTTAAATAGAATAAAAAGATACTGTGTTAGTGCAAAGTGTATAATTGTCTTGTATAATTTATAATAGAAATAAAGCGTTATTGTGCGATAATATCAATTCCTCTCATATGGAATATTATTATGCATGCTGTGTTTACGATAGTCAAGTTTCGCAAAAACACAATAAAAAGTCAAATTACGTTTGGAGGCATGTCCTATGTTTATTTCGTTAGCGATTGCGCTACCGTTTATCATAGCTGCCTTGATTCCACTGATTTATAAACATATAAGGCAATGGCATCTTGGTTGGTTCGTATTAGCGGTTCCAGTGGCATTATTTATGTTCTTTATTCGATTTATTCAGCCTGTAGCAACAGGTAAAGTTTTTACTTCCACATATGCGTGGATTCCCTCATTTAACATCAATTTTGTAACGTATTTAGATGGTTTAAGTTTAATTTTTGTTCTATTAATTACAGGTGTCGGTAGTTTAGTCACGCTATATTCCATCTTCTATCTTTCTGAAAAAGAGTCGTTACACCACTTTTATTGTTATTTATTACTCTTCATGGGCGCTATGTTAGGTGTCGTATTATCCGATAATTTAATGGTTTTATATGCATTTTGGGAACTGACAAGTGTATCTTCTTTCTTATTAATTGCATTTTGGCATCATCGTAAAGCTTCGAGAGCTGGTGCAAGAAAGGCAATGGTTATTACCGTTCTTGGAGGCATAAGCATGTTGGCCGGCTTTTTGATGTTAGCACAAATGGCAGATAGCTTTAGCGTAAGAGAAATTGCCGCTATGACATTAACAAATGAAGCGCTATTTATTCCTGCTATGCTTTGTATTTTATTAGGTGCTTTTACAAAATCGGCTCAATTTCCCTTCCATATATGGTTGCCAGATGCTATGGAAGCGCCAACACCTGTTAGTGCATACTTACACTCCGCTACAATGGTTAAAGCAGGTATTTATCTAGTAGCGCGTTTATCACCTGTCTTTGGTGGTTCTGCGGTATGGTTTTGGGTGATAACAGTCATTGGATTAATCACATTATTCTGGGGTTCATTTAATGCAGTGCGTCAAACCGATTTAAAAGCATTGTTAGCCTATTCTACAGTGAGCCAATTAGGCTTGATTATGAGTTTATTCGGTGTAGGGTCTATGGCATATTATTTTGGTTATGCAGATGAACATCTTATCTACACACAAGCCACATTTGCTGCCCTCTTTCATTTAATTAATCACTCTACATTTAAAGGCGCGCTATTCATGATGGTCGGTATTGTTGACCATGAGGTAGGTACGCGTGATATACGCCGTTTAGGTGGCTTGATGGCTATGATGCCAGTGACATTTACAATTGCTATGGCGGGTAGTTTATCCATGGCCGGCTTACCACCATTTAACGGATTTTTGAGTAAAGAAATGTTTTTTAGTGCTATGTTAACGATTAAAAATGTAGATGTCTTTGCGCTATCTAGTATAGGTATATTATTACCTGTTATAGCATGGGTGGCTAGCGTGTTTACATTTATTTATAGCGTGATTTTAGTGACAAAAACATTCTTCGGGAAATTTAAACCAGAGCGCTTAGATAAGCGACCACATGAGGCGCCTTTTGGGATGTTAATTTCACCTTTAATATTGTCTCTTTCTATGTTACTGATATTCTTTTTCCCAAATGTATTGGCGCAATACATTTTAAGCCCCGCAATGCGTAGCATGTATCATGAAGCGCCCATTGAGAAAATTGTACCTCATATTACACCGTGGCACTTTAATACAGAGTTGATGATGACTGTCGGTGTTATTTTAATCGGTCTGTTACTGTATAAATATTTACCGAAATGGCGTCGCGTTTATCAAATTTTTACGCGGGAACGTTCATTTAATGCACTTTATGATGCGAGTATTCAAAAAGCGGAGCAATGGTCAGATCATGTAACGATGCGTTATATGACAGGGAACCTTACGCACTACTTTATGTATATTTACGTATGCTTTGTCACATTAGTTTCAGGTTATTTTATAATAGCAGGGACTTTTTCGTATGACGCTACAATTAATGCGCCTATTGCAAATTATGAGTGGATTATGGTCTTTGTCATTATTTTTGCTGCATTTTATATATTATTCGCTAAGCAGCGTATGACGGCTGTTTTATTAAATAGTGTAATTGGTTATGTCATTGCATTTTTATTTGTCGTATTTAGAGCGCCAGATTTAGCCTTAACACAATTGGTAGTAGAGTCCATTACGACAGTATTATTCCTTGTCTGTTTCCGTTACTTACCTGACTTACAAGCGGGTAAAAAGCGTTCTAAGCGCGCGCGTAAATGGCATGGATTAATTGCGATAGCAACAGGAGCTACGGTTACGATGATAGGACTCGCCGTATTGAATTATGATAAATTTGCCCCTATATCCAGTTACTTTGATGATGCATTGAACTTAGCGGGAGGTGCTAATATTGTCAATACAATATTAGGAGATTTCCGAGCTTTCGATACGATGTTAGAAGTGGTTGTGTTATTTATTGCTGGTTTAGGTGTGTACACGTTAACTAAACTAAAACCAAAGAAGGGGGCAGCTAAAGATGAAAATCAATGACGTCATTCTACGCACAGTCACGAAAGCTGTCATCTTTATTATTTTAACTTTAGGTGTTTATTTATTCTTTGCTGGACATCATTCTCCCGGAGGTGGCTTTATTGGGGGATTAGTATTAGCTTCAGCAATTGTCTTGTTGTATTTAGCTAATGATATTGAGACAGTGCATAAAGGGTTGCCATTTAACTTTAAAAAAGTAGCGGCTATAGGTGTTCTCTTAGCCACAGGCACAGCCATGGTTTCTATTTTCTTTAATCGTCCATTTTTAACGCAAGTGGCTACATATATTGAACTGCCCTTACTAGGAAAGACATCATTTTCTAGTGTTACCTTGTTTGAGGCAGGTGTGGCACTCACAGTGGTCGGTACAGTAGTGACTATTATTTTAAGTATTAGTGAGGAGGAGTAAGTATGGAGACCGTTATGTTAGTTGTAGTTGGCATATTAGTGATGGTAGCCACTTATCTCATACTATCACGCCAAGTATTAAAAGTAATTTTAGGTACAGCCATCTTATCCCACGCTGCTCACGTATTAATTTTAACGCTAGGTGGCTTAAAAAAGGGGAATGTGCCATTAATTGATGATTCGGATGGTCCGTATACAGATGCATTACCTCAAGCTTTGATTTTAACAGCGATTGTTATTAGTTTCGCGGTGACGGCTTTTGTTTTAGTGTTAGCATTTCGTACATATCGTATGAATGGTACAGATGATTTTGAAGCATTGCGAGGTAATATAGATGACTAATATTGTAGTATTACCATTAATTTTACCGATTATTACAGGTATTTTATTAGTATTTTTACGGCATCAGCTCGTATTGCAACGAATTATCGCAGTAGTCACTATGGCGATTGTGTCAATCATCAGTGTCATTATGCTACACCAAGTGTATACTAGCGGCATTATTTATTTAGATTTTAGTGGATGGGCACCGCCATTCGGTATTTTATTTGTAGCAGATAGTTTTGCTTCTTTATTAGTAGTCACTTCTAGTATTGTTACAACATGTATTCTATTGTATGCAACAACGACAATTGAACCAAAGCGTGAAAAAATGTTTTTTTACACTTTCGTATTGTTAATGGTGGCGGGTGTAAACGGCTCCTTTTTAACGGGAGATATTTTTAACTTATTTGTTTGTTTTGAAGTGATGCTCCTAGCTTCATATGCGCTTATTACATTAGGTGGAGAGAAACTACAATTAAGAGAGTCATTAAAGTATGTGTTAATTAATGTTGTCGCTTCATGGATTTTTCTTGTAGCACTAGCTTACTTATATGGCACATTAGGGACGTTAAATATGGCCCATATTGCTCAGCGTGTAGCAGAAGCAGGGCAAGACCCATTATTAACAACCATCTCACTCGTTTTTCTTGTAGTCTTCGCTTTAAAGGCAGGTTTACTATTGTATCAATGGTTACCAACGGCTTATAGTGTGCCACCAACAGCTATTGCAACACTGTTTGCTGCATTATTAACAAAAGTAGGAATCTATGCTTTAATTCGTACCTTCACGTTGATGTTTCCATATGAACCGAGTGTGACGCATCGCATCATTGGGATTATGGCGATCATTACGGTTGTAGGTGGTTGCTTAGGTGCATTAGCAGCAAAAGATATACGCACCATTGCGGTTTATAATGTCGTTATTGGTGTTGGCTTTATTTTAATTGGTTTAGCTACTAACACAGAGCAAGGCTTACAAGGTGCTATTTATTATTTAATGCATGATATGGTTGCAAAGGCACTTTTATTTTTAATTATCGGTACAATGATTGCGTTAACTAGTGAATCGCATATTGATAAGATGAGTGGTTTAATTCGTAATTATCCCTTATTTGGTTGGTTATTTTTCATTGTAATGTGTGCACTTGCGGGTATCCCGCCATTAAGTGGCTTTATAGGTAAAGTATTAATCGGACAGGGCGCGATTGCATCAAGTAGTTATGTCTTATTAATTATTGGCTTTGGCTCTACTATTATTGTTTTATATTCTCTACTGCGCATCTTTTTATCTTGTTTCTTTGGTGAAACCATTATCCCTACTGGTGATGAGACACCTATGAATAAGGTTAATATGGCTGCCATGCTATTATTAGCAGGATGTATCATTTCTTTAGGCTTTGGCGCTGAACTGGTAGCACCATATGTGAAGGATGCCGCAGCTGTTTTAATGAATCCAGATATATATATCAAAGCCATTTTAGCGAATGGAGGGGTGTAAATGGCAGCACAATTTTTATTGAATTTATTTATTGCCATGTTATGGGTACTTCTGAATGATGAAGTGCCACCTCGATTCTCTACTTTTATGACAGGTTTTGTAGTAGGTATTGGGATTTTATATACGTTATATCGTTTTTATGGCACACAATTTTATTTAAAGCGCGTATTTGCTGTGATTCAACTAATTTTTATTTTTAATTGGGAGTTGCTCATGTCGAGTTATACAGTGTTAAAACAAATTATGACGCCCAAGTTAAACATTACACCAGGTATTTTTACGTATGAAACACAACTTGAGACGGATTGGGAGATTACAGCATTAGCATTATTACTAACGTTAACGCCAGGCTCAGTCGTGATGGAAGTAAATCCAGAGGGGGACACGTTTTATATTCATGCTATGGATATTGAAACATCAAAAGATGCTGTACTGCGTTCGATTGGAAAATTTGAACAGGCTATTATGGAGGTGACAAGATGATTCATACATTGTTGTTAGTGGCACTAGCGTTGTTTAGTTTATCCATTGCGATTACATTATATCGTGTTATTAAAGGGCCAACTATGCCAGATAGAGCCATCGCACTTGATACTATAGGTGTTAATCTATTGTCTGCCATTGCCATTGTCTCTATCGTTTTGCAAACGAAAGCCTATTTAGAAGCCATTTTAATTTTAGGTATTTTAGCTTTTATTGGCACGATTGCTTTTACTAAATATATTGAGCGAGGTGTCGTCATTGAGCGCAAATCAGATCGTTGAATGGGGAGCCGTCATTTTAATTTTATTAGGTTCAATTGTCAGTGTAATTAGTGCATTAGGTATGATTCGTTTGCCAGATGTGTATACACGTTC
Organism: Lysinibacillus alkalisoli; assembly: GCF_014643595.1. GTDB lineage: Bacteria > Bacillota > Bacilli > Bacillales_A > Planococcaceae > Metalysinibacillus > Metalysinibacillus alkalisoli. The sequence goes on from NZ_BMJT01000001.1 coordinate 120,607, forward strand.
ACATGCTGCCACAAAAAGCTCAACACTCTCTGTTTTAACTTGTTTGTTAGGCGCATTTATTTACTTTTGGGTACATGATGGATACGTTAGTATTCGTTTGATTTTAGGTATTTTATTTGTTTTCTTTACAGCACCTGTAGCAGGTCATTTAATTTGTAGAGCTGCTTATCGATCAAAAGTACCTTTAGGAGAAGGCTCAGGAGATGATGAGTTAAAGCCTATATTGTTTCCACAAAAGAGTAATAAAGACTAATTTGGTACCAGATTAGACATAAAAGTCTATCTCATGTCGAATTTTCAGTTAATTCTTGACGAATGTAATTGAAAAAAGAGTGTGGATAATCTATACTGATATGTAAGCTATCTGTAAAAAGTTAGCACGATAGACTTGTTATAAATGAAAGCGCTATCGAATAGATGAGATAGGGGTGTTTATGCATGGCTAAAAAAGATAAAGAAAAGCTAGACAAAAAATTAGCTGAGAAAAAAGTAGCTAAGAAGGCTAAAAAAGCTGAAAAGGCTGAAAAAGCAGCAAAAAAAGACGCTAAAAAAGCAAAAGAAAAAGCGGCTAAAAAAGCAAAAAAAGCTAAAAAGTCGAAGAAATAAGTAAAAAGAAGTGAGGGGTGCAATCCCATCACTTCTTTTTTTATTTTAATAAAACTTGTAAATGATTGAGTAATGCCTCAGCAGTGTAAACCTTCTCGCCACCACCTTGGAATAATTGGTCGCTGCCGCCACCTTTCCCATTGATCTGATGAAAAATAGGTTGTAGTAAACGTAATGAAGTTGTGCAGTTTGCACCTCTTGCTGCAACAAATTGTAGTTTATCTTGATTTTCGCTGGCTAATAATACAACGCTATTAGGTGTTTTGCTAATAACTTGGCGTGCAAGTTTCTGTAAATCCTTCATAAGCATATTATTAAAGTGATGACAGATCAACGGGGCGTCACTAATAAGAGCATTCCCTTGGACTTGGAGCAACTCCTCTTGTAATTGTTGAATGGTTTTTATGTTTTGCTTATTAGCCATTAACAATTTTTCAATGTATGATGTTATTTCTTTTTCAGGAGCGCTTAACGTAGCAGCACTTGTGTGCATAGTTTCTTTCCGCCATTTAAGCTCTTGTAAAATACGCTGACCACAAATAAAATGTACACGCGTCATGTCTTTGATTTTTTCGGTAGCCATAATCTTTAGTAAGGATACTTGACCAGTTGAGGTGGGGTGGGTGCCACCACAGCCATTATAATCAATGTTAGGAATAATAACTAAACGAATATTCTCTTCTACAGTGACTTGTTTACGTAAAGGATATGTCATAGCTTCTTCAGAAGATACCCATTTTATAGTTAAAGCAATATTTTGCATAATAATTTCATTAGCATGTCTTTCCGCTTGTGCTAATTGCTCAGCATTGATACTAGGGGCATCTAAATCAATGGTAACTGTTTCTGTGCCAAGGTGGAAGCTGCAAGTAGCATAATCAAATAACTCTACAAAACTAGCTGTTAAAATATGCTGTCCTAAATGTTGTTGCATATGGTCAAAACGGCGTGCCCAATTAATTTTAGCTTGTACTTGCAGATTGCCTTCGTAGGACTGGGCTAAGTAGTGGCGAATCTCATCATGGACTTTTTCCACTTGCAATACAGGAATATCATTGATCCAACCTGTATCATGCGGTTGCCCACCTCCAGTAGGATAGAATGCAGTTTGTGATAATATGACATAATGACCAAGCGCATCCTGTCCAATATGTTGAATAGTCGCTTCAAATTGTTGTAACATCACATCTTCATAGTAGAGTAAACGTGTCATAACTCGCCTCCTTATTATGTCATCTATTTTAGCATAGTACGATTCATGGTATGATACATTTACTAGAGTTAAGGAGCGAATGCTATGAATATTACGCAATTTTCAGTTGAAGAGATTAAAGATCCAACAAATATTATTGAAGGTGAACGTTATGAATTTTTACTAGATGTTGAGGTAGACGAAGAGGATGAATTATATACAGAAGCAGGAATCGAAGTACGTGCTATTATTGGCAAGGTAGCTGATGACGTGCGCATGTTAAATTATTTTATTATGAATAAGGGAAATAATGAGTATTTTGACTTTGCCTTAGATGAAGATGAGGAACAAATGATTATTGATTTTTGTAAAGAAGAGTTAGCAAAATAAATGAAAGGGGCTTCAGCATTTTCCTATGCCGAAGCCCTTTTTCATGCTTGAATTACTTCTTTTACAACAGCAGACATTGTTTTTCCATCTGTTTTTCCAGCAAGTAAAGGTTTAGCAATTTTCATAGCTTCCCCCATTGGCATCCCACTTGTGACACCAGCTTCAACAAGTAATTGCTTTACATCTTCAACAGAAAGTTGCTCAGGTAAAAAGCTTTGCAATAATACAAGCTTAGCTTCTTCTTGTGCGATTAAATCTTCGCGATTAGCTTGTTTAGCACCATCAAGCGCTTGTTGTGTTTGCTTGATTTCACGATTAACAATTTGTGATTCTTCTACTTCTGTTAGTGCGTCGCCTTTTTCTTTCTCGGCTAAATCTAATTGTGATTTAAGGAGTGTGAGTACGCCTTTTGTTAAAGTATCTTTATTGCGCATGGCTTGTTTTAATTGCTCGAAAACGTCATTTTTTAGCATAAGTGATCTTCCTTTCTGTTATTTAATTGTAGAATTGACTTTCTTTTTTCGCAAGTGTTAGGTTAAATTAAGGTTAATTTTATGTTTTTCGGTAAATGAATGGGTAGAATAAAAATAGAGGTGAGGTTTATGAGTGTATATACAAATTCAATCGTAGTGGCTGCGATATTTACAGTCATTATGTCGTTTATTTTATTCATTCCATGGTTAATTTATACGTATCGAAAATATGGTTTTTTGTCTTTTTCTAAAACTATTGTCGTGTTTTCTTTCTTATTTTATGCGGCATCGGCATTATGTTTAATTTTATTGCCATTACCCCCTACAAGAGATACTTGTGCTATTCAACCGCCAGATACAGTGCATTATAATTTACAGCTCTTTCAGTTTATCAAAGATATTCAGTATAAGAGTGGTATTGTATGGTCACAGCCTTCAACCTGGCGTTATATTCTTCAACAACCTGCTTTTTTTCAAGCCTTTTTTAATTTCTTATTATTAATGCCTTTAGGTGTGTATTTGCGTTATTTCTGGCAAAAGCGAAAGTATGCTGTAGGTGCATTAATTACAGGATTTATCGTGTCGTTATTTTTTGAAATCACACAATATACGGGCGTTTATGGCATTTATAATTGTGCCTATCGTCTGTTTGATGTAGATGATTTATTACTGAATAGTTTAGGTGCTTTTATCGGTTATTTATTAGCACCTATTGTTTTATTAGTATTCCCTTCGCATAAGGATGTGGCGGAAAAAGCCTCTTTATTACAAGAGCAAAACGTTGTGCGACCAGCGATTTTATTATTAGCCTTATTCATTGATTATATGGCGGTAGTGTTGAGCAGTGGTTTATTAAATGCTATTGTACCTAATCATGATTTTATTGCGACAACAGTGGCGATCCTTGTTGTTTTTGGCATAGTACCAATGCTGACAAAAGGTGCAACAATCGGTATGTTAATACTGAATATTAGGGTAGTAAATCAAACAGGAAGTATTACAGTAGCAAATATTTTGCGTCGTTTTTTAGCTGCCTATGTGACTTATTTAATTTTCAAAGGTTTAAGTTATTTAAATCAAGTGATGTTACCAATGGAATCGCCATTTTATAAAGCGCTTATCTTTTTATCCGTAGGTAGTTTTGCGTTATCGTTTATTTTAAGTCTAGCTCTATTCATTCATTTTATTCGCCTTTTACTCGGGGGAGGGCAACGACAGTTATACTTGGATAAATATGCTAAACTATATCCAACAAGACGAAAAAATAGGGGGAAATAACATGAAGTTTGTCATTATTGGGGGAGACGCAGCAGGCATGTCTGCTGCAATGGAAATTGTACGTAATGTAGAATCACCTAATATTACAACTTTAGAACAAACAGCTATTTATTCTTATGGGCAATGTGGTTTACCTTACGTAGTAGATGGTCGTATTCCGTCAACGGATGATTTAATTGCAAGAAGTGTAGACGCTTTTCGAGATAAGTATGCTATCGATGCTCGGATTCACCATCAAGTCACAAATATTGATACAAAAAAGCGAATAGTTTATGGTGATGACTTTGAAGTGCCTTACGATAAATTATTAATTGCTACAGGCGCATCGCCATTAATACCTAACTGGAAAAATCGTCAGCTTAAAGGCATACACACGATTAAAACGATTCCTCAAATGCACGCCTTATTAAAAGATAATGCTCAAGCGCAACATGTGACCGTTATTGGTGGCGGTTATATTGGGCTCGAAATGGCAGAGGTGCTTACAGCAGCAGGAAAACAAGTGACATTAGTGCAAAGAGGGGCACAACTTGCCAATATGCTAGACACAGATATGGTTGATATCGTACACAAGGAAGCAGAGCGTCAAAATGTGATCGTGCGATTAAATACGGAAGTAACAGGTTTTAAGGGCGATGATGTGGTGGAGTATGTCGTAACGAGTCAAGGTGACATTGCAACGGATCTTGTTATTGCAGCGATAGGTGTAGCACCATCAACTGGCTTTGTAGACCAACACATTGCACGCGCTAAGAACGGAGCTATTATTGTAGATGCACATATGCAAACATCAGTTGAAAATGTGTATGCAGCAGGTGATTGTGCTACTCATTACAATAGAATAAAAGCACAGAATGACTATATCCCATTAGGTACGACTGCCAATAAGCAAGGACGCATTGCTGGCTTGAATATGGCTGGCAAATTTGCAAGGTTTAAAGGGGTAGTAGGCACATCTATTTTAAAGTTTTTTGATTATACGATAGGTGTTACAGGCTTAAATGAAAAAGCAGCAAAGGCACTTCACATACCTTATGTTGTCTACCAATATGAAGGCAATCATATCGCAAGTTATTATCCTAATGTAAAGCCCTTGCAAATTAAGATGCTCGTACATCAACATACAGAGCGCATACTGGGTGTACAGATTATTGGTGAAGTAGGTGTTGATAAACGTATTGATGTTGTAGCGACAGCCCTATCCAATCAGATGACGCTATCAGATTTACTAGATTTAGATTTAGCATATGCCCCACCATTTAATGGTGTGTGGGATGCTTTACAACATGTGGCAAAGCGCAATAGTAAAATAGATTAATCCATTATGTAGTTGTTGGGGACAGTCATGTTCTCAGCAACTTTTTTTATTAAGGTTAATGTAAGGTTAACACAAAGATGATGTAAGTTACGCACGGTATAGTAAAACTAATAATAAAACAAAAGAAGGATGGAATATATTATGCAACCACTATTAAAAGTGAACAACGTGAATAAAACGTATGGCAAAGGTACACAAGTTTTTAAGGCACTTCAAAATATTTCATTTACAGTTGATGAGGGTGAGTTCATTGGCGTTATGGGGCCTTCAGGTGCGGGTAAATCAACACTCTTAAATGTACTAGCTACAATTGATAACCCAACCAGTGGTGATATTTTTATCGGCAGTGATAATGTGGCAAAGATGAAAGATAAGGCATTGGCAGATTTTAGACGTGATCATTTAGGTTTCATCTTCCAAGATTATAACTTGCTAGATTCTTTAACAGTGCGCGAAAATATCGTATTGCCACTAGCTATTGCTAAAACGCCAGTGAAGGAGATCGATGAGCGTGTCAACCGTATTGCAGAGACATTTGGCATTAAAGACTTACTGAGTAAATATCCTTATCAAATATCAGGTGGGCAAAAACAACGTACAGCATCATCACGTGCATTAGTAACAACACCTAAAATTATATTTGCAGATGAACCTACAGGTGCGCTTGATTCTAAATCAGCAACCGATTTACTTGAGAGTTTAAGCCGCTTAAATGAAACAGAACAGTCTACTATTATGATGGTAACGCATGATGCATATGCGGCAAGTTTTTGCCAACGTATTATTTTTATTCAAGATGGTAAATTGTCAAAAGAAGTGATGAGAGGTACACAAACACGCAAACAATTTTTCCAACAAATCTTACAAGTGCTAGCTAGCATTGGGGGCGAAGTAAATGATGTTATTTGATTTAGCCCGAAAAAATCTACAACGTAATTTTTCAAGTTATTTTCTTTATATTGCCTCCATGGTATTTAGCATCGTTATTTACTTTACATTTGTGACATTAAAATATAATGATGATATTGAAAAGATGACAGGAACTTCTCAAAAAATATCAAGTATTATGAGTGGCTCGGCAGTCGTTTTGTTATTCTTTATTGTCGTTTTTATTGCGTATTCCAATTCATTCTTTATGAAGAAGCGTAAAAAAGAAGTTGCTTTATATTCGTTATTAGGCGTGCGTAAGCAGCAAATTGGTTTTATGTTATTCTTTGAAAATTTATTTATTGGTATTGTGTCGTTGATTGCAGGGATTGGGATTGGTTTTTTAATGTCCAAAGTATTATTAACCATACTCATTCGCTTGATGGGATATAGTTTAACAGCAGGTTTTACATTTTCTATGCCAGCAGTTATTAATACAATCATTGTCTTTAGTATTTTATTTTTATTTACTTCTTTACAAGGTTACCGTGTGATTTACCAATTTAAATTAATTGACTTATTCCATGCTGAAAAGCAAGGAGAAGCGATGCCAAAAGCTTCTATCATTTCTGCTATTATTGGTACAGCAAGTATTGCAACAGGCTATTACTTTGCATTAGCAGACATTATGACAAGTACAGCTTGGCGTATTATTGGTATTGCGATGCCGATTGTTATTATTGGTCTGACAATTTTCGGTACGTATTTATTATTCCATAGTGTAAGCGTCTTTCTATTACAAGCGATGAAAAAAATACACCGTTATGCATGGAAAAATTTAAATCTGATTACGACTTCTCAACTATTGTATCGCATTCGTGGCAACGCCAAGTCATTAACAGTGATTGCGGTGCTAAGTGCTACTACTATTACAGCAGGTGGTGCGGTATTTGGCCTTTACTATAATATTAGTAAGACAACTACAACATCAACCCCCATTACATTTATGTGGAAAGGTGAAGCTTTAGATGTACCAGAGGTAGATTATCATAACACCTTGACATTAAAAGATGTGACATTAACAAACGCAGATGCAGAATATAATTATATGTTTATGTCACTGAGCGACTATAATAAGCTAGCAGTGCAACAAGGTAAGCAAGAAATGGCAAGCATTAAAGAAGGACAGAGTGTGCTACTTGACCCATTTTTTGATGAGCGATTTTCGAATAAAGTAAAAGGTGAGACATATACAACAGCAGATACACAACTCCAAGTGGCTGAACAATATGAGTATGGTGTTACGAATATTGGTACAACAGGCAATATAATGATTGTGGCTGACAGCACATTTGAAACATTGCAAGGAGAAGCCATTCTGACACAAATGTATCAAGTGAAAGAGGAAGCCGATCAATTACAAATCTCACGTGATTTAGAAAAGCGCATTACAGAACAACAACAAGCATTCACAAGTCACCCAGCCGATTTTGAGCAATCGATGTCTGGAGCGGGGGCTATGTTATTTGTAGGTAGCTTTTTAGGTTTAGTCTTTTTAACGGCTACAGGTAGTATCATTTACTTTAAAGTCATATCAGAGGCAGAGGCAGATAAAGATAAATACACGATTCTTTATAAGATCGGTGTTAACGATCAACAAATGTTAAAAACAATTGCAACACAAGTAGCTATTATCTTCGGCGCACCATTAATCGTTGGGATTACGCATGCGAGCGTCGCCTTGCTTGGCTTCTCTAACTTGCTAGGCATGTCTATTACAAAACCTGTGTTACTATGGATGGCAGCATATACCTTGATTTATGTACTGTATTATATCTTTACCACACGTGCATTCTATAAAATCGTGAAAAACGCTAGGAGGAACATATAATGAAAAAAATGATGATTGCTTTAGTCATATTATTAGTTGTTGTCGTCGGTGGCCTTGCTACATTGCGTTTTGTGAATTTTAATCATTTAGGTGCAGAGCAATATTATGTGAAAATTACTGCAGATGGTGCTATTGAGAAAGAAACATTAGATAATGGTAAAGTTTATGAAACATATTGGTATAAAGCATATAAGGCATATAATGAAGAAGGTAAAGAAATTAGTGTGGATTTTTCAGCACAAAAGAATTTACGCCACGATGCTTATTTAAGAGTATATTACAAGGAATCAAAAGGTATTACCTCTTATGAAGAAGTACAAGAAAACGAAGTGCCTAAAAAAGCATTAGAACAATTATAAGAAAAAGAGTAGCTCAATAAGGACTGAGCTACTCTTTTTTACGTATTTAAAAGTAGGATAAATGATAATGGTCAGCAAGTTGTTTTAACATATGCATACTAGCGACACTATTTCCTACATCATCAATCGCAGGTGAAAATAAACCAATACCAATAGCCCCGTGATGCCCCTCAATCGTCGCATCTTTTAAGCAAGCTAAGACGCCACCAGAGACACCACTTTTGGCAGGGATGCCAATAAAGGCAGCTACTTTGCCTGAAGCATTATACATGCCACAAGTCATCATTAACGCTTTTGTGATTTTAAGGATATGAGGTGAGATAAAGGGCGCTCCCTCACCATCTGTTGCTAAAAACAAACCCATTTTCGCTAAATCTTGTGTGGTAACTTCAATTGAGCAGAGTAATAAATAAGCTTTAAGTGCTGTCTCTACATCGCCTACAATAAAACCATTTGCTTTCAGGTGGTAGGCAATGGCACGGTTGCGATGTGCCGTATCAAACTCAGATAAAAACACTTCGCCATTAATGGATGGGCGTTTGTGTAAAAGCTGTTCTAAAAAATCGAGTACGGTATCTACTTTTTCATTAGGGGTAGTGCCATGAAGCAAAGAAGCAATAGTGATTGCTCCTGCATTAATCATAGGGTTAAATGGCTTGCCAGGTTTAGAACTTTCTAAACGAATCATGGAGTTAAACGCATCACCTGTTGGTTCTAAGTCAACGTAATGCATGACTTCTTCTACACCTCTTGCCTCGGTTGCTACCATAAAGCTAATCACTTTCACAATGCTTTGTAGGGTAAAACGCTCAGTGCTATCTCCAAGCTGTGTGGTAAGTTGTTGACTAGCAATACTCACTGCAAAAAGTTGCGCATTTGCTTTGGCTAGCGCTGGGATATAGTCAGCAGGGCTACCTTGTTGGCAAGTTGACAAAGCATCCTCATAAAGTTGTTGTAATTTATTTGTTAATTCCTGTTGCATGGTTGGTTACCTCCACTCTTGTCACTCATACTATAAGCCACTTTATCGTAAAAATAAATCATAAAATGAGGTACATTATGATAAAGAATAAAAATACGTGGCATAAGTGAAAGTTTAGTCGATTTTCATGGCTAACAAGTAACAGTACGTTAACTAAATGATGCGCATTTATGCATTACGTAACGATCAATTGTGGTAATAAAATATGCACAGTAGTACCTTCATTGACGATAGATGTCATCCAAACCTCGCCATGATGAGCTATGATAATGTCTCGAGCGATAGCCGTACCTAAACCTGTGCCATCTGTATGTGCGGTGCTCGTGCCACGATAATAGCGTTCAAAAATGTGGTCTAAGTCTTCTTCTTCAATACCTTTGCCATTATCTTGAATTTTAATATACAACTCATGTTGTTCTACCGTTATAGCAATGGTAAGTTCCACATCTTCATCATTGTGACGCAGTGCGTTATATATAAAGTTATACATAGCACGTTCCATAAAATGGCGGTCAATTTCACTGTATAAGTTCTCTGTAGAAGGCATAAAATGAATGGTAGTATGCTCATATTTTGGTTCATTTAATAACTGAATCACCATCTCACGCAAAAAAGTAACCATATTTGTTTGCTGCAGTTGCAAAGGCAGTTGCTGGTTTCGGAGTCGCATTGTCAGGTTTAGGTCTTCTAATAAGTCATTCATATGCATGGATTGTTTTTCAATAATGCCCGCATAGCTTTTTAGTTCTTGTTTAGTGCTTGTCTCATCTTGCATAATCTCCGCATATCCTCTAATCGAGGCAAGTGGTGTTTTCATATCATGGGAAACATTACTAATCCATTCTTCTCTCATTTTTTCTAATTGTGCGCGTTCTTTTTCTTGCATAGCAAGGGCATTTGATACTTCACTCAAGTTATGAAAGACTTCACCATACAATCCTTTACGAGGTTGAATAGTAGTAAACTCACGATTACGTAAATTTTGAATATGATTTAAAATTTGTGATAAAGGTTTAGTTAAACTGCGTCCAAAGAAAAAGGCAATAATAATGGTAATAAGAATATCAGCAATAATAATATAAAGTGTGTAGGAGCTAATCCATCCAAAAGTTTGTTTTAAGTTCCAAACGCCGACATAACGAAATGTTTCAGGGTCTTGAATATTAATAATGTAAGAAATATCATCCTTAAAATAAACGTAACTGGTATAGCCTTTACCCTCACTATAACGATACTTATTAACAAGCTCTACAGGTGAATAATGTGTAGGGGCTTCGGGTGGTGCAAATGTGTGACTAATCACGTTACCATTTGTATCTAAAAATTCAATCCAAGCATTAGCCTCACGTAACTTCTCTACACCTTGGTCACTCAATAAAGGTTTCCCTTCTTTGATACTAATATTTTCTTCAAAAGAGCGAGTAAAGTTTTCAGGAGAATTAGTGATCTTAGCGGGGTAGTCACGTGTTACCACCGCAGTGGCTATTAAAATAATAATATTAGCAATTAATACAATGACTACGATGATGACAACAGATAGTAAAAAACGGCCAGTTAGTTTCCATTTCATAAAAGTTGTCCTAGGCTATAAATTTATAGCCAAGTCCTTTCACTGTAATGATATGCGTAGGGCGTGAGGGGTCATTTTCGATTTTTTCACGCAAACGGCGAATATGTACCATCATTGTATTGTCAGCACCAAAATAATCTTCTCCCCAAACGCGCTCGAATAAGGACTCTTTACTTAAAATACGATTAGGATTACGCATAAAGGCAGCCATTAAGCCAACTTCTTTAGCAGTTAACTCTAATAAGGTATCATTTAGATAAATTTCGGTCTCGTCTTGATTCATTTTAAAATCGCCCACTGTAATCCAAGTTGCTGCTGGTATTGTGTACTCTGCGCGGCGCAGTTGGGCTTTCACGCGATAGGCAACTTCTTTTGGGCTAAAAGGTTTTGAAATATAGTCATCGCCTCCTATAGCAAGCCCTACTAGTTTATCGACTTCTTCTGTTTTAGCAGACATAAATAAAATAGGGATATGGGATGTTTGACGAATCACCTTGCATAACTCATAACCTTCACCATCAGGGAGCATTACATCAAGTAAGACAAGGTCTGGATTGTAATCATGAAACGCTTTTTCAGCGGTTTGTAAGGTATGGGTGGCTAATGTTTGTGTTAAGCCTTCTTTACGTAATGTCACTGTAAGTAAATTAGCTAAGTCAATTTCATCTTCAACAATTAAAATTTTAGGTTCTCTCATATATGCCCTTCCTTTCGTATGTATGGTTAGTATAAAGGAGTTATAATTACTTTGAAAACATTTAGTATGACGGCGACTAGCAACTTTTTGAAAAACTACCACGTCAAATAAATAGTAACATATGAAAAAGTTATAGCTTTTATATCATAGCAAGGGGGATGAATCATGAAGAAATTTGCTGTTGTTTTAGTAGCAAGTAGTGTTTTATTAGCCGCTTGTGGCACCGACCAAAAAGAGGATAAAAAAGAGGAAAAAGAAACTTCGCAAACGACTAACGGAAGCCATACAACAAATCAAGAAGATACTAACCAAGAAAATGACAATAATCAAGAAGGTGAGGAAGAAGAAATGAACTCACAATTTGTTAAGTTTGAAGGTAAAGTAAAAGAAGTCAATACAGCAGAAGCGCTTGAAGATAATACAATTATTGTAAATGATACAACAAATCAAGATGAAGAATTACACATTCAGATTCATAAAAAAACAAAATTTTATAACTCTAATGGCGAAGAAATCAATATAGAAGCTATTAAACCAGAAAGTACCATCACGGTTTATATGGACAGTAGCCGACCAGTCCCTATGATTTATCCACCACGTTATATTGTCGATGTAGTTATTGTAGATGACGGCGAAGTCAACTTTGCTGACGTAGCAAAATTTGATGATAAGCTAGTCAGTGATACGAATAGTGTTAAGTTGATTGAAAATGAAGATACGATAATCGTAGATGATGAGGGTAATGAAAAAACGTGGGAAGATGTAAAAAATGCAAATGCCATTGTCTTTTACACAGCTTCAACTAGAAGCATTCCTGCACAAACATCACCAAGTAAAGTTGTAATCACAAAAGTGACGGAGTTAGAGGCAACAGAATAACGTAATAAAAGGGCATGGACGAGTTAACTCGTCCATGCCCTTTGTGAGTTATGAGAGAGAGGTCTGCGGTTGCGATGTTAGTGTTACGCCAACAATAACAATAAAACTTGTAATCAATCCTAAAATAATAGGAAGTGTTGACGTAATTCCAAAGATGATAAAGGAAATAAAAATAACACATGAGCTTGTAATAATGGCTGAAAAAGCAGCCTTGCTCGTCACACGTTTCCAGTAGAGACCAATAATAAGTGGCATAAAAATGGCGCCAGATAAGATAGCATAAGCCATATCAAGAGCAACTAAAATATTTTGAATCCATAGCGAACAAGCGATAGCGATTAATCCTAGCGTAAGGATGACAAGACGAGATGTGCTAATGACTTGGCGCTCTGTCATATCTTTTCGAATATAGACTTTAATAATATCATTGGTAATTAATGTAGCGGAAGCAAAGATAGCGCCTGAAGCGTTAGACATTAAAGCTGAGCATACACTTGCTAGTACTAAACCTAAAAGACCAGCGGGTAAAATTTCTAATGCTAAACTCGTAAAAGCAGATTGTGAATCTGTTAAGTTAGGTAGCAACACAAGTGCACACATCCCAACAATACTTAATGCTAAACCGTACAATACACTGTATATGCCAGCACTGATGGCACTCTTTTTTGCTACCTTATCACTTTTAGCCGTGAATACACGTTGCCAAATATCTTGTGACACCATTAAGCCGAAGAAATAGAGTAAGAAATATTGAAAAATACGATCCCACCCGATATTTGTTAATGATAAATGTGACTCAGGTACAGCGTTAAATAAAGCAGTTAAGCCTCCTACTTCGTAAACGCTTACAGGGAACATAATAAAGAAGACACCGGTAGTCATAACAACAAATTGAATCATATCTGTTAAAGTGATACTCCACATCCCACCTAAAATAGTATAGAATAGTACGATCCCGCCACCTATCATCATTGAAGGTGTCAGTGCCCACCCTAATAACACATGAATCACACTCCCCATACCAATGATTTGTGTGACAACGACCATCAATGTATAAATAGCTGTGACAATAGCACTGATTAATTGCGTACCCTCACCAAAGCGACGCCCTAATAGTTGACTAATGGTGAAAACATCTTCACCACTAATTTTATTAATAACGAATAGTCCCATAGCAGCAATGCCAAATCCCATCATAGATACAAACCAAAAGCCAGAAATCCCGTATTCATAGCCCAATGTAGTTGACCCCATTGTAGCTGCACCACCTATAATAACAGCAGCTAAACAACCTACATGGCTAAAATAACCTAGGCGACTACCAGCTAAAACAAAGTCTTTTTCAGACTTTGCTTTTTTGATGCCAATCACACCTACAAGGATTAAAACGGTGAAATAAAGTAAAAGAACAAGTGTGTCGAGGAAGTTCATTTACACGCCCCCAGTCATGATAGAGGCTTCATACGCTGTAAGCGCTTCGTCAAGGTATTGTATACCTTGATCTAAATGTTCCTTGTCAATTGTTAAAGGTGGCATCATACGAATGACTTCACTTTTATTACCACTTAAATATAAAATAACGCCTTGATCTAAACAACGGTGTAAAATGTCCATTAAACCTTCTGGGTTCGCTTGTTTGGTGATAGGGTCAATAATTTCAATACCAATCATCAGCCCAATCCCTCGTACTTGGCCGAGGCAAGCATGCTTTTCGCGTAATTGTATTAATTTATTTAATGCGTACTCACCCATAACTTTGGCATTGTTAGGTAAGTCCTCCATTTGCATAACATCAATAGTGGCACAAGCGGCTGCGCAGGCTACAGGGTTGCCCCCAAATGTTGTGCTATGACTACCTATCGTCCATTGTTCCATTAACGCTTGTGAAGCGACTGTAGCGCTTAATGGTAGCCCGCTCGCAATCCCTTTGGCAATAGCCATAATGTCAGGCGTTACACCAAAACGGTTTGCCGCAAACCAGTCGCCTGTTCGTCCAAAGCCTGTTTGCACTTCATCAAAAATAAGTAAGATACCATGTTGATTACAAATTTCACGTATTTTCTTCAACCAGCTTTGAGGTGGAATGACATAGCCGCCTTCACCAAGTATAGGCTCTAAAATAACAGCTGCCACTTCACTTGGTGCCACTTGATGATTGAATAAACGCTCAAAATCTTTTTCTAATTGAGCAGGCCAATACTGCTCTGGGTCGAGACCTTCAGGTGTTTCGTTAATTTGCGCATAAGGGAGTTGGTAGGTAAAGTTAGCACCAACAGGTAATGATGTGCGATATTTGCTCTTAGAAGTAGTAACGCTTAAGGCTCCCATCGTACGACCATGGAAACCACCAAAGAATGAAACAATATAAGGTCGCTTTGTTGTATGACGTGCTAATTTTATTGCCCCTTCAATTGCTTCAGCGCCACTATTCCCAAAGAAGAAGCAATCGAGAGGTGGAGGTAAGATTTCGCGTAATTTTAAAGCCAGTGTATGAATAGATGCATAATTAATAATGCCGATTGGGCCATGTACAAGCTCATCGAGTTGATGTTTAATCGCTTCAATTACTTTAGGGTGTCGATGCCCTGTATTTTCTGTAGCAATCCCTGATGTAAAATCCAAATATTTTTTGCCATCAGCACCAAAATAAAATAACCCTTCTGATTTTATGACATGTAAGTTTGGAAAATCTTTTGCCATAGTTGGTGCCAACAGTCCCTCTGTATTGTGGTGTGTAAATTGTGTCATATCGTGAACCCCCATCTTGATGTTATTGCTAGAATTTTCGTGCAATTTCAACGAACTGTCAAACTCGTAGTATTAAAAAATTTAATAGGTAAAAAAAGGTTTTTGATAATGTGATCTGACAGCACGAAGAACAGTAAAGTAGCTTATAATATAGGGAAGCAAGATGTAATAAACAAGGGGTGTCACTATGGAGTTACGTCATTTAAAAACATTTCAAACTGTGGCGGAGTGTTTAAGTATTACGAAGGCAGCACAGCAACTAGGTTATACACAACCAACCGTCACACTACAAATGCAAGCATTAGAAAAAGAGTTATGCCATGTATTAATTACAAAGGTAGGGAGAAGCATGGTACTAACAGCAGCAGGTAAACAATTAAAACAACATGTAGATGAATTGTTTATTTTAATGAATAAGATGGAAAAAGATATGGAAGAACTTAGAGACCCATCAGGCAAATTAATGATAGCAGCATCTGAGCATTATTGTGGCCAACGATTACATCCTATTATTAAAGCGTATGAATCGGCCTATCCTAATGTACACGTTCATCTCATACCCTTAAATAGTCACCATGCATTAGCTAGTGTGAAAAATAATGTAGCAGATATTGCTATCGTGGCAGAGGCAAATGAAACCTCCACCATTCAAACGCTACCATTAGAGCAAGAGCATGCTTTAGTGGTGGCAAGTACAACAATGGCACAACATAAGACATTGCATCATTTACTACAGGAGACACCATTTATCTCATATGATGAACACTGTAGCTTTGCGTCCATTATTGACAAATATTTTGCCCATCATGAGCAACAGCCCACCTCAACTATCGTAGTGGGAGGCAGCGATGCTATGATTAAAAGAGCTGTGTTGAATGATGTGGGCTATGCCATCATTGGCGAAAATGCTGTGAAAAAAGAGATTGAACAAGGCATAATCCAAGCGTTACAAAGTATTGTACCTGTTATTCAAACCTCAGCTTTATTTTTAAAAGCGCGTCGTAATGAACCAAATATTATGACGTTCATTACATTTTTAAAAAATGCTTGGGCATTAAAAGCCGATTAACAAGTACGTAGGAAAATTCATTCATTGGGGGGATACAATGTTAAATCAGTTAGACCGTCAAGTTTATGAAAATTACAGTGCATTGCAACCTCATACGTCATTAGATGAAGCGCTTGAGCAACAACATGTCATCACACATTCCAAATTTCCACAAGCAGTGGGTAAAGTATTAGCCTTATCGACCTTTCTAGAAGATGAAGAAACCGCAGCAAATATTATTTTTGCAACAGCTCGTAAATATTGGGGGAGGCTGTCGATTTCTACAGCACAGTCTATGGAAACAGTAGGGTTTAATATTGAGCAACTGCATACACAATTGGATGATTTTTTTTATTCACAACAAGGTAAGGAAAATTTCTTTGCCCATTTAGCTGTTCACAACAGTATGAACTGGCATCAATTTATGCAAATCTTATTACAGCGCGAAGTAACAGTAGCATCGGATACAGCACTAAAAGAAATTTATTTATACGAATGGCAAGCTCGTTATATGCCGCATATCATTATGGTGACGCAACAAAGCTTTTGGTATGCTTTGTTAGCCAAAAAAATAAATAGCCTATTACTACAACTCCCACTTCATACCATACCTAAAATGGCACAGTTGCAACAGCAATGGTATAACGCTTTACAAGAGGCATATGGGCGTGAGAAAAACTTTGTAATATGGCGTGAGAGAATCGTAACAAGCACTTACGAATTTGTGAATCGTAACACCGCAGCATACTCTATTGCTCAAAAGCAATGGCTGTTATCTTTAGTATTTTTGTTATCGCAATCGTGTGAGCGCAATGCCAAACAGATTGAGCATTACATTCAAGATATTTGGCAACGAGATGAGGATAAATTGCCATTAACAGATACAGAAAAAGTAGCGCTGCATTTTGTACAATTAAAGATTGCTGTGTATTACGCTAATGATGATAAAGTCATTACCATTTCAGACTATTTGCTTACTAAAGAGCGACTCCAGCGTAATGCCATAAAAATAATGCTACATTATGATGTGTTGCCGAGTTACCCACCAAGCCCTTCACAAATTGTAAAATGTTATGACAAAAACTATATGGAGTTTATGTACTATGTAGTGATTCAATCTTTGTTCAAACAAAAAGCGTATCGTGCCATTATGCAATTAGTAAAAAAAGATGCACTAGCTACTTGTGATCGTATACAAAAGTTAGCATTAGGGCAGGCTAATTATGAAGCTTTGCCCTTGCAAGAGGGCGTGTCACACAAGTGTTTGCAACAGAGTAGTGCGCATATTGAACGCATCCAAGTGGCATGTGAACAAACTCAGCACAAAGCATTGGCTAAACGGCTAAGAATGTTGCAAGAGAAATTAAGCATACAAATGAGATAAAAATAGCCTGTTACCTAAAAAGAATAACAAGGTATGCATAAAAGGGCTGCTGTTAGGGAGCAATACGGAGAGTAGCATCCGTGAGAAGTAGTGAAAAGATTTCTTATCTTGATATGTCGCCTGTGCATTTTTACATCAAAAAATGGTGAGACCAATTGCATTTTGGTCTCACCATCTTTTTTCAGCGCGATGTTGTGCTACGTGTATTTTTCTTATGGCTTGTGATTAAAATGCTGCCTCAGTAGCGTTGTCTAATACTTCTTGAGGGATAACGATTTCTTCTACTTTATTTACGTCACTATACGTAATGTTTGAGTCCATATCCATGTTCATTTTTTGACCTTCAATGTCCATCGTCATTACCATAGCAAGTTCTAATTGTTTAATATCATATGTTTTTTTATCAACATAAATCACATAGTCGGCTTTTTCAATTGTAGTTCCTTTTAATACATCTTCACTTTGTAGTTCAGCAGGTAATGTTGCCGATGCCTGATTTTGAATTAAAGTGTTGAATTTTTCACCTTCAGCATTCAACGTTAAAATAAATTCATCACCTTTTTCGGTCACTTTAAAGTCTTTCATAAATGGTTTAAGTTGCTCAAGTTGTTGTTTAGCGTCAGCAGATTGGTTTTGATTTAACATCGTATCTGTTAATTCAGCAGGCATTTTCATCCATGCACCAGTAGCATCTGCGACAAATACACCTTTCTCCTTATCTAAATACATTTCAGTAGGTGTTGTTTGCTCCTCACCAGATGCTGGGTCTGTCCCTTTAACCTCACCTTTTAAATGCATAGCCATTGGATCAACAATCATTTCCATTGTCATTTTAGATGAAGAATTCATTTCTAATTTCTCGCCTTCAGCTTCAACTGACATTTTTTGAGTTGTGTCGATATCCGCTTTAGTACTTTTTAGTTCGCCTTGACGTTCTGTTGTCTTGTTGAATACATCTTCAACAGATACAGAGCTTGCTTTTTCTGTTTGTTCTTCTTTTGCTGGTTCAGATGAAGAAGAAGTGCCTTTATCACCACATGCAGCTAAAGATAGCGCAAGAGCACCTGCACTTAAACCAATAAAAATTTTCTTCATGGAATAAATCCTCCTAAAGTAAGATATAAAAATACTACATTTAAAAATCGGCAAAAGATACACAATTTTATAAAAAAAAGCCTTTAGTACATATGAAAACATTAATTTTAATACCAAAATACCTATAAAAATACCATTTAATTAACTTTTATGATAAGATTTTTTTGGTTAAAAATTGTTGTATCATTTCTTCTGTATATCCAATAGAACGTAACACCTCTTCATTATGTTCGCCTAATTTAGCACCTTTATGTTTATAAACAGGAGGCGCGTCAGAAAACTTAATCGGAGAAGCAATTTGCTGTTGTCCATCAATAGAAGTAATCATTTCTCTAGCGCGTATTTGCGGATGGTTACAGGCTTCTTCAAAAGTTAAAACAGGCTCCACACAACCATGGAAGTCGTCATTAAAAATAGTGCGCCATTCATCAAATGTTTTGGATAAAAAAGCATCGTGTACGGCATCTTTAAATCTTTTTTGTGTATAAGCCGAGTCATTAAATGAATTATGAATTAATTCAGGTATGTCTAATGCTTCACATAGCAGTTTTCTAAATTGAGGCTCTAAACTACCTACAGAAAAGAAACGCCCATCTTTTGTTTTATAATAATCGTAAAATGTGCCGCCATTTAAGATTTCCGTTTCGGCTTGTGCCACATGTCCGCTACCAAAATACGTAGCGCCTGCTAGCGCATTAAACGAAAATACAGCATCAGTCATACTAATATCGACATATTGTCCTTTACCCGTTTTCTCGCGATGTAATGCTGCAGATAGCACCCCTACTACTGCATGTAAAGCACCACCCGCCATATCAGCAATTTGCATACCCATAGCTACAGGTTTTTTATTTTGATGTCGAGAATAATCTAATAACCCTGCTACTGATAAATAATTGTTGTCATGTCCAGGTCGATTGCTGAAGGGCCCTGTTTGCCCATAACCTGTGATGGAACAATAAATAAGTTTTGGATTAATGGCACGTAATGCCTCATAATCTAAGCCTAATCGCTGCATTACACCAGGTCTAAAACCTTCAATAATAATGTCATACTCCATTATTAGCTTTTGTATGATTTCGATGGCCTCAGGTGTCTTTAAATTTAATGTTAAAGAACGTTTTGAGCGATTAATATGCTGATGAATGTAAGATTCCTTCTCATCGTCATATGGTGGCATAATACGCATCAAGTCAACCCGATTAGAAGACTCAATATGTATGACATCTGCACCTAAATCCGCAAACATCATCGTAGCCATTGGCCCAGGTAATAATGAAGAGAAATCTAAAACTTTTAACCCTTGTAAAATCGTCAAACTTTTCATCCCCCTTTTTTATAATCCCTTTGTTTTCTGTATTAATACAGATTTAAAAATATTAAATAGTATTATAACAGAGCGTTTTCTGAAAGTATATGCTAAAAATCGTGAAAGAATAGGACTCAAACTTTCAAAAAACAGTACGATAAGTAGAACGTATAGCACAAAAAAATTATGTATGTCATAATAAAATGATGTATGTCAACCTTATTCTATTTGATGATAAATAATAGCGATTGAGAGAGGCTATAACGTATGAAAAAAGTCGAAAAAGATAAAATACAATTAAAATATTTAATGACAGGTTTTATTTTACTTGGCTATATTCTCATTGTGACATTTGGTTTAATCATTGCTCAAGTAGTAATTAAAAAATCTTTTTTAGATGAGACAATAGAACATAATCAAACGTATGCTGCAAAATTAGCAAAAACAGCAGATCAGTTTTTAGAAGAGGCGCAAGCTACACTAAAGTATAGCGCTGATATCATTCAAGAGAATTTAACCAATTATGAAGAACTGGGCGAAGAGGCGACAAGATTAGAAAAGCAAACCCATTATTTTAACTCAACCGTTGTCACAACGGAGGCGCGTGAGGTAATAGCTGTCTCGCCAAGCTCCATACCGGTGGCTGGCAAGACGTTAGATTCTATAGGTGCACGTGCAGCTAATCAAGCTAAAAAACCATTCATTACGAATCCATACTTGACGATAACAGATCGTCTCGTTGTTTTTATATCACAACCTTTGTTTGATAATAATCAAATGTACCGAGGGCTTGTTGGGGGAACGTTATATTTACAAAATCATAACTCTTTTTATGAGCTATTAGGGAAGCATCCTTACAATGACGATTCACAAGTGTATGTTGTGGGATCAAATGGTGAGATTATCTTTCATGAAGATTTAAAACGAATTGGCGATAAAATCCCAAAACGTATGATCGAAAAAATAAGCACTAAATCTCAAGATGGTCTTAAAGAAACAATTGACGGGGAGAAATATGTAGTAGGATATAGTAAATTACAACAAGCCGATTGGTATATTGTGTTACAGCGCCCTTATACTTTAGTGACAGACCCAGCGATTACAGTAGTGAAAAAAATTGCAATCGCTACGTTACCATTCTTTATCGTGATGATTATTATTACGATTTATGCGACCTTGCATATTGTACGCCCTATTCAAAAATTGGCGCATTATACAGAGGAGAGCTTAAAGACGAAGAATGTAGAGCGTATTAAAGAGGTGCCAAGCTATTATAGGGAGGCACAATCATTGAAGCGTTCATTAGTACGCAGCCTATCCTCCTTACATAGCCAAGTGGAGTTTTTACAAAATCAAGCTTCCACCGATGCTTTAACAGGATTAATGAATCGTCGAACGATGGAAGAAGTGTTGACGAATTGGGAAAATAATCACTATGATTATGCCGTTATTATGTTAGATTTAGATCGTTTCAAACGTGTTAATGACACTTATGGGCATGCGATTGGTGATGAGGTATTACAGTTTTTAGCACGGCATATTTTAGCGAACACAAGCCCGCAAGATATTTGTTGTCGTTACGGAGGCGAGGAGTTTATTATTTTGTTACCTCATACGCCTTTAGAAGAAGCTTATCGTGTTGCAGAAAACTTGAGGCAAGTAGTATCTAGTGTGGAAAGCCCAACAGGAAGCATCGTAACGATGTCTGCTGGCGTAGCAGATATGCATGCTGCTGCCCCAACAGCAAAGTCAGTGATTAAATTGGCGGATAAAGCGCTCTATCGTGCAAAAGAAGAAGGACGTAACCGTGTTTATACGTATTTAACAGAATAACAAAATCATGACCATGTCATATGTAAAAATTTTGAGCATATGGCATGGTTATTTTGTATGGAAGAAAAGAACGAAACCGTATTGAATTATATTGGATTTAACCGATATAACAGAAAGAGATATAGTTGTTTTTTTTAGAAGGAGGTAGACTTACATGAGCAAAAAACATGTACGAAAGGTTAGTAAAGCAGCTGTAATTGCGGCATTAGCTTCGGGTACAATTGCCTATACATTGCCGACATCTGTACAGGCGGCTTCTCCATTTAGTGATGTGGACCCAAGTAGCTCACATTATGACAATATCATTCAGTTGTATGAATTAGGTTATGTGCAAGGGTTTAGAGGGAAGTATATGCCCAATCAATCCGTCACGCGTGCTCAAGCAGCTAAAATGTTAGCGCAAATGTTACAACTTGATACCACAAATGTAAAAGACCCAGGTTATACAGATGTGAGCCATAATTATGAGATGTATCCGTATATTGCCGCATTAGCTGAGGCTAATATTATGACAGGTTATAAAAAGAAGTTTCAGCCATATGAGCCTGTAACACGTAGTCAAATGGCAAAGATGTTAGTGCTAGGGTATAACTTTGATGTTGCATCATCTATTCAACCACGTTTTATTGATGTGGACGAAAAGACGAGTAATGCGGTTTATATTCAAAGTTTAGTTGATATGGGGATTACAAGAGGTACTACCCATAATACATATTCGCCATATAAACCAGTGACTCGTGCACAGATGGCAACATTTTTAATTACTTCTGACAAAGTAAGTACAGAGCAAAGGGAATATAAAATTACAAATGTTGATGGCAACACCGTTTATATTAATGGTGTCGCTTATAAAGTAGGTACAAAACTTAAGCCATTTATTAATAACCGCAATGCTAATGTATTAAAAGGCGCGACCATTGAAGGCGTTTTTAGAGGTAAAGAGCTTGTAGAGTTACAAAAGCTCACAATTAATGCGAGCGGTGCATCAGCATCACGTATGTTAACGTTTGATGGAGATTATGAGACATTGCAAGCGGATGTAGTCATTAATGGCAATCATATTTTGTTCCGTAATATGTATATTCAAGGACATGTGTTAATTAATGAGACAGTGCGTCCGCCGTTGACGCAATTTTTAACCTATAGTCAGCGTCAAATGTTTTTAACAGAAGGGTTCGCCACACGATTGCAAGTTAGAGATCGCGATGTAATTGACTGGGGTAATGGCAATCAATCTGAAATGAATCCTGTTGAAAAGAACATTCGCTTTGAAAATGCCGAAGTAGCACGTATGACGGTTTCACAAAATAAAACACGTATTACAACTGACACAGTTATTGGACGTCTAGAAGTGATTGGTGAAGTTCAAGAAATTGAAGTGATTGGTGATGTAAAATACTTCCATGTTAATAATGCCACACCATTAACAATCTTTGGTGAGGGTCATATTAAACATATGCAATACGACAGTTTATATGACTTGCAAATTTATTACGAAGGCACTATTGATAAATTAGTTGTGGATAATATTTATGGCTGGATTGATTTAGGTGAATACACATATATTGAGGAAGTGATTTTACCAGTAGGTGAGTCTCCGAATAATATTTTTGATGATTATTTAGAGGATCATACTAATATTACGGTAATTGAAGACTCAGATGGCAATCCAGTAGATAAAGACCCTATTGAAAACCAAAAGCCATCAGACCGTACACCACCTGTTTTAAAAATTGTTGAGATTAGTGCAGCTGGTACAAATGCGGAAATTAAATTTTCAAGTAATGAACGTGGCACTTATTATTATATTGTGCAAAAGAAAGAAAAAGATATGAAGCCACCTTCAGGACGAGATTTAATCGAACAAATCCCTGGAAAATATGATGATAATGGCACAGGCGCCATGCGTGTTGGTGAAAACAGTTTCACAGCAACAGGTTTGGCTGAAAAAGAAACATACGTCGTTTACATTATTGGAATTGATGGCTCTAAAAACGTATCGTCTACAGTGAGCCAAGAATTCCAGTTAAAAGATGCTACACCACCACGTGTCAATCATTTAAAAGCAACACCATTACACGGTGGACAGCGCGCGGGTGTAACATTTACCGCAAGTGAACCAGGCGATTATTATATTTATTATCGCCCTAAAACCACAGGGCAAACCCCTGCAACATTTGCAGAGATTAAAGCAAACGCACAAGTCACAGGCAAGGCAAAAGCAGATAAACTCGTCATTAACGAAACGTTAACTGGTCTAACTGCTGAAACTGAATATGAAGTATATGTAGCAATGATTGACCTGTCAGGCAATGAGTCTGTGGAGCCACAAGCAAAAACAGATCTGACAACATCAGCGCTTGATAATGTACCACCATATGTGACAAAGCCTTTATTGACCCCTTCAGACCGTGATAGTGCAAACCCAAGTATTTTCTATGTGCCTGTAAGTGAGGCTTTAGATAGAGAAACAGCAGAAGATGTGACAAACTATCGTTTAACAGGTGCGGCTATGGTAAATATACCTTCTCATGATAAGGATGGTGTGTTGCCGAAATCTGTAAAGTATATTGAAAATCGTAAAGTGTTAGCGATTGAGGTACCAGGTGATACAGGGCTAGTTAACTATGACAATATCGTCTTTACGGTTTTACCAGGTGTAAAAGATTTAGCCTTTAATGACTTTGAAAATGAGCAAAATATTGCAGCTGGCGAAAAGCCACGTAACTTTACGGAATACATTCATACAGATGCCACAATACCAAAATTAACACTTGATAAAGTGCAGTTGGATGAAGCTAATCGTGATAAGGCACTTGCTACATTTACAACAGATAAAGCGGGTACGTACTACTATATGATTATGCCAAAGCAAACGGATATGGCTGGTATTACATCACGTGATTTCTATGATGAGTTTGTTAATAACCCGTCAGGTAAATTCCAAGACGGTAATAAAAATAAATATGTCGGTGATTTACAACAACCTGCACCAGCAATGGTTGGTACACAAACAAAAGCGGTGAGTGTACCCGCATCAGAGTTAGATCCATTTGTCACCTACTCTTTATTTATGATTGTGCGTGACCGTTCAGGTAACTTATCACAAATTGTACAAAAAGACATCGTACAAGATACAATGCCACCTCAAGTTACAGTAAATAACTTGGATTTATTAAGTGGACAACAGGGCAAGGTGAAGCCACTCTTTGGTGACCGTACAGCTGAGATGAGTATTACAAGTGATGAAGCGGGTTATTTATATTATGTGATTGAAGAGGCAACAGGGCCTAATGATACAGGCTTTACAGATTACCGCGCACATGAGGTAAAGGCAAAAGGAAAACGAGCCGATTTAAATGCGACTACAGCAACAAAAGTGTTGTTAACGGGTCTTTCACCACATAAATATTATAAAGTGTATATTGCAGTGGAAGATGCCTATGGTAATTTAACGATGAAAGAGCAATCACATAAAAATAATGGACAACCTGTAGGCACAGAAAATCCAAATGCTCAACCTATGCATTACTTCTTCTTATCAGATGGCACATTGCCAACATTTATGAACCCATTAGGAATTTTTGAAAATGGTAAATATCGTGATATTTTAGAACGAGCAGATGGCATGAGCGAAGATGGCACAAATAATGTGAATCAATTAACACCAACCACACATGGTATTATCGTACGCCAAACAGGTGGTAAAGACTTTAAAGTAACGTTTAGTGAAGCAATTGCAAAAAATCCTACAACGGGTGAGCCTGTAAATTCATGGTCTGAGTTAAGTCCGTTCATTAAGATTAGCCCAGCACCACAAAATGCCACATTAACCATCCCACAAGACAATACAGGGAATGTATTAACATGGCAACCATATGAATTATTATTAACGTATGGTAATGAAATCACAGCAGATATTACACTAACGGTAACAGGCACAGACATTGCCAATTATAAATTTAAACCAGATATTGCGAAATACCGTATTATGCCAACAAACCTACCACCGATTAACTTAGTAGAAGCCCGCTTATTAAACCCTACTAATGCAGGTAGTGGCAGTAAAAATACCTCTAAGGAGCTACGCTTCTTATTTGAATCAAACATGGATGTAGAACAATGGCGTCCGAAACTATACTATGCAACAACAACAACAGATGTTACGACATTAACACCTACACAAATGGAGCAAGTTGTACAAGCGGTTGAAGATAAGAAGCAAAAACCAACCGGGATTATTGCGATGGGTGATATGCCATTCACACCATCAGCCGCAGTGGATGTATCATTACCATCAACTACAATTGATACTTTTATCGAAGGTCAACGTGTGCATGTCATTAGTAAAGATATGTATGGTAACTTACGTTTATCAGAATCAAATGGTGGCACAACAAATATTATTAAATAAATGTTTTACATGGCTTAGTGATCAAAACGTCACTAAGCCATTTTTATATTACCGCATTGTCACAAGTTATTCATACAACATGTGCACACAAAGTGAACCTCTATTAATAAGAGGCGTTGTATGTATTGAGGTGAATGAGATGAAAGAACCTGTTGATATTTTCTTAACCAAGTATGTAGAAGAAGTAACAGCAATTTTAGGGGATAACGTCTATGGCATTTACGTATATGGTTCTCTAGCTTTACAAGCTTTTCAACCAACGAGTGATATCGATTTACTTATTGTGACAAAATTTGATTTGACTAAACAAGAGGTAGGTAATTTGCGCAAGCTTCATAAAAAATTAGCTAAGAACGAACCTCTTTGTAAAAAAATAGATGGTATGTATATTCCGTTAATTGATTTAGAAAAGAACGAACCTTGTTATTATATTCATAAAGGTAAAGTGAAATATGGTGAGTGGGATACAAATGGCATTACGTGGTGGCTTTTAAAACATAAAGGCATTACATTATATGGTTCTCTCGCACAAACCCTACCCATTGAAGCAACATGGGACAATGTGAAAGCAACCCTACAATACAATTTATACGGGTATTGGCAACCAAAAACAAAGCATTTATTTTATTTTTGGCGTACCGAAGATTTTTTATTTGCGGTGACAACAATGGCACGTATTTATGCCTCGTATTTAACCGATCAAATTGTCTCTAAAAAAGAGGCATTACAATTAATGAAAAAGCAATCTCCACAACAATGGCATATCTTGTTTGAAGAAGCACAAGCGGCATTATCAGGTGCGAAGCTGACCAAAATACCGAATCGTATGACACGTGCTAAGCTGTGTCAGCAATTTTTGCAAGATGCCATTACAGGGCGTTTTGGTAAAGCGCATGCTGTAACATAAAGAAGTGTGGTTAGTTATTGTACTAAGTAGTAGTTTTGCCGAAAGTACATGATGAGTGCTTGTATGAAGCTATAAATAGCAAAGTGGTAAAGAGATAACCCTTCTCTTTACCACTTTGTTTTATGGTGGTGCAACAATAGGCTTAACTTAAGTGTGTGTTACGTGGACGCAGTAATCCCAAGTTTTCACGTAAGGTAGCGTTCATGTAATCTTTTTTAAACACCCCTCTTTGCTGCAACACAGGCACGACTTTATGTACAAAATCGTCTAGACCCTCTGGCAACACAGTTGGAATAAAGATAAAGCCATCTGCACCTTCTTCATGCAACCATTGTGCCATTTCGTCGGCAATCGTTTGAGGTGTACCAATAAATGACGCATGACGCCCTGTACTTTGCATAGCTTGTAAATGAATTGTCTGTTCTTCATAGTGTTTCTTTTTTTGATAAGCTTCTTCTACCGTATTCCCTACAATAATTTGTGCGCCAGGCATGATTAATAATTCATGATGTTGTCGCTTATAAGTTACTAAGCGTTTTTTTACATCCTTATAAAAGGTTTTGGCAATGTCTAGTGTAGGTAGCATTGTAAAAATAATGTCTGCCGTTTCAGCAGCACGCTCTTTAAAATGTTCGGAAACTCCTGCTTGTATAATAACGGGGTGACCTTGAGGGGGACGAGAGATACTTAAAGGGCCCTGTATGTCAAAGTAATCGCCTTGATGATTCGTTACATGCAATTTAGTGGCATCTGCAAAAATACCTTCTCTTTTATTTAAAATAACGGCCTCATCTTCCCAACTATCCCATAGTTTTTTTACGACGTGTAAAAATTCTTCTGTATATGCTGCACGCTCTTCCTCTGGTAATAGATCTGTTTTACCAAAATTGATATTTTCAAAGTCGCCTCGTGAACTGACAACGTTCCAAGCCGCACGACCACTACTCAGATGGTCAATAGAAGCAAACATACGTGCTATATGATAAGGCTCGTTATAAATAGTAGAAGCGGTAGCAGCTAGCCCAATACGTGATGTGCAAGGTAATAACGCAGTTAATAATGTAATAGGCTCTAGCCATAGGTTGTTTTTATACGTAATATCAGTGGGGCTTGCTAACATGGCGTAACGGTCTGGTTGAAAGACAAAATCCAATTTCCCTTCCTCAGCAGTTTGAATTAATTTTTGATAGGCGGATAATGGTTGATGAATAAAATTTTCGATAGGTGTGTTCTTCCAAGTGCCATGAGCTGAGGCAGGTGCAAGTAAAGTAGTAGCGAGTTTTAACATTTTCTTTTGTGGCATAATACTCTCCTTCCTAAAACACGCAATGTAACGGATTGTGTTTATCAATTAAATGGTAAGAGTTATGAGGCTAGGATACAAGATAGAAAAATGCCATCCTCAACCATATTTTATGGAGATGGCGTTTTATTTATAGGTCTAAAACAGGTCTTATTACTTATTTTCATAGAAATATGAAACACTATGACCTATAGTGTGACGATTGGATTTTGAATGCATACCTATTTTTTAGGCTAAATAAACTATTTTTATGTTTACTTTGAATTCAGCATAGTGTAATGTGCATTATATTATGATAATTAGATAAGGAGGAAGAACTATGCATTCCATACGGACGAAAATGAACGTTTTAATCCTTTCGTCAGTAATTATTTTAACGATTGTGTTAGCTATTTTTAATTTTTATTCTAAGAAGCAAGATTTAATGGAAAGTGCTGAACATAAATTAAATGCTGACTTGCATCTGAGCGCAGCATTAATTGACCAAACTTTTGGGGGAGATTGGACAATTAAAGAAGGTCAACTACATAAAGGGAATAAAAAAATAGCGAATGATACGGCATTAGTTGATAGATTAAATGAATTAACAGAAGGTAGTGCCGTTACTATCTTTCAACAAGATGAACGTGTGGCAACTAGTATTGTCACAAAAGGTGAGCGCATTGTAGGTACTAAAGCAGACCCTACTGTCAGCGAACAAGTTTTAGAAAAAAGAAAGCGTTATCAAGGTGAGGCCAATGTAAATGGTGTACATTATTTGACCGTCTACGAACCGATTTTTGATGCCAATGATCATGCGATTGGTATGTTGTTTATTGGTGTGCCTGCTAAAATCTATACAGATATTGTCATGAAATCAACTACGACGAATATTATAATTTCCATTATTGCCGTCGTAATTACAGCGCTCATTATGACATTTTTTATCCGCAGTCAGATTACACGTCCTTTAGGTCAATTAAGAGATACAGCTAATGAAGTGGCTGATTTAAATTTAACAAGTAAAGTGTTAAATGCTAAAGGAAAAGATGAAATCGCTCAACTAGCGAAGGCTTTCCAACGTATGCAACATCATTTGGCTGAAATTGCGAATCAACTTATTAATAGCTCTTCACAAGTGGCAGAATCAACTACGACGCTATCGATATCAACGGACCAAACAAGCGAAAGTATTAATGAAGTAAGTATAACGATTAGTTCTATTGCTAATCAGGCATCTGACCAAGCAGAAGAAGCGCATCAAATTGCAGATACTATGACAGAAACACTGCATAATATTAAAGAGAATACCGCCAAAGTACAATATGCGGTAGCTAAGGCACATGAGTCAACAGCTTTTGCGCATGAGGGGCAACAAACGATTGAACAAGCAGAGCAACATCTCACCATTGTAATGGGAGCTGCCGAGGACTCACGCACATCTGTTGAGAAATTAGGAGAACATTCTAAGCAAATTGATAATATTATTACAGTGATTACAGATATTGCAGACCAAACAAATTTACTTGCGCTTAATGCAGCAATTGAGGCAGCAAGAGCGGGTGAGCAAGGTAAAGGCTTTGCGGTTGTAGCAGATGAGGTGCGTAAATTAGCTGAGCAATCTAGTGAGTCAGCGCACCAAATTACAACATTAATTGTAAATATCCAAGGTGAAATCACTACGATGATGGATGTGATGCAGCGTAATATTGAAGCGTTGAAAGAACAAGCTCAACTTGTCCAAACAGGTGGTAAGGCATTTCATGAAATTGTTCATAAAATTGAAGAAACAGAAGCTCAAATGACATATTTAGAAGGCTTCTTCGAACAAACAGCTACTAAGATTACAAATGTCCAACATTTTACACAACGTATTATGGGCTCGGCAGAAGACTCAGCTGCTGTAACAGAAGAAGTGGCAGCGGCAACAGAAGAACAGTTAGCAGCCGTTGAAGAAGTTACAGCAAGTACCGAAGAGTTGGCGCAAATTGCTACGAACTTGCAAAAAGAAGCAAGTAAATTTACAACACATCGCCATGAATAAGATAAAAGGTGTAAATAACTCACTACTATCTCCTATAGCCGTCGTGTGTATCTTGTAAGTCACAAGATACACACGATTTTTTGATATGGATCCAATGCCGTAATAAAAATTAAAAATATCATTAAGTGATACTAAATACCTGTTTTTATGCACTTGAGTATAGTGAATCATGTAAAAATAAGATTGTATGGAAAGATTGACATAAATATGTGCTTTTTATGAAAAAGATTAAATCAAAAGT
Organism: Lysinibacillus alkalisoli; assembly: GCF_014643595.1. Lineage (GTDB taxonomy): Bacteria > Bacillota > Bacilli > Bacillales_A > Planococcaceae > Metalysinibacillus > Metalysinibacillus alkalisoli. Next base: position 151,414 of record NZ_BMJT01000001.1, read on the forward strand.
AATATATCTTTTACTTGTCATTGGTCAAAAAAGCTGTATTATATGGAAAGATCCAGCGCAGGGAGGCGTATTGTTTTATGAAATCGATCCGTACTAAAATTAATGTTGTTGTCATTGTCGCTATACTTTTGTTAACAACCATTTTAACTGTGTATAACTATCAATCTAAAAAACAGGATTTATTTTCAAGTGCTGAACATAAGCTATTATCCGATTTGACGCTCAGTAAAGCTTTTGTAGATGAGAAGATACCTGGGGAGTGGCAAATTAAAAATAACGAATTAGTTAAAGGCACGACATCCATGAATGATAATAATACATTGTTGGACCACTTAAAGGAACTTACGCAAGGGAATACATATACGATTGTACAAAATAATGTACGAGTCGCGACGACTGAAAGTGGTAATGAGGGAACTACTGTAGATCCAGCAGTAACAAAACAAGTAATCGAACAAAAAGAGAACTACATCGGACAAGTTGATGTTAATGGCAAACTATTTTTTACGGTGTATGAACCAATTCTATCTCAAAATGAAGTTATTGGTATGTTGTCTGTGGCAGTGCCAGCAGACACGTATCTTACGATTTTAAATCAATCTACTATGACAAATATTATCATTTCTGTTATCTTATTGGTGATAGCTATAGTTATGGTATCGTTATTTGTTTCTAAACAGATTGTAAAACCGATACAAGGTATTCGTAATACAGCGCTTGCGGTAGCTAAGTTAGACTTAACGACAAAATTATTCCAACCTAAGGGACAAGACGAGATTTCACAATTGGCTGAGGCATTTCATACGATGCAACTGCATTTACAAGAAGTCGCAGGTCAATTACAACATAGCTCCACACAAGTAGCAGACTCATCTAAAACATTAGCCGTAGCAGCCGAGCAAACAAGTGAAAGTGTGAGTGAAGTTAGTCAAACTATTAACGAGATTGCCACACAAGTGACTTCGCAAGCGGAAGGTGCGCACCATATTGCAGATACTATGACCGATATGGTAACAGAAGTGGAGCAAAATGATAGCAATGTGCAAAAAGCTGTTTTAAAGGCTAAAGAGTCTACTGTATCAGCACAAAAGGGTTATGATACGATTCAAGAGGCTGCCACACAGTTACAAACTGTAATGCAAACAGCTGAACAATCCAGGCAGTCTGTAGAACGATTAGGAGATTATTCTAGTCAAATTGATAATATCATCACAGTCATTACGAATATTGCAGACCAAACGAATTTATTAGCCTTAAACGCGGCAATTGAGGCAGCAAGAGCAGGTGAACAAGGTAAAGGTTTTGCGGTTGTAGCTGATGAGGTACGTCAGTTAGCAGAGCAATCCAGTGAATCAGCTCAACAAATCACCACCCTTATTACCAATATTCAAAGTGAAATTATGACAACTGTGCATGAAATCCAGCAAAATATTGCTGCGCTCAAATTACAAAATAATTTAGTACAAGAGAGTGGGCAAAGTTTTGATGACATTGTAGAAAAAATACAAGAAACAGAACAAGCGATGTCTTATTTACAAGCCTTTATTGCTAAGATGAATGGCAAAGTAGACGAGGTGCGCCAATTTACAGCTGCGATTATGGAGACAGCAGAAGACTCAGCAGCTGTTACAGAAGAAGTAGCAGCCAATTCTGAAGAGCAATTAGCTGTTGTCGAAGAAATTACAGCGAGTATAGAAGAACTCTCTCAAATTTCGAATAATCTTAAACAAGAAGCGGATAAATTTTCAATTTAGGTACGAATATAAAAAAGCTGTCTTTGGTAGAAGGGATTATTATATTATTTACAGCAATGTTAGTTAAGAGAAGGGAATGTTTAGCATGAATAAGACAATTCAAGAACGGTATTTTAAAAATGGCCGGTTAACAGTTATTCCTAAAAAAGAAAAAAATAAATTAGAAGTTTTGAATGAATTAATACAGCTATTTGAAATGAATAAACAATATAACGAAAAAGAAATTAATGAGTTATTAAAAAATGTTTATCCAGATTTCGCCATCTTACGACGTTATTTAGTAGATTATAAATATTTAAATAGAACCCAAGATTGTATGACGTATTTTGTGAACGAAAGGTAAATGTACGATGTACATCGAACTTAAGTACGAGTATACATACCTTTAAAACCATAGAAAAAGAGAAGTTGAGTACGCTTGACTTCTCTTTTTTATTGGCTTGGACTAAGTATATCTCAGCTGTGTGTCCTCATAGGTATGTGAAATTTATTTCAAGAGAATTTTTATTTTGACAACACTTAAACAAAAGTTTATAATTTAAACAAATATAATTTAGGGTGATGACATGAATAAACGCGACGCAATGATTTTAGAGTTGATTCGTAGTAATCCATTTCTTTCACAGCAAGAGATGGCTGAAAAAATGAATATGTCACGACCAGCGTTAGCTAATCTTATTTCTACATTAACTAAACAAGGAAAGATTGTTGGTAGGGCGTATATTTTGCCTAAAGAAAATGAAGTGATTTGCATTGGTGGTGCAAATATTGATCGCAAACTTCACATGAAGGGCAAGGTGCAATTAAGTACATCTAATCCTGCTACTTCTACACAAAGTGTTGGTGGCGTTAGTCGCAACATAGCAGAAAACTTAGGACGTTTAGGTCATACGGTACGATTAATTACGTCATGTGGTAAGGATTCCGATTGGCAAGCCATTCACGATGCTTCTGAAGCATTTATGAATTTATCAAGTGTGGAACACTTCCAAGAAGCTACAACAGGTTCTTACACAGCTGTTATGGATACAGATGGTGAACTCATTTTAGCGATGGCAAGTATGGATGTGTATGACTTATTATTGCCTGACATTATTATGAAGCATGAGACATTGCTAGCAAATGCCTCTTGTATTGTCATTGATTTAAACTGTCCTCAACAAACGGTAGAATATGTACAGCAATTTGCAGCAGCGCGCAAAGTACCGCTAGCCATTGTGCCCGTCTCCTCGCCTAAAATGAATCGCATGCCAAGTTCATTAGAAGGCGTGACATGGTTTATTTGTAATAGAGATGAGGCTGAAACATTATTAAAACGCTCCATTCAAACAGAGCAGGATTTTTTACGCGCAGCGAGAGAAATTACAGCAAGAGGCGTTATGAATGTAGTAATAACAGCAGGTAGCAAAGGTGTCTATGCAGCAACACAGCAAGGTGAACCTACCCATTACCCTGCGATTAAAATAGAGCAAATTAAAGATGTAACAGGTGCAGGTGATTCATTTGTTGGGGCATTGTTACATGCTTGGTTGCAACAAGAAAGTTTTGAGCGTTGTATTCAACACGGCTTAGTGAATGCAAAACAAACATTAGGGTCAGCTTATACCGTAAGACCAGAGCTATCAGACCAAATCCTAAAAAGTGAACTGGAGGAACAAACATGTTAAATAAACATATCGTATTATCACAAGAAGTAAAAGCAGCACAAGATAAAGGGCTACCAGTCGTAGCTTTAGAATCAACGATTATTTCACACGGTATGCCATATCCCCAAAATGTTAAAACAGCACGTGAAGTAGAGCAAATTATTCGTGATAATGGTGCTGTACCAGCAACAATTGCACTAATTGATGGCAAAATTAAAATTGGTTTATCTGATGAAGAGTTAGAAATGTTTGGTAATGCACCAGATGTAGCTAAAGCATCTCGCCGTGATTTAGGGTATTTAATTGCCACTAAAAAATTAGGTGCTACAACTGTAGCCGCTACTATGATTTGTGCGGAATTAGCAGGGATTGAGTTGTTTGTAACAGGTGGTATTGGTGGCGTTCACCGTGGTGCCGAAACAACAATGGATATTTCGGCTGATTTGCAAGAGCTAGCAAAAACAAATGTAGCAGTAGTATGTGCAGGTGCTAAATCCATTCTAGATATCGGTTTAACATTAGAATATTTAGAAACAAATGGTGTACCAGTGGTAGGCTATGGCACAGATGAAATGCCTGCATTCTTTACACAAAAAAGTGGCTTTGACCTTAACTTACGTTTAGATCAACCAGCAGACGTGGCTGCAATGTTACGCGCAAAATGGGAGTTAGGATTAACAGGTGGTGCTGTAATTGCTAACCCTATCCGTGAAGAAGACGCATTAGACTATGACTTTATTACAAATACGATTCAAACCGCATTACAAGAAGCTAAAGCACAAGGTATTGTAGGTAAAGATGTAACACCATTCTTGTTAGGCAAAGTGAAAGAATTAACAGAAGGTACTAGCCTAGACGCTAATATTGCATTGGTAAAACATAATGCTTATGTAGGCGCTCAAATTGCTGTAGCATTAAATAAATAATACTATGTCCCAACTGAATTTTTTCAGTTGGGTTTTTTATTATAACAAAGCTAGTAGCGTTCCTTTTTTATCCCTTATAAAGAAGACTTATTTAGCCGTGGCAATGTGTATGAGGTACTCATACACATTATATCGAAATATAATATAAAAAAGAATTTTCAGAAAAAATAATAAAACTTATTGACTTAGTAGGATAATGCGTTTAATATAGTCATCAACAACAAAATCCTTATAAAGAGTTCGGGGGAGGAAACTGGTCCTATGATCCCGCAGCAACCGGTGAATATCACAAAGGTGCTAAGTCCAGCAAGCCTAGCTTGAAAGATGAGGAAAAAAACGGAGTGAAAGCTCCCTCTTCTTAAGCTATGAGAAGAGGGAGCTTTTTTGTTGGGAGGAGCCAAATCATATGTATAATAAAACCGATATTTCTAAATTAGCGCAATTAAATGACTTAGCCAAAAAACCGAATCAAGCATTCCATAGCTGGAATGCAGCTGTATTTAAAGAGGGAGCATTAACAACAAAGTTAAAAGAAACGATTGCGATTGCAAGTGCTACTGTAACAGGTTGTCCTTACTGTATTGAAATCCACACAGAAGCTGCCAAAAAAGCAGGTGTGACAAAAGAAGAAGCGGTAGAAGCTATTTTTGTTGCAACAGCATTAAAAGCAGGAAGTGCATTTGCACATGGCGCGAATAGTTTGCGAGCGTATGACGAGGCAACTGGTGAAGGGTTATACGAGAAAAGTTATTTTGCAGAAACAGGCGCACTACAAAAGTTAGCGCCAGAAGCATTTAAGACATTTATTCAGTTCTCTAATGAAGCAGTGGCAGAGGGTGTTTTAACAATAAAAGAAAAAGAGATTATTGCTGTAGCCATCGCTCATATTACAGGTTGTCCTTATTGTATTGAGCTACATGTAGCAAATGCAAAAGCTCAAAATGTAACAAAGGAAGAGTTAGCAGAGACCATTTTTGTGGCAAGTGCTTTAAAAGCAGGAAGTGCATTTGCTCATAGTATAAATGTATTGAATGCATATTAATAAATCCCTAGTGATAAAAGACTTATTATTCAGATAATAAAACCTTATTACGAGATTGAAGGAAGGTAAGGGGACCGCTAACTTCAACAGCAACCAGCCTTTTGTATGGTGCTCACCCCAACTAGCGAAATGCTAAAGAATGAGGAGGAACTATAATGACAAAAAAACAAATTCATTTAAACGGTTTTACACAAAATTCAGCATCACCCCACGCGGCAGGTTTATGGCGCCATCCTGAGCATCAAGGAAAAGAGCATGGCACATTGGCTTATTGGACAAACCTTGCTAAAACATTGGAACGTGGAAAATTTGATGCGTTATTTTTAGCAGATGTAATTGGTGTATACGATGTTTATCAAGGTAGCAACCAAGCTGCATTAGCCCAAGCTGTACAAGTACCAGCGCATGACCCTTTGTTAGCTGTATCCGCAATGGCGCAAGCAACAGAGAAATTAGGTTTTGCAATTACAGCATCAGCAACATATATCCAACCTTACCAATTAGCTCGTCAATATTCGACATTAGATCATTTAACAAACGGTCGTATTGGTTGGAATATTGTGACATCTTATTTAGAGAGTGAAGCTGTGAATTTAGGTTTGTCAGGATTAATTCCACATGATGAACGTTACGACCGTGCAGAAGAATATTTAGACGTTGTATATAAATTGTGGGAGCAAAGTTGGGATGACGATGCTGTCGTACAAGATACACAGTACATTGATCCAACAAAAGTGCGTGAAATTGCGCATGAAGGTAAGTATTTTAATGTACCTGGGTTACATTTGATTGAGCCATCTAAACAAAGAACCCCACTATTATTCCAAGCAGGTTCATCAGAGCGAGGTAGAGAGTTCGCAGCTAAACATGCAGAAGGTATATTTACTAATACACAAAATCAAAAAAATGCAGTTGCTGAACTTCAAGCCTTTATAGCAGATATTACAGAGCGTCTACATAAATATGGACGCAAACGTGAAGATGTGAAAATTATCCCTGCTGTTGTACCAATTATTGGCGCTACGGAAGAAGAGGCGTATGCAAAATTAGAAGAATATAAAAGCTATGTGGATTATGACGGTGCAGCCGCTTTACTGTCAGGGCATTCTGGTGTGGACTTTTCAAAGCTAGACCCTGACCAATATGTTGAAAACTTACCTTCACAAGCGATGCAAAGTCGCTTACAAAGTTATACGTCTGATAACGTAGATTATCGCTGGACGGTACGCGATGCTGTGCTATACCATGGCTTAACAAATGGCTCAGAAGTGATTGTGGGCACACCATCACAAATCGCTGACCGTTTGGAAGTATTATCGCAAGAAGGTGGTGCAGATGGCTTTAATATTCGCCAAGTGGTAAACCCAGCATCATTTGAAGAATTTGTAGATACTGTTGTGCCAGAGTTACAAAAGAGAGGTATTTATCGTACGGATTATGAGGGAGACACATTACGTGAACATTATTTAGGTCAAGGACAAGTGAGATTAAAAGACAATCATTATGGTAAGCAGCTTCGCATTGGGGGCGAGGTACATGCCTGAGGTAGTTAGTAAAACATTGTATGATGAGATTGAAGCGTTAATTCCTATATTTCAATCTCGTGAGCCAGAACTAGATAAGCTTGGCAGTTTCCCATTTGAAAATGTTAACGCTTTAGTAGACTTAGGCTATACTAAATTAATTTTGCCTGAAGCATATGGTGGTGTTAATTTATCAGCGTATGAGTTAGTAAAGTACCAAACGCTCATTGCTAAAGGTGATGGTGCAACAGCGATTTCTATTGGCTGGCATATGGGCACATTGTTGGGATTACGTAATAATACAGCATGGCCACAACAAACGTATGACTTTTTATTACAAAAAGTAGCACAAGGTGCGCTTATTAATCTTGTAATGTCAGAGCGAGGCAGTGGTAGTCCTACGCGTGGTGGTACGATGCAAACGACAGCAACTAAAGTAGAGGGTGGGTATGTATTAAACGGCCATAAAGCCTTTGCTACATTGTCGCCAATGCTCGATTATTTTATCTCAGGTGTTAATTTAGATGGTGAAGATTCATTTTTCTTAATCCCTAGACATACAGATGGTGTATCTATTTTACCTGTTTGGGATAGCGTAGCTTTACGAGGTTCTGCAAGCCACGATATTGTGCTTAATGATGTTTTTGTGCCAGATCATTTTCTGGTACAACAAGCTGATATAGCAAACAGTGTCATTCGTTCACCAGGTGGTCTATTGCATATTCCAGCGTGTTATCTTGGAATCGCAGAAGCAGCGCGTGATTATGCCTTACACTTTGCTACAACATATACCCCTAAAAGCTTGGGTAAACCGATTATTGAAACCGTCCCTACACAACAGAAGATAGGGGAGATTGAATTATTATTAAAGCAATCTCGTTATATTTTACATGGTGTGGCTAAAGAATTTGATGATGGCACAGTACAGTTAGCCGATTTATTAGCAGCCAAAACAACTGTTGTTAATCATGCGATTACGATTACCGACTTAGCTATGCGCATTTGTGGTGCGCAAAGTTTAGGTGCAAAAAGTCCACTGCACCGTTATTATTTACATGTGCGAGCAGGATTACACAACCCGCCAACCGATGATGAAATTTTAACTTTATTAGCAAAAGCAACCTATTGAGGTTGCTTTTTTTATTGGAAAGAAATCTTATTGATAATACTTTTCAATTATACTAGAGATAATCTATTATAAGGAGTTTAATTAATTATGAATTCATCGCAATATATTCATTTATGGAATGATGTAGACGCTATTATAGTAGACATCAGGCATCATTCACATCATTTGGATTCTAAACCATTACCCAGTAATGCATTTATTTTTGTGGAAAGAGGGAGTACACAAATTACATGTCAGAATGAGTTAATCATGTTAAGCAAATTTCAAACCGCACATTTTATAAAGGGGAGTAAGATTCAATTTGTGAGTAGTAAAGATTTTTCCTATTATCTTATTTTTTATAAGGTACGCAAAAGAGACATTAAAGAGACAACATATGATGTACTACCTTGGGAAACTAACTTTTATGTCACCATACAAAATGCAATTCCTACATGGCAGCTAATTTATGAAATGGAGCAAGCATGGCAAACACAATATCCACTTAAAAAATTGCAGATGAAAGGATTGTTTCATCAATTTATTTATGAGGTAGCTAAATCTCAACAGCAAGGTATTGTTGCAAAACGAGATAGTGTGGCTGATGCGATATTTTATATTCAGCAACATTATGCGGAGCCTTTAACATTAGATAAAATTGCACATGATTTGAATTATAGTGCGCCACATCTTTCCTTATTATTTAAAGAGCGTACAGGACAAACAATGATTGATTATGTTATTCAAAAAAGGTTGCAAGTAGCATCAATACTTTTAATAGAAACAGATGCTACCTTACAGGAGATTGCTCAGCATATCGGTTATAAAGACCCATATTATTTTAGTCGTTTATTTAAGGAACATCAAAATTGTTCTCCTCTACAGTACCGTAAACGTACAGTAATGAACTCACAACCGACAAATCACACAAAAAACATACAGTTATTATCCATTGTTTATGATTCACTTAGTCGATATATTGAGAGTGATTCTCAATATGAAGAGGAGGAGAACTTATCAATGATAGCTAACACAAAGCAATCATTTGTTGCCACATTATTAATCTGTTTTTCATTGTTATTAACAGGCTGTGCAACAGATCAAGCTAAAACGCAATCTCAAAACAATGCAACAACATCAGAAATGTATACGTATAAAGGAGCGAACGGTGAAGTAGAGATACCGAAACATCCAAAACGTGTCGTTGTTTTAGCTGACCAATTAGTAGGTCACGTATTAGCTTTAGATGTACCGATTGTAGGTTTATCAAAATTAGCATTACAAAATCCTTATTTCGCTGGTAAAGTGGATGGCATAGAGAGTGTGGGAGACACTTATTCGCTCGAAAAGATAACAGAATTGAAACCGGATTTAATTATTGCATTAGCAGGTATGGATGGTTATCAAGAGTTTGAAAAAATAGCGCCAACGGTTGGGATTCCTTATGGCGAAAAAAATTATAAAGAACAAATTGAGGAATTTGGTATTATGCTTCACAGGGAAAAAGAAGCGCAACAATGGTTGCAAACTTGGGAGGCGTCTATTGCAAAAGTGAAGCCTGAAATTCAACAAGTCGTAGGTGAAAAGACCATTTCTATTATTGGTGGAACGGACAAATCTTTAATGGCGTTTAGCCAAAATTATGGACGTGGTGGCGAGATTGTTTTTGGTGAGCTAGAGCTAGAGATGCCTGATAAAGTGGCACAAGATACAAAGGAAACAGGATGGGCACAAATTTCAATGGAAGTATTACAAGATTACACAGGAGATTATCTCATTGTAGAGAATGATAGTCTTCCGTATTTAGAAAAAAGCCCATTATGGTCAGAGTTACCTGCTGTGCAAAATAATAATATTCATATTATTGATAGCAAAGCCGCTTACTTTAACGACCCTGTCTCGTTAGATAGACAATTAGCTGATTTAACAGCATTCTTTTTGCCATAATGATGTTTGGTTAGAAAATAAATGAAATATCCTGTATAATTGAAAATCATTTTCAATTGTATAAGGAGTTATATGACATGAATACTAACCTTCATCTGCTCGCTTGGGATTATGCTTCAATCAAAGTATTAGATGTACGTTTTGAAATAGTAGGAACACAACAAACACATAGGGCATACCAAGTGCCAGCAAACCTGTTCCTTATTGTGATACAAGGAAGAGGACAAGTGGAAGTGAATGCTAAAACGCAAACTGTACAAGCGTATTATATTGCTCATATTCCAAAGGGTAGTTGGTTAAAGATACACGCTGAAGTGCCATTTTATTATTATGTACTGTTTTATCGTGCCACATTGCCATTAGTGATGGCTAAAGAGCATATGCAAATCATTAAAGCACATAAACCATTTCAATTGCATTATAGTTTAATCCCGCAAAATGGTATTGCATTGCATCATAATGTACGACAAATGCATGAAAAATGGCAAGAAGGTCATCGTGTTAGTCGTTATTATTGTAAAGGTGCGCTTTATAACTTTACTTATTTATTGTTGGCACAAGGCAACGATCAATCTCATTCGCCTAATGTGGATTTATGTACTAGTGTAAAGCATTATATTGAGCAAAATTATCAACAACATTTAACATTGACGTCAATTGCCGATGCTTTAAATTATAGTGTGGCTCATCTATCAACCACTTTTAAAGAGAAAACAGGTTATAGTGTTATTGACTATGTGATTCAAACGCGATTATCTAATGCAGAAAGATGGCTGCGTGAAAGTGATGCACCACTAAAAGAAATTGCAGAACAAATCGGCTATAAAGACCCTTACTATTTCAGTCGTTTATTTAAAAAGCATAAACATTGTTCTCCTTTACAATATCGTCAACAGTATCACCAACATCCTATGGATGCTTCAATAACATCCTTGACATCGTCCATTGTTCAACCTAGCATTAGCCGTTATATTGAGAGTGATTCTCAATATAACAAGGAGGTATATATTCCAATGGTAAGAAGTACAAGGACATCATTATTAGCAACATTATTAATTTGTTTTACCTTATTATTTAGTGGCTGTACAACAACTAATACACAAACAATAGGGAAAACAAATGAGGTGCAAACAGAATATGTTACATACAAAGCAAGTAATGGTGAGGTTGAAATTCCTAAAAATCCAAAACGTGTTGTAGTATTAGCTAATAGTTACGCAGGTTATTTGTTAGCGCTAGGTATTAAACCAATTGGTATGAGTAAATTTGCTTTAAAAAATCCCTATTTTGAAGGTAAAGTAGATGGTGTAGAAAATATTGGAGATGAACAATCTCTTGAGAAAATTACCGAATTAAATCCCGATTTAATTATTGCCTTTAATCGAGAAGGTGTAGAAAACTTGGAAAAAATTGCACCTACTGTGGCTATTACTTATGGTGAAAAGGACTATAAGGAACAATTGTTAGCGTTTGGTGACATGTTAAACAAAAAAGAAGAAGCCGAAGATTGGATTGCACAATGGGAAGAAAAAATCGAACAACATAAATCAGAAATACAAGCTATTGTAGGTGATAGAACCGTATCTATTATCGGTGGTGGTGAAAAAGAATTGATGGTGTTTGGTGAGAATTTCGGACGTGGTGGTGAAATTGTATACGAAGGGTTTAATCTCAATATGCCACCACTTATAAAAGAAGAAGCAGTAGATACCAAACAAGGTTATGCTGCTGTATCTTTGGAAGTATTAAATGATTTTATTGGAGACTATATTTTTATTGATGGACAAGATGTTGCCGATTATTTAGCAACAAGTTCATTGTGGAAAGACTTGCCTGCAGTGAAAGAAAATAAAATGATGATATTAGATACTGATGCATCATACTTTAGCGATCCTGTATCATTAGATGGTCAATTAGATGAAATCATTGCATTTTTTAGATCACATCAATAAGTACTGTCTAAAATTAAAAAGCCAAGTGCCGATGAAATACTACATCAGCCCTTGGTTTTTTGTGATGATGATTATAAATAAGGTGCTAGTAGTGCTTTTGTTTGGTCTGTAATAAGCCCTAACGTATCAAAATGTGTGACATAAACGTCTAACATTACGTTATTTTCATGATGTTGATTTTGGGCAAGTGCAATAAGGGCTTTATTAATCAAATCAGTATGCTCATGTGGTGCGGCATATAATGTATTCCATGCACGGACATGGCGCTCTAAATCATCACTAGCAAGTGCCTCTTCTAATTCTTCAGCTGGCATAGGCTCGCTAAAAATAGCGTAAGGGTCTTCATAAGCTGTCGTATAAATAGATTCTAAAAATGTAATGGTATCATGTGTGAGTTTCGTTGAACCTTCATTATTAATCATATAAATCCCGTCATGTTGTAGAACAATCTCACCATCTTGTAAAATGGCAATTTGAGAGCCCTCCATTGTAAATTGCTCAATGGGTAGGATAAGGTGATGCAAAATAATCGTATAGGTGAAATCGCGATTAAGGGCATCAATAAATGCCTCTACTTTTACATCAGGTAATACATCGTTGGCAATCATTTCATGATAGGCGAGCGGGCGATAAAAGCTCTGTGCAGTAATATGCTCAGCAACAATTGTGACTTCTGCCTCGGGTTGGTCTAAAATGAATCGCATTGCTAAGTTTTGAGATGGCGCCTGGATTTCTTCATATAAAATCCATTGATGGAGTTGCCACTCGCCAGATTGTTGTGTCACGTTATGAAATGTTAAAATAACTAATGCTTTAGGCGTAAAGCCACCTTCTGTATTAATGATGAGTTGTGTACGGTTTTTGGTAGATACAATATCTTTAATAATGGCATCATGTAAACTATCCGATAGTACATGATAAAGCTCGGGATCCATTTGTGTTTTTATCGCTTCTAATTGTGCAATCGTACTGCCTAGTGCTTCTTCAAAAGTACTGATTTCATTCGCTTGCCATTGTAATAATTGATGGCGTGCTTCAGCAGGTAGCTCTCGTCTATTTAATAAACCATTCTCTAAATATGGTAATAATTCTGTTGGTAAAATTTTCGCTAATGCTGATTTGATTTGATTTAACTCATGTTGTAGATGTTGCTCGATATTAATGCCATCTTTTTTGTAATAGGCATAGATGCTGTCCCAATCGTTAGGAATATGTAATTGATTCACCAGTGTAAAGCGCTGTTTTTGTTCTAATGATAAATGCCACATACAAACACAACCTTTTTTTATATTCATTATACCTTGTTGACGTAGTTCACGCACAAGCATACCATTGATATGAAGGTGATAATATGGCTTATTTAGGAATGATCTTTTTTAAAATTGTCGCGCCCATTCTTGTGTTACTCGTACTAGGTGGGCTGTTGCAACGCAAATTCACATTTAACTTAAAGGCATTATCACAGTTAATTACGTATTGTTTTATGCCGGCCGCCGTTTTTATGAATTTGTATGAGACTACAATTTCTTTAACTATTTTAGGACAAGTTGCGGTATTTATAACCCTTTTTATTGGTAGTCAAATGTTGTTGGGGCGCTTTATTGCACAAAGTATGAAATTATCTAAGGAAGAAGCGGCTGTTTTTAAAAATAGCGTTGTTTTAATTAATTCGGGCAATTATGGCATACCTGTAGCCCAAATGATATTTGCAACCCAACCCATCGGTGTAGCTATCCAAGTTATTTTAGTAATCTTTCAAAATATTACTACGTATACGTATGGCTTATACAATTTAATTTCATCGACACGTTCTGGTATGGCGATTGTTAAAGATTTTATTAAAATGCCTATTGTACATGCGCTCCTTATTGGTATTGTTATGAATATCTATCATATTCCTCTCCCTGTATTTTTAGAAATACCCATTAATTATGTGGCTCAAGGATTTGTAGCTGTAGCATTAATTACGTTAGGGGCTCAGCTTTCTCAACTCTCATTTAGTGCCATGTTTAATAAGACCGTTATGGTTAGTTGTTTTACTCGTTTAGTGTTAGGGCCTGCAATGGCACTGCTCCTTATTTTTTTACTCGGTTTACAAGGTGTAGTGGCAAAATCCCTATTTATTGCGAGTGCATTTCCAACCTCTCGTAATAGCTCAAGTCTAGCGTTAGAGTATGATATTGACGCAGACACATCTGCCCAAACGGTATTATTTTCAACGATTGTCAGTTGTATTACAGTCACAATCGTTATTTATATGGCGGAGATTTTATTTTAGGCTCCTTTCTTTCCTAAAGGAATTACTGTATAATTAGGTACACAATTGAATAAGGTAATAACTAGGGGGGTCCGATGAGTCGGGCTGAGAGAAGAACGCCATGAAGTTCTATGACCCTTTGGACCTGATCTGGCTCATACCAGCGTAGGGAAGTTAGTTCACATGCGTTGTTTTGCATGTTTCTTAACGTTCGACTAGGTCCAGATTCTATTATAGAATCTGGTTTTTTTGTCCCACGTGCTTTTTTGTGCAGGATCGGTCCTTTTTCATTAACTAAAAAGGAGCGATTTTTTTATGTCAACAATCAGTGAGAAAAATGTAGCTATTATGTCGAGTTTTGAGGGCAGTAAAAAAGTGTATATCGAGGGGAGTCGCCCTGATATCCAAGTACCTATGCGAGAAATTAGCCTAAGCCCTACAACGGGCACTTTTGGTGAAGAAGACAATGCACCAGTTCGTGTGTATGATACAAGCGGCCCTTATACAGATGAGGCATACAAAGTAGATATTACAAAAGGTTTGCCAGCCCTTCGTCAGAATTGGATTATGGAGCGTGGTGATGTGGAGACTTATACAGGTCGAGACATTAAACCAGAGGACAATGGCTATCGTCGCGCTGATGATCCAAGAGCGAATGAAAATGTATTCCCAGGGTTAAAACGTCAACCGTTACGTGCAAAGGCAGGACGTAATGTGACACAAATGCATTATGCGAAAAAGGGGATTATTACGCCTGAGATGGAGTTTATTGCGATTAGAGAAAATGTAAAGCCAGAATTTGTTCGTGATGAAGTGGCAAGAGGGCGTGCTATTATCCCATCTAATATTAATCATCCAGAAGCTGAGCCAATGATTATTGGTCGCAATTTCCATGTGAAGATTAATGCGAATATTGGCAACTCAGCTGTGACATCCTCTATTGCCGAAGAAGTAGAAAAAATGACCTGGGCAACACGCTGGGGTGCTGATAATATTATGGATTTATCAACAGGTAAAAACATTCATACAACGCGTGAGTGGATTATTCGTAATTCGGCTGTTCCAGTTGGGACAGTGCCGATTTATCAAGCATTAGAAAAAGTAAATGGTGTTGCTGAAGACTTAACATGGGAAGTGTTCAGAGACACATTAATAGAGCAGGCTGAACAAGGCGTTGACTATTTTACCATTCATGCGGGTGTATTATTACGTTATGTGCCGATGACAGCTACACGCACAACAGGTATTGTGTCTCGTGGTGGTTCAATCATGGCACAATGGTGCTTATTCCATCATAAAGAAAGTTTTTTATACACACACTTTGAAGAGATTTGTGAAATTATGAAAACATATGATGTAGCCTTCTCGTTAGGTGATGGGTTACGCCCAGGCTCAATTGCGGATGCTAATGATGAAGCGCAATTTGCGGAGCTAGAAACATTAGGTGAATTAACACAAATCGCTTGGCAACACGATGTGCAAGTGATGGTAGAAGGACCAGGGCATGTACCTATGCATAAAATTAAAGAAAATATGGATAAGCAATTAGAGATTTGTAAAGAGGCACCATTTTATACATTAGGGCCATTAACAACAGACATTGCACCAGGTTATGACCATATTACATCAGCGATTGGTGCTGCTATGATTGGTTGGTTTGGCACAGCAATGTTATGTTACGTCACACCTAAAGAGCATTTAGGGCTACCTAATCGTGATGATGTACGCACAGGTGTTATTACGTATAAAATTGCAGCACATGCCGCCGATTTAGCTAAAGGACATCCAGGAGCGCAAAAACGTGATGATGCATTATCAAAAGCTCGTTTTGAATTCCGCTGGCGCGACCAGTTTAACTTATCTTTAGACCCAGAGCGAGCGGCAGAGTATCACGACGAAACATTACCAGCTGAGGGAGCAAAGACTGCTCATTTCTGCTCAATGTGTGGGCCTAAGTTTTGTAGTATGCGGATTTCACAAGATATTCGCAACTATGCAAAAGAAAATGAACTTGACACTACAGAAGCTATTGAAAAAGGTATGGCAGAAAAAGCACAACAATTTAAAGCAGCTGGTAGTAATCTCTATCAATAATAGAAAACAGGGTTTTATTTTTATAAGACCCTGTTTTTTTATGGACAAAGTGAGATGAAAATTTGGATTTCTGTTGACAGTGAATTCAATATATGATAATTTGTATTCAAGCAATAATGTTTCCTTTTAGAAACATTTTGCGGAGAACGTACACAACGCCTTAATCTTTATTACACTAGTTTGTGGTGGACGAATGTAATAAAATCTCTTAGCACAGTTCCTCCTACGAATTATTATCACTGATGCTAACGCAGTTCATATGTAACGTGTCATCCCTACTCAAAACAAAACTGCGTACAATGTGTACGAACCTATGAAAGTGAATAATGCGAAAAAACCGCTACCTGAATGATTATTTCAGGAGCGGTCTTTTTCATGGATATAATATATTTCTACAATAATAAATCCATACCAACTATAAAAAAATATAACGATAAAAAAAGCATATTCTACCATAAAAACGTTAATTTTATATAGTGATTTGTGAACCAATTGTTACTCTAATGTAAATTGTATGTAAAGATTGCATATTTAGCGATTAAAGGCATTTACAATCCCTTGTAACTTATGAATAATGTAACGAGAATATGAATTTGAAAGGGTGTAAAGGTTGGAGCTGAATTGGCAAGATATGATATTTCACTTCCTTGGAGGGCTAGGTCTATTCCTATTTGCGATTAAATTTATGGGGGACGGCTTACAAAAAGCTGCTGGTGACCGTTTACGTGATATTTTAGATCGTTTCACTACAAACCCAATTATGGGAGTTTTGGTTGGTATTTTTGTGACCGTGCTAATTCAGTCGAGCTCAGGTACAACAGTAATTACTGTGGGGCTAGTGAGTGCAGGCTTTATGACATTACGTCAAGCAATTGGCGTCATTATGGGGGCAAATATTGGTACAACAGTCACTGCATTTATTATCGGTATTGATGTGGGAGAGTATGCTTACCCTATTATGGCATTAGGTGCAATATTACTTTTCTTCTTTAAAAAGAATCGAATTCAAAATGTTGGGCAAATCTTATTTGGTTTTGCAGGTTTATTCATTGGGCTAGAGATGATGAGTGATGGTATGAAACCACTGCGTGAATGGCCCGCATTTATTGATATGACACTCAACATGAGTGACTCACCTATTTTAGGTGTGATTGTAGGTACAATCTTCACTTTAATTGTACAATCCTCTTCAGCAACGGTAGGGATTTTACAAGGCTTATATGCAGAAGGATTGATTGATTTACAAGGCGCGTTACCTGTACTATTTGGTGATAATATAGGGACGACAATTACAGCAATATTAGCTGCCTTAGGTGCTTCAGTAGCGGCGCGACGAGCAGCAGCTACCCATGTATTGTTTAACGTAGTAGGTACGATTATCTTTATGATAATTTTAGGGTTATTTACCTCTTACGTCGAATGGTTAGCGACTGTGTTAAATTTAGAGCCAAAAATGCAAATTGCCTTTGCACATGGTTCATTTAACATTGCCAATACATTAATTCAATTACCATTTATCGGTGTATGGGCATATGTTGTAACAAAATTAATTCCTGGAGAAGATTCTGCGATTGAATATAAACCAAAGCATCTAGATGAAGCATTGATTACACAATCGCCTGCGATTGCTCTTGGGCAAGCGCGTCAAGAAGTTGTACGTATGGGTGAATTTGCTGTACAAGGGTTGGAAGAAACCTTGCAATTTTTAAAGACGAGTGATATGACGCACGCTAATCTAACCGTGCAATTAGAAGAAGCAATTAATGTACTAGATGAGAAAACTACAGATTACTTAGTTACGTTATCCAAACAATCCTTATCAAATGTGGATTCACAAGTGCACCATGCTTTACTTGATAGTATTCGAGATATTGAAAGAATTGGTGACCACTTTGAAAATTTAGTAGAATTAATTCATTTCAAAGGTAATAATAGGGTGCGTTTAAGTGAACAAGCTTTGCAAGAGCTAGAGAATATGTTTAAGTTAACTATTGAAACGGTTAGCCTAGCTGTTCAAGTATTAGATACAAGAGATGAAGGTTTAGCTAAAATAGTGATTGATAAGGAAGATCAAATTGATGAGATGGAGCGCAAACTACGTAAACGCCATATCCATCGTTTAAATCAAGGTGTTTGCTCAGGTTCAGCAGGGATTGTCTTTGTTGATATTGCGAGCAATTTAGAGCGTATTGGTGACCATGCTGTAAATATCGCAGAAGCTGTATTAGATGATAATTATTAATGTATTGTAAAAAAGAGGCAGTCATATGAAGTCTTCTCAACACATTCGTGTCGAGAGAGTCAACATATGGTGAGCCTCTTTTATTTGTGAATAAAATTTGTCTGCTAATTTTAGGAAGAAGAAAGTGTTATCAATACGTTTCAAGTTAACTTAGCTTGTCATTTGTCTAGGTTGCTCTAGTAAAAAGCACCAATAACGAGGCATTTCGTTGCCTATCATTGCATAAATTCATATTGAAGGCAAAAGTCCATATGATTTCCTTGTTATGCGGACATTTACAAGCGTATTGAATTTACAATAACGTAAGTTTTAAGTTGCTAAATAAGCATATAATCCTTACTATTATTGATAATGATAATCATCGAGCTGGAGGTCATTATGAATTATCAAAAATACATGTATGCTATTACGAGGGTAGAACAAGGTAGTGACTGGTTTTCTTTATCACCTAACGAAGCAGTAGTACTTTATGTACATACAGGGTCACTTGAGGTGATATTAGACCGCCGTCCCTTTTACCTTGGTAAGAATGAAATGCTTGTGATTCAAGCGAAAGATCATGCAAAAATCCATACTGTAGATGGGCAGTACACATTAATTGGATTTTGTAATTATCGCCTTGTAAAAAAAGTGCCACAATTACATTATGAGCCTGATCACTTTAGATTTGTGCATGCTTTTATTTCTTACGAGAATGTGTCTACTAAAGTCGTGAAATTGTTACAACAGGTAGCAGAAACACAAGACGTATTTCATTTCCAACAATTAATCGCAGCTATTAATTGTGATTTTGAAAAATATGAATATACCCATCATCAACATACATTTGAAGATGTGATTCACTATATTAAAGAGCACGCGCACGAAAACATAACACGTGATCAAGTAGCTAACCGTTTTGGCTATAACGCTAACTATTTTTCAGAGCGCTTTAAAAAAGAGGTAGGATGGGGCTTTAATGAATTTTTAACGTATTGGCGTTTAGAAAAATCAAAAATATTATTACTCGATGATCGTCTCACCATTCAACAAGTAGCTAAGTCAGTTGGTTACCAAGATGGGCTATATTTTAGCCGTAAGTTTAAGCAACAAATTGGCATGGCACCAAGTATGTTTCGTAACCATGATAGGATTCAACATATTACAGCTATGCAATTCACAGGTACTTTATTGGCCATTGGCATTACGCCTGTTGCTGTATTTGATGTACCTTATAATGTGCCAGATGTATTACAACAATACTTACCTCAAAAAACAGTGCGTTTAAAACAAGACTGGTTAAAAGAAAACGCCTTAACGAATGTGCCAACAGATTTAATTATTACGTCTTTACATGAATACCCTTATAAAACATACACACAAAATATAGAGAAAATTGCACCATCCATTGCTATGCGCTGGGCAACAATTGACCGTATCGAAGAAGTGCGATTATTTGGTAAATTATTTAAGCGTGAAGCACAGGCAGAACAATGGATTACACGTTACAAACAACAAATAGCAGAGGCAAAGTATGTATTAAAATCAGTTTTACCTCAGAATGAGACGGTTGCATTGTATGAATTACGCAATCATGATCGTGTAGGTATTTGGCGTTCTAATTCTCGTGGCAGTTACAACTTATATGAGATGCTACAACTAACACCATCTGAGCTTGTGCAAAAAGAAGTATTATCACTTAATAGGGGAATAATTGTCGAAGAAAAACATCTCGCACAATATGCAGCAGATCATATGTTTGTTGTTATGCATTCTAAAGAGCAAGAACATCGTTTCTTTAACGAGGTATGGCAACAACTACCCGCTATGCAAAAAGAACAAGTTTATGTGTTACGCTTACAAGATTTTTGGTCGAGTGAAGGTGTCGCTTTAGAAGAACAATTACGTATTCAAATGCAATTTTTATGTGGAGACGTGAAATCTGATATTTATCTATAGTCAACTTATGAGAAATGTCTATAGGCATATGACTTTATCATTGGTATTATTTAATTGATAATAATTATCAATTTCAATGATGATATGAGAACCGCACCATCATTGGTGCGGTTTTATTATTGTTATTAACTTTCATAGAAAAGGTGATTGAGGACGATGGCGATGGCAAAAGAGAATACAACACTCGCTACAGATAAAACAAAGATGCGATCGAGACCATTAGCAGCAACACTTATATTGACAGTAGGTGTTGTATTGTTAGGTGTCAGCGTGATGATTGCAATTTCATTTGGTGCAGCAGATATTACATTTAACGATGTATGGCGTGCTGTATTTAGTTTTGATGCAAGCTCACATGAACAACAAGTAATAAGAGAATTACGTTTGCCACGTGTATTAGGCGCCTTATTAGTAGGTGCTAGTTTTGCCGTAGCAGGTGCTATTATGCAAGGGATGACACGTAACCCATTAGCTGATTCAGGTTTATTAGGTCTAAACGCAGGTGCGGTGTTGGCGATGGCAGTATGTTTTGCATTTTTCCCTAACACTTCGTATGGTATGTTAATCGTTTTTTCTTTTTTAGGTGCAGCCGTCAGTGTTGCGCTTGTATTTGGTATTGGCTCAATGGCAAAGGGTGGGTTAACCCCTTTACGTCTCGTATTAGCAGGTGCAGCCGTTAGTGCGTTGTTTGGCGCATTAAGTGAAGGTATTGCTCTTTATTTTAGAATTGGGCAAGATTTAGCTTTCTGGTATGCGGGTGGTGTATCAGGCACAAGGTGGTCGCACCTTGCGATATTAGTACCCGTTGTTGTATTGGCAATTGGCGGTGCTATTACTATTTCACGTTCGATTACATTGTTAAGTTTGGGAGAAGACATTGCTACAGGATTAGGGCAAAAGACAAAGCATATTAAGTTATTTGGTACACTTATTGTCCTTGTGTTAGCAGGTTCTGCTGTTTCAGTTATTGGTCCTGTAGGGTTTGTAGGCTTAATCATTCCACATTTAACACGTTATATTGTAGGGGTTGATTATCGTTTTATTATTCCGTGTTCCGCCGTGTTAGGTGCTTTATTATTAATTTGGGCAGATTTAATTGCGCGTACGATTAATCCACCATATGAAACACCTATAGGCGCATTAATTGCTTTAATCGGTGTGCCATTCTTCCTTTACCTTGCACGTAAAGAAAGGAGAACACTGTAATGATGAAGAAAAAGTTACGTCGTAATATGACAGTGATGATTGTTTTTATAGCGCTCATTATTGTGATATTTTTAATCAGTGTTAATACAGGTCATATTCGTTTATCTCCAGGAGAAGTATTTGCTACTTTCTTTGGCAACGGTACCGACCAACAAAAATTAATTTTATTTGAGTTTCGTTTACCGCGTATTGTCATCGCAGTATTAGTTGGTGCAGCATTGGCTGTATCAGGTACCGTGCTGCAAGGTTTATCACGAAATGCATTAGCTGACCCAGGGATTTTAGGCATTAACTCAGGTGCAGGGTTAATGGTGATGTTGTATGTTGCATTTTTCCCAGGTGCATCGGGTGGGTCGATCTTCTTCTTACCTATATTAGCGTGGTTTGGTGCAGCAATAACAGCTGCTTTTATCTATATTTTATCTTATAAACGTGACGAAGGTATTTCTCCTACACGTTTATTATTAACAGGTATTGCGGTAGCTGCAGGCATTAGTGCTTTTACGATTGTACTGACATTAATATTGTCACCAGAAGATTATCAATTTGTGGCAACTTGGATGGCAGGTAGTATTTGGGGTTCAAATTGGCAATTTGTTTTAGCTTTATTGCCATTTATTGCAGTCTTGATGCCACTTGTAATGTATAAGGCATCTGTACTTAATATTTTAAGTATGGGTGACCAGTTAGCAACAGGTTTAGGTATTAATGTAGAAAGAGAACGTAGATGGTTGTTATTTATTGCTGTAGGCTTGGCAGGTGCAGCGGTATCTGTAAGTGGTGGGATTGGCTTTGTTGGTTTAATTGCTCCTCACTTAGTACGTAGTTTAATTGGTCCTAAGCATCAGTTCTTATTACCAACAGTAGCGGTTGTTGGCGGCTTCCTTGTGTTATTAGCTGATACAATCGGTCGTTCGATTATACAACCATCAGAAGTGCCAGCAGGGATTGTAGTAGCAGTAATTGGTGCTCCATACTTCCTTTACTTATTAGCACGTTCTAAAGCATAGGGAGGAGTATTTATGTTAAAGCAATTTTTCGCTTATTATAAGCCATATAAATGGCTGTTTATTGCAGATTTTTCATGCGCCATTATTGCTGCATTATTGGAGCTTGCCTTTCCTTTAGCGCTTAACCATGTTATTGACGATTTATTACCAACAGGTGACTGGCAGACTATCTTATTCGCAAGTTTAGTCTTGCTTGGTATTTATGTATTAAGTGGTTTTTTACATTTCGTTGTCACGTATCATGGGCACAAATTAGGGATTAATATTGAATCGGATATGAGGAAGAAATCATTCGACCATGTACAAAAATTATCATTCCGTTTCTTTGATAATAACAAGACAGGTCATCTCGTATCGCGTATGACAAATGATTTAATGGATATTGGTGAAATTGCTCACCACGGGCCTGAGGATTTATTTATTGCCATTATGACATTGACAGGTGCTTTTGCGTTAATGATGTCGATTAACTGGCAACTAGCTATTTTAACATTTATCATTGTGCCATTTTTAATTATTTTATCGATTTACTTTAGTCGAAAAATGTCTGTGGCATTTGGGCAAATGTTCCAAGATATTGCAGATTTTAATGCACGAGTAGAGAATAACGTAAGTGGAATACGTGTTGTACAAGCTTTTGCTAATGAAGATCATGAGATTGCTCGTTATGGTGAAAACAATGAACGTTTTCGTAAAACAAAGTTAGTCACCTATCGTGTTATGGCTTGGAATGCGTCCATTAGCCATATTTTAATGAAGGGTGTTTCGATTTTCGTATTAGCTTGTGGTACATGGTTTGTGATTAATGAGTCTATGACATTTGGTGAGTTTATGGCGTTTGTTTTGCTATCTAATATTTTCTTAGGGCCAATCCAACAGATTAACTCTGTAATTGAGACATATCCAAAAGGCGTAGCTGGTTTTAAACGTTATCAAGCACTACTTGATACACCAGCAGATGTAGAAGATCGTGAAAATGCTAAAGATGTGCCACGTGTAGCAGGTGCTATTCGCTATAACAATGTTGAATTTGCTTATGAAGAAGGTGAAGCGCTGCTAAAAAATATTAGCTTCACAGTCAATAAAGGTGAAACAGTAGCTTTAGTCGGTCCATCTGGTGGTGGTAAGTCAACAATATGTAATTTGCTGCCACGTTTTTATGATGTGACAGGTGGCAAAATTACGATTGATGGTATTGATATTAGAGATATGACATTACAATCACTACGAGGGCATATCGGCATCGTCCAACAAGATGTATTTTTATTTGATGGTACGATTAGAGAGAATATTGCTTATGGTAAATTGAATGCCACAGAAGAAGACATTTGGCAGGCTGCACGACGTGCACAAATGGAAGCTTTAATCTTGGAGATGCCTGAAGGTTTGGATACTTTAATCGGTGAGCGAGGCGTTAAATTATCCGGTGGACAAAAGCAACGTCTATCCATTGCTCGCATGTTCCTAAAAAATCCACCTATTTTAATTTTAGATGAGGCAACATCAGCACTTGATACAGAAACAGAGGCTGCCATTCAACAAGCATTGTTAGAGTTATCAGAAGGGCGTACGACATTAGTGATTGCACACCGTCTAGCAACGATTAAAAATGCCGATCGTATTTTAGTGATTTCACAAGCAGGCGTAGAAGAACAAGGTACACATACAGAATTATTAGCAAGTGGTGGTACGTACAGTCGACTACATCATGCGCAATACAATATGTAAGGAGCAGACACATGCAACGTTTATTAACGAAAGATTTAACTATAGGTTATGGTGATACTACCATCGTCAATAATTTAAATGTGGAAATTCCAGATGGCAAAATTACAGCATTAGTAGGAGCAAATGGCTCTGGTAAATCGACAATTTTAAAAACGATGGCACGTTTAATGAAACCAAAAAAAGGTGGCGTGCTGTTAGATGGTGAACAAATTCACACGAAATCGACAAAAGAAGTCGCCAAATCTTTAGCAATTTTGCCACAGAACCCAAGTGCACCAGACGGCTTAACCGTATATGAGTTAGTTGGTTATGGTCGTTATCCCCATCAAAAGGGAATGGGGTCTATGTCAGCAGAAGACAAAAAGATTATTGAGTGGTCGCTTGAAGTAACAGGTATGTCGGATTTTTATGAGCGAGGTGTAGACCAATTATCTGGTGGTCAAAGACAGCGTGCTTGGATTGCAATGGCACTAGCTCAACAAACCGATATTTTATTTTTAGACGAGCCAACAACATTTTTGGATATGGCGCATCAGTTAGATGTCCTGCAATTGTTAAAACAGCTAAACGAACAAGAGAACCGTACGATTATTATGGTTGTTCATGACATTAGCCACGCAACACGTTTTGCTCACAATATGATTGCTATTAAGCAAGGTACAGTCGTAAGTTCAGGTACGCCAACAGAGGTAGTAACAGCTGACGTACTACAAGAAGTATTCAATATTAAAGCAGATATTATTACCGACCCTCAAACGGGTGGTCCTTACTGTATTCCTTACGGTTTAATTAAATCAACCTAAATTATAAAGTGTAACTGAAAGCTATTTTTTCAGTTGCACTTTTTTGCTACAAGCGTGACATGAAGCTATATCTATAATTGTTCAAAAAAGCGCAATATGATGTGGTGTTAGGACAGTGATATTTACGTAAAATTTACATAATGGTACTATTTACAGTATGGTTGAGACAAAGGGGGGATATTTTTGGTAAGTGTTATAGGCGGAATCGGCTTATTTTTATTAGGCATGATGATGCTAACGAATGGTTTAAAAGAGTTAGCGGGAGATGCGCTGAAAAAATGGCTCAATCGTTTTACAGGTGGCACAATAGGTTCTGTTTTATCAGGCACAGTGATGACGATCCTTCTACAATCTTCAACAGCCACTACTTTATTAACTATAGGTTTTGTTAGTGCAGGGCTGTTAACCTTTGCTCAGTCTATAGGGGTTATTATAGGGGCTAATATCGGGAGTACGAGTACAGGTTGGATTATTTCTTTAATTGGTTTTAAGATTAGTCTAGCAGCGATGTCTTTACCACTCATTGGTATTGGTGTATTTACACAATTTGTAGCACCACGTGATTTTAAAATGTATGGCGCTGTTGTCACAGGATTTGGCTTATTATTTTATGGGATTGATGTATTACAAGAAGGTATGGCTGCAGCTCAAGATATGATTGCTTTTGACTCCGTATCAGCAACAACAATAAGTGGCAAATTACTTTTAATTATCATAGGTATCATCATGACCATTGTGATGCAAGCTTCTAGTGCGTCAATGGCAGCCACCTTGGCAGCTTTATTTGCAGGTGCTATTGATTTTGAGCAAGCCGTTTATTTAGTTATCGGTCAAAATATTGGCACAACAGCAACAGCCCTTTTTGTTTCAGTAGGGGCATCTATTGCAGCAAAACGTACAGCAATGACACACGTTATGTTTAATGTCATAACGGCGATTGTAGTGACGATCGCAGCACCTTTAATGATTAAACTAACAGCCATCATTACTACCTTATTAATGGGCACCTTTGATGAAACTGTAGGACTCGCCATATTCCATACGCTGTTTAGTATTGTAGGCGCTATTTTATTCATCCCATTAGTTAAACCATTCGCTCGTTTTATTGAGCGATTAGTAAAAGAGAAAGAAAATGCGTTAACAAGGCATTTAGATTTAAATTTAGTATCTATACCAGCAGTAGCGTTAGAAGTCGCCTTTCAAACATTAATTGAAATTACTAAGGAATTAGCGGATGTATTGCTCCAAATGTTAGCGAGTAATAAAGTGAGTGAGAAACATGAGAAACGTTTACAAGCAGTAGAAGAAGCCATTGATCAGACAAGATTGTACTTAGATGAGATTCCTTCTAATGCTTCACGTGAAAGACAAAAGCATATCGAGTTATTACATACCATTGACCATTTGAGTCGGTTAGTACGCGTTATATCAGAGTTTAGCATGTTAGAGTCACCTTATGTAAAGCAAAAGCTAAATGATAAGTGGGCGGATGTGTTAGTTGATATGAAGGTGCGTTTACAAGATGAACAAGAGTTGCAAATGATTGAAGCGTTGTTGCGTGACGCCTCATCTGAGATGGCAAACGAACGTAAAACGCGTCGTGAGGAATACTTTGAACGAACAGTAGCCAATCAAACAGATATTGAAGAAGCAGTCTCGAAGGTAGAGGCTGTATTATGGATTGACCGTTTAATTTATCATTACTGGCGAGCTATTGCCCGCTTAGAAGCATATTATACTGTCAACCGTTCTAAACGTTCTTAAAATAAGCATGACATATACGTTAGATGAAAAATCAAATACGAGCTCATGTGTAAAATAGACAAGTGGCAAAGGAATATCAATTATCCTTTGCCACTTATTTTTATTTTTTATTATTATGCTTAGCAGTATTCTCTTTTGGATGATTGGCAAAATTAAGGAGAGCGACACCACCGATAATGAGTAACATGCCACATGCTGTGAGCCAATTAAATGGCTCTTGCCATAGTATAATACCAACAACCACAGTTGCCACAGTGCCTAACCCTGACCAAATAGCATAAGCTAAACTCAAGGGTAAGTATTGTAAACAATGCGAGAGAAAATAAAATGCTAATACATAACCTAGCGCTACAATAATAGATGCCCACAACACAGTGAAGCCTTCTGATAGCTTTAACATGATGGTGGCCACAACTTCAAAAATAATAGATAAACTGAGAAACATATAGCCTTTAATCATTTACTAAGCCCCTATACAGCAAGATTTAATATCGCTACACCTATAATAATGAGTAACAGCCCTAAAAGTTTTGCCACATTCATCACTTCTTTATAAACGATGACACCAACAATAGCTGTTAAAGCAGTCCCTAACCCTGACCAAATGGCATAGGAGAAGCCTAAGGGTAGTTCATACAAAGCGAGCGCTAAAAAGTAAAACGCTGCTCCGTAACTGATTAGCATACTGATGGTAGGTACGATTTTAGTGAATTTATGGGTCTTTTTTAAGAGTGAACTCCCTATAACTTCAAAAACAATCGCAATAACTAAATATACAAAACTCATTTGCTCACTCCAATCATAAATAAAACCTAGATGCAGTATGATACTACATCTAGGTTCAAGAGAAATCAATTATTTTGTATAAGGATTTGATAAATCCATGCCATCTAGTGATAAGCCCATAGCTTTAGCAACACCTTCACCATAAGCTGGGTCAGCTAAGTAGCAATGTAAAATGTGACGACGTTTAATAAATTCTTCCACATCAGCCATATCTGCCGCTGTGTTATCGAATAATTGTTGTTTTTTATCGTCTGTCATCAAGCGGAATAATTTACCTGGTTGCTCAAAGTAATTATTATCATCTTGACGGAAGTCATGAATACCTGCATCGCCCTCTAATGGTAAGTGAGGCTCTTCATAGTCTAAATTATGCTCCCACTCACCATAGCTGTTTGGTTCATAGCTCATTGTGCTACCTAAGTTACCATCAAAGCGCATTGCCCCGTCGCGGTGGAATGTGCGGAATGGACATTTCGGTGCATTGACTGGCAACATATAATGGTTAACGCCTAGGCGGTAACGTTGTGCATCAGCATAAGCAAAAATACGACCTTGTAGCATTTTATCTGGTGAGAAACTAATGCCAGGGATAATATTTGATGGTGCAAACGCCGCTTGCTCTACTTCAGCAAAATAGTTGTCAGGATTACGGTTTAATTCAAATTCACCTACAGGAATTAGAGGGAAGTCACCTTTATACCATACTTTTGTTAAGTCAAATGGGTTATATGGTAATTCACGTGCTTCTTGCTCAGTCATTACTTGAATGTACATTTTCCATTTAGGGAAATTACCATTTTCAATAGCTGTATAAAGGTCACGTTGTGATGACTCACGGTCTTTACCTACAACTTCTTGTGCTTCAGCATTCGTGTAGTTTTCAATGCCTTGCTCTGTGCGGAAGTGGAACTTCACCCAAACACGTTCATTATCAGCGTTAATCATGGAATATGTGTGTGAGCCAAAGCCGTGCATGTTACGGAAACCTTTTGGAATCCCACGGTCAGACATCACGATTGTTACTTGATGTAATGCTTCAGGTAAAGAAGTCCAGAAATCCCAGTTTGAATTCGCATTTTTCATATTCGTGCGTGGGTCACGCTTTACTACGTGGTTTAAGTCTGTAAAGTGTAATGGGTCACGGAAGAAGAATACAGGTGTGTTGTTACCTACTAAGTCCCAGTTTCCTTCGTCTGTATAAAATTTTAAAGCAAAGCCACGAATATCACGGTCGGCATCAGCAGCACCACGCTCACCAGCTACAGTAGAGAAACGTGCAAACATATCTGTTTTTTTACCAACTTCAGAGAAGATTTTTGCTTTTGTATATTGTGTGATGTCATGCGTTACAGTGAAAGTACCATGTGCACCACTACCTTTTGCGTGCATACGGCGCTCAGGAATTACTTCACGGTTAAAGTTAGCTAATTTTTCAACTAACCATACATCTTGTAATAATAAAGGGCCTCGTGGACCAGCAGACATAGAGTCATGATTACTTACTACAGGGGCACCTCCAGCAGTTGTGAAACGGCGGCTTTTATCGTTTGGGTTTGTCATGTTAAATTCCTCCTACAGAATTAAGTGATTAATTAAACTCCTCCTACAGAATTTAATTAAAATGAAAATCAAATTAGAATAATTCTTAATAAGTAATATATATCATCACATGTGATTTGTCCAATAATTAGTACCCGTTTTGTCAAAAACTCAAACGATATTGCTGTGTAAATGTGCTGAAAACGGCTACAATAGGTAAGTGAAGGGGTGTAGAAAGGAATAGATTATGATGCCACTAATTGTTACATTCATCATACTAGGTGTAACGATCATTCTTTTTATGACTAATCGCTTTCGAGCAGATTTAGTCGCAATAATGGCGCTTTTAGCTTTTGTTGTCGCAAACATTTTGACACCACAAGAAGCGCTTGCAGGATTTTCTAATTCTGTGGTCATTATGATTGCAGGGCTCTTTGTAGTAGGAGCGGGGATTTTACGTACAGGTTTGGCAAGTATTGCAGGGCAGTTATTATTAAAGTGGTCGAATGATAATGAATTACGCCTCTTTATTTTGTTATTAGTGATTGTAGGTGTGGTAGGTGCCTTTATGAGTAATACAGGTACTGTTGCATTGATGATGCCAATCGTCGTAAGTATTGCCATTAGTTTGAAAGAGAGCCCGTCAAAGTTTTTGATTCCATTATCATTTGTCGCAAGTTTATCAGGCTTAATGACATTGATTGCCTCACCACCTAACTTAATCGTAAGCCAAATTTTAGTAGATGCAGGCTTTAATAAGCTAGGCTTTTTTGAGCTAACCCCTATTGGTGTTATTGGATTGATTGTTGGTATTATTTATTTAGTGCTTGTACGTAATCATTTGTTGCCAAATGATAAAGAACGTGCTCAGTCTAATGAAGGTTATAAATTATCACCGCAAAAAATTATGACAGACTATCAATTGGCCAATCAATTGTTCAAAATAGAAGTGTCAGATGACTCACCCATCATTGGTCAAAAATTGGCGGATTTGAAATTGCCTGCTACCTATCATTTATGTGTCATGAAAATTCATCGTAAGCAAATGGAAGGTCTTGCTTTGTTAACGCCAGAGGCACAAGAAATGGCAGGGCCAACTACGACATTTCATCCACATGATTTAATTTATATTCAAGGTGATAAATCGGATATCGCTCGTTTTGTAAGTGATTATGACTTGAAGTTTAAGGAGATTTCACCAGAAGAAGCAGATGAGCTTATTTCTAAGAAGATGGGTGTAGCAGAAGTATTGTTAACGCCTCATGCTAAATTTATCAATCAGACAGTTGAGAAAATTGGGTTTCGTGAAAAATATAAATTAAATATTATTGGCATTAATCAAAAAGGGAGTTATAAGTTAAAGGACATGGCTAGCCATAAACTCCGTTTTGGGGATGCTATTTTAGTGCAAGGGGCATGGGAGTCCATTGAATTACTCGCACAAGAAACGAAAAATGTTGTTATCATTGGACAACCCAAAGAGCATGCGAGCATTGCCTCTGCCACAGGGAAAGCCCCAATCGCAGGTCTCATTATGCTATTGATGGTTGCATTGATGGTATTTGAAGTGTTTAGCCCTGTCATATCTGTCTTAATAGGTGCTGTCTTAATGATTGTGACAGGTTGTTTACGCAATATGGATGATGCTTACAGCAATATGAATTTTGAGAGCATTGTACTTGTTGCAGCGATGTTGCCAATGGCGACGGCGCTTGAAAAAACAGGAGGCATGGTTTTATTATCAGATGCCATTATTAAGGTATTAGGTAATTATGGTGCATATGGTGTATTAATAGGAATTTATTTATTAACCGTTACTTTTGGTCAATTTATTAGCAATACAGCAACAGCAGTTTTATTTGCCCCAATTGCGTTGAATGCTGCATTAGCAATGGATGTTAACCCTACAACTTTTATGGTAGCTGTAGCAGTAGCAGCAAGCATGTCTTTTGCTACACCAATTGCCTCTCCAACGAATGCTTTAGTTATGACAGCAGGTGGCTACAAATTTAGCGACTTTATGCGTATTGGTATGCCGCTACATTTTATTATGCTAATCGTTATGATGATTGCGATTCCGCTTGTTTTTCCGTTTTAATCATGGCGTTTTTTTCATATAAGCTATTAAGCACAATGGCTCGATAAAGTTTGCACAAGCGATTGTGTGAACACCCATAACATAAAAAGTGGTAAAGGATGTTTGTTGCTCCCTTTACCACTTTTTTTATAACATACCTAGTGGTAAGTAATAAGACAAATTATTAGTGATTGTTGCCCCCACACGATAACCAATTGCACTCGCTTGATTACCTACGATAAAACTCCCTAATAATAAGCTCCCTTGTTGCATACCTTGTTCGGTTTTAAAATGTTGAATAGGTTGTTTAACATAGGCTTGGTAAACGTAAGGGTATGTTGTGTATGTGCGCGCCTCCTCTTGATACCGCAATTTATTCGTCCCTTCAAAAATACGTACAGTATCCCCTTCACGGCCAAAAATAGGTTTTTCTACAAAGGCTTGCTTAGCTGCAATAAAGGGTGTGTTTTCTAAATAAGTTGGCAAGAAATAATGCGCGATATCACAATGCTCTTGCGGTGTAAAATAAGGATCGTTGTTGTCATGTAGCCCCCAAATGACGGCTTGAACAGCTTTGTTTTGTAATAAAAAAGCAGATGGCGGATTGATGATGGCTAATTTACGTTGTTGCACTAATTCTAATAGCCATTCTCCAATAGGGTCACCTTGTTCATTAGTATCTTCTAGCAATTGTTCTAGAGGGAAGGTTTGGCGATACAATACATCAATTTTACGACCTACTTCGTCATATAATCCTTCATGGCGCACAATGTGTAAACGATGCAAAGGTGTAAAGTGTGCATGAGGTATAGCAGATTGTAAATAACGTACAGTAAGCGCGTCTTCAATATCATCACTATGTGCTGTAAAAACGATATGTGCTGTTTCTTTAGGGGCACTTTTTTCTACAGATGCCCGTATTGCTCGAAATAAACGGGCTTCTTCATATTTATTCGGATTGTTTACATTAAAATGTTCACATACTTTTTGATTAACTGTAAATAACTCTTTAATAAATGTGGGGGTATCGGCATTGATTTCAATACATTTATAGCTATTGTGATAAGGGATTAAATCTAGCCTTGCAATAACACTTGCAAGAGGTAAGGTTGTTAACCGTAAATAAGGTAAACTGTTTTTCGGAAAACCAAGAGATAACAATGTAGCATCTGGTACAAGTTGTAACAAGGTTAATGTTTTTGTGAAGATATGCCAAATTTTTTCACTTGCTACACGTATATGTGCTACCTCAGTAGCCGTAATGGTTGCTACATCATAGAGTGCATATTCCATCTCATATAAATCAGGCCAGAAATCAGGTATGCTTTGGTAAAAATTTTGACGACCTTGTGTATCACTAGTCATAACGGCATCACATATAATACGTAAACACCGCGGTCTTCATCAATCTCACTAGAGCGCACATGATACGTAGTTGCTTGTATGGCGAGATTATCTTTCAGTAAATAACGAATGATCTCATAATGCGTGCTGCATGTAATACGCTGTAATAAGGCATAATTTGTCGCTACGTCATGGTTTCTGATTTCCAATTGAATCCCTTTATTGTGTTCATTTATTTGTTCGCACTCACCAGCTTCATTTGGTGCAATATGCTTCACGATTAAATATTCGTCATCATTGACGAGCTCATTTGCTATGAGTTCGTATTGTTCACCTTGAATAATAGTGTACGTACATAGCTGTCGCGCATAACATTCATCAATGCCAATTGCTGTTATATCATAGGTATATAATGCTTGGTAATGGTTGTCTCGTTCTTCAAAGTAAATGAGTTGAGGCATAGGTAAGCTCCTTCTAATAAGATAAACACTTTGCTACAACCCAACCAACCGCAATAGAGAGGCTGAATAATGTGAGTGCAACTGAGCGGTTATCATTTTGTATTGCTTTTTGTAAGCTAAATCGAATAGTGACGAGTTCCGCAATGCCAAATAATACGACTTGAGCAATAATTCCAATGAGGCCCCATAATGCCATATCCACTAGTGAAATGGAGTATTCTGCGGCAGCACCTAAAACAAAGGCCAGCCCAATGAGTTTACCTCCTAGTAATAATGCTGCTGCGATATTCCCGGATGCAATAAGCGAGAATTCTTTAATTTTTGGTGTTGTCATCGTAAATAATATCATCCCTAATATGAGCAACCCTATTGCTGTGCTAACGTACATCAAAAAATTCATGTATAAATTCATTTTACATCTGCTCCTTATTAACCACCTGTACTTTTTATACCGCTCCCAAAACCAGACGTTGCTTTTCTAGTGTGGTCTTGGTAGACATTACTACTCTGCAATGCCTTTTTATTTTGAAAGAATTGATTGGCTAAAAAATAATGACCAAAGTAACTTGAACGACGCTCATCACAAACCCATACTTGTGTTTCCTCATCCCAATCCCAATCCTTACAATGTTGGTTAGATGGGGGCGAGCTTTGTGTATTTTCTTCGTCCGTAGTGCTACAGCCTGCTAATGTCAAAGCAGTCGCTGTAATGCCTGTCATCATTATTTTTGTTTTATTCACTTCTTAGCACCTCCTCTTCTAATATACGAATGGATAATTGTGAAGGCGTCAAAATAATAAACAGAAGAAGGCATAGTTTATGAACGAATTTAGTCATATATGTAATATGTATGTTTAAAGTACAAGATTGTTGTTGTCTAACTTCCTTATTATTTTTTATGATAAGTGAGAAGGGAACGATTTTTGATGGATTATAATGAAATTATGCATTTTTTAACGATATATGAGCAAGAAACCGAACAGGCACATGGCTATGCTACAGCTCGTCTAGCAGAAATTAAACAGCGTGGGGATTACTGGCCAACGACAGATGAATTAACCCATGCTGCTCGTGTGGCATGGCGCAATAGTAATAAATGTATTGGTCGGTTATTTTGGCAGTCACTACACGTCTTTGATGAACGGCAATTAACAACAGATGAGCAAGTGTACCAAGCATTGCTACATCATATTCAATTTGCTACAAATCAAGGGAAAATACGACCAACCATTACCGTATTTCACCCGACATATATTCGTATTTGGAATGAGCAGCTTGTGCGTTATGCAGGCTATGAAACAACAGACGGCGTGATAGGTGACCCAGCATCTCTTGCCTTTACAAAAGTTTGTATACAGTTAGGTTGGCAACCTAAGTATGGTCGATTTGATGTACTTCCTCTCGTTATTCAAGTGGGACAAAATCAACCTACATTGTGGGAGATTCCAACAGCAGATGTGTTAGAAGTAGAGATCCGCCACCCATTGTATGCTATTGATGAATTACAACTCAAATGGTATGCTGTACCAATGATTTCAAACATGAAATTAGATATTGGTGGTGTAGTATATCCTGCAGCACCCTTTAATGGTTGGTATATGGGAACAGAGATTGGCGCGCGTAATTTTGCAGATGTTGATCGGTATCATCAATTGCCACTTGTGGCAAAAAAACTACAATTAGATACGTCAACACAGACTACTTTGTGGAAAGATCGTGCGTTAGTGGAACTTAATATTGCTGTATTACACTCTTTTAAAGAAGATGGTGTAAGCATTGTAGACCATCATAATGCAGCACAGCAATTTAAGTTATTTGAACAAGCCGAACAAAAAGCAGGGAGAGCACTTACAGGAAACTGGGCTTGGCTTGTTCCGCCAATGGCAGGTGCAACCACTCACATTTTTCATAAACCATATCAAAACAACTACGTAACACCGAATTACTTTTATCAAAAAAATCCGTATTAAGAGAGGGACGATTATGCGAAAACCGATTTACACCACGAGATTTATTACTGGCGTTCAGTATAAGGGACGCTTCTCTTGGTATGTTTTAGATGAGCAAGACTTAGTAACTGAGCAAACACTATTACAAGTGGATGAGGTGAATACTTACTTTCAACAAATCGCTCCTTATCGCACATCAGCGCAATCTTTATTTAGTTTGCTCTATCATAAAAAATACAAAAAAACTGTATTATCTATGTATCCAGCGTTTTTTATGGATTTTGATAATCGATGTATGTATTGCCAATTGCCAAATAAAGAAACAAACCTTACATGGATTCCTTTAGGGTGGGAAGGTATGTTTGAATCATTTGAATATAAAGTGCCTATCCCAGCGCGTTATTGGATGAAGGGTACGCATGATATGCGTGAGTCGTTAACGCCTGTAAAAGCTTAATATCCGTCCAACAAGTCTACTTAAAGCAAAAATGTTAAACCGAAATGCACTCGGTTTAACATTTTTTTATTCTAGCATGCTCAGCAACCCTAGTGCAATTGAGTGAAGTCTTAACTTTCACAGGGGCTGATGTTGTTTTATTAGTAGCTTATCATTAGTGGTGGTTTGTGATTTCTTCCATTACTTGTGTTTTTAATGTTTCGTCCATCGTTTTAGATAATTTGACCTGATTCATCAAGCGCTCTTTTAACTCCTTGTCAGTCATGATGCCACGTTCTTCTAAAATTTGAACAAGTAAATTTAAAATCATGACATTCGTTGTTTCTGTTGCACTTTTTTGCATAGGGCATCCTCCTTATCATCTCTCTTTATTATCTCGCTAATGAATCCTACATGAAAGGAGATTGCCAATAGTTAGCACTTACAGAGAGCGAAATAGCAAATGCATAGGCTTAACTAGCACGCTCTTCATTCACATAGTTATTTTGTGCGGCATATAAGCCGCTTATACATAACATTGCTGTGACCACTAAAAAGACATACGTCGCTATTGTCCAATTGCCACTGATATCATGTAAATAACCAAAGATGACAGGGCCACTAGCCGCAAGAAGATAACCGATGGATTGAGCAAACCCTGACAAATCAGCAGCATCATATGCTGTGCGTGTGCGTAAAGTAAATAACATCATAGCTAAATTAAAAGATGCGCCTCCAGCTAAACCAATACAAACCACCCATAACATAGTAAGTGAAGTAAATTGTAAAGCAATCCCTATAAAGCCAATACTATATAACAAAGTGAACGCGATGACGATAGGTCTTTGAGATGGCAATCGGTCAGCAATGACGGGTGTTAAAAAGGTGGAGGGTAGCTGCGCAAGCAACATGATAGAAATCATCCACCCCGCTTTGTCAGGCGCTAAACCTTGTGCCATAAAAATAGCGGGCAACCAAGCACCCGTTGTATAAAAAATAAAGGATTGCAATCCCATAGCTAAAGTAACCGCCCAGGCTAGAGGTGAGCGCCAAAGAACAAGACGTGCTGTATGTTGTGTGCTTGTTGTGATACGTTCATTTGCGCTAAGTTGAGGCAACCAAACTAAAGCAGCAACAATAGCAAACAAACAAGGGAAGGTAAGGGCTATTTGCCAATTATAGTGTTGTGCAATAGGATGACTAATGCCTGCGCCAATCCCACCAGAAATATTCATTGCCACGGAATAGATCCCCATCATCAACCCAATATGCAGAGGGAATTTTAATTTAAAATAGCTTGGTAATAACACATTACCAAAAGAAATAGCAACGCCAATTAAAATGGTACCAATTAGCAAAAGAGTAGTCGTTCCGGTAGCACGCGCAATAATACCAATAATAAGTAAAACCATAGATAATAATAAGGTAAGTTCAATACCAAAACGGCGAGAGATCTTTGGTACCATGGGTGATACGACAGCAAAAGCTAATAAAGGAATGGTAGTTAAAAAGCCACCAAGTACATGAGATATACCCAAATCGGTACGTAAAAGTTCAATAATAGGCCCAACAATCGTTAAAGGTAGTCGGAGTGTAGTAGCAATTAAAATAATGCCTAAAATAAGTAGCGCTGTTTTACGATGCCAACGTATTTTACGTGATGCAGTTTGATGTGACATAAAGAAAACCCCCATTCAAATGACGTATAACAAAGTGTAACGTGTATAGCACGTAAATTAAACAGAAAAATAAAAAAATACTGATAATTATTCCGTGTTTGCAAAGCAAAAAGTAGTATGTTAAACTCGTAAACGTTATGACAACTATATAAATACCTCATGTATAAATGAGGTAGAGGTCGCGGTTTACATAAGTATGTATGATGAGATGGAAGGCATTTAAGACTCATACAAAAAGGGTACATCGCCGAAGCAAAATATGGCACTTCACATATTTTGTTGGGGCTGTCTTCGAAAGAAGCAGAACTGTCACGCCACAAGCGTGTTGAGCTATCTAAGTATGTACTTGGGATTACGTATAAAAGCATCTTCACGATATGTGAGGATGCTTTTTTAATTAACAGAAAGGATTATGACAATGAGTGAAGACATCGTAGAAATAGGTAAAAAACCAAAGTTACAAAAATCATTGAAAAGCCGCCATGTCACAATGATTTCACTAGGTGGTACGATTGGGACAGGCTTATTTTTAGCAAGTGGTGGTGCAGTGGCGCAAGCAGGCCCTGGTGGCGCATTACTTGCTTATGCATTAATTGGAGTAATGGTATATTTTTTAATGACAAGTCTAGGGGAGATGGCGGCTTATATGCCATCATCAGGGTCATTTAGTACGTATGCTACAAAATTTGTAGACCCGGCACTTGGCTTTGCTCTTGGTTGGAATTATTGGTATAACTGGGCAATTACAATTGCAGCAGAGATTTCTGCTGTTACATTAATTATGAAATATTGGTTTCCAGATAGTTCATCTGCCATTTGGTCTGCTTTATTTATTGGTATCATTTTAGGATTTAACGTTTTATCAGTAAGAAGTTATGGTGAAAGTGAATATTGGTTCTCGATGATTAAAGTAGTGACTGTAGTTATTTTTATCATTTTAAGTTTTTTAATGATTTTCGGTATATTAGGTGGTAATGCACCTGTTGGTTTCACTAATTTCTTTCACGGTGATGGTCCATTTCATGGTGGGTTCCTTGCCTTATTCGGTATCTTTTTAGCAGCAGGTTTCTCTTTCCAAGGGACGGAGTTATTAGGTGTTACAGCTGGCGAAACAGAAGACCCAGGCAAAAATATTCCGCGAGCGGTGCGCTCTGTATTTTGGCGCATTGTATTGTTTTATATGCTTGCTATTTTTGCGATCGGTTTATTAATCCCTTATGACGACCCACGTCTATTATCAGAAAATGTGGCAGTCTCACCATTTACATTAGTATTTGAGCGTATGGGGATTGCAGCAGCTGCGTCAGTTAT
Organism: Lysinibacillus alkalisoli; assembly: GCF_014643595.1. Taxonomy (GTDB): domain Bacteria; phylum Bacillota; class Bacilli; order Bacillales_A; family Planococcaceae; genus Metalysinibacillus; species Metalysinibacillus alkalisoli. The sequence goes on from NZ_BMJT01000001.1 coordinate 189,937, forward strand.
GAATGCGATTATTTTAACAGCGTTGTTATCAGCGGGTAATTCAGGATTGTATGCCTCTTCTCGTATGCTCTGGCAGCTTGCAGTAGATGGCAAAGCGCCTAAAATCTTTATGAAGTTAACAAGACGTGGCATCCCTATTTATGCACTATTAGCTACATTGACAGTCGGCTGTTTAGCTTTTTTAGCTTCATTTTTTGGTGATGGTGTTGTGTATATTTGGTTATTAAATGCATCAGGTTTATCAGGTTTTGTCGCTTGGTTAGGCATTGCCATCAGTCATTATCGCTTCCGTAAGGCCTATGTGTTACAAGGAAAAGATTTAAATGAATTACCGTATCTTTCACCTCTATATCCATTCGGCCCATTATTTGCCTTTGCATTATGTACCATTGTAATCTTAGGTCAAAATTATCAAGCTTTCACTGGCGGACATATTGATTGGTATGGCTTACTTGTATCTTACATTGGTATTCCTTTATTTTTAGCATTTTATATTGGCTATAAAGTGAAACATAAAACAAAGGTAGTACCGTTAACACAATGTGATTTAACGAGAGAGTAAGGGATAAAAGGAGATCATAATGGCGTGTCGTTATTTTTAATAAAATAGCTTATGGTAAAAAGGACTACTCTTCATTCGTTAGAGTAGCCTTTTTTGATTTATATAATTCTCCCTTATACATTCATCTAAGTCATTGATAAAAGAGTTAAGCTAAAGAGATGTACTTTAAAGCATATATGTAAATGAAAAAAAGATGGCTCTATAATTTTTAAAGTTAGTAGTATATAATCAATATTAACTAATATTTGTTAAATTTTGTAGCATTAGGAGTGAGAATATGAAGGGCATAAAACTTTTTATTGCCTTCTTCACGATTTGGATAGGGTTGTTAATCATCGGAGAAAGTAAGGTTTTTTATTTACAAAATTTTTCAGATGCATTTACAAATACAACGATGTATGAGCAGAAGGGTATTGATAAAGAACAAATGAGAACAGATATTTTGAAAGCTGCTCACTCACATCAAGTTGATTTCTTTATTCTTTCATCTACGCCTAATGGTACAAATATTCAATACAATATTTATGGAACAAAAAATGTCCATACATATATAGCGCATAACTTCCACATTACGAATAAGACTTACAAGAGTTTTTTATTAGGCAATGTGTCTTTCGATTTTACATCTTTTGAATCTGCTTCTATTGACGAATTATCTTTAACGACCAATTATTACGTTATTGGTTCCAGTGAAAATATACAAGCATTTAAAATGGCATTAATTAATACATATGCTGGTAATCATCCTATTGAGGGTTCTAATGAAATGAATAATATGATCATTATTGCGATTTGGTTTTTAGTAGGTACTGTTATTTTAATGTTTACGATTTACGATATATTGCATCAACAAAAAGAAAACCTAATCCGCATCACAATGGGCGAAAGCGTGCATGTTATTGTGCTCCGTAATATTATTATAGATAGTAGTGTTCTTTTGTTATTATTCCTTATTAGCTATTGGTCATTACAACCATTAACAAATCCATCGTACGCCCTTCATATTTCTTTATTGGCGTTTACAATCATCATAATACTTAATGCTTGTGCGTATGTTACTATGTATCGTTATAATTTGAAAAAAGCATTTTCAAATAGCCGAAACGTACGTGGTGTTTTGGGGTTCAATTATTTGATTAAGGTTATTTCTATTATTGTGACAACAGCTATTGTATCAAGTAATGTAATCATTATTTATGAAGCGTATATTGTGTATCAACAAAAGGACTTTTTTGAAGACTATAAAGAATACGCGCATGTGTTTTTTCGCTATGATGTATTACCATTAGAAGAGGAGCAACAATTCCACTCAAACGATGATGATCAACAGCAAAAATATCATCTAATGAGCGAACGTGAAAATTACTATAATTATTTGTTTTATCAACAAAATTATTATCAAGGTGTAGATCAAGTTTTGCAATTGTCTTTTGAGGATGCTTCTTTTGATCAAGTTTCAATGAATAAATCGATGGAGCGATATGTAAAGGGACTTATACCTTCTATACAAAACAAAGATTTTACAAAAGAGATATATATTCTTATGCCACATGCATTAAAGGAAGACGAATCGTTGATTGAAGAAACAATGCTCTCTTCTACTTTTTATGATACGACAACATTTTCACGTGAAGTAATCTATTATGATGAAACAGTTTCATTTGCGACTAATCATACAAAGGATTTTTATACAACATCTTATGTCAAAAATCCTGTCATTATTTTTCTTAATATAGATCCAACGACGATAGACCCTTCAGTGATAAAAGATACAGATTATATTGATTTTCCACGGATGATGTATCACGTAACTAAGGAGCAAGTACAGCAGTTTGCCAAAGAACAAGGGCTTGAAAATCAAACTCATTTTTATATTAATGTGTGGGAAAACTTTGAGCGTAAATGGGAAATGTCTAAGCGTATGTTATATATAAATTCTGTGTTCATGTGCCTTATTTTATTTTTGGAATGTATTATTATTACAACGATTATTCGCTTGGAATACCAAATGAATGCACTAGAAATTGCGATCAAAAAGACACTAGGTTATCGTGTATGGGAACGTAATAAAAAGCTTATTCTCATGCCTGTTATTACAACGATTATTGGTATAATAGGTGCATTTATGGGAATGCTTTTATATAATGTGGAATCGTGGCTATATGTCCTATTCAGTAATTTTATCTTATTAATTTTAGAGATTACCTATATTTTATTTTTAGTGAACAAGATGGACCGTGAACAATTGGCGAAAATTTTGAAGGGTGGCAACGTATGATTCAAGTTGAGCAGCTATATAAAAAGTTTGGTGATAAAATACTGTTCGATCATTTTAATCTAACTATTGACGACGGTGAGTTTATTGTTTTATCAGGTGAAAGTGGCCGTGGGAAAACAACGCTTCTTAATATAATAGGCGCAATTGAACCATTTGATGCTGGTCGAATAATGGTTGATGGTATAGATATTTCAAAGAAGAAAAACCAACTGATTTATTTACAACAAAAAGTAGGTTTCCTTTTCCAAAACTTTGCTTTGATAGACCATAAAACTGTACGTCAAAATTTACAGCTGATTAAAAAAAAATCACGCTCAGAAACGACAATAGAGGAAGCATTACAGCAAGTAGGTTTAGCAAATAAGGTTAATCAAAAGGTATACTCATTATCTGGCGGTGAGCAGCAACGTGTTGCCTTAGCCCGTTTAATGATGAAGCAGTGTGACATTATCTTTGCAGATGAACCAACAGGCTCTTTAGATCGTAAAAATGCCGAGCAGGTTATGCAGATTATGCAAAAGTTAAACGAACAAGGTAAAACGATTGTACTTGTAACACATGATGAATGGATTAAACAATATGCTAGTCGGGTGGTCTATTTAACATGAACCATAATTTATCGCCAAATATATGAAATTAACGGCAACGTTCGCTTATTGGTAGCGAACGTTTTTCTTATGCTAGGATGTTTAGCGGATGGATAGTAAAAGACAAGGTATGTGTGGTGACGAAGTCTGTAGAATACTATAAGTCTTAGGTTAACAATGACAAGCTTACCATGTACAAAGGGTTGTCATTTATATATGTTTTCAATAGGGGTTTGTCTATAAAAATAATAAGGTAAAGAGTGATAAATAAGAGGGGGCGAGGCATATGAATATTCGGTGGATATGTATATTAGTTGTGATTAGCATCATTTTAGTCGCTTGCCAAAATAGCCCTGTTAAAAATCAACCCATCATACCTAGTGAGACGATAAGTGAATCTGCGCTCAAAGAAGTAGGGGAAGGTACGATTTTATCCATAAGCCAACAAGATGAAAAAGGCTTGAAAGTATATGAGGTGCAAGTGCAAACAACAGCAACCACCTATCATCTCTTATATGATGCAACGTCAGGCGACTTGCTAAAAAAAGAAGAGCAAAGAGAAGAAGATAATAATGGGGATATTGAACAATTGCCTGTTACCATTAGTGAGCATCAAGCACGTGACATTGCATTACAGCGAGTAGGGGAAGGTAAGGTCACAGCATTAACATTGACTACAGATAATCAATATGCGATTGAAGTGACAACAATAAGAAGGAAATATGAAGTAAAAGTAGATGCCATTAATGGTAAAATTAGCAAATATAAGGAAGTTATAGTGGAGTAAAATAAGACTACTATTAATTTTTGAATAATTAGAATGCTCATATTACAATTTTGCGTATTGCAAAGCCTAATTGTCATGCTTATAATAGTTCTATTCTAAATACTCATATAATAGCGAGAATAAGGCTCGCAAGTTTCTACCAACTTTCCGTAAAATAGTTGACTATGAGTAGCTTTGTTAGCGCATTAGATATGCCGCTTTTTTATTTTTCGGCACGTTTAAGCTCGCGAAACAGCGCTACCTACATGGGATGGCGTAGTTATTGCGAGTTTTTTTTATTTCACCAAATAGAAAGGGTGCTCAAGCATGCAACTGTTAAAAGACAAGATTATTAAAGAAGGTAAAGTGTTATCCCCAACCGTATTAAAAGTGGATACTTTTTTAAATCATCAGATTGACCCTTTATTAATGAAAGAAATTGGTCATGAATTTGCCACACGTTTTACAAATGAAGTCATCACTAAAGTATTAACTATTGAATCATCCGGTATTGCGCCAGCGACGATGTTAGGCTTAGAGATTGGAGCTCCTGTTGTTTTTGCACGTAAACGTAAATCGTTAACACTATCAGACAATTTATTCACAGCTTCGGTACATTCGTTTACCAAAAATGTAACGAGCGATATTGCTGTATCACGTGATTTTTTACATGCAGACGATAATATTATTATTATTGATGATTTTCTAGCGAATGGTGAGGCAGTAAAGGGATTATTACACATTGCCGAACAAGCTGGTGCAAATGTTGTAGGTGTTGGTATTGTTATTGAGAAAGGTTTCCAAGATGGCGGTAAGAACTTACGTGCACAGGGTGTACGTGTAGAGTCTTTAGCGATTGTTAATGAGCTTGAAGAGGGCAAAGTAACATTTGCTGAGGAGGAAGCTGAGTAATGAATAAGGCGAAGGTAGTTACGCTTAGTTTACAACATTTATTAGCCATGTATGCAGGTGCAATCCTTGTCCCACTAATTATTGGGGATGCGATAGGATTTACTTCTAAGCAATTAACATATTTAGTTGCAATTGACATTTTAATGTGTGGTGTTGCTACCTTACTGCAAGTGATGTCGGGTCGTTTTATTGGTATTGGATTGCCTGTTGTATTAGGTTGCACATTTACAGCTGTGCCACCAATTATTGCGATTGCCAATAACCCTGAGCAAGGCATTACAGATGTATACGGTGCTATTATTGCATCGGGTGTTATTATTATGTTGATTGCAGGTCTATTTGGCCGACTTGTTGTATTTTTCCCGCCTGTAGTCACAGGCTCTGTAGTAACAATTATTGGTGTCTCCTTATTACCAGTAGCTATGAATAATATGGGGGGCGGTCAAGGGGCTTTAGACTTTGCTGCTACTCACCATTTAATATTAGCCTTCGCCACTTTATTAGTTATTCTGTTAGTTTATCGTTTTGCGAACGGATTTTTACGTTCGATTTCTATATTGATTGGTATGGTTGTAGGTACATTACTTGCTATTACAATGGGCGTAGTAGATTTCACACCTGTAGAGGAAGCGCCAATCGGTCATATTGTACAACCTTTTTACTTTGGTATGCCTACGTTTGATGCAAGTGCGATTTTAATGATGACTATTGTTGGTATGGTGTCATTGGTAGAGTCAACGGGTGTCTATTTTGCACTTGGTAGTATTTGTAATAAAAATATTACGTATAAGGAGTTAGCGAGAGGGTATCGTGCAGAAGGTTTGGCTTCGGTAATCGGTGGCTTATTTAATGCCTTTCCTTATACAACATTTTCACAAAATGTAGGATTAACACGTATGTCGGGAGCTAAAGACCGTGTTGTCATTGTGATTACAGGTGTCATGTTAATATTGCTCGGCTTTTCACCAAAGCTTGCAGCAGTGGCAACCATAATCCCCACAGCGGTATTAGGGGCAGCCATGTTAGCGATGTTTGGAATGGTCATTACACAAGGCATTACGATGTTAGCACCGTCGATTGAGAAGTCGCCTGCTAATGCCATGATTGCAGCGATTGCTATTGGCTTAGGTGTTGGTGTAGCTGTTGTACCAGAGTTATTCGTGAATTTGCCAGAGCAACTAAAAATGTTAACATCTAATGGTATTGTCACAGGTTCTATAACAGCTATTGTATTAAATATTTTATTTAATATGATTGGGCCTAAAATGAAAGAAGATAATCATTCTTTATAACGTGAAGTCATAGATCTTGTACATTTTGTATAGGGTCTATTTTTTTATGGTTAAATAACTGAAAAGTTTTATAATTTAATTTCAGTAAAACATACTTGAATTGTTGGTTTTAACAATGTACAATCTCATACATAACCAAGTTAGTTAGGGGGAATTATATTGTATATATCAATAATTGCAAATATTGCTGTACTTCTAGCAATAACCGCATTTTTATACTATTTAAAGAAGAAACACGTAAAATTTTCCACACGTGTTTTCATTGCATTAGGTCTAGGTATTTTATTAGGTCTAGGGCTCCATACCATTTATGGTGTGGAGAGTGAAACGTTAAACGCAACAATGCCTTGGTATAATATTATCGGTACTGGATATGTTAAGTTATTACAAATGATTGCGATGCCATTAGTATTTATCTCGATTTTAATCGCATTTACAAAATTAACGATTGGTAAAAATTTAGGGAAGATGGCTGGCATTATTTTAGCTGTATTAATTGGCACAACAGCAATCTCAGCAGCCCTAGGTATTGGCGCTGCGACTATTTTTGATTTAGATGCTTCACAAATTTTACAAGGCGAAGCAGAAGTAGCACGTGGTGAAGCCATTGCAGAACGTTCAGCGGAGATGGCAGACAAAACATTGCCAGACCAAATTTTAGATTTATTCCCCGCAAATCCATTCTTTGATTTAACGGGTGCTCGTTCAACTTCTACGATTGCTGTTGTTATTTTTGCGGCATTTTTAGGCTTTGCTTTCTTAACAGTAAATCGCAAGCAACCTGAAGTAGCAGCAACCATTAAAAAAGGTGTTGATGCTATTTATGCATTAATTATGGAAGTTGTTAAAATTGTATTACGTTTAACACCATATGGTATTTTAGCTTTAATGGCTCGCACTGTAGCAACATCTGATTTTGGTGCAATTTATAACTTAGGTAAGTTTGTAATTGCCTCGTATGTTGCTTTAATCATTATGTTTATTGTACATTTGATTATCGTAGCATTAACTGGTTTAAGCCCGATCACATATGTGAAGAAAACGGCAGAAACATTATTATTTGCCTTTACATCACGTTCAAGTGCAGGTGCTCTGCCGATGAATATTCAAACACAAACGAAGAAGTTAGGTGTGCCAGATGGCATTGCTAACTTTGCAGCATCCTTTGGTTTGTCTATTGGACAAAATGGCTGTGCGGGTGTTTATCCTGCGATGTTAGCGGTGATGATTGCACCAACAGTAGGCATTAATCCATTAACACCTAGTTTTATTGCCACAGTAATTGTTGTTGTCGCGATTAGTTCATTTGGTGTAGCTGGTGTAGGTGGTGGCGCAACATTTGCTGCGATTATCGTATTATCAGCATTAGATTTACCTGTTGCTTTAGCAGGTGTATTAATTTCTGTAGAGCCATTAATTGATATGGGACGTACAGCGCTTAATGTGAGCGGTTCTATGACAGCAGGTGTGACAGCATCACGCGCTTTAGGTGAATTAGATACAGAAGTGTATAACGATAAATCAACTTATAAAGAAGCAACAGAAATATAATAATCAACTTGTCTGCCTACCCCTCCGCAGACAAGTTTATTTTTTTTATAAATGGTGTATGATGGAAATGATAAAGGAGTGGGTAAGATGATTCGATTAAACCGTAAAAAGACAGCTTTAATACATACAAAAAGAGATTTAAGTCAATATACACAAAAACAATTAGAAGACGAGATTGAGCAGTTATTAACAGAGCTAGGGAGCACATTAGAACATAATGCACGCAATTTTCGTGTAATGTCAGACTTAGATTTACAAGTATTGATGGCAATTGTTGAGGCACAAAAAGCAAGAAGAAATGACTCAGCTTTTGTCGTAACTATATTTTCGAGTTTGATTGCATTAATGACTGTGGCCACAACAGATTTAATTGAGAGCTGGACAATTAGTCACCTTTTAACCTTTACAGTAATTTGGCTAGCCTTATTAATGTTAGTTGAGCGTTATTTTGATCATCGCATGGAGCGATTAGAATTACTAAGTGAGTTTTTAAAAATATACCAGCAATTAAAGTATGCATAAATGTTTCACAGTAACAATTTTATGTTGTGAAATATATTAAAATATGAATAAAATCAAATAAGAACCATTGCGACGGGCAGTCGCAATGGTTCTTATTATTATAATTTAAATTTGGTGATGGCATGGTTAAGTTCGCGGCTTAAGTTTGCAAGGCGTTCTGTAGCATTCATGACTTCTCTTACAGCATGTAATTGTTCGCCACTTGAAGCAGATACTTGCTCAGTAGCAGCTGCTGTTTCTTCAGATAGTGAAGAAACTTGCTGAATGGACTCACTAATTTGACCTTGTCCTTGTGATACTTGTTCAATAGCAGTATGCATGTGCTGTACAGCATGTTCTAATGCTTGCATCTGCTCAGAAATGGTAGTAAACATTTCTTGGGTGCGAGTAACTACAGTTTCTTGTGTAATAAATGTTTGACTTGTTGTCTCCATTTCTTGTGCTACTTGGTAAGAGCCACTTTGCAACTCTCGCACTGTTTTACGTACTTCTTCTGTAGAAGCAGCGGATTGTTCAGCTAATTTACGCACTTCCTCTGCGACAACGGCAAAACCTTTACCATGTTCGCCAGCACGAGCTGCCTCAATAGAAGCATTCAATGCTAGCAAATTCGTTTGTTCAGAGATGGCAGTAATCGCATCTATAATTGTGTTGATGGCTGTTACTTTGTCTTCTAAAGCAAAGATAGATTGTGCCATTGTTTGTAGTGTTGTTTGCCAATCAATAAATGCTTGTTGTAATTGATTAGCTTGAGCAATACCTTCCATGTTCATTTCCTCAGTATGACTTGCAATTGATGTGAGGTTTTTTGAGTCTTGATGTACTCTAGTAATGGCATCATTGAGTTGTGTGATTAAGGCTAAAACATCTTCTGTGTGATTAGCTGTTTCCATTGTACTGCCTGAAATATCAGAAATCGCTTGTGTCATTTGCTCAGAAATCGCATTGGTCTCTTGTGTAGAGGCATTTAGTGCTTGAGCGGATTCATCAACAGCTTGAGAAGTATCTCTCACAAGAGCCACCGTATTCGCCATTTGTGCGACCATTGTGTTGAAATTTTCACCTAATTGACCGAGTTCGTCTTTTGTTGTAATCGCAACTTTAGTTTGTAAATCGCCATCTGCCACAGCTTGCATGCTATTTGTTAATGGTTTAAGAGGCTTTAAAATATACGTGATTAACCCATATAAAACAGCTGTAATTACAATTTGAGCAATGATAAAAATCCACAATAAAATTTGCTGTGTCTCGTTAGCTGTTGCTTTTATTTCTTTTAAATCAAATGCCACGCCAATTTTCCAATGTAATTTAGGTATGGTGTTGAATACAGCTACACGCTCAGTATTGCCTTCTTTAAAATGTGTCATACCACTTTCGTTTTGATACATTTGATCAACATGGGCAGTAGTTTCTGCTTGGGGTTCACCCTTTTGTTCTTTTAATTTAGGATGAGCTAGTGGTATGCGATTGGCATCTAGTAAAAAGTTAAATGAGTTAAATTGATAATCATATTGTTCGAAATGTTTCGTTAAATTAGAAAGGTTAATATCAACTCCCATAACCCCAATAATTGTATTATTTGCTTTTACAGCTTTCGCTATAGTAATGACGTTGCCACCTGAAAAGGCATCAATATATGGATCAGACCATACGACTTCATCAGGGGTCGCAAGCGCTTTTTTATACCAGTCTCTTATAGTAGGGTCATAATCTGCTGCCACATCCATTGCTGGAAATGATTTGAGTTGTTTATTTTCGAAACCGATAAAGACAACATCACTTTCTTCATAGTTTTTTAAGTATGTATCAAAATAAGCGAATGCTTGTGTTTCCGCAGCTTTTATTGTGGTGGCTTGTGCTTCTTCTGCTACTTGTTTTGTATAACTTTTAACTTGCTCACTATCAGCTAACATCTGCATGCCATATTCATATTGCATTAAGAAATTAGAGGTGGAGTCTGTTAATCCTTCAACCGTGAGTTGACTTTGCTGGAGTAATAATTTTTCTGTTTTACTCTGAATTTGTTGGTTAACCACCACAAACAGTGCAACACTCATAATTAACACTAGAGTAAAAGTACTGAGCAATAATTTTGTTTTGATTGATTTCATGACTAAAAACCCCCTTCTTGTTGCCTATAGTATAAGCGAAAATTGTATTCTTGAATATCATTTTTTTATCGCTTATGCTATCATTCTTGTACATAATGTAAAAAATTTCATGCAATAATAAAAGCACTTTGCATCATGCAAAGTGCCTTTTATTATGCGATAAGACGGATATAAAAATCTTTACCATTTAAAATTTCGGGTAGGGAGATATTTTTTTCTCGTTGTAAATATATATAAATTTGATGCGCAAGGCGTGCGTGCCCATTTAACAATGTACCTTGTGTTATCGGAAATCCAGCATTATGAAACTCAAAATAAGTTTTATCTTCACTATTCATTTGATAAAGAATGGTTTCCAAATCGTTTACTGATAATGTAATATACCTAAAGTACTGACACTCCCGTTTATACGTATTGTGTACAATGAAGCGAGGTTCTAGGTGTTGGATTATGACATAAGGTTGTAGCATTGGCATCAATCCTTTACGATTATTTGTCATAAGTATAACAAAAGTTAAAAGGTATCATACCATTTTTCTTGCTCAATTTGCTCAGCTACTTCTTGTAAATCAAAAGCTGTAATTTGCCATAATGGATACTCGTGTTGTAGTTTAAATTCTTCAATTAATTTTTTAATGTACTGTGTGCCGCCTACTTGTTCATCATCATAGACAAGTAACGCACCATCTGTATGGTTTACTACAAATTTATCGCGCTCGATAAATTGCCAAGGTGCTTGGTAAGGGTGACGAGATGTGGCATCAACAAAGTCGGCTTGTGATAATAATAGCTCAAATTGTTGTTGTTTACTTTCTTGCCAGCGTGAATGTGGTTCTAGAAATGGCATGATTATGGCTAATTGAATAGGATATTCGGCCTGTAACTCAAAGACAACATCGCTTGCCCACCATTCTACCCCTTGTTGTCCACCAATAATTACCCACTGCAACCCTTCTTCAATTAAAGGGAGGAGTTTTTCTTTTAATGCGCGTTTAATAACATCAATACCTTGATGTGTTTCTTGAAAAATCCCAAGCTCATGGGGACGATAACCTGTCAGTAACAACCGCTCAACCAAATGGGTGTCCCTCCTTATCTCATACTTTACAGAAAAACAGGTTATCTCTATAAGAGACAACCTGTTATGTGTTAATTAGCGATTTTCATATTAAGTGTATCATCTTCCATGAAAAGATTATAGGTACGATTATTTGTAATACGTACATGTTCACCTTTTACTGACATTAATGGAATGCCCATAATGTAAAAATGAACATAAGCATCATATGTGCCGCGTGTAATGTAAGTTGGCTTATTAGAGCCCATTGGCGTACCCATCATAGTAGGTTCTTGACCAGGTAGTACAGGTTCAAAGTACATTTGGAAGATAGGGATTGGTAAAATACTTTCGCCATTTAAATGTACGCGTTGTAAATAACCTGCATTTTTAAAATCAATCGTAGTATTTTGTGTAACAGGTACGGCACGCATTGTTAGGAAAGCATGGTTTTTACCTGCATCAATAAATTTAAAGTCATATGTGCCTTCATTCACATACACATAAGGATTCGTTAAATAGTTTAGTGGTAGCAGGGAAGGAAAAGCCCAATCATCCATATATGCTACCGTAGTGTGCATAGGTGGTGCAATTGCGTAAATATTGTTGAAACGTTTTTCTTTAGGATATTGTAAAACACTGTTGTCCACTTTTACTTTTTTCAATTGTGCAGGTGATAGCGATACCGTAGCTTCAGCATCTACTTTTTGTGTGTAAAACGCCCCATCAGCAACAACTGTCAAATATAATTGGTCAAAATCGTCATAAGGATGCGTTGATAATGCAAATGTACCTTTACTGCTCGTTTCAATATAACGTGTTAATGGCTCAACAACGCCGTCTTTTTCGCCATAGAGTGAGGCAGCCATTAATGTAGGTGCCATATTATTTTCATTTTTGATATCAACAACAATATCTTGTGTAACAACAGGTACAGCACGTGTAACCGTCTCTACTATTGTACCCGAGCTGTCACGCAGAGTAGCTGTAATCATAGCTTCACTTTGTTTTTCAATAGCAAACGGGACATGTGTTATCCCGCTCGTTGTCTTTACAACGGTATTTTTATTATTAACAGCAACATCGACAGTGTGATTGTCATAACCATAAACACCAATCTGCACATCATCGTTACCTTCTGTTAAAAATGTAGTGTTAATTAAAAATGCTTTTTGATCCACTGAAAAGCGGTCAGCTTTAAGATGTCCAAATCCTAACTCTTCATCAAAGTCTACATTGGCAGGTAGTTCTGCTTGTGATTTTAATAATACTTCAATTTCTTCAGATGTTAACTCAGGATAGCTTGCATGAATCAAACCAACAATGCCACTTACAAAAGGTGTTGCCATAGACGTACCATCTAAATACGCGTACCCATCACGTTTACCATCTTCAATGTCTAACTCTCGTGGGAAGCTGCTGTAAATACGTTGACCGGGTGCCATTACATCTAATTCCACACCATAGTTAGAAAAGTTAGCACGTGCCTTATTTTTAGCACTTGCCCCAACGGTTAATACTTCACGTTCACTCGCAGGGTATTTATTATAAATCAATTCATCCTCGTTGCCAGAGGCAACAATAACATTAACTTGCTGATCTAGCGCATAAAGGATAGCGTCACGTTGTGTTTGTGAAATGCCATCTCCACCTAAACTGAGGTTAATAACGTTAGCTCCTTGGTCAACAGCATAGCGAATACCAGAGGCGATTTGTGCATCTTGGCCAGCACCATTTTTGTCTAGAACACGTACAGGTAGAATTTTTACGTTGTTATAGTTGGCTCCGCGTAAAGCAATCCCTGCCACATGTGTACCATGTCCTTGTTCGTCCATTGCATCATTGTCATCATCGACAAAATCATACCCTGGTACTACATAATCTTTTAACGCAGGATGATTATAGTCTACACCTGTATCTACTACAGCTATGAGAGCTTCCTTTTTAGGTTTTAATTGTGTAGTAAAGTTTTCCACTCCAAGTGATGTGGTGTCCCAATCTGTAATATGTGACTTTAAGTCGTAAGCATGACGCTTATAGTCGGCTTCTATGTATTGTACATCGCCTTTTTTAATTAATTGTTGTACTTTTTTTGTTGATAGTAACTGCTTAGGTAATGAAATATAATGTTGTGTTTCGTCAATGTATACATCTGTATTCTCTTGACTAAAACGGCTAAATTGTTGCGCATTTTTGTTGTATTTAATAATCACACGATCAATTTCATTCAGCTCGTCTTGAGTTGTTTCTGCTAGTACGACTTGTGGGAGTAACACAACTGTACATGCTAAAATAAAGCCTGATAAAAAACGTTTCATATTCTCATCCTTTCAAAGTTGTCATGCTATAAGTATACGTGAAGCCACGCATAATGTTTCAAAAATTTAAAAAGCGCTCAGAGCGCTTTTTAAAGAAGGCGTTGTTCTCTATGTTCTATACGTGATAAATCAGTGTCATACCACATACAAGCAAAGCGAGAGGGGGTAGGGTCATCAAAATCATCCCCGTCATAATAACTTAAAGGCAATAGCCCACCTTCTTGTACTAAATCAGTAATTATTTTATAAAAATGTTTGTTATCTTTTGCCACGTACGAGCAATATTTAGCCGCTGTCCCGTTTAAGTTTTCCCAAAACATTAAAAGAGCTGTGGAGCCATTCTGGCGGAAGTTTAAATCAATCGCTTGGACATCTCCAGTCGTTGTCACAATTAAATCAAAACCAGCAATGCCAATAAAGCCTTCCTCCACACCTTGTTGCATAATTGCCCGCCCAACATCAATCACTTTTTTTGGCACATCTTCTACAATAATATTGCCTTTATAAATGCCATCATCTGTCGTAATTTGCAAGGATGCCCCTAAAAATTGAATCCCTATTGACGGAGCATATACAAATTGGCAGCTATAATTTTTAGCAGTGTGTAATAATTCTTCTACAATGACGGTTGATGTATCACTTTGTTGAAATTTACGTAAAGCATCTGTAATTGCTTGTTTTGTATGGCAAATCATCACACCATAGCCACCAGAGGTTGGTGACTCATCTCCTGGCTTTAACACTACAGGCAATGTAATATATTGTGCTGTAGCCTGTACTTGTGACAGCGGTACAACATAACGTTTAGGTACATATTTTGTATCTAATAATTGATCTAAATACACTTTACTATTAATACGATTGAAAGCCTCTGCATCCATCCAGTAGTGCGTAGTTGCTAGTTGGTCGGGTGCATGTAAATATTGGCAAACAATATCCTTTTCGCTATCCGCCCAATTTTTCAAGTGAGCGAGGTATTGTTCTTGTGAGCGGTATTGATACGCTTGCTCATGCCAAGGTAGCCCAGCATGCTCAAAAAGTCTCTGTGCTTTTTTAGTCTGTGTAGCTTCATGTACAAGTACAGGGATGTCCGCAAATAAAACTTCTCTCGCTGTCAAGGCATCTAGTTGATGGCAATCATCTAACATCCAAGGGTTATCACTATAAGGTGTGCGAGGCGTATAAACCGCATTATCACCATAAATTTGTCGCATTGTAAATTTAGGTTGCATTTTATCTCTCCTCTCATCAAGCTAGTATAAAAATACCCTGATTGTTCTACAATTATGAGTGTTTTAAGAGGAATGATAAAATTTAACTATAACATTTACTAAAAATCGTTCTATGCACATATTAATGAAACATCTAACAGAGGTTTAACGTAGAATTACTACTATACAAATGGCATTGTGTATAATATAAGGATAATAAATAAGACTTAAACATAACTAATATGTACCTTAATTTAATCTTAAAGGATGATAAAATATGAAACAGACAACCGTTTTAGTTGTGGAAGATGAGCGAGCAATCGCAGATATGATTGATATTATTTTGCGTAAAGAAGGATTCGAAGATGTGGTCGTTTGTTATGATATAGCAAGTGCTAATATGCAACACGAGCAAAGGAAATTTGATTTTTATTTATTGGACGTTATGTTGCCAGATGGCAGTGGTTTAGATTTGGCACAAAAAGTGAGAGCTTCAAACGATGCACCGATATTTTTCTTAACAGCTAAAACAAGTGATGCTGATAAATTAAAGGGTTTTATGAGTGGTGCGGATGATTATATTACAAAACCTTTTAATCCTTTAGAATTAGTAGCGCGTATTAAAGTACATTTGTCTCGCTATCAAAAACAAGAGCAAAAAAGTAAGAAGAATTACTTTACTTGTCAGGCATTTACCTTTGATATGGATGCGGCCGAATTAACAGTTGGTGAAGATCGAGACTTATTAAGTGGACGACTCTTTTATTTATTGCAATACTTATGTGAAAATGCGGGGCAAGTATTATCAAAGGAGCAAATTTATGATCGCGTATGGGGCGACCCTGTGTACGATGACAATACAATAATGGTGCATATTCGTAAACTGCGGGAAAAAATCGAACAGGACCCTAGTAAGCCAAAGATCATTGTCACAGTGCGAGGTATTGGCTATAAACTAGTAGGTGATGATGTATGAAAGGTGGCAAACGTTTAACATTACGTTTTGTCCTTTATTTCATGATGTTTTACATCTTTATCATTATTGCGTTAATTGGTTCTTTAGTAGCGATTTTATATTTTGAGGCTAAAGGGAAAAGTACCGACATTTTAATTATGGAAGACTTTGAAATGGAAGATTATATGGAGCAAATCGATGGCAAGCCACGAATTAAAGATAATTTAATTAAGCAGGCTAAAGATAATGGTGGCGAGTTATACTTACTCACAAAAGACTTAGACGTTTTACAGTTTACAGGAGAGGATTGTGAGTTATGTCAGGCTACGGTTGATGATTGGCATGAGTTTACTCGACCAATGGCTCGAAAGTGGAAGGTAAGTCCATATTATATTTATTTTGTACCAAACGACCCTTTTGCGGAGTGGCAAAGTAAAGTGGTGGATGAATATAGGGCAAACCAACAACTGTCTAAAAAGCTAGTGGCACAATTAACAGAAGAAAATATCGCTGTTGATATTTATAATGAACATAAACGTATCGCTGTCTTTGGAGAACAGTACCCTGTGCTAACAAAAGCAGATTTAATCACGTCTCAAACATCTATGTTTGAAAAGCAAGAGTTTACAAAACTCATTGATTTGGACAATGAAACGATTGTGCTACGTCAGCCAAATGAATTGTATCGCTCATTTGATGATACTATGGTGCGAGTGATTAAAATCATGGCATTAGCTTTTCTTGTGATGCATTTATTATTACTATTTGGTGTGATTTTATTATCCATCAGTATTTCACGTCAGTTTGTGCGTCCTGTTATTTATCTTATTTCACGTATTGAGCGGTTGGCGCGTTTTGATTATAGTAAACCAGAAAAAAATTTTTTATATAATTCACGCAACAATCGTATGAAACGTAAGTATGTATTATTTCAGCCTGTGGATGAATCTTTGAATAATTTAGCGGAGCGTCTCTCGTTCAATGAACGTCAGATTAAAGGTAGTGAACAATTACGAGAAGAGTGGATTACAGGATTGTCTCACGATTTAAAAACGCCATTGAGCTCAATTTTAGGTTATTCAGCTATGTTAAATTCAGATTATGAATGGACGCAAGAAGAAATACATCAATTTGCAGCCGTCATGCAGGAAAAAGCCCTCTATATGGATGCTTTGATTCAAGACCTTACTTATACGTATCAACTAAAAAATGGTGCTGTCACCTTGACAAGAGAGCGCATTGACTTACAAGAGTGGATGCAACAGTTTGATGATGAGGATGTTGATGTGTTAATTGATGTTGCCTATAAAATTGAAGCGGATAAAGTATTATTACAACGTATTTTTGATAACCTAGTCAATAATGCTAAAAAGCATACACCTGAACAAACTAAGGTGCTTATTACGGCTTCACAAGAAGCAAATGCCATAATTGTGAATGTGCGTGATTATGGGCCAGGTATCCCTCAACAAGAGCTCGATAATCTGTTTGAGCGTTATTATCGAGGGACGAATACGACAGATGATGTTAGCGGCACAGGTTTAGGCTTAGCCATTACAAAACAACTGATTGCTTTACATGGCGGTAATATCTCCATTTTGTCTAGCCGCAATGGCACGATATTCCGCGTGATTTTACCTAAATAGTTATAATGCGCCAATAAGTAGTTTAAGCAGACTCACTGATTTTAAATAGCTTGTTACTTTTCCATAAAGAAAAATGTTAGGCCGAAAATACAGTCGGTCTAACATTTTTTTAGCTTATGAGTCATGCTTTATTGTTATTGCGCTTTAACTTTTGCATTTTACGGTCATCTGTTGCCAATTCAAATAAAAATAGGACTAAAACTAAAATAATTTCAGTGCGTGTCGGAATATCAATACTACTCATCATCTCGTCTACAGTATGTAAAGCTGCCCAAGCAAATATTAATTTAAGTAAAATACGCAGCGCTGTTGCTAGTTTAGGGTTGCGCCTAAAAACAACAGTCATCATCATAAAGGGTATGACCAAAATATCAAAGATCGCATCTACAATCATATAAATCAATAAAAATAAGAGTAACGACCAACCAGAATCATATTGTACACCAAATAATGTGAAGAACCCTGCAAACCCAAAATAAATAATGCCACCAAAAAATGCTAAAATAGCACCAATAAATAATAATAAAGCGATAATACTAATGGCAATTGTCATCCTATGCTCCTTTCTTTTTTAGTAGTAGTATACCATTTGTGACAACATATGAAAAAAACCACACTGGCGTGTGGCTTAATTTATTAATGTTCGCTAAGCATGGCTTTTAATGTGCGTTTTTGCCAGCCTAGTTTAAAGTAGGCAAACTGCATAATAAAGTTTGCACAAAAGGCAACAGGATAAGCAATCCACACACCATTTAAATCTAAGGTAGTGTATTGGGATAACAAGTATGCGGTTGGTACTTGAATAGCCCAAATGGCAATGACAAGGAATATCGTAGGCCATAATACAACGCCAGTAGCGCGCATGGTGGCAGAGACGGTTTGTGTATGACCAAAAATAATATAACTCCAAAATGTAATAAATAAATAGTTTTTAGCAATGGCCACCGTATCAGGTGAATCAATAAATAATTGCAAAATAGGTTCTGCAAAAAGGTACATGAGTAACACAATTGCGCCACCGAAAATATAATTAATGCGCACACCAATTTGACGCACTTTCTTTATCATATCTGTAGAGTTTGCTCCTAATGCTTGTGCTACAAAGACGGAAGTAGCAATCGCAATACTCATAGCAGGCACTTGTGCATAACTGCCGACTTGATTTACCACACCATAAGCAGCGGTAGCGTCAGAGCCATAACGATTAACAAAGCCAATAACAGCAATTTCAGCCACTGAAATGGCTACCATACTAATACTTGCAGGTATGGCTAATTTTAATAATGACTGTAAAATATCTTTCTTTATTTTAAAGTGCTTAAGGATAGAAGCATCCAAGCGTAAAATATGTTTAGTCTTGTGTAAATAAGTCAATAGTAAAATCATGGTGACAAAATTGGATAAGACAGAGGCATACGCAGCCCCGTTTAAACCAAACTGAGGTAAGCCAAACCAGCCAAATAATAAAGGTGGTAAAAATGAGATATTCAATAGCACACTAATGACTAAAAAAATAAAAGGTGTTTTAGAGTCACCTACACCACGCATAAAAGTAGTATATACGAAATACCAAAACATAATAGGTAAAGTGAAGAATAAAATGCGAGCATAACTGACACTAATCGCAAAAATATTGTCCGGTGTGTGCATGACACGTAAAATCCATTCAATAAAGAAACCACCAAAAATGGCTACAACAATAGACAAAATCGTAGTAAAAGCAAGTGTAACCCCAACGACTTCCTTCATTTTTTCATGGTTACCAGCCCCAAAGGTTTGTCCAACTAAAATAGAGCTGCCTGAACCAATCCCAATGGCAAATGCCATTAAAAAGAAAAAGAACGGAAAGAATGCCGAGATGGCGGCTAACGCCTCTACACCTAAGTTACGTCCCACTAAAAACATCGCAAACACTTGTCCAAGTGACTGTAAAACATTTGCCAACATTACAGGTACTAAAAATCCAATAAAAGCTTTGCGTAATGCTTGGTCATTTTGTAATAATTGTTCGTTCATAAATTAGCCTCGTAGGTTTTAATAACCCATTTCTTTTAAAATATTTGATAATGTGCGAAGACGTTCACCAATTAACTCGCCATCTTCGCTTAATGCTTGATTAAATAATTGAATATCTTCTTTAATTTGTTCATTCTCTGTACAAACTTCCATAGTCATTGCATCGCCTTGTAAGCCAACGCGCTTAATCACAGTATTATTTTCATCATATAAGCCATCATAACGATACGCATCTTGAAAGTATAATTGGCTCTCACATACTAAAATTGCTAAATCCAATACGCGGTGTAGAGGTAATTCTTCTGATTGACGTGACCATTTGCCACCTGTATGACGCCAAACTTTAGCGGAAATATCTACTTTGCCTCGGTCGTTCCACTGAGCAAGCCCTAAAGATAGGCCTTGTGCATCTGTATCATATGCATGGCGGCCATCAATATTAGCGTAGTTCTCGGCTATAATCACAGGTTTATGTTTTAAATGTGTTGGTATTTTCATAATAAAATAACATCCTTTCATTTTAGTAATTTACTAAATTACTACGTTAGTAATTATAGTGTTTTTCTATAATAGTAGCAAGGATAAATTTGACAAACAGAAAAAGTTAATCAATAATTAATTTACATCGATGTATAAAAAAGGGAAAAGAGGCGTTTAGGTTGAAGAGAAATCTGAAGGTTCTATATTTACTTATGGTTATCATGATGTTAGGAACTAGCTTTCCGAATTTTGCAAATGCAATGACAGAAATCAATGAATTTAGCGATATGAATCAAATAGAGAATGAAGTGAATAAATACGTTGTTAGTGAAGGCAAAGAAGTGAAGTTTAACATGGAACAAGCTATTTTAGATGGGCAATCTGATTTTATCTTATCAATTGGAGAAAATATCAATACCATTAATAGTGCATATAAAAATACAGTAAGCACTTCAAATGATGTAATGATGATTCCAGAATTATCATTACCTATATGGGGTAATTGGTGTGGACCAGGCCATGGCGGCGGGCAGCCCAAAGATTTGTTAGACTATTCCTGCATGCTACACGACAAAGATTATGCTAAATATGGCTACTTTGATTGTGGCAGTGATCGCCGATTAATTGCTAATATTAACTTGCATTATAAAAACATGGGAGCAGTTGAAAAAGGTGTAGCATTAGCTGTGAAAGCATATTTCCAAGCTCAAATGTTAGTAAATAGATGTTAAACTAAAGGAGGTGTTTTCCTAATTGGATAAAACTAAATTATCGTGGGTTTGCTTTATTTTAGCTGTACTTGCATGGGTACCTAATCTTGTTTTTCAAGTAGCTAGCCCTTTATTTTTAAGCACATTTCTTTTAGGTTTAGTAGGTGCCATTTTAGCTTTGATGAGTAAAAATTACATTTTGATGGTATTAAATATTGTGATGTTTTGTAGTTTCTTTATTTTTATGGCGGTGGGTTATACATGGAACTCACTCACATAAAGTCAAACAGACCTTTCTCTGTAGATTAGAGAAAGGTCTGTTTTTTTCTATTTCAAAGAACAATCATTGTTTTACTTTCGCCTTGCTATTTGATCGGAGACATTACACAATAAAATGAAGAAACAAATGATAGAAGAGGATGAGTAAAACGTGACACCAATTATTTCTCGTAATGAAATTACACAATTAAGAGCAGAGTTGACACGCTTTTCAATGGCTTATAAGTTTGCTTTAGATGAAATTACAACTAAAATAAATATTTTACAAGAAGAGTTTCGTTTAACACATGAGAGTAGCCCAATTGAACATGTAAATACACGTGTGAAATCGCCAGAAAGTTTGTTTAAGAAGGTAGCTAAACAAAAAGTAGGGTTGAGTTTACAAGAGATTAAAGAGAACATTCGTGATATTGCAGGCATTCGGATTATTTGCTCGTTTGTATCTGATATTTATCGTGTCTTCGATATGATAAAAAGACAAACAGACATTGAGATTGTTGAAGTAAAAGATTATATTAAACAACCTAAACCAAATGGTTATCAAAGTTTACATGTCATTATGAAAGTGCCTGTATTTATGTCGGACCGCATGGAAAAAGTATACGTTGAAATGCAAATTAGAACAATTGCTATGGACTTTTGGGCAAGTTTAGAGCATAAAATTTATTATAAGTATAATAAACAAGTACCAAGTTATTTAACGGATGAGTTGCATGAGGCGGCTATTGCGGCTTCACAATTAGACCAAAAGATGGAACGACTCAATAATGAGGTAAATGTGTTAAAAGCGCATAACCAAGAAGATGATCGTTTATTAGCAAAGGATGACTTGGCACAAATTATGCTTGAGATTATGGAGAATATTGGCGTGCATACGAAAAATGTGCAGTAGGTGACGATTTTGTCACCTATTTTTTGATTTTGTCATCTTAAAAGCAAGCAGTGAGAGACGAATGAGAATACAATAATATGTAGTTAAGAGGTGTGTTATACTAAAAAGCGTGAAAAAGCAACTTGTCATTTAACAAAACGTTATGATAAGTGGATGACTTAAAAAGGAAAGGTGACACTGTGGAAATTATAGAATTACTGAAAGCACTCATACTTGGTTTTGTAGAAGGTATGACAGAGTTTGCACCAGTTTCTTCTACTGGACATATGATTATTGTTGATGACATGTGGCTGAAGACAGAAGAGTTTTTAGGGAAGTATCCTGCTAATACATTCAAAATTGTGGTGCAATTAGGTTCCATATTAGCAGTAGTTGTTGTAATGTGGAAGCGCCTATTCAGTCTAATAGGGCTTTACAAAATTGATGGGCAACCCATGATGAAACGATTTAACTTATTACACGTAATCGTAGGTATGCTTCCAGCGACAATTGTTGGCTTTGCTTTAAAAGATTTTATTGATGATAATTTATTTGGTGTGGTAACAGTTATTATTGCGTTAGTAGCAGGGGCCTTCCTCATGTTAGCAGCAGATAAATTTGGACCAAAAAACCCACCTATTACATCTTTAGATCAACTGACATATGGTTTAGCATTTAAAGTCGGGCTTGTACAATGTCTATCATTATGGCCAGGGTTTTCGCGCTCAGGTGCAACGATTTCTGGTGGTGTATTATTTGGTATGAACCATAAAACAGCAGCCGACTTTACTTTTATTATGGCTGTGCCAATTATGGCGGGTGCGAGTTTAGTATCTGTCTTAAAAAACTGGGAACATTTATCAATGGATTATTTAAATTTCTATATTGTAGGATTTATTAGTTCATTTGTTTTTGCTTTACTATCAATTAAATTCTTCCTAGCATTAATTAATAAAGTAAAGTTAAAACCATTTGCGTACTACCGCATTGGCTTAGCAATCATCATTGCTATCATTTTACTTGTTTAAAAGATTGCCTATATTAGGCAGTCTTTTTCTTTTGGTTCAAATTATTAGAAAAATAAATAATTTCTGATAAAAGATGCGTAAAGTAGCACAAATGATATATAATAAAGGTGAATATGTCATAAAGGCTTTGAAAGGGGATGGATAATATGAAAGTCATTTTATTAGGTGCAGGATTTATGGGGAAGGCGATTGCTAAAGATTTAGTCCGAAGTAATGGAGTAACAGAAGTGTTACTGGTAGATGCCGACAACGAAAAAGCAAAATTTGTTGCCGATAGTATTGCAAGTGAAAAGTTACAATCCATTGAGCTTCGCTTCGAAAATGATGATGCCTTAAAAGAAGTGCTGATGCAAGGCGCTGTTGTGATTAATGCCATGTTTTATTCGCACAATGAACGCATGGCTCGCTTAGCTATTGACGCTGGCGTGCATATTGTGGATTTAGGTGGCGCAATGGCAGGTGCAACACAAGCTGTTTTTGATTTGGATGAAGCGGCAAAAGCGGCAGGTGTAACCATTATTCCAGAGCTAGGTGTAACGCCAGGTATGACAAATATTTTAACAGGTTATGGTGCTTCTCGTTTAGATGAAGTTACTGAAATTAAATTATATGCAGGTGATATTCCAGTTGAGCCTGTGCCACCAATTGATTATATTGAAGTATTCTCGATTGAACGCATGTTAGATTACTATAGTGGCACAGCAAAAGCCATTTATAAATGGAAAGAACAAGAATATCCATCCATGTCAGGTTGTGAAGGCATTTATTTTGACGAATTAGGCGTATTGGAAGCCTTTTACACAGCAGGGGGCATCTCGACATTAGCCGACTCTTTCCCAGGTGTAAAGACGTTAACCTATAAAACAATTCGCTATAAAGGCCATGCAGAAAAAATGAAATTACTTGTTGATTTAGGGTTATTTGATATTTCAAACAGTGTAAAAATTGATGGTAAGAGTGTCAATGTACGTAAAGTTGTGCGTGAAGCTTTAAGTAAAAAGTTAGAAGCAGGCAAAAAAGCAGATGTATTATTGGTACGTGTACTTGTTACAGGTGAGCAAGCAGAGCAACAAGTAACAAATGAATACGAGCTCGTCCTACAACGTAGTGCTGAGAGCGAAGAAACAGCTATGGCTAAGGCAACGGCAAGCTCTATTTCAATTGTTGCGCAAATGGTCGGTAACGGTTTGATTGAAGAACGCGGTGTAAATGCGCCAGAAAAAGTTGTACCTGGTCAAGCCTATATTGAAGAAATGGCTAAACGTAATATTCATATTAAAGAGACCATCCACCGCTCATCAATGATTGTAAAAGGATAATGACTAAAAGAAGGCAGTTCGCTTTTGCGATGCCTTCTTTTTTATACGTCTTGTTCTTGAACTTGAGGAAATAAACTTAGGACAAGTACAACGAGAATAATGATGGCTGCACCTACCATTTGCCATAATAAAAAGGGTGTGTGCAGTATAATAACAGAGGAAATAATAGCTGCTAAAGGCTCTGTACAGCCTAGCAATGTAGTTTCTTTAGGTGAAATATAGCGTATGCTATCTAAAAAGAGATAGAAGGCAATAAGTGTGCCAAATAATACAACAAACCCAATAAGTAATAAAGTAGTTAAGTGCAGTTGTGGGGTGTCAGAAAATAAGATAAAGCGTCTCGTTGTAAGAGCTTGAAGTATAATCATGCCCATTCCCCCAATAATCATTCCCCAACCTACTAGTACACTAGATGACCATAAGGTGAGTAAATCTTTTGAATAAAGTGTATAAAATGCTAAAGATAAACCCGATAATACGCCCCAAATAATAGCTGGTGTGGAGACCATGAAATTGTGTAAGGAGCCATTTGTTAATAATAAAAATGTGCCAAATGTAGCGAAAAATAATACAAAAATATCTAATTTAGAAGGCGGTGATTTAAACTTAATCAGTAAGTACACTGTAATAAATAAGGGTGCTAAATATTGTAAAATGGTAGCTACTGCGGCATTTCCTTCTGCAATGGATGCAAAATATGTGTACTGTACGCCTAACATGCCTAACAGTCCAAAAAGAATGAGCTGGAAAGCAGTTTTCTTATTTTGCCAAATAACGTATATTTCATGACGGTTAGAACTAAAGAAGGCAAAGAGTAATAAAATAAGACCTGAAAGTAATAATCGTATCGTGACAAGCCATTCTGTTGATAACTGTTCTTGCTGGAATAAAATTTGTGCAGCAGTACCAGATAACCCCCAAAGGCTAGCCCCAATTACCACCATAATCATGCCCTTTACTCGTCCACTAATATGCATAATATGCCTCCTAATGATTGAAGTAGTGTTGAATTTGTGCCATAGGACGAAGCCAATTTAAGCGAATGATTTTTTCAATATCATTATTATTGTTACTTTGCAATGCATCAATTAAGTGCTCATGTTCTTGCACCGATTGTAAATCATCATTCAATTTTTGGAAAAATACATATTCTAATCGTTGAATATGTAGATCAATTGTAGTAAGTGCAGGAGTAATATAAGGGTTTTGAGCTAGATCCGTAATATAGTGATGGAAAGCAGCATCTGCTTGCATCGCTTTTTTTGTGTCTTTTTCAACTAATGCATCTTCAAAAGCTTTATTTAGTTGTCGGAGTGTAACGATATGTTGGTCATTGAGTTGAGGGAGTGCTTGTTTAGCTACAATAATTTGTAAGCCAACCATCGTCTCATACATCGTTTGAATATCTTCAACACGAATGCTTGCAATTTTAGTTTTCTGACCTGGTATTGCTTCAACTAAGCCAGATAAGGCTAAAATTTGTAGCGCTTCTCTGACAGGAGTACGACTGACGCCAATGGCTTGAGCTAATGCAATGTCATTAATTTTTTCATCAGGCTGTAAAGTGCCATCAATAATCCATTGTTGTAGTTGTTGTAATGCAATGTCTTTAGCAGATAAGCGAGTTATTTTTTTTGTGTTTGAAGGAATAGGCATACGTCATGCTCCTTTCGTAATATGCAATATATTGCGTAATTGTAACATAATATTTGGCTATAAAAAAGAGGGTAAATCCACAAACAACCTGAAAATGTATTAGTAAGAGGGTTAATACTGTATCGTTTGGCGCTATTACAACGTGATGAAAAAAGGTGAGGCAATTGTAAATTTGCCTCACCTTACTGTTTTATTGTTGTGCCATACGTCGTTTTAATTCTTCTAACTCGGAGATAGTGACAAATTCGTAGCCTTGGCCACTTAAATAAGCTAATACACTATCTAAACCATCAGCCGTTGATGGATGAATGTCATGCATTAAAATAACAGCACGATTATGCATAGCATTTTGTACAGAAGGCAATAACTGTGACGCGTTGCGATTTTTCCAATCTAATGTGTCAATCGACCATAAGATAACAGGTACATCAATATGCGATTTTACCGCATCGTTAATTGCACCATATGGCGGTCTAAAGACAGTTGGCTTTTGTCCAATAGCTTGCTCAATAACTGAAACTGTATCATTTACTTCTTTTTGGACTTGTTCACCTGTTAAGTTAGTTAATACAGGGTGGCTCCACGAGTGATTGCCAATCTCATGTCCACGTTTTAACTCTTCTTTTACAAGCTCAGGATTCACTTGTACACGATTACCTAATAGGAAGAAAGTTGCTTTAGCATTATATTTATCTAATGTATCAAGCACGCGGTCAGTCACACCTTTTTCAGGACCATCATCAAACGTTAGCGCCACATATTTTCCATCAGGGCTTAATTCACGTATAGGTGGGGATAAAATGTTTTTTGACAGTGTTTCAGGAGATTGTAAGTCAGGTAATAAGATGGGGTTTACAAAATTTAAAGGAATGGATACAGTAGGTGTTGCTGCACTCGCTGTAATTTCATACTCATTATAATAAAATTGTAAGGCATCATCTGAAATACTAAATCGCTCAAAGTTTTTCCAATCTGGCTCAGTAATTAAGGCTACCTTATCCTCAAGCATTAAACTTTTAAGTTCTTCGTCATTTGTTAATTGTTGATTAACATTTTCAGCAAGTAGCTGTAAATAGTCTTCATTGTCATTTAACATGTTTTGAAGTGTGATAGGTTTATTTGTTTCTTTATCAAATACATACGTTTTAATGGATGTCTTTTCATTGCCATTTCCTGTGTACGAAGTATTTGTTAAAATGAAGGAGAAATAACGATCTTTATAAGGTAATGTTTTTACGTCCAAAGTTAAAGATGGGCGGTCTTCCTCCGTTGTATTGTTTTGTTTTTCGAGTTCGGCTAAATAGGTTCTTTTCATTTTTAGCACATGGTTGGCAATCTCTTTGTTAAACGCATCATTTGTCGTTTTTGGATATTGTAATGTATAAGGTGTCTTCTTGCTCTTAGCTTGATCAGTGACGATTTCAATGCCTTCGTATGATGAAGCCTCTGTTGTAATAGTATTCGGTTTTTCTTTTTTCATTTTGGCTTCTTGTTTATTATTGTTGGAGAACATAAAAAAGATGCCAACAGCACATAATGCTGCAATAATGGCAAGCAGCGTAAGTTTAACAAATGGCTTGCTTTTGCGTTTTCTAGATTGCATGGTAAATAAACTCCTTCCTTATGTAATTGTTCTATTTGTATAGACGCATAGTTTGGATAAAAAGTTGACTTATTTATAAAAAATGTAATGAATTGATAAAGGGGGATGCCAAAGTTGAGTGAAGTATCAACCAATGAATTGCTAATGGATTGTTTACAATTAGTAGGTCAGATTATGATTGAAAGTGGCGCAGAAGTTTATCGAGTTGAAAATACGATGTATCACATTGCGAATTCTCAAAATATACCAGATATTCAAACCTATGTGACGTCAACAGGTATTTTGTTAACGGTAGGTAAAACCCAATCCACACGCATTACACCTATAGCAAGACGCATTACCGATTTGGAGAAAGTAGCAAGAGTGAATGCCGTCTCTAGAAAATTGTCTGCTAAAAGCATAACACTAACACAAGCATATGACGAGTTGTTAACTATACAAAAGACGAACTATTTTTTACCAATATACCTCCAAGTATTAGCAGCTTGTATAGCAAGTGGTAGTTTTTTGATTATGTTTGGTGGGATATGGCAAGATTTTTTTGCGGCTTTTATTGCAGGTGGAATGGGTTTTTTAACGTACTTGATTGCGCATGATCTCACAAGAGTGCGTTTTTTTTCAGAATTTACAGCCTCTCTTGTTGTCGGTTTACTAGCCTATTTAGCAGTTCATCTTCAATTGGGGTCAGAGTTGGATAAAATCATTATTGGTTCCGTCATGCCATTAGTGCCTGGTTTACCAATTACAATAGCGGTGCGTGATCTAATGTCAGGGCACTTAGTGTCAGGCTTAGCTAAAGGGGCAGAGACGGTACTAACTGCATTTGCCATTGGTTCAGGCATAGCTGTTGTGTTATCTTTTTAGGAGGTCACTATTATGGACTACATCATACAAATTATTGTGAGTTTTATTGCAACAGCTTGTTTCGGTATTATTTTTAATGTACCAATTAAACGTGTCTTTTTTTGTGGTATTGTAGGAGCTATGGGGTGGATAGTTTACTATGTGAGTATTCAAAGAGAGATTGATCCTGTACAAGCCTCGTTTTTAGGAGCATTTGCAGTAGCCATCGCTGCCCATGTACTAGCCAAAAAATATAAAACGCCAATGATTGTTTTTAATGTATCGGGTATTATTCCATTAGTGCCTGGTGGCATTGCTTACAATGCGATGCGGAGTGCAGTGGAAAATGATTATTTGGTGAGTATTCAATACGGGTTTAAGGCATTTATGATCTCAGGTGCTATTGCTATGGGCTTAGCATTTGCAGAGGTATTGATGCAGTTAATCTTCAAAGCACGTGATTCAGGACGTTCACGATTTCAGCATGTCCGAAAAAAACATAAAAGACTGTTATAGCATGTTAAAAACAGCAAGCTGGCATAAGAGCCGCTTGCTGTTTTTTTATAGTCGTTTATTAATATCTGCTACAGCTATCGGTTTGCAGATGGCATAACCTTGTAGAATGTCACAAGCTGTTGTTTGTAACCATTTTAGTTGTTGAGTAGTTTCTACACCTTCTGCCACAATTGTTAAATCAAGCGTTTTACCTAATTGAATCATACTTTCAACAAGCTTCTGTGTTTTCTCCGATTTTTCAATCGCTTGAATAAACGTATCATCAATTTTAATCGCTGATATCGGTAAAATTTGCAAGTAACGGAATGAAGAATACCCTGTACCAAAATCATCTAATACAAAAGATACACCAGCTTCTTGTAATGTCTCTAATTGTTTTTGAATGGAGCCAACTAACTCTGCTTCTAAGGCGAATTTCTCTGTGATTTCAAATTGAATTAATTCTGCTGGACAACGTGTTTCTGCTAATGTTTGTAAAACGACATCAGCCATGTTTTTATCGCGAAACTCGCGTACAGAAGCATTAATACTGACAGTGATAGGCGTGCCAGCTTTTTTCCATGATACGGCTTGTTGGCACGCCTCACGTAGCATATAATTACCAATGTTGTGGATTAAACCTGTTGACTCCGCTAATGGAATTAATTCACCTGGCGCTACAGAGCCTACCACATCATCATCCCAACGTACAAGTGCTTCTACACCGCATATTTTTTGCGTTTGTGTATTTACTTGTGGTTGATATAATACATGGAGATTTTTTTCGTCAAGCGCTTTCAAGAGCCTCGTCTCTAATAAAGCAGCTCGATTTAATTCACGATGGCGATCTGCTGAGAGTGCTACAATCTGATTGCCACCAGCCTCTCGTACAGCACTAATCGTTGCTAAAGAAGTGCGCATTAATTGCGTATAGGTCGTAAATTCAGCAGGGAAACGTGTGATTCCGCCGCTTACAGAGATCGGTAGCGCAAATTGTTCGTGATAGATGGGGTTGCCATCGAGATAATTAAGGAAACCTTGAATAAACCATTCACTTAATGGCGTTAGTAAAGCAAAGTCAGTTTCGTTAATACGAGCAATAATGCTATCTTGGAAATAGGTTTTCAAACGCTCTGTAAAAGCTACACCAAGGGATTCATCTAATGGTGTATTATGCATCTCTTTTAATGTGTAAAATTTATCAATACTTAAATATACAAATGAGAAGTTTCGTTTATCTTCTACTAATTCACCAATTTCATTTTCTAACCAGTATGCATTGTGTAGTCCTGTTTCAGCATCAACATAAGCATACTTTTGTAGTTTATGTAGTTCTGTTTTTGCTTTAGAAATATCACGACCGATTAAAATATAGCGCTGCACTCGTTGAATCGGACAAAATGTAGGGAAGATTACTAAGTCACCCCAATATTCTTGGTCGTTCTTTGTAAGAAGTGCTGCCTCACCTTGCCAGATTTGACCTTGTTGTAAAATGCGCCAAATTTGTTCAGGTAATTTATACGTATTCGTAGTTTGAGGGAATAGCTGCCAAAAAGATTTGCCAATTACGCGTTTTGGCGTCCACTGGCTAGCGCGTAAGAATGCTTGATTGGCATCTAAAATAAAGCCATCTTCATCCAGTGTGACCATCATCAATGTTTGATAAATACCATTGCGTAAATCAGACAACTCTTTTAAGAGTAGTGCATTGTTAATAGTATCTTGTGAAGTGACACAAGTAAGTGCAATGCTTGATTGGTCTTCAAATACACAAGGTTGTATGAAAAGGTCTGTGTTCGGAAAAACTTGTGTTAATGCGTGTAATTGTACATTTTTCATTTGTTGTAATTTCGGTTTCTTTAGCATGCTTTCGAGTTCACCCATATTAATAGAGGGGAACAATTGAGGGGCTACTGTAATAATTGGTTGCTGAAGCAAGTGTTTTGCTTCGTTACCAAAAATAAGATAGGTATATTGTGATAAGTGAACTATAGTACCTTCCTCACTGATTATGAGGGTTGGTAATGGTAGTAAATCTACATATTTCACATCTACAATGTTATTATTTTGATTTCGCGACATGTTTTATTCTCCTTATTATAATACGACTCTTTTAATTATAGATAATAATTATCATTTCGTCATGGTTTTCAAAGAAATTCTATCAAGTATATCGAATTATTCTTTTTCATTATAAGAAAGGATGGTGTATAAATGCAAAGGTTAAAAGGAATACTCCTTATTGTAGTAGGAGCTGCCTTATGGGGAGCAACGGGGCCAATGATGGAGTGGCTGCTAGCTGAGACAGCACTCACAGTATCCTTTATTTTAGCTTTACGCCTTATTATTGCAGGAATAGCACTTCTCATTTTTTTATCTTTTAAGATGGATAAAAGTATCAATAGTATTTGGCAACAGAGAATTTGGTTACAGCAATTATTTATTTTTAGCCTTGTTGGTATGCTAGGTCTACAATACTCTTTTGCTGCAACCATTGAAGTAAGTAATGCTATAGTAGCAACTTTACTACAATTTTTAGCACCCATCTTTATTGTGCTATATGTCTCACTTAGCCAGAAAAAAATGCCACCTCGTTTTCAAGTGATTGGCATTATAAGCACGTTAGCAGGTTTATTTTTATTATTAACCAATGCCTCTCTTGATCATTTATTAGTTAGTCAAGAGGCATTAATCTGGGGTATCATTTTAGGTTTGAGCTTCTCATTTTATACGCTATACCCTGCGCGCTTAATGAAGGAGTGGGGCGTATTATTAGTTGTGGCATGGGGGATGTTAATAAGTGGTGTACTACTCGGTGTGGGGACAGCAATCTGGCGTTCTAATGAATGGTTGCTCTTAAAAGATGGTAAAATAATAATGATTTTATTACTCCTAACCTTGTTTAGCACTTTAGCTTATGTCATGTTTCTCAGCAGTATGTCTTATATTACACCGGTAGAAACAAGTGTATTATCTAGTATAGAACCCTTAACGACAATGATTATCTCCATCATTGTATTTCAGGCAACGCTTGGTACATGGCAGGTGCTAGGTATTGTGGTGATGTTGTTGAGTGTGATGGCCTTATCACTGTTAGGGGATAAAGCATAGACAAGAGGTGTGAAAATGAAAGCAGTGTTTCGTTATGTTAAGCCTTATAAATGGTTTGCGGTTATTGCGATTGTATTAATGTTTTTTGAATTGTTTGTGGAGTTAATACAACCATTAATTATGGCGAATATTATTGACCAAGGTGTTCAATTACAAGATATAGCAACGATTGTAGAATGGACGACAATATTATTGGCGTTATCTGTATTTTCTTTTATTGCGGGTGTTGTTAACTCCTATTTTTCGGCTCATGTTGCACAAAGTTTTGCTTTTGACTTGCGCAGTGCCTTATTTAAAAAGATACAGTCTTTTACAATGGCAACGTATATAAAATACCCTGCCTCCGGATTAATTACGCGTTTAACAAATGATGTAAATAACGTTCAACAAGTATTATTTATGTTATTGCGTATTATGTTGCGTGCACCGTTAGCAGTCATTGGTAGTTTTATTATGGCTTTTTATGTAAATGCAAAATTGGCTAGTATTTTATTAATTAGTGTGCCTATTATTGCTATTTTTTTATTTGTAATGGTCACAAAAGGGATACGCATGTTCAGTGCTGTGCAAAGACGTTTAGATGGAGTTAACCGCATGCTTCAAGAGAATTTACAAGCTATTCGTTTAGTGAAGGCTTATTTGCGCGGTAAATATGAAACAAATCGTTTTAATGAAGTAGCTAGTCATTTAAAAATAGACTCTATGAAGGCGTTGCGTTTAATGGAGTACATCATGCCAATCTTGTTATTTGTTATGAATGTGACGATGTTAGGTATTATTTGGTTTAGTGCGAAGTATGTGGGTGCAGGCGATATCCAACTAGGAGAAGCTGTAGCGGTGATTAACTACACGATGCGCATTACGATGATTTTATCCTTATTTGTTTTTATTATTATTTTATTTGCGCGTGCTAAAGCCTCAGCAGAGCGCATGGAAGAAATTTTGTTGATTGAAGAAGGCACAGAGGATATTAAAACACAGCCTTTTGATTTACCAGCAGGTGATCTTGTCTTTGAAGATGTCGCTTTTAGATATAATGACGCAGCACCTTATGCGTTAAATCATATTAGCTTTACGATAAAAGAAGGGGAGAAGTTAGCCATATTAGGGGCTACGGGCTCAGGCAAATCAACTTTATTGCAATTGATACCACGATTTTATGAACCAACAGCAGGTAAGATTACAATAGGTGGTCGTAATATTCAAGAAATAGAGTTAGCCTCTTTACGTAATAAGATAGGTTATGTACCACAACAATCTGTATTATTTACAGGGACTATTTTTGATAATATTCGTTGGGGTAAAGAGGATGCTTTATTAGATGAAGCGTTACATGCCGCTTCGCAAGCTCAAATTCACGATTCTATTGATGCCTTTCCTCAAGGGTATGACACGATCGTAGGGCAAAAAGGGGTTAACTTGTCAGGTGGGCAAAAACAGCGGCTATCTATTGCACGTGCATTATTACGAGATGCTTCTTTTTTATTATTAGATGACAGTACAAGTGCATTAGATGTTAAAACAGAAGAAAATTTATGGGAAGCATTAGGGCATCATAACGCGACAATGCTTGTTGTGACACAAAAAATTCAAACAGCAAAGGGTGCAGACCATATTTTACTGTTAGATCAAGGACAAATGGTTGCCTTTGGTACGCATGAAGCGTTGAGCCAAACGTCGCCACTTTATCAAAAAATTATTGTCTCGCAACAAGAAGGGGGGATTGAAGAATGAGTTTTTTACGAAAACCATTCGGCTATGAACCTTTACTAACACGTGAAGAAATTAAACAAACGAGCACGATGAAAAAGAAAGCACGTGCGAATGACTGGAAACGCACACTGAAACGAGTATGGCAGATTGTAGATGAACAGCGCTTGTTATTAATGCTTGTCTTATTACTTGTTGTTGTTAGCTCAGCATTAACGTTGTTAGGGCCATTTTTAATCGGTAAGATGATTGACTATTTCGTTGAACAAGGTACAACGACAGGTATTATGTCGTGGATTGTGAGCCTGATTGTGATTTATGTGATATTATCCCTCACATTGTTTTTGCAAAATTATTGGATGATTGGCATTGCACAGCAAACCATTTATCGTATGCGAACAGCTTTGTTTGCGCATTTTCAACAATTACCTATTCCTTTCTTTGATCGTAGGCAACATGGGGAATTAATGAGTCGGGCAACAAATGATATTGAGGCAGTGAATGCCACGTTAAATACCGCATTTATTCAAGTGTTTTCAAGTATTATTACATTGACAGGTACTGTAGTTGTCATGTTGTATTTAAGTCCTTTATTAACGGTATTAACGATGACAATTATTCCTATCATGTTTTATGGTATGCGCTGGATTACACGTCGCACAGGTAAATTATTTAAAGAGCAGCAAAAAGCCGTTGGTGCGTTAAATGGCATGATTGAGGAAACAATTTCTGGGCAACGTGTTGTGAAAGCTTTTTCTCAAGAAGAACGTATGATTCAACAATTTGAAGAGCGCAGTAACGCATTAAAACGTGCCAGTTTTTGGGCGCAGTCCTACTCAGGCTATATCCCTAAAGTGATGAATGTTTTAAATAATGTCAGCTTTACGATTGTAGCAGGGGTTGGAGGGATTTTAGCGGTTAAAGGTCATATCACTGTTGGCGTTATTGTCATTTTTACAGAGTATGCTCGTCAGTTCACACGCCCGCTTAATGACTTGGCCAATCAATTTAACACTGTACTTTCTGCCATCGCAGGAGCTGAGCGTGTCTTTGCTATTATGGATGAGCCTATTGAAGATGATGAGCAAGGTAATCCTCATATGTTGCAAGGAGAAGTAGCCTTTCAGCATGTTACATTTGCGTATCATGCAGGTGATACGATATTACATGATGTGAATTTTACTGTGGAGTCAGGTCAAACGGCTGCTTTAGTTGGTGCAACAGGAGCGGGTAAAACAACAATTATGCAATTGATTGCTCGCTTTTACGATACAGATCAAGGCAGTGTTTTATTTGATGGTCAAGATGCGAAGTCTATTTCTCGTACATCACTGCGCAACCAAATGGCATTTGTTTTACAAGATCCCTTCTTGTTTGAAACAAGTGTGATGAATAACATACGTTATGGAAAGTTAGATGCTACAGATGAAGAAGTGATCGCTGCTGCTAAGAAGGCGAATGCCCATGAATTCATTAAGGCGTTACCACATGGGTATCATACGTATTTAAGTTCTGATGGTAGTGAAATCTCACAAGGGCAGAAGCAATTGTTATCAATCGCTCGCGCTTTATTAGCAGACCCTAAAGTGTTATTGCTAGACGAAGCAACAAGCAGCATTGATACGATTACAGAAATGAAAATTCAAGAAGCATTAGAAGTGTTAATGAAAGGGCGCACAAGTTTTGTCATTGCTCATCGTCTCAATACGATTAAGCATGCAGATGTTGTATTTGTCATGCAACAAGGTCAACTAGTAGAGGCGGGTACACAGCAAGAATTAATTGAACAAAATGGTATTTATGCGCATATGTTAAATCGAAATGAATAAATAAGGAGTTTTTTTGTGAATATATCGTTTATTACAGCATCTTTTCCGCTTGATGAGCAAACGTATCAAGAAGTATTAACGCTAGTGAAACAAACTGGCGTAGAAGACGGTGTACATTATGAAGAAGCATTAAAGACATCATTAATGCCTCAATATGACAGTAAAGGCTTTGTCATCCTAGCTTATGATGATGATAAAGACCTTTTAATCGGGGTTACTAGTGCTACGGATATTATTGGTTTGAATACGTATGAGTGGTCTAGTGTAGTAGCGCCTATGTATCGTAATTTACGTATTGGTAGCACCATGATTGAGGCTTTGCAAGAAGCTTTAGAAGATAGAGGCTGTGAGGGTGAACTTGCATTAGCTGTACGCACAGATGGTAAAGAGAAGCGCTTTTTAACAAGGTTAGGCTATTATTATAATTTTTCAGAGGCTTATTTATCAGCACCAGCAGAAACAAGTACGCCACTGTATGAAATTAAACCTTACTTAAATGAACGAACAGCTATTTGTGAGTTATATGAAGAGGCATTTGGTGATTTGTATGAGGAGTCCGTAGAACTAATTGATTATACAACTACAACAGCAGGTCATATGTTATTCGTTGCTTATGATGGTGAGCAAGTAGTAGGTACTGTAACGACAACAAGAGATGGTAGTATTCAATGGTTATCAGCGCTAGCTGTTAAAAAAAGTGAGCGTCATAAAGGGATTGGTACTGCACTCATCTCATGGGTGAAGCATTATGCCTTACAAGAGAACTGTACGAATGTACTATTAATGGTAGAAATGGATAATGAAGCGGCATTGCGCATTTATGAAAAAAACCGTTTCACGATTACTCAGCAAACAGATTATTATATAAGAAAAAGAATAGCAGGAAATAAAATCGGGTAAAGGTGATAAAGGAGTGATTAGTATGGAGATCTTTGCACATAGAGGCGCATCAGGAAGCTATCCAGAAAATACAATAGTAGCGTTTCAAGCAGCTGCACAATTGCCCATTACAGGTGTAGAGCTAGATGTACACCTTACAAAGGATCAACAGTTAGTTGTCATCCATGATGAAACAATAGACCGCACATCAGATGGCACAGGCTTTGTTAAAGACCTAACCTTAAAGCAATTAAAAGAATATGACTTTGGTGGGTGGTTTGGCGCAGGTTTTATTGGCGAAAAAATCCCCACATTGAGCGAAGTTTTAACGCTATTTGCGACAACTAATCACCAAATCAATATTGAACTCAAATCAGATGTTTTTGCATATGAAGGAATGGAAAAGCTTGTTTGGGAAGAAGTAGAAGCCCATGATTTAACAGCACGTACACTCATTTCGTCATTTGATCATGAAGCGTTACAACGTTTAGCCCGTATAGCTCCGCAAAGTAATCGAGCAGCCTTATTCAGTGCAGTGGTCATTGATATTGAAAATTATATTACACATATTCCAGCACAAGCGATGCATGTGGCATTGCCTACAGCTTTCAGAAAGCCGATTATTGATGCGGTACGCAATGATGCAACTGTGCGAGTCTATACGGTAAATGATGCTCTGTACGCACAGGAATTGGCCTTACTAGGTGTCACCAGTATTTTTACCGATTATCCAGAGGAAATGGTTGCTTACTTTCAACAATAAAATAAGGGGTCAGGGGAAGTA
Source organism: Lysinibacillus alkalisoli (assembly GCF_014643595.1). Classification (GTDB taxonomy): domain Bacteria; phylum Bacillota; class Bacilli; order Bacillales_A; family Planococcaceae; genus Metalysinibacillus; species Metalysinibacillus alkalisoli. The sequence continues at coordinate 227,318 of NZ_BMJT01000001.1, forward strand.
GTATTTCCCTTGATCCCTTATTTTTTACGATTATATTTTTTCAATATGCGTTGTTTCTTGCAATAAATCATAATAAAAATCGTCATCACCAATGCTTAAAATACGATGACACATATTTTTGATTTCGTCCATATCATGTGAAATATAAATAATCATGACATTTTCTTCTGCTAAATGTTGTAGTGTTTTCGCAATCTCAAGTTTAGATTTTAAATCAATCCCAACAGTAGGCTCATCTAGCAGCAATAACGTAGGGTCATGGATTAAGGATAAAGCTAAATTAAGCTTGCGTTTCATCCCTCCTGAGAGCTTACGAACAGGTTCATCCCATACGTGTAATGAGACTTTTTCACAGAGGGCTCGTAATTGAGTCTGTGTTTTTTTGACAGGGCTGAGGTTAGCAAAAAACAGCATATTTTCTTTCACTGTCATATCTTCAAAAATCGCAAGTTCCTGTGGTACAAAACCAATGTGCTGACGCAGTTTTTTACGTTCAGTTTCATCATATAATGTGATGGTACCTTCATCTTGTGGTAATAAGGTAGCAATGATATGAAGCAGTGTTGTTTTACCAGCACCATTACGTCCTACTAAGCCAATGATTTCGCCTTGTTGCACAGCAAAACTAATGTGAGACAACACATGATGATGGCGATAACTTTTAGAAACATTATCAATGATTAACATACCTTCTCTCCTTTCGCTTTAAGAGAAGCACTAGTGATAGTAAACTAATAGGTAGCCAAATCGTTATGCTTTGTTGTAGCAAAGCGATTTGTGGCTGAAGTAGCTGAAGTTGGTAAGGCATAGGAACCCATAAGCCACTTGTAAATAATAAGAGTGTCATCAACAGTAAACTGTACTGATAAAACCGGATAATACTATGACAACATAAAGCTAAACAAGCACTAAGACAACTTATGGTTAACCGAAAAGCAAATAATATTGTTATATTTGCCCATGATATGTTAGCAAATTGATAAAGAGCGAGACAGTCCATCACAAAAAATAATACCATGTACATCGTTAGATGATATAAAAAGTACGATGTTACTGTATGATTTGAAAATGGCGCACGCAATAATAAAGCGGTATTATGCTCTTTAATAAGCCACGTACTAGCCAGCAAGGTACTGAGTGTAGCAAAGAGTGACCAGATTAAAAATGATGAAGATATAGTATGAGCAGCAGTTTGATTTGTCATGTGCAATGATGTTGTTAAAATAGATTTTTCTTTCATATAGGCAGTGCTCTTAGCTATTAAAGCATTACTGTCGATTGCTGTATCAGGTTGCATGCTTTTGATCACATCAATCGTTGCATATTGCCCTACTAACTGTAGAGCTGTCGTTAAAACAATATTGCTTGTTGATTCGTGAAAGAGTGAAAGATTAGAACTTATGCTGGTTAATAAACGTGCTTTTTGCTGTGTTGTTACAAGTGTTTTAAAGTTTTTTTCAATAACAAAGACACTATCTAATTGATGCGACTCGAGTTGCTGTAATGCAGTGGCATAATTTGTTTCAATAACCGTGAATGCTTTTTGCTGTTGCAATGTTTCAATAAAGCGCTGTGATAAGTCACTGTTATCCTCATCGACAATGCCAATTGGTATCGTTTTATTAGGTACGGTTGAGAGTAAGAGAGTAAGTACAAACGGTAAGATTAACCAAAGCACAATGCTATAATATTGTTTTTGAAAACGCAGTAATCGAATGGCAATCATAATGTGCGCTCCTTCCATTTAAGTAGCATAAAACCAAGGAATATACTGACAAGTAGTGTGCTAAGTAACGGGAGAAACTCTGCATATGTGCGCTCATACAAAATGACTTGAGACAGTTGTTCAAAGGCTTGTTGAGAGTAGCTAGGCATACGAATAGGTAAGTAAGCAGAAGGTAAAATAGCACCACTCGAAATAATAATATAAAGCGTATAAACAAGCTGTAAAGGCATGGCTCTTTTAGGTTGGCATAACAACTCAATACATAAGAGGTGGCAACAGAAAATAAGCGTCACGCACAATAATAAGACGAATATTTTCACATAGTCACTTGGTAGCCAGTAGAGTTGAGCGTATGCTCGCATAACATAAATAAATAGTGTGGCTAATGGTAGCGGTATGAGTAAACATAGTGCCGCTTTAGCTAGTAGTGGTTTGATAAGCCCTACATTGTACAAACGTAAGCGCCAAGTGATACTTTGCGGCGTTTCTCTTAATAACCACTGTTGTAATAAAAAAATCCAAATGATTAGTAGTGAGAATATAACACTTAACATGTAATAATTAACAGGATTTGCGGTAGCGATATTTTCAACTTCTTCATGTGGCATAAATTGTTCCTTTGCAAAAAAACGCGTAAAGTAACTTAATAAATGGGTTTTAATGAGGGATATTCTCGTCTCATCTGTATAGTGCAAAGCATGAGCTGTCTCATTAATGAGTAATAGATTAGCTTGAGCTAGGTTCATATAGTTGGCTATCCTATCAACAACTTGCTTTAAGAGTAGTATTTCGTTTTGGTGGGCAGGGTCAGCTGTGATGGCAATGTTAGTACGCTCACCATTATAAAGTGTCTCTGTAAAGTTGGTAGGAAGTGATAAATAACCAATAATCTTTTGTTGGGCTAGCTGTGTTTTAGCCTCATCTGTAGTGAGTTGGATCATTGAAATATGCTCAGCTAATGTATTGGAGTCGGTTAAGAGTGTACTGAGCAATACGGTCTCTTCAGACTGGTCGTTGTCAACAATAGCAATGGTTAATGGCGTTTCTGTTACAGGTTGTATCCAACTATAAAAAAGTAGCGCAACAGCTCCCACTAATATAATAGGAAAAAACAAAAGAAAAGGCAGTGTAATCCACTGCCTTTTCAATTGCTTAATATGATGAATAATAAATCGAGACATACCGATTCACCTTCTTTAAATTAAAATCCAGCGCCGAAACCGCCGACTAAATTCATAATTTCTTCAGCGAAATCATTTTCAAAGTAGCTATCAATTTCTTCATTTGTCATGTCATTTAAATTAACAACATCTTCGCTAGCTTTCATAGGGTCTACTTTTTTGACGATTTTTGTATCAGCATCAACATGTAAACTAAATGCGTCTGAGTCGTCTGCACGGAATAAGAATGTGTGAGTGCCACCCATTTTATCTTTTTCATACTTCACATCACCTTGCCAAACAATTCCCATTTTTTCGAAGGGACTGCCTACTTCATCTTCTAATGTAGTACCAGGCTCGATTGAAATACTGCGTTCAAAAATATTGCCGCCATCTTTACGGTCCTCATTTGCTTGATACGAGATAACCGTGTCATCAAAAGTAATATCAATCATATCATTTACTTTTTTACCATCATACGTAAGCTCACCAGTGATAACAACCTCATCTGTACCGTCACCCATTGTATACTTGAAGTTAGCATTGTTTTTCTTTACTTCACGTACACCTACTACTGTAAACGTTGTATTAGCATCAGAAATTGTTAATTCACGATTTACGATTACTTTATCTTTCACCCAAATACTAGAGACTAATTTTTCGGGTAAGTCAGCCTCTTTTAAATCTTTACGTGCTTGTTCTAGACCGTCGAATAATTCTTTAGTATCTGTGCCATCAGATAATCCAAACGATGAACGTTTTGAGTAATTTTCAATAATTTCTTTTGTTTTTTCATCTTTTAATGCTTCAGCTAAAATAGCATCAATTGAAGAACGAATTTGTTCTTTATTTAATGTCATGACTAAGTTTTCAGCTTTTACTTTATTACCATATACTTCTACATCACCTTTTTTAGATGTAAAAGATTTATCTTCTAACTGGTCAAAGAAAATTTTACCATAATGCGCTGTTAAATAGTCCACATCTTCTTGTGGCATTGTAGTGCCTTCTGGTGAGAATAATTCTGTGAAATCCATTTTAAAATCTTGCATATCAGGCTGTGCTGAAACATATTCTGTTAGCTTTTTATCGCTAATTTGTACGCCTGATGTTAAAGAGGTATCTACAATCACATCGTGTTTATTTAAACCGAAAAATAGTTTTGCTAATTCAGAATCAGCTAATTTTACAGATAATTCATTATTGCTAACATTGTTTTTTAAATCATTTTTCGACTTGAAATCTAAAACAACTGATTCTACCATTGATAAGATTGAAGGGTCCATACCAAGTTCTTGTGCTAATGCTTCGTTGACAGTAACATTAGCTTTCATTGTGCTTTCGCTTTTTTCTTTTTGCCCTTTTTCATACCAGTCTAACTCATCTTTATAGCGCTCTTCAAAGAGTTTAGACCAACTTTCCATTTCGTCTTTTTCAGCTAACATATAAGCATTTTTAGGTGAGTTTGTTAAAAATGTGTATGCAAGAGCGCCTCCACCAATCAATAAAACTGCAGCAATAATAATGCCGATAATTCCTTTTTTGTTCATGTTAAACCTCCATGTTTAAATAATATTGTTATTGTTAGAAAAGTAAACCATGTATCTTTATAGCATAACTTAAAACATCACGTCAACGACCTTAAGAACAAACATTTCGCTTTTTCTTCCCGATATCACGTATACTTACAAGTATGAATTGGTAAAGGAGTAATGAAAAAATGGCATTAACTGTACAAGAAGCAATTAAAAAACGACGTTCCTTCAAAAAAATGAATGGACAGCGTGTTCCAGAGAGTAAAATTGTCTCAATTTTAGAAGATGCGGTATGGGCACCTAATCATGGTATGCGCAATCCATGGCGCTTTGTTGTAGCTGGCGGCGACCGCTATGACAAAATCATTACCTTGTTACGCGATGTAACGATCCCTAATTGGGCGCAACTCCCTGAAGAGGAAGTAACTACTCAAATGCAAAAATTTACACAAGCAGGTGGTGTTGTCTTTGTCCTAGTACCTGAAGATATGCGTCAAAAACAGCGTCTTGAAGACTTTGCAGCAGCAAGTGCTTTAGTACAAAATGCACAATTATTAGCAGTAGCACAAGGCGTGGGCACATGCTGGAAAACGCCAGTATTTCTAGATGCGCCTAAGTTTAGAGAAGCAATTGGCGCCAAAGATGGCGAGCGTGTGATGTGCATGTTACAGTTTGGTTATGCTGATGAGCAACCTGCTGCGCGTGAACGTAAGCCTTTGGAAGAAGTTATGACGCTATTTGGTGAGTGATAATCTAACATAGTATTATTTACGGCTCATTTGCGGAAAAGTTTCATTATATTTGTCAAATACTAACTAAAAAAATATAATGTAGACAAGAGAAATAACAAATGTTGTTATTTCTCTTTTGTCATTTTACAAGAAAGGATTTTGAATATGTATAAAATTTCAATTATTGAAGATGATACGACATTAGCAAGTCTTATGAGCCAACATCTTACAAAATATAATTATGATGTGCAGGTCGTTACTGCATTTCAAGACATTGAAGAAGCTGTCACACAGTATCAGCCCCATCTTATATTATTAGATATTAATTTACCGTATTTTGATGGTTTTTATTGGTGTCGTAAATTGCGTCAAACGTTGACTTGCCCAATTATTATTACTTCTGCCCGTGCAGCAGATGCTGAACAAATTATGGGGATTGAAAGTGGCGCAGACGATTATATTGTGAAGCCTTTTTCCTTAGATGTATTAGTAGCAAAAATATCAGGGCATTTGCGCCGCATTTACGGGGATTATGCTGCGCAACAAGAGCGCAGTGTTCGATATGAAGGTTTAATTTTATATTTGGAGAGACTTATCCTGCAGTATGACAATCAAGCAGTGGCATTAATGCAAAAGGAGTCAGCACTAGCGCAAGTGTTGTTATCGGAGGCACCAAAAGTCGTCACTCGTGTGACGCTGCTTACAAAATTATGGGATGATGAAAGTTTTGTAGAGGAGAATACGTTAAATGTTAACATTGCTCGTTTACGTAAACGTTTAAAAGAGTTGCAAGCCCCTTATCACATTGAGGCAGTGAGAGGTGTGGGTTACAAGCTTAAGGAGCTGGTATAAATGCGTTTGTTTTTACAACATCATCTATTATTAATCCTGTGTTACTGTAGCACTTTTATTGTACTCTTTGTCTTTTACGATTGGCTGGATGGTTTATCGATTTCGATTAGCTATTTTGTTATATTAAGCCTTGTCATTTTAGGTGTATATTTAGTCATCAGATATTATGTAGATCGCCCTATGTATGAAAAAATAGCGGCGCTACATACGTTAGAAGACGCCATTATTAGCGCACCAAAAAGTGTTATTACACAAGCTTACACTAAGCAGGCTGAGGCACAAGTATTAGCCCACCATCAAAAAATAGTTGCGTTAACACAATCGCAAAAAGAGCAACAAATGTTAATACAAAGTTGGGTACATCAAGTGAAAACACCTGTCGCTGTTATTGATATGTTATTACAAATGGCTAATGGTAATGTAGATGAAGATAAAATACAACAAGAGGTGCAGAAGATTCATTACAGTTTAGAACAATTGTTAACGTATATTAGGCTTACCGATTTTTCGCAAGACTTAAACGTAGAAGAAGTGTCTGTAAAACAACTTTTAAAAGAAATAATGAATGAACATAAAAATTTTTTTATTGCAAAATCCGTTTTCCCTAAGCTAACAGGTGAAGATCATCGCATAGTTACCGATAAGAAGTGGTTTAAAATAGCGGTTATACAAGTACTCACTAATGCAATTAAGTATAGTGATGAGCACACAGCCATTCACATTCATATCACACCAGAAACGATCACCATTGCAAACCAAGGCATTGGCATTAATACCGCAGATGAAAAGAGGATATTTAATTTATTTTATACAGGACAGAATGGTAGAAATTACGGAGAGTCTACAGGCTTAGGATTGTATATTACACAACAAGTGCTTACTCATCTAGGGCATGCGATTACATTGACAAATGCTACAAAACAAATGACAACATTTACGATTACGTATAAAGGTGCTTAACAGCATCTTTTTTTATGACAAAATTGTCATCTTCATGACATGTAAGGCGATAGTATGTAGTAGTGTAGCTTCGATATGATAAATGTAACTTAAGCATAAAGGAGATATTACTATGGCTATTTTAGAAGTGAATAAAATGAATAAAACATATATCGGAAAAGTAAACTATGAAGCATTGAAAAATATTACATTATCGGTTGAGGAGGGAGAGTTTGTTGCAATTATGGGCCCCTCAGGTAGTGGGAAAACAACATTACTAAACTGTATTTCTACGATAGATGCGCCTACAGGTGGCACGATTCATATTAATAAAATATCACCCTATGCCTTGAAAGAGGAGGAATTAGCGGCTTTTCGTCGTCAGCAATTAGGCTTTGTGTTTCAAGATTTTAATTTAGTTCACACGTTAACGGTGCAAGAAAATATTTTATTACCACTAGCTTTAGACCGTGTGGCACAAGATGTAATGATGGAACGCTTAGCTAAGGTGACTACTATTTTAGGTATACAACATTTATTAACGAAACGAACATTTGAAATATCAGGGGGACAGGCACAGCGTGTGGCAATCGCACGAGCTATTATTCATGAACCGACATTATTATTAGCTGACGAACCTACAGGGAATTTAGACACCAAATCTGTAAAAGATGTGATGCAATTATTTACCACGGTCAATCAAGACATGAACACTACTATTTTAATGGTGACGCATGACGCATATGTTGCGAGCTTTTGCCAACGCGTCGTTTTTATTAAAGATGGTGAATTTTATAATGAAGTGTACAAAGGAAATAATCGCCAACAATTTTACCAAAGTATTGTAGATAATTTAGCCTTCTTAGGTGGTGTTACCCATGACTTTTCATGATATTGTGTGGAAAAACGTAGTACGTGATAAATGGACTTATATTGCTTATTTTTTGAGTAGTGTTTTTTCGATTTTTATCTTCTTCTCCTTTGCGGTGTCGATGTTTCATCCAGATTTAGCTGTGATTAGTAATGGTTCTATGCTAGCCATATCAATGACAGTAGGCGCCATTTTAGTTTATTTATTTTCTTTTATATTTATTACATTTTCCATTATGGCTTTTATGCATAATAAAAAGAAAACATTAGGCTTATTTATGTTAATCGGAGCTTCTAAGCAACAGATGCATCGTATGCTATTTTACGAGAATATTATAATAGGTGTGAGTGCAATTGTAACAGCGATTGTAGCAGGTGTGATTTGCTCGCCGCTCTTTTTATTACTCTCTCGTAAAGTGTTACAAATTGACGGTTTTGCTTTCTATATGCCATTTAAGGCGATTGGGATAACGGTGTTATTATTTTTAACATTATTTATGATTGTAGCTTTTATTTCACCACGTATGTTGCGCACCACACAAATTATTCAATTAGTGAAAGGGGATAAACAAGGGGAAAAGGCAGCGGTTTTCTCACGTGTGAAATGGTTAATAGGTATGGGCATGTTGGCGTGTATCCCAGCAACGATTGTATGGCTACCTCAACAAATTGAAGAGAATACACTTATGCAATTATGCTTATTCTTACTATTTTTGGGTGGTTTATATGTGGTTTTTTATCAATCGATTCAAGGTGTTTTACAACGTATTAGGCAGTCATCTAGCTTTATGCAAGGGACTCGTCCGTTAGTAGTGAGCAATTTAATGAGTGATGTGAGAGCTAACACTAAGATGATGTATTTAGTGACGATCTTATTATTGGGTGCTTTTTTTGCCATCATTATTTTGTATTTATTTTCAACGAATGTGGCAAAGGATACACGTAGTAACTATCCTTTCGTTTACACATATGCTTCACACGTGGATAATACGCATGAACAGCAACATCTTACAATAATTGACGATAAGTTAAATCAACAACCGGGTTTTGCCAAACAAGAGCTTGCTATTTTAGTTGAGGAGGATGAGCGTGTTGGCTATATTTCAAATAGCCAGTACAATGAAGCTGCTACTTTATTACATATGTCACCGATTAATTTACAGGCGTCAGAAGTAGCGATTGTAGCAGGTAATGTAGGTGTAATACCACAAAAAGATATCGAGACACAGCCATTAGATAAGGCATTACTAGCTGTAAAGAATGTGATAGAGAAAAACATTACGCCAACTGGTTATTTTAGCCGTTTAATAGTATTACAGGACGAGGACTACACTAAAATAAATAAAGCTACCTTGTCAGCGATGACTTTCACAAATTATACTTTTGAGAATTGGACACAGTTTATTGAACAAGACCGAGCATTAAATCAAGTATTGCAAGGTAATATTTATGAACGTGCTAGCTTATTTAGTGCGGTTGGCTTATATAATACAGAGCGTATCAGTAAAAACTTAGCACTTTATATTGGCTTTATGTTAGCATTAATTTTTATCGCAGCCTCACTAAGTATGATTTATTTTAGATTAATCACGCATGTGGATAGGGAGCGCCAGCAATTTAAAAGTTTATGTAAAATGGGCTTATCTTTACAACAGTTTCATCGCATTATTAATCATCAACTCGCTTTTTTAATGTTAGTGCCATTTGTAATAGCTGTTATGCTTGTATTGCTCGCACTATTACTCGCCCAACAATTATTTACTAGTAGTGCTGTGATTATTGTTGGCAGTATTACGCTGTTTGCGCTATTACAACTCACTGGTTATTTGTATGTACGCAAATATTATAAAAAATCGTTATTAACGATGTGATGACATAAAATACATGTAAAGCAAAAAGAAGTGGTAAAGGGAATGAACATCTTCCCCTTACCACTTTATTATTTTTAGATGTACGCTATGGCATAGCGTTTGTTATTTTAACTCCTCAGGTGTTAATTGATTTAATGCTGTATAGTAATCGCCAATAACACGTAACCCTTTATCAAAGTTCTCTAAATGGAAGTGTTCATTTGGAGCATGGAAGTTTTCGCTAGATAAGCCAAAGCCCATTAATACCACTGGCACTTGTAAGATTTGGTCGAATGATGCAACAATCGGGATTGACCCACCTCCACGAATAAAGGCAGTAGGTACTTGGTAAACATGCTCATATGATTTACTTGCAAGTTGAATGGCAGGGTGGTCAAAAGGTGTTAAGTAAGGTTGCCCTTTGTCAAATTCAGTAATGGTAATATCAACCCCAACTGGTTTGTGTTTTTCGATATGTGTACGTAATAACGCTACAATTTTTTCAGGGTCTTGGTTAGGTACAAGGCGACAAGAAATTTTAGCGCCTGCCTCTGCTGGCAGTACCGTTTTAATCCCTTCACCAGCAAATCCGCCAAATACACCGTTGATTTCTAATGTAGGGCGTGCCCACGTTTGCTCTAAATATGAGTAACCTTGTTCACCAAACAGTTCGTTCACGCCAACTTCTTCTTTAATATCATTTTCATCAAAGTTGAGTGCCGCATAAGCCGCACGTTCTTCATCAGCTAGTGGTAATACATCATCATAAAAACCTTCTACTTGAATTGTACCGTGTTCGTCTCTAAATGAAGCGAGTACTTCTGTTAAGGCATGGATCGCATTTTGTACGCCACCCCCATATAAACCAGAATGCAAGTCACCTTTAGCCCCTCGCACGTTAATCTCAACGCCTGTTAAACCACGTAAGCCGTAGCAAATCGCAGGTTTACCAGGCCCATAAAGCCCTGTATCTGAAATCACGATTAAGTCTGAGTTAAGCTTTTCTTTATTGTCTTCAATGAAGGCAGTTAAACTAGGGCTACCAATTTCTTCTTCGCCTTCAATTAAAAATTTAATATTAATAGGTAGTTCTTTATGTAAAGCAAATAGCGCTTCTATTGTTTTAATGTGCATAAATACTTGCCCTTTATCATCACTAGCCCCACGTGCATATAATTTATTATCACGAATGGTTGGTTCAAAAGGTGCACTATCCCATAAATTCACAGGGTCTACAGGTTGTACGTCGTAATGTCCATAAAATAATACAGTTGGTTTGCCTTCTGCATGTAACCATTCCCCGTAGACAACAGGGTGCCCAGCTGTTGGTAAAATCGCTACGTTTTCCATTTGTACATCTTTTAATGCTTGTGCTAGCCAGTTAGCCGCTGTAGCCATATCTTCTTTATGCTCAGATAATGCACTGATACTTGGAATGCGTAATAATTCATTGAGTTCTTCTAAGTGGCGCTCACGATGTGCTGTAAAATAAGCATCAAGTTGTTGTAAGTTTGTCATAAGTTGAAACCTCTTTTCTTTAAATTGCGTCCTAATTAGTAGTATAGCATAGAGATTTTCCTTGAAGAAACATTTTGCTATCGCTTTAGATAATGTGTAAACATTACAAGCGATAGTGCTTAACCTTACATCAATGTAAGCTAATTGAAAGAAAATCCGATAGTGAGTAAGGTTCGTTTTTGCGAGAATGTAAGTAACAAAGAAAACGTAAAACGAACGGGGGCACTAAAGGATGAACACACAATTACAAGCAATTTATGAGGAATATAATCGTTACATTTATCATCTTTGCCTTAAACTAACACGTAATACAACAGAGGCAGAAGACTTAATGCAAGAAGTTTGGGTAAAAGTTGTACGTTATGAAGAAAGTATGCAAAACGTTGAACATATAAAAGCTTGGCTAACTACAATTTGTATGAATACATTCCGCGACCGCTATCGCAAAACGATGCGTCGTAGCAAATATGTAGCATTCCAACCAGAAACATTAGAAGTACCTATTTTAGATTTAGTACCAAACCAAGAAATATCAACAGAAGACCAAGTCGAGAAGGATATGATTCGTTCTGTTGTACAAGAAAAAATGAAACAACTTGATGGTATTTATCAAAAAACATTATGGTATTTTTATATTGAACAGTACTCGTTAATTGAGATATCGAATGTAATGAAAGTATCAATTGGCACAGTTAAATCAAGATTATTCCGTGCTAAAGCACGTTTAAAAGAAATGTTAATGGCTGATCATGTAGCAGCAGAAGCCATTTTACCAGCTTAAAATAAAAGAAAAAAACAGTACAGTTGATGCGCTCAATGTGCTGTTTTTTTTATGATAAAGAGGTCTTTTCTTGCACAGCAGTGTTCTATTTTAGTAAATTTCGGAATTGTGATAAGCTGTAAAAAAAGCGAGAGTAGGGGAAACTAACATGAAACAAGTCATCCAAACAGCACGATTATTATTACGCCAATTACATGACGACGATGCTAAAGCCCTTTTTGTCATTTGGTCAAATGATGACGTCACAAGACATATGAATATTCAGCCATTTTCAACAGAGGCAGAAGCGCTACATATGATTCGGCTGATTAACGATTTACCTACTGCTTTTCGCTATGCAGTGATTTATGAGGGTGAGACGGTAGGTTCAGCAGGTTTTAATCATGTAGCAGCAGATTTTTCGTATGTAGAGATTGGTTATGAATTAAGTCACAAGATGTGGCGACAAGGCTTTGGCACTGAGATTATTCAGGCACTTATTCATGAAGCTACACGTGCAGGTTATCAAGCGATGCATGCAAAAATTGATCCTGATAATATAGCCTCTGTTAAGTTAGTGGAGAAGTTAGGCTTTTATTATAAAGATCACCAAATAGAAGAAGGTGCAGCTGTCTTACGCTATGAATTAGTGTTACATTAAATGATAAACACCCGCTATCTCTGAAAGATTATTCAGCAGTAGCGGGTGTTTATTTACGGTTTAGGTGTTAAACATTTTGTAAAGATAGTACGCAATGTAGCTAATTCTTCGTAACTCAACATACCAAACATATTATTGACTAAAGTCTCGATCTGTTGGCGTGATTGCTCCAATAACTCTTGTCCTTTTTCAGTAATCACAATTTGAGATGCACGGCGGTCTACCGTTTGTTGGTTTTTTTCGATAAATCCAGACTTTAATAGTTTAGTGGTTAATACGGTAACACCACCTGATGTCACTTGTAAATGTTCAGCGATAGCAGAAGGGCGTTTAGGCCCCTCGTTTGCTAAAAAATCTAATAATAAAATATGCGTCTTAGAAAAACCGAGTGTATTATGTGTATTCCAATCATTTGTCCACTTGCGCTCTAATGTAGCCGCAATCTCAAATAAAGAGGAAATTGTTTCTCGTTTTTTTTGCTCCACTACAATCAGCTCCAACTAATTAACTCTCTTGTGCAAGTTGCATGGCATGAAGCTCGAATGCACGCACCTTACGTGGGATGAAACGTCTAATATCCATTTCATTGTACCCAACTTGAATACGTTTTTCATCAATTAAGATTGGGCTACGCAACATACGAGGGTGCGCTTGGATTACTTCATATAATTCTTGAATCGAAAGTTGATCGATATCTAAGTTTAAGTTTTTATAGTCATTTGAGTTAGTTGCAATAATTTCGTCTGTGCCATCTTCTGTCATACTTAAAATCTCTTTAAATTCATTTAAAGTTAGAGGTTGAGATGTTACACGTTTTTCTTTAAAGGAAATATTATTTTCTTTTAACCATTTCAATGCTTTTCTGGATGAAGAGCAGCTCGCTTGCGAATAAATTGTAACTGTCATTCTTCATTCCTCGCTTTCTATAAATTAAATTTGAAGGTTTGTAATTCAGTTATTCGATACTTATATCTTACCACTAAACTACTTGTAAGTCAATGTGTTTTTTATTCACATTGGTTTACGGTTATTATTCCCTTCTTCCTTAATTTATACGCATTTTCATAAATAAAAGTTTCTAAAAAATGGCTTACAATCATGTAAGTTAGTGCAAGGTTTATTTAATTAATCCTTCTTCTTTCAAAAAGGCAATCGCTACTTCTTCATAATCTTGTTTATCAATATCTACTTTGGCATTCAATGTTTGCATTTTTTCATTTGATATTTTGCCTGCTAACTGATTCAATACTTTTTCTAGTTCAGGGTATTGATTTAATGTTTCTTGACGAATTAAAGGGGCAGCGTAATAGGGAGGGAAAAGTTGCTCATCATCTTCTAATATTTTTAAATCAAAAGCTTGTATGCGCCCATCTGTGGCATAAGCATCAATGATATCGACATCTTTATTTTTAATTGCACTATAGATGATGCCTGGGTCCATCGCTTTAACATCTTTAAAAGTAATGCCATAAAGTTCTTTAATGCCAACATAGCCGTCTTTACGCTCTAAAAATTCGGGCTCTGAACCTAAAATAAAGTCATCTGCCTTTGCCCGTAAGTCAGAAATCTTTTCAAGATGATATTTTTTAGCATCCTCATTGCGTACAGTGAGTGTGTAAGTGTTATTAAAACCTATAGGTTGTAACCATACGAGATTAAACTTCTCCTTAAATTCTTTTTTTACATGTTCATATGCTTTATCAGGATCATTAATGACGGGCTCCTTAAGGTAACTCATTAAACCTGTGCCTGTATACTCTACATAAACGTCATAAGAACCGTTACGTAATCCATCAAAAGCAGGGGATGAACCACCTAAAAAAGATTCGTACTTTACCGTAATGTCCGTTTGCTCTTCTATGAGGTGTCCCATAATATAAACCATAATTTCTTGTTCAGTAAAGCTTTTACCTGTTATTGTAATCTCTTTTTGTTGAGTAGGAAGTAAGGAGATTATGGTAAATAACACTGCGATTGTGGCAATGCTTATGCCACCAATCAACATGCGTTTCTTGGCACGTTTTGACATAGCGCCTGGCTGAGCTTTCTGTTCTACTTTTTTTAATAAAAAATCTAGTAAAATCGCTAATAATGCAGCTGGGATTGCTCCGCCTAAAATCAAACCTGAGTTATATGTTTGTAAGCCGCGATAAATGAGGTCACCTAAACCACCTGCTCCGATTAAACCAGCAATTGTAGCCACACCTACAATGAGTACAGCAGCTGTGCGAATCCCCCCCATAATGACACCTAAAGCTAACGGTAATTCCACCATAAATAGCACTTGTCGTGTCGTCATACCCATACCAACACCAGCTTCTACAGTTGCTTGGTCAACGCCCTTAATGCCTAAATATGTGTTGCGTAAAATCGGTAAGATGCCGTAAATCGTTAGTGCAATTATAGCGGGTAGTTTCCCTGTCCCCATAAATGGTACGAGAAAAACTAATAATGCAAGGCTAGGTATTGTTTGAAAAATGGAAGCAATACCGATTACAGGCTCTGCTAATTTAGCATGTCGTGTTAAAAAAATACCTAGAGGAACCGCAATAAAAATGGCGATGGCAATGGCGATAAGAGATAAATAAGCATGTTCAATAAGTAAAGACCAAATCGTTTGAAACCGATTAGTAAAAACATCTATAGTATCTGACCAAATTTCCTGAATCATAGTGACCTCCTTAGAGAGTAGCGATATAAGCTGCTGCCTCTGTACTATTAATAACGCCCATTACACGTTGGTCTCGGTTTAAAACAGGGGTAATAGGTTGTGTTTGAACGTGTAATAATGCAGTTAGATCTTCTATTGTTGCCGAGTGAGATAATACGGCAACAGTAGACTGTATAACGTCTTGTAATAAAGTTTCTGGATCGTAGTGTTGTTGATAAATTGCCCAAATGGTAACGCTCCCCATATAAATTTCCTGACGGTCTAAAATAATAAGCATGTCAAGTTGATGCTTCAACATGAAGGTCTGTGCCTCTTTAATCGTTTGGTGTGCATACATCGTGTGAGCAGGTTGCATAATTTGTGTGATAGGGAGTAACGATGCCAACATAGCATTATGTTGATTACCAACAAATGTTTTTACAAAGTCATTAGCAGGATGTGCCAGTAATTGCTGCGGTGCATCAACTTGAACTAAATGACCATTTTGCATAATGCCAACGCGATCTGCTAACTTTAAAGCCTCGTTCATATCATGTGTAACAAATACAATGGTTTTCTTTAATTCTTGTTGTATGCGAATTAATTCATCCTGTAATTGTTCACGACTAATGGGGTCTAATGCAGAGAACGGCTCATCCATTAAAATAATGTCAGGGTCAGCGGCTAGTGCACGTATTACACCAATGCGCTGTTGTTGACCACCGCTAAGTTCATGCGGATAACGTTCAGCAAATGTTGAGGGCTCTAATGCCACCATACGCATAAGTTCTTGAACACGTGCGTGATATTCTTCAACCGCCATTTGCTTTAATCGAGGGACAAGACTCACATTTTCTTGGATTGTTAAGTGGGGCAACAATCCAATTTGTTGGATCACATAGCCGATGTTACGACGTAATGCTACAGGGTTTAAAGTAGCGATATCGTTATCTTTAATTGTAATATGACCTTTAGTCGGTTCGATTAATCGATTAATCATTTTCATTGTTGTTGTTTTACCACTACCACTCGGCCCGATTAAAACAAATAGTTCGCCTTCATGAATGGTGAGTGAAAAATCTTTTATGACGTGTTGCTTCTCGTATGTTTTACACACGTTATGGAATGTAATCAACGCATGGCCTCCTTTTCTATTATTACGTATACTATTCACATAAAATGACTAAGATAAACGATAGACGTTAGTCACGTGCTTTTAAGAGTTATGCAATGTTTATGTAATGATGCAAAAAAACAGCCGAGTTTTAAACTCAACTGTTTTAGTAAATGTAGCTTAACAAATAAAGTACTTGATATGATAATACGTTTATTTATGGAAATGTTATTCACTTTGTTTGCCTGATGTGAACCAATCTTGCACATCCCATACTTTTGTTACAAGCCCCTCATAAAACTCAGGTTCGTGACTGACAAGTACAATTGTGCCTTTATAATCGATCATAGCCTGTTTCAAGGCAGCTTTAGCATCGACATCTAGGTGATTAGTTGGTTCGTCAAAGATTAGCCAATTACTTTCATCCATACATAATTTACATAGCCGAACTTTAGCTTGTTCGCCACCAGATAGTTGATTCATAGGGCGGGAGATATGTTCGTTCTTTAAACCCACATGTGCTAATACAGCACGTACTTGGCTTTGCTCCATACTAGGATATGCCGCCCACACATCATCAATAGGTGTAATTGTAGGTGCTTTCACTTCTTGTTCAAAGTAAGCAGGAACTAAAAAATCACCGCGCGCAACTTTGCCATCTACCGGTTTAATCTTGCCAAGCATCGTTTTTAATAAAGTAGATTTCCCAATCCCGTTCATACCAACTAAGGCAATTTTTTCGCCCCGCTCAATAGCAAATGTGAGCGGAGGTAATAAAGGTTTATCATAGCCAATTAATAACTCATCAGCTTCTACTACAAATCGCCCTGATGAACGTGCTTGCTTAAATTCAAAAGCAGGTTTCATCGCTGTTTCAGGGCGGTCAATACGCTCCATACGGTCTAATTGTTTTTGGCGTGACTTGGCACGACCTGTTGTAGAGTAACGCGCTTTGTTTTTGGCGATAAAATCTTCTTGTTTTTTTATAAACTCTTGTTGTTTCTCGTAGGCATCAATATGTTGTCGTTTATTCATTTCAGCTAATTCTAAAAACTTCTCATAAGATGCCGTATAACGTGTTAGTTTTGAGAATTCTAAATGGAAAATAACATCAACTACCCCATTCATAAACTCTGTATCATGTGAAATTAACAAGAAGGCATAAGGATAGTTTTTCAAATACATGGAAAGCCAATGGATATGCTCTTCATCGAGATAGTTGGTAGGCTCATCAAGTAGTAATACTTTAGGTTTTTCAAGTAATAATTTAGCAAGTAATACTTTTGTGCGTTGACCACCTGATAATGTAGCGACATCTCGCTCTAAGCCGATAGCATCCAATCCTAAGCCACGTGCAATTTCTTCTACTTTTTTATCAAGGTTATAAAAATCACCTGCATCTAAAGCGTCTTGAATCATTGCCATCTCATGAAGTAGTTTTTCAAGTTCTTCAGGCGTGGCATCCGCCATTTGTGCTGTAATGGTATTCAATTCTTCTTCTTTTTTAAATAATGGAAGGAAAGCATCATTCAACACGTCTCGCATTGAGCGCCCAGCTGTTAATACGGTATGCTGGTCTAAGTAACCATAGTGCGTATTAGGCAGCCACTCGACTTTACCCGCATCATGAATAATTTGTTTTGTTAAAATGCCCATTAATGTCGATTTCCCAACGCCATTTGCGCCAACTAAACCGATATGATCGCCTTCAACTAAACGGAAGGATACGTCTTTAAATAAAGTGCGGTCGCCAAAGGAGTGCTCCAGCTTTTCGACCGTTAATATTGCCATAATTTTTCCTCTTCTCTCTTATAATGAAGCAAGCTGTGTGTTGAGTTCTTTTAGGCGTTCTTCCATATTTGCAAGACGCTGTTCAGCTTGTGCTACCATGTCATTATGACCTGTAGACTCTAGTTTTTCGATGTCACCTTGTAAATTTATATAATCCATTTTTAATTCAGCAATTTGTGCTTGAATATCACGTTTATTCATTATTTTTTCTACTTCCTTTCCTATAGGGTAGTAAAGTATAACCTGTGTTGAAATATAGCATGTCAAATATAGAAAATCAAACGACTTCTGTCGAAATAATAAGTAAGGATTTGTCATAACACAATCATCATATTAAAGGAGTGGAGTTCATGAAAAAACGTTCTGCTATTGTTGTCGGTGCTACAGGTTTAGTTGGTCAAGCATTGACACAACAATTATGTGAAGATGATAACTACGTAGATGTTACGATTATTGTGCGTACTGCGCCTCAATACCGTCATCCAAAGCTAACAATAAAAGTGAGAGATTTTGAGCGCATAGAGGCAAGAGATATTGATTTTGCTCATGAAGTGTTTTGTTGTTTAGGCACAACACGTAAAGCGGCAGGTAGTAAAGTGGCTTTTGAACGTGTTGATTTTACCTACCCCTTATTAATCGCTTCACTAGCTAAGAAAAAAGGGATCCCTCATTTTTTAGTGATTTCTGCAATGGGCGCAAATGAAGCCTCCCGTTTTTATTATAGTCGTGTAAAAGGAAAAGTAGAAAAAGCATTAATCGCCATGGATTTTGATCAATTGTCCATTATTCGGCCTTCTTTATTACGCGGAGAAAGAGCTAAATTTCGCCTAGGTGAAAAGAGTGGCGCTGCCCTGCTAAAAGTTATGAAACCTTTATTACAAGGGCCTTTACGTAAATATCAAGCGATTGAAGGTGTGCAAGTAGCACAAGCTATGCGTTGTATTGCCTTATATCAACCTGTACAAAAAGTTAAAGTGTATACGTCACAAGAGCTACAAAATATTGAGCCACCTTTACAAAATGAAGATGACAAAAAGACTTTTGATTGGTCAAAACGGGGGTAAAAGAATAAAGTGACATTTCAACTTACTTGAAAGGAAGTGAGTACATGTTAGACTCATTGTTATTTCAAATTTCGTTAATTGTATTTTTAGGCATTTTATCGCAATGGCTAGCGTGGCGTTTTAATATCCCTGCGATTGTAATTATGTCTTTTGCAGGATTGTTAGTGGGCCCTGTATTACATTTATTCGACCCATCAGAGAGCTTTGGTGCGATATTTAATCCGCTCATCTCATTAGCTGTAGCGATTATTTTATTTGAAGGTAGTTTAAGTTTAGATTTTAGAGAGATTAGAGGCTTTCGTAAACCGATTTTTCGCATAGCAACAGTGGGAGCATTTGTCGCATGGATTTTAGGTTCATTAGCTGCCCATTATCTTGCGGGGTTATCTTTACCTGTGGCTTTTGTAATTGGTGGATTATTTATCGTAACGGGGCCAACTGTTATTATCCCATTATTACGTCAAGCTAAATTAAAAGAACGCCCTGCCTCTATTTTAAAATGGGAAGGTATTGTGGTTGACCCATTTGGTGCTTTATTAGCGTTATTTGCTTTTAATGTGGTGTTATTCCTTGATGGGCACTCTACTGGTACAGCGTTATTGGCTTTCTTCGCAGCGTCATTATTCGCTGTAATTTTAGGTGTAGGTATAGGCTTTGGGTTAGGGCTTATTTTAGAGCGGGGGATTATTCCAGAATATTTAAAATCACCAACCGTATTTGCTTTTGTCTTGATTGCTTTTGCGATAAGTGATGCTGTCATGCATGAGACAGGTTTATTAGCGGTCACCGCAATGGGTATGATTATGGCAAATATGCATCTATCATCAATTCGTGATATGCGTCATTTTAAAGAGAATGTTTCTGTATTATTGATCTCAAGTGTTTTTGTAATGTTAACAGCTTCATTGTCATTAGATACGTTGCTTAGTATTTTAGATTGGCACTTATTATTATTTGTACTAGCTATGATGTTTATTGTACGTCCATTATCAATATTTATTGCTACGATTAATACAGGCATCCCTGTAAATGAAAAGATATTAATTGGTTGGATTGCACCGAGAGGTATTGTTGCATTAACGGTATCAGGTTTTTTTGCTACAGTGTTAGTAGATGCAGGTTATGAGGACGGTCAATTATTAACAGCATTAACGCTTGCTTTAGTATTTGCTACAGTTATTGTACATGGCTTTTCTATTAGTTGGTTAGCGGATAAATTAGGTTTAACAGCGACGAAGGAAGCAGGTGTATTGTTAGTAGGTGGTTCGCCTTTTACAGCATTACTAGGTAAGGAGCTTCAAGACTTAGGCAAACCTGTGATGATTATGGATCGCAACTGGCAAGAATTACGTGATGCGAGAAGGGTAGGTGTCCCAAGCCTAGCTGGAGATGTTTTGTCAGAGCAAACAGAGTACAGTGTAGATTTAACCCCTTATGAAAAAATGATTGTTGCAACACCAGATGATGCATATAATGCATTAATTTGTTCAAGCTTCGTGCCTGAATTAGGGCGCGAAAATATTTATCAAACGACTATGCATATGAATAATCCTCATGATTATCGTAAATCTTTAGGTGGCAAACTATTGTTTGAGGCAACACAAGATATCCATCACTTAAATGAGTTAGTAGAGGCAGGTTATGTATTGCGCCGTACATCTGTAACTGAAAAATACACCTATGAGCAATTTATGCGTGCTAAAGATAATACTACAATCCCACTATTCGTCTTACGCAGTGATGGCGCATTGTCTTTTTTTGTTAATGGTAAAGTGCGTAATGTAGAGGATGGTGATAGTATTATTAGTCTAGTATCACCAGCAATTAAAGAGGCTCGTATACAAGAACGACTAGAGCAAGAGCGAGAGAAGCAAACTACGCCAAAAGACTGATTTTGATTAGCGTTTGAGAGATTTATTACTTTCTAGGAATTTGTTTTGCTACAATAGAGATATACTATTAATTCTTTTGGAGGGTAATAAATCATGAAAATTTTACTCGTTGACGGCACCGTATTGGGTCGTAAAACGGGCGCGATTTTACAAGAGATTGAAGGCTATATTCAAGAGCTTGCGCCAAGCTTTGAGTTAGAGATTATGTATTTCAGTGAGTATGAGCACCAGATTGTTGATGGCACGCCATTAAATGACGATATGAAGAAACTTGTTCAAAAGTTTGAAGAAGCGGATGCTTATATCATGGCAACACCCATTTTCCAAGGTTCAATTCCTGGAGTGTTAAAAAATGCTTTTGATATGTTACATCCGAAGACAATGCGTTATAAACCTGTATCCATTGTAGCAAATGGTGGCACATACCAACATCACTTAGTGGTTGAAAATCAGCTTAAACCTATTTTAGATTATTTCCGTGCGTTAGTGACACCGAATTATGTCTACACACATGCGACGCATTTTGATGCTGAGAATACTATTATTGATGATGGTGTGCATGATCGTTTGCGCGAGTTAGCGCGCGTATTTGTACAGTATTGTGAAATGAGTTCAACGTTAAGTAAAGAGGCAATTGATCAAAATTAAATGACAGTATGATAGGCTATGTGGAAACCATATTTGACCACATAGCCTTATTTTATTTTTAATTAAAGACTGTGGTAGAATAGAACGTATGATTGTAAAAAAAGGAGGTGTGCAATAGTGCGTCAACAATGTAGCTTAATTTTAACGAATCATGCTAAAGAACAGCTCGAGAAACTAGGATTGAATGAGCATTTTTTTGATATACAAGGTTATTATGCCGCCCATATTGAGCGTGAACAAGGACAAGAAGCAGATGAATTAAAGTTAAAAATAATAATGAGTAGTCAAGAAAATGCATACATCGAAAAAGTATTGCCAACTACTGTCATCATTATGCATTGTTTGTTAAAAGAAGATGGGCTATTGCTGCTTCATTTTCACCAAGATGGATTATTTCGTCATCCCCACTTACAAACCAATTATCGCTTAAGTGCTAAGCTTAAGTTTATTACAGCTAATTATCGCCGAGGTGTAATGACACAAACTTTAAAATCTGCTCTCCACCAATTACCTATTGCTAAAGAGCGTTCTGAATATGTGCAAAAACGTATTGCAGGGTGGGAAGGCTATTTAAAAATACAAGAAGATAAAGAAAAGATAAACGATATTGCGTGTCGTTATCAAGACGCTCACTTTAACGAATCTTTTACTCAATTAACAGTATTTTGCCCAACTTTAACAACGAAACAGTTAAAAAAGTTAGAAGACTTTGGTGTTAGTTTGGATGACCATAAAGAAATTGGGCAGGTCGTTCGAATGACCAAACAACGTATTACAATTTCGCTCAATAAAAGGGCCCAACATTTAGCTCGCAAACAACAACTACTGCAACATAAAAAGTTGCGTTTTAGTAACCGAGCTACTTTGATACAGCTACAACGTTTGCGTTTAGGATTTCAACAACTCGCAGATGGTTTAGCAGTTAATCCCCACTTAGAACAATTGCTATTTGATAAAAAGCCAGAAGTAGCCCCACTTAAAACAACGGAAGTTACTTTTCATAATGATCTCAATGAGTTTCAACAGCTTGCAGTAACTGGAGCCTTAAATGCTGAAGATATTTTTTTGATACAGGGCCCACCAGGCACAGGTAAAACGACGGTCATAGCAGAGATTTGTTTGCAAAGTATTAAGAGAGGTGAACGCACTTTAATTGCGTCTCAGTCTAACTTAGCAGTTGATAATGCACTTGGGCGGCTATTAAAAGATGAGAAAACACGTATTCTTCGCTTTGGTCGTACAGAAAGTATTGAAGAAGAGGGACGCCCTTTTATCGAGGAGAATGTAGGTTATTATTGGCTAGAGCAAACGACAAAAGCAATGGAAGCGGCTATTCAATCCCAACCAGCGGCCCTTCAACAACAAAAACATGATCTACAGTTACAACAAGAGCAGATAGAACAACTACAACAACAACTACAAGAGGCTAGACAGGCATTAGCCAATAAACAACAAGCCGAGCAACAGTTACAGGCAGCACGAGCAACTATTGCTCGTTGTAATGAGCAGTTTGAAGAAATAAAAGAACGAAAACAACAAATTGAAACAACACAGCAACAAGCTGAACAACAATTTAAACAATTACTACCGGAGTTAGACAAGTTAATCGAACAGAAACAGCATACGCCACTTGATAAAATAACAGCGCAAATCATCGCACAAACTGAACATCTTCAAGCGCTAGAGCAAGCAAAAGAGTATGCTGAAGTTAAACAAGCGTATGACCAACTTGTGCATACTAAACAATTCAATGAAGTGCGTGCCAAACAATGTGAAGAAGCGCTTCAATATACGCACCGTTTAACGACGCCACAACACGTTAAACGTTTTTTTATGCATTATGAATTATCACTTAAATATGTACCATCTTATTTAGGTGGCTTATTAAAGCAATATGGACAATTAAATAAGCAACAAACTTTATTAGAGCGTATTCAAAAAGCAGTGACAGTATTATTTCACGCTTATCAAAAACAAGACAAAGCCCGACAAGAGGCTAAGCGCTTGCAGCAAGTACCATTGTATTTCACTCATGAAAAAATGACATTAGGCTTACAGGCAATTAATGCACAAAGAGAACAACAAGCGATTAAACATTGGGAGCAAACAAAAATATGGCAATGGTTACAAGCTTTTTTAGCCATACGACAGTTTTTAGTTAATGGTGTACAAAAATTACCTGAGGTAGAGACACAGCTCACCCAAATGTTACCTCAATTGCAAAAAGAATTAGAAAAAACATTACAGCAAGAGATGATGTATTGTCGGTTCATGAAAAATAATACATCACAACAACAATTAACACAGCTAGAACAACAACTTGCTACATTAACTAAACCGACTTTGTCCATCAAAGATCACCATGAATGGCAAGTAGAGCTTACACAAAGCAACGAGCAATTACAGCAACTACAATTACAAGAAATGCATGCTCAAGTATGCCTACAGCGACTACAAGCAAAAGAAAATCAAATGGCTGAGTTACAGGCACAAATTCAGCAATGTAAGCAACAAACGGAGGATAATCGTCAGTTATATCGCCAATTAAAAAAAGAAGGTAAACAAGCCGAACAACAAATCCAACAAATGAAAGCCTTACTAGAAACAGACCCTACATCTGTAATTACAGCATTAGAACAACAGTTAGCCAAAGCGCAAAATACGTATGAGCTATTAGACGAAAAAAGGACGATACAACCTGTGCTTGATGACTTACAGCAAACATGGTTAACCTTATTACAAGAGGCAACTGACGCAGATGTCCATAAAATTAGAGAATTATATGTAGCACATGCCAATGTCATCGGTACAACTTGTGTAGCCTCTGCACGTAAAGAATTTGCAGAGAGTTATCGTCACTTTGATACCGTTATTATTGATGAAGTATCAAAGGCTACACCACCCGAATTATTACTTCCGATGTTAAAAGGAAAGAAGGTAATTTTAGTAGGGGACCATCATCAACTTCCACCGTTATTAGGTGATGATACGTTAGAAGAGACGATTGAGCAGTTAACAAAAGAGCAAACAACATTTGATGGTAAAAAAGAATTAACTCAACTTTTAAAGGAATCCCTATTTGAGCGTCTCTTTAAGTCATTACCCGCAACAAATAAACAAATGCTAGCGATACAATATCGTATGCATGAACAAATTATGCAAGGCATTGCCCCCTTCTATGCGCATGAAGCAGGTGGTTTACAATGCGGTTTAACAAATTCAGATGAAGCACGTGACCATAAACTGACTACCTCTTATTTTGGACGACAACATCATTTCATGTGGATAGATACGCCCGCACAGCCGCCGTATTTTGAGCAACGTATGACAAATGGTACGAGTCGTTTTAATGAAGGTGAATTGCATATCGTAGAGAATATGTTAGTCGAAATGAATGAAGCTACTGCAGTAGCCAAACAAAACGGATTATTACCACAAGAGACTCAAAAAAGTGTAGGCGTTATTAGTTTTTACGGGGAGCAAGTCAAACGTATAACAAAGCTTGTACAAACGTTGAATTTACCGCATTTATCCATTCGCACAGGTACTGTAGATAAGTTTCAAGGAATGGAAATGGATATTGTAATGGTGAGCATGGTGCGGAATACGCAGCAAGGTGGCGATGTGGGTTTTGCGAAAGATTATCGACGTTTAAATGTTGCCTTATCGCGAGCGAGACAGCTACTTATGTTAATTGGCAATACAGAGATGTTTACTACAAAAGCAAAACAGCAAGCGACTAAAGAGATGTATAGTACATTAAAAACAACAGTTGAACGAGCAAATGGTTTAGTGAGTGAGGTGACTTTAGTATAGTGAGTGATATCAAACAACAATTAATCCGTAATGAATTATTAACAGATTTAACTAT
This sequence comes from Lysinibacillus alkalisoli, assembly GCF_014643595.1. Classification (GTDB taxonomy): domain Bacteria; phylum Bacillota; class Bacilli; order Bacillales_A; family Planococcaceae; genus Metalysinibacillus; species Metalysinibacillus alkalisoli. The sequence continues at coordinate 252,950 of NZ_BMJT01000001.1, forward strand.
CAGTTTAATAGAAAGTAGCGAATTTAGTTTGCCTCTTCATTTATATACTGTAACGTATCAGCCGTTAAAGCGCGCAACGATGGATATTTTAATGAAGATGATTTTGTTGACCATTCAACGTGTAAAATTTAAAGATACGGCAGCGTTTAGTCAATTATTAGCTGTAGAGCCTTTATTTATTGAAGGAATTTTACAATTATTAGCTCAAGAGCAACTCATACAGCGTGAAGAAGGATATTATACAATAACAGCTCGTGGTGAAGTGCAATTGCAACGTGGTGAGTTCGAGGTGCTATTAAGCGAACAACAACAAGCACTATTTTATAGTCCATGGCACGGAGAGTGTGTGCAGATTGGGGTGCCATCTGTAGAAGCCATAGAGGATTTTCCTCCGCTCTTTCCCTATATGAAAGAGCAACCATTCACAACAGAAATAGCCCTGCAAACATTACAAAACCAAACGTCTGCTCAAGCAGAGTATCAAGAAGTTATTACAGATGTTTTACACATCAGTGAGCCGCAAATCTATGATATTCCGTACTTATCTTTTGTTTTATATCATAAAGAGGAAGGCATATTTTACGCTAGAGTATGGGATGTTTTGCAACAACAATGGGATCAAACATTAGCAGATGCGCTACAAAAACAACAATATCAACAGTGGGTTGAGCAAGTATAAATGCCCCATTTGAAAATAAGACAAACAGGCACTGACAAATGATACATGTCAGTGCCTGTTTGGTTATTATACGATTGACTAATCGAGTTTTAAATTTTTAAGTGCATCAGCAAATGGATTATTAATCGGTTCTGCTTCTTTTTCCTGTTGTTTCATAAACTTTTGTACACTGCGTTTATCTACTTTACCACGACCTTCTTTTTTACGACGTGCTTCAAATGCAGATAATTTTTCGCGGTAGCCACATTTACAGACAAAGATTTGTCCATCACCTTCACCACGTAATTCCAATTTCTTTTTACATTGTGGACAACGTGCATTTGTCACACGAGCGACATTTTTCTTATGCCCACATTCGCGATCTTGGCAAACAAGCATCTTGCCTTTTTTACTGTTTACCTCAAGCATTGGTTTGCCACAATCAGGACAAGTTTTAGAAGAGATATTGTCATGCTTATATTTTTTATCACTAGCTTTAATATCAGCTACAATTTTTTTTGTGTGTTGTTTCATTTCATTAATAAATACTTCTTTTTTTAATTGCCCTTTAGCAATCAATTCTAATTTTTGCTCCCACTCTGCTGTTGTGGCAGGTGAGCGTAAGGCTTCTGGTACTAAATCTAATAATTGACGACCTTTAGATGTAATATAGATGTCTTTACCGCCACGTTGCTCAATCATAAAGGAGTTAAATAATTTATCAATAATATCAGCACGTGTAGCTACTGTACCTAAACCACCTGTAGATTTTAGCGTGTTTGCGAGTTGTTGATTGTTTGTCTCTAAGTACTTTGTTGGATTTTCCATTGCGGATAATAACGTTGCTTCATTAAAACGAGCAGGTGGTTTAGTTTGCCCAGAAGTCTGTGCAATTAAACGAATATCTAATGTATCCCCTTTGCGAATGCGAGGGAAAACTTGCTCTTTCATATCGTCTGTAGATGCTTCATCATCAAAACGATTGGCATAGACTTCTTTCCATCCAGCAGCAATAATCGTCTTCCCTTTGGCGATAAAGCTTTCTGTACCAATGGTTGCTCTCAATGTTAATTGTTCAAACTCATGTGCAGGATATAGCACTGCTAAGAAACGTTTTACGACTAAATCATAAATTTTACGCTCTTTATCTGTGAATTTTGCTAAGTTAACATATTCCTCTGTAGGAATGATGGCATGGTGATCAGATACTTTGGCATTATCAACAAATGCTTTATTAGCTTTAATAGGTTTCGTTACTATTTTATTGGCAAGTGTGCGATATTCACCTGTACCACATGCTTTTAAGCGCTCAGGTAATGTGCTAACAATATCACTTGAAATAAAACGAGAGTCGGTACGAGGGTATGTTAGCACCTTATGCTGCTCATACAGTTTTTGCATAATATTTAATGTTTCTTTCGCAGAATAGCCAAAGATTTTATTGGCATCACGTTGTAATTCTGTGAGGTCATATAAACCAGGCGCAAACGTTTTTTTAGGCTTGCTATCAATTTCTGATACTTTAGCTGATTCATGACTAATAGCTTGTACAATTTTATCAATTTTGGCTTTATCAAAACTGCGTGTATTCCCTTTCGCATCTTGCCATGTTAGTTTCAATTGATCGGTTGTTTGTGCCTCAATCCCGTAAAACGTTTGAGGTTTAAAGTGTTTAATTTCATCTTCACGTGCAGCAACCATAGCAACGACAGGGGTTTGTACACGCCCACAATTTAATTGAGCATTGAACTTTGTCGTTAAGGCACGTGTAGCGTTTAAACCAATATACCAATCCGCCTCACTACGTGCGACAGCAGCTTGATATAAGTTTTCATAGTTTTTGCCAGGCTTTAAATTAGCAAAGCCGTCTTTAATAGCTTTATCTGTAACAGATGAAATCCATAAACGTTGTACAGGCTTACGATAATGTATTTTTTCTAAAATCCAACGTGCAACCAATTCGCCTTCACGCCCTGCTTATCTCTATAGTAGTGTACAATATAGAAATGCACATAAATATCTGAAAAATAAGTTTTTTAGGAGGGCTAAATTGTCTAATGTAGTAGAACTTCAGAATAAGAACCAAAACATTAAATTCTTTGTAAACCCTGTGTGGATTGACTACGTTGTTGATGGAAATGGAAAAGTTAAAGAAAAAAAGCATATTTGTTTGATTGCTATTAAAAATATTGAGAAAGTAACATATATTAATCATCATTTAAGTGATTTCATTATAGATAAATGGGGACTAAAATCTTTTAATACACAGAAGAAACACGCAACAAATACAGTGAAATTTCTTAACTTCTTAATACATCGATATCCTGCACTAAAGATAAATAATCTAATTGACCTTACAGTTAGCCAGGGTACTATGTATTTGAATTGGTTGGGGACAACAGGTGTTTCTCAAGATACTGTAAAAGATGCTGAAAGAACGTTAATACATTTCTATGTATGGGGAATCAAAAAATCTATATTTACCCAAGTAGATATTACAGAATTTAAAGAACAAATATCTGAGCAGAATAAAGTATATTTTCAATCACCCTTTCAAGTAATTTATCCTCAAAAGAAAGTGAAAGAACTTGAGCATGTAATTCCATTTGAATTTATACCTGTATTTTTAGAAATTGCAACTATACATGCTCCGAGAATAGCTTTAGGAATTTACCTACAGATTTTTGGAGGCTTACGTGTATCAGAAGTACTTAACATAAAAAGAACCCAAATTACTAAGACCCTTGTAAGCAAAGAATTCATTTTACAAATAGAAAATCAAAATTTCAGAACAGACTTAAAAGAACATGCATCTGTTAAGAAAATACGCACTCAAGCTGTATTAGATATAAATGGTTGGGGCTCAACTTTATTAAGAAAGCATTTAAATATTTACCAGTCAAAATCAACAAACGCTCTTTTCCTAAACTCGAGTGATAAACCGATGTCTGGACGCAGCTATAGACAATATTTCGAGAAATGCAAAGATCGCTTTATTTCTCAACTAGAGACCTCAGAGCAAATAGATCATCGTATCGTTGCACAACATTTAAAAAACATAAAATGGTCAACACACATTGGCAGAGGAACTTTTACAAACATTGTAGCCAACGAGGCAAGTAACCCTTATGAGATTGCTCATATGAGAGGTGATTCAAGTCTAGAATCGGCCCTTTCTTACATGGTTTCAACATCTCGCATTCATCAAAAAATTGAAGAAAAATTAGAGACTATGCATGAAAGTTATATACCAAATTTAATTGTAAGGAAAGGAAATAAACAATGATTCAGTTAGAGAAAGAACTATATACACTTAAAGAAGTCGCTCAATTAGTAAATAAATCTACAGATGCTATACGGAATGCTATTTATCCAAAAAATTCAACAGTTAAGTTGAATGTTATTAGAAAGGACAGAAGAGTTTTTATTGAAAAAAAAGAAGTGGAACGTTATATAAAATATTTAGAAGGTTTATACGAGTTAGTTGAAGTAGATAGTGAATATGCAATGAATAAACTATATGCCGATATAACAGAAATCCCTAAATTAAAACAAACACAGGAATTATTTTTTGGTTATAGTCGTATTTGTTTTAGTAAAATGACTGGTTCAAATGCTTATAAAACAGGTACAATTGGCCAATTTATAAATTTTTATAATAAATTAGTTACAGTTCTTGAAGATGATATTTTCAAGCTTAGTCCAGATAAAATTAATGATTTATTTTTAAAAGAAGATTTCTTGAAAACTAAAGAAAGATTACTTTTCACAAGATTTATAAACTATGCATTCGAACAGAAAAAAATTCCCTTAAAAAATAAGTTACTCGCTGTTCAAAAAAATACTAGGTCTGAAAAAGAGATATATTCACTTGAAATGTTTAATCAAATTTATAGACATGTTCAAAACATTGAACTTCATTTGCAGCATAGTATTAACAATCGAAACTATGCAAATATGTGGGTTTATACGACCTTACTCTGTTGCGATTTTATCAGAGGAAGCGATTTGATTTTAAACACGCCAATAGTAAATTTAAAAGATTTAGAAATTGAATATGAAGAATTGCAACGTGAGAATTTCGCTTTAACAGATACGCAAATTCAGCATGTTATCAAACAAATATACTTTTCTTTTAGAAATAAAAGAGCATCTAAAACTGGTGAAATATTAACATTTTTAATACCAGCAAGCCTTGAAAAACCATTAGCCTATGCAATGGTCTGCTCTGAATATTTACGAAAAGAAGACGAGTTACAACTTGATACGTTTATTGAAGGTAAATATAGAAAAGTACGCACTCAGGGGTATATTACACACTTGAAATTTTTCAGTAATTATGAACAATTTATTGATTTTAAATTTAGTAGTCTAATTATGAACCGTTCTATAGCAACTTATTTATACGGTTCGGTTACTGAAGATAGTGCATATGATTCTGAATTAGCTCTTATATTAACGCAAACAGCACGCTCTCATAAAAGTGAAGATAGTACAAAAAATTATATTCAAATGATGAGTAAAGATGGCTCACTAGAAAGAGTGTCAAATAATCTTTTTAGAAGAGGACATTTTGGGTGGCTTTATGATCAATTACTAAAATTTATCCTTTCTGATGACTATAAAAATAAAGTTCTAGAAACGAGAACCATTGAAATTGAAAAACTAAAGGAATCTTTTTCACTTAAAGAAGTAGAATCTTTGGCTGCATATGCACTCAATTATTTAGAACCGCATACTATTAATCAAGAGATTTCTATAACCAATGTGATGAACTCAATTTACGAAAAAAGGATAAAAGTTATCCATAAAGTGATGCAACTGAAACAAGAAGAGATAAGTACTTTATTTGAACAGCTAGCCACGCATTCAATGCCTTCAAAGATTGAACATGCTCAGTGCTTAATTGCGCCAAATTGCGAGTACCCAGCATTAACAAATTGTATGTACTGTGAATATGTATTACCACAAAATTTAATATTGATACAGTTAAATCAAGAATTATTAAGGCTATTAGAAACGATAAATACTACTGAAAATCTAAATATATTAAAAAGAGAAAATCGATTCCTGTTACATTGTTTCTTGATTTTAAGCGAAGCTAATAAAAATTTCGGAAAAGAGCACGTTAAAGCTTATGTAGAAATAGACAGAATAAAATCTCTTATCACTGAAAATACAAATAAAATTGAGATTTAGGGAGATTAAAATGGAGATAAGAAAAACATTAAATGAATCTGAGTTCACAAAAATAGAATCGATTAGCCAAGTTTATCAAAATGACTATACTCTGAAAGATTATCAAAAAATTTTCGATGATTTATTTGATATTAATAAAATTCGTAATTGTTCTTTTACAGACCCTATTTGGTATATTTTCGACCCACTTTCGCAATTAGATTTACATATGCGATTCAATTTAATTAGTTATCCTGATATTAATTTGCATTTGAGATTCTATACGTTGCTCAGAATTTCTTCAGGCAAAGCTGCTAAAACTGTATATGATGAATTAGCATCTCTAAGAAAAGTAATTTTGTACTCTAACGGATTTCAAAATGTTGAAAAACTAAAAGAATTCTTCATAGAAAGTATAAACAACTATAAATATCTAGGAAATCATTTAATCATGGTAACTAAAATATTTATCGATTTCTACAGATGCGAGAACTATCAAGAAATCTTAGATTTATGCGAGAGTATGCCTAATTATAAAAAATCGATTAGAGAGCTTCCAAACTTCCAAGATGTTTTAGCGTTAGATGATATTATCAATAATTATTTCAAAAATAGCCATCTCAAAGAAAACATTACCTATCTGCCAATTTTAATTTGGTGGTTACTTACAAATATTTTACCTATGCGACCAAGTGAGTTTTTAAAGCTTAAGAAGGACTGCTTAATTAAGGATGAAAAAAATCAAAAGTTCCATATTTCTGTTCCTCGTATTAAAAATTTGAATAGTGAACTTAATAACTCCCTTCACTATGATTTAATTACAATTGATGAAGCGACTTATAAATTATTAATGTCTGCAAAAAATCAAATTAATCATTTTTTCCCAGATAATGAATACTTATTTCCTTCGGGCATCTTCAATATTAATGCAAAAAATAGTGGTACTAAGAAAAATTCAATATTAAATTTAAGAGATTTCAATGATTTAAAGGATAGGTTTTATAAAGAGATTGTTGAGGGGAAATACCAAAAATACGATTTAGAACGAGTTAAAGCTGGCGATACTCGCCACTTTGCAATTATTAATATGTGTTTACAAGGCTTTAGTATGCATAATATAGCTACTTTAGCTGGTCATACAGAGTTAAGAATTACGCAAAGTTACTTTAGTCATACAAAATCATTTGTTCAATCGTATGTATACAAATTAACTCAATTAAAACTCGAAAGCGATATTAGTCATAGAATGGATACCGCTATTATTGGGTGGAAAAAATATCTGGTTCATAAGTCTTCTTTAGAGAAAAAGAATGTAAATAAAAATCATGTCGGCAAAATTCAATATGGCTTTTGCATGGAACTTAAAGAAAACTTCCCTAATACATGCATTGAGTTTTGCGAATTTTGTCCTAAATACATTTTCGCACCAAGTGTAAATGAAAGTGAGGAAGCAATCAAGTGGCTCTCTTATCAATCTGAAGAATTAGATAAAAAAATTGATGAGGTACTGGCACTTTTAAAAAGTTTAATCTCGTTACCTCAAAGGTATGGTAATGATTTGAATATAGTAGAGCGTAAAACGGCTGCTCGCAAGCTACAGCAGTTTATAGAACTAAAATCGAGCGTAAACTCTCAAATTGAAGGAGTATTAAATGGACGGAATTAAACGAGGGAAGCCACAGCAATGGACAGATGAACAGCTAAAGGAAATCGCATTAGAAGTAAAGTACAAGTCACCTAATGGTAAACTTACTGCTTTGTATCTAGAAAAGGAAACTGGTATTGGTCGGAATACATGGAGCCGACGAATGAAAGATTTTATTAATCAATTGAACGCACCTGTACATGTTCCTTCTCTTAAAGAAGGCGGCATTATTACAATTCTAACTGTGGATGAGTTATTTGAAAACTATGGTGACAATATAATTGAATTGAAAAATGAAATCGCGAAACTACTTAACATCATTAACGATTTATACAAAGATGTAAAACAAGTGGAAACACTTAAAGCAAATAAAACAAAACTTCAAACGGAGCTTGATATTACTAAAGAAAAACTAAAGCAATCCAATGAACAAAAAGTACATTTTGAAACTCTATATAATCAAATTGTTGCAGAAAGTTATTTTCCGCATTTATATGGGCGCTCGGAAAATTTGCGAGCAGCTAATGTTAAATCAAAAATTATTCCGCTGCCTCAAAATCCAGATGAGATTTTAAATTTTACTGAGCCCTTAAAAACCTATAATGATACTATCGAGAAAAGTAACATGAAGGAAAATGAAAGTAATGATGTCATAAAAAAATTAAACAGTAGATTTGATTTAAACTTATAGGTGAATCGCCATATTACCGCAAATTAATACGCTAAAGAATATACAATATTTTATGCATAGTGTAAAACAGACTAAATAAGTGAAAATGTTGCTATTTCAGCGGTTAGAACGCTTGTATAAAAATCTATATAGAGTATGTTCTAACATAAAAGCCACAAGCGCTGATATAACAGTATTTGTGGCTTATAAGTACATTTCCAAACTTTCATTTGGGAACGTTTATTTGAATGCTTATGTATTTACTTATATTGACAAAATAAACTATATGTAATAAAATACTTACATATGAAACATATTAATAATGGCGATGAATTACTTTTGTTTTTGGAAGCTTTGTCTAATCCTCATCGATTAAGAATTATTAGCATTTTGTCTAATGGTAAACAATACGTTAGTCAACTTGCTAGAGAGCTTGGTATGAGCAGACCACTTTTATATTTACATTTACAGAAGCTTGAAGATGCGAATCTTGTTTCAAGCGATATGGAATTATTAGAGAGTGGGAAAGCTGCGAAATACTATATGCTAAATTCCTTTGATTTGCAGCTTAATGAGGAACTTATTTCGAAGTTAGAACCAACACTTACTCTTAAAAAAAATAAAAAGATGGAGGATTAAATCAATGTCTAATGGTGCTACAATTGTAAATATAGGAGATGTAGTGGCAACAATCATTATGTTAGGATCTATGGTAATTCCAATTATTTTAGTAATTTTATTTTACAGAGCTTATAAGAAAAATGCGAAACGTTCAGAGGAACGATTAAATATTGAAAAGCAGCAGACCTTTAATTTGCAAAAACAAGTAGATGAATTAAATGACCGTGTAGGTAAAATTGAAAAATTATTAAAAGAAGTAGATTGATAGTCAAGAAAAGCCTTTATTCACAAATGATTGGATAAAGGCTTTTAATATCCCCAAAGTGCTGTTTGGGAAGGTTATCTGTTTTGTATTGTAAATCCAAATAAATCGAATAAAATCACCTATAGCCATAATAAATTTTTAATTTAAAATAACCAACAAAATGTTCTATTTATATTGTTGGTTATTTTTTTCTATTTCCAACTCGACCTCTTTAATAAATATATTCGGTTCAATTTTCAATACCGCACAAATTGTAAAAATCGTCGTCAAACTAGGCTGCCGCTCTGCTCTCTCTAACATCCCAATATAAGTTCTGTCTAAATCACACTGCAAAGCCAGCTGTTCTTGGGAGAAGTTAGCTGCCTTCCTCTGCTTACGTAAAACGATTCCAAATGCTTTTGAAATTTCCACGTCATCACCTCTTAGTTTATTAACTAAGAAATGTGACACCTCATTCGACCGACTATAGTCATCAAAACTAACTGGTGATACAATATTATACAAATCTAAAAATTCAATGGGAGCCTATTAAAATGACTTATAAAAAATACGAAGATGATTTTAAAAGAAAAATTGTGAATTTATATTTAAGCGGACATTCTGTTGCGGATTTATCTAATACGCATAAGATTTCTACTACAGCAATTTATAGTTGGATTAAAACTTATGGGAAAACGGAATCTACGAAGCACCAAACAAATCTTGAAATTTCTAAGGAAAACGAGCGTTTAAAAAAGGAAGTTTCAATTTTAAAACAAGCCATGACCATTCTCACTTCTAAGTAGGAGTAGCCAACATAATCTAATTCTTTACTTGTGGTATATTTAATACTACATATGTAGGTAAAGGAGCATGAAAAAATGGCAAAAAGTTTAGTAATAGCCGAAAAACCATCCGTTGCACGCGATATTGCAAACGTATTGAAGTGTACGAAAAAAGGTAATGGTTTTTTAGAAGGTGACAAATATATCGTGACATGGGCTTTGGGACATCTTGTTACACTAGCAGATCCAGAAGCGTATGACGTAAAGTACAAAACGTGGAATTTAGAAGATTTACCGATGTTGCCTGAACGTATGAAATTAGTGGTAATGAAGCAAACAGGAAAACAATATAATGCAGTGAAATCTCAGTTAACTCGTAACGATGTTAATGAAATAATCGTGGCTACGGACGCTGGGAGAGAAGGCGAATTAGTAGCACGTTGGATAATTGAAAAAGCCAACATCAAAAAGCCAATTAAACGTTTATGGATTTCTTCTGTAACAGATAAAGCAATTAAAGATGGCTTCGCGAATTTAAAGCCAGGTAAAAACTATGACAACTTATATCAAGCTGCTGTCGCACGTAGTGAAGCTGATTGGTATATCGGCTTAAATGCAACACGTGCTCTTACAACACGTTTTAATGCACAATTAAACTGTGGTCGTGTACAAACACCAGTTGTTGCAATGGTTGCTGCACGTGAAGATGAAATTAAGAACTTCAAACCTCAAACTTACTATGGTATCGAGGCAAAAACAAAAGACAATTTAAAGCTTACTTGGCAAGATACAAAAGGCAACAGCCGTAGTTTCGACAAAGAAAAAGTTGATACTATTGTTAAAAAATTAGGTAATAACAACGCAAAAGTTATTGAAGTAGAACGCAAACCTAAGAAGTCATTTGCACCAGGTCTTTACGATTTAACGGAGCTTCAACGCGATGCTAATAAAATCTTTGGTTATTCAGCAAAGGAAACGTTAAATATTATGCAAAAGCTTTATGAGCAGCATAAAGTATTAACGTACCCACGTACAGATTCTCGATTTATCTCAAGCGATATCGTAGCAACATTACCAGAACGCATTAAAGCGTGCGGAATTGGCGAATATCGCCCGTTTGCTAACAAGATAGTATCAAAACCTATAAAAGCAACTAAAGCGTTTGTAGACGATTCTAAGGTGTCTGATCACCATGCGATTATCCCGACAGAAGAGTACGTTAATTTTGCAAACTTTAATGATAAGGAACGAAAAATTTATGATTTAGTCGTAAAACGCTTCTTAGCAGTTTTATTCCCTGCCCATGAATACGAGCAGCTAACGTTACGTGCAAAAATTGGCGATGAAAACTTCGTAGCTAAAGGGAAAACAATTACTGTACCAGGCTGGAAAGAAGTATATGAAAATCGCTTTGACGATGAAGAATCGAATGACGATTTAAAAGAACAAGTTTTCCCGAAAATTGAAAATGGTTCAACAATTGAAGTTCAGTTAATCGCTCAAACATCAGGCCAAACAAAGCCGCCAGCACGCTTTAACGAAGCGACATTGTTATCTGCTATGGAAAATCCAACAAAGTATTTAGAAACGAATGATAAGCAGTTAGCTGATACATTAAAATCAACTGGTGGATTAGGTACTGTAGCAACTCGTGCGGATATTATCGATAAATTATTTAATTCATTTATGATTGAGCAACGTGGTGGCAAAGATATCTACATCACTTCAAAAGGTCGCCAATTATTAGATTTAGTACCAGAAGAATTACGCTCACCAGCGACTACTGCTGAATGGGAACAAAAACTAGAGTTGATCGCAAAAGGTAAATTAAAGAAAGAAGTATTTATCAACGAAATGAAGCAGCACACGAAAAAAATAGTTGCTGAAATCAAATCAAGTGATAAAAAATACAAGCATGATAACATCTCAACTAAATCATGCCCTGACTGCGGTAAACCGATGCTTGAGGTAAATGGCAAGAAAGGAAAAATGCTTGTCTGCCAAGATCGTGAATGTGGTCATAAGAAAAACGTAGCACGTGTAACAAATGCTCGTTGTCCTCAATGTAAAAAGAAATTAGAGCTACGCGGAGAAGGCGATGGTCAAATCTTTGTATGTAAATGCGGTCATCGTGAGAAGCTATCTGCATTTGAAGCTCGTCGTAAAAAAGAAGGCGGCGGTAAAGTAGATAAGCGAAGTGTACAGAAATATATGAAGCAGCAGGAGAAAGAAGCAGAACCATTAAATAATCCATTTGCAGACTTATTAAAAGGAATTAAACTTGATTAAATAGATTATTAAAAATCATTAAAGTACCGTATTAATTGTATTAATTCAATTAGTACGGTACTTTATTAGAAATAAAATTCTATTTTATAGATTTTAAAATTTCCTTGAATTCATTTTGTTCCATCTCTTTGAATGATCTACCTACTCTATCACTTACCAAAGCGATGAAATCATTCATAGATGGTATTACAGATTCTAATTTTCTCACGTCTGTAGCTAGATGTTCCATTAGGCTAATAGGGAGATTAGCTAATTTTATTTTACCTTCTAACTTTTCCTTTTCATTTACCCAATAAGTAATGTAGTCTATTCTATCGTAGACATTATAAACTTTCGCTTCAAAGTTTTCATAAAGATTTTCATCTTTAAAGTATATTGCGTCGTCTTTTCCAACAACAATAAAAAACAACTTTTCCTTATAGTCATTATCTTTCATCAATTGAGTAATTTCATACATACAATTTAGAGACTTTATATATGCATCTGTAACAATTGAAATTACATAATCATGTTCTCTTATAGTTTGCATAAACTCATCTAAGCTATCCCTGTACTCTGTAACGTTGATGTCACGACTTACTATTATATTTTGTGTTTCTTTTAATTTCCTCTCTATAATATTTGCGAAATCACGATCTTTATGAGTATATGAAATAAATACTTTTTTCATTAACAATTCTTTTAATTTACCTCCTCTGTCGACTGTGTAAGGAATTCCATTAACTTTTATAAATTCACTTGATTTGGCAATAGAAATATAAAATAAATTATGTTCATTAAAAGTGAAATTTCCAGATTCTAATTGAACTTGTCCTTCTAGGATAAGTTGTATTTGAAGCATATCAATTTTAAAGGGAAACTTTTTAACATTTAGATTTACTCCATCATCTTGAACTCCAAAAATAATATCTCCACCATCACCATTTGAGAAAGCAGAAATCCATTTTGCTAATTCTTCATTCTCGATTATTGGGTGTACATATTTCACGTTTATACGATTATTATTGCTAATCGTAGACTTAATAGTTTCAATATCTCTAAACAATGAATTCAACTCTTCCATAAATTATTTAAAGGAATTTTAGAAATTCCAGTGGTCTTTAATAAATCTCCTAAAGTGATAAGTCTTTGGACTTTTCCATCATCAGTCCATAATTGGTATTCTGTATCATCTAGAGCTTCGAATTCTTCTTCATGATAAAAGATTATTTGTTGCTGATCACTTGGACGTATTACAATTCGGATATCTTTCCCTTTATATTTAGCTGGGAAGATGGTTTTTGAATGTCTAATACTTTTCCATTCATCTAGAGTCTCAGGAAGCGTATAATAACTGCTTTCACTTAAATAAGTGTAAATATTTTTTATGCTTCTCTCAATTAAGCCATCTACATATAGTTTAAGTTCTCTTGAAGAAGTTACAATATGTTTCAATTGTTGTATTATTTCATCATGGCTTAACTCTATATTATGTAATATAGAAATTATCTGCTCTCGATTATTAATAATATCGTCTAACTCTTCATATCTAATGTTATGATTCTCAATTTTTTCTGCTATTTTATATCTTCTTAAATTTTCTTCTGGGGAAGATAACATCATTCTTTTGGCATAAATGTTTTCAAACCAATTAATTGCATCTTGCTGATTAGATATAAACCAGTTAGTTAATTTATTGAATATTTGTTGAGTATTGGATTCCCGCTCTATATTATCAATAGTTTCTTTAGATAAAATTTCTAATACTTTTTTCTCGATTTTGTTAGAAGTAATCTTATTATTTATTTTTTTTTCTGTATTTTCGTTATAAAATTCTTCAAATACGGTAATATCTTTATTTAATAATTTACTCTTTATATCAGTACCGAGAGAACCTAATATGCCTTTCAATTCTTCATCTATATTTTCATCAAAATATATTTTTTCAAATAAAATAAAATCCCCATTTTGATTAGGTACATAAACGTTTGTTATTAATTTCTCAATGCCTATTTCATTTATCCATAAAGAATAAAATTTGTTTAGCCATTCCGAAGATTGAATATGCGTTTTTAAATTTGAATTTACTGTTGTTAAATCTGAGTCTGATAAATACTCTTCATTTACGTAAGAAAAATTAATATTAGGAATAAAAACTTTACTCCACCCTAAATAGCTATCTTGAGAAGGAATCTTTAAATTTTTGAAATTAGATAGAAGCTGCCAAAATTCATCATTAGTATCTTCCTCTAATTTTATCGGAATAAAGATATTCACTTCTGAATCCCCTATAAAAGCTTCCTTTTTCAACCCACCTAAATCATCATAAATCGGAATAATAGGACTAGACTCTATAGTTTTTTTTAGTTCTTTATAACAGTGATTTTGAATAACTGAATTAATAGGTTTATTAATAAGGCAAATATTAAATACATTATTGGTGTTTTCTTTTTTCGAACAATATTCCAAAAGTTCTTTGTATAATGAAATAGCAATTTTTATTAAAGACATATTCCTTTCATTACTATCTCTAATCGCATTTCTATCTCTTTCAACATCAAATAATTTAGAATTCACAACTATAGGAAAACAAAATTTTTCTGTTCCAAGTAGGGGGAATTCACAAAATAACCTTGGTAAGCTATTTGATAAAGGTAAGAAATGTAATTTATTATTTATGAACTCTACTTCGCAACCAATTGTTACCTCATTTTCATCCAAAAATAGTAAACTTTTTACATCGGAATTTGAGCTTTCTATCTTTACCATTTTAATTTTTGGGTTAGATTGAGATGATTTTTCTAATTTTCTTTGATAAATTTCATTATTATAAGTAATAGAATTAATGTTTTCATTGAATACTAAAACATAAGGTATGGCATCTTTTAAATCTTTTATTCCTTCTTCAACTGCTTCTAATATATCCTCCTGGTCTATTGAATAAATAAATTTAGTTTTCAAATATTCGTTTTGTAACTCATCAGAATAGTGATTTAGTCTTTCTAAATCTTCGAGCATTTTTTTAGTTTTATTCTTTATATCTTTATAATCGTTACCCGATCTATCAACGACAAAATTTAACTGTTTATAAGTCCCATCATTTTGAATAAAAGAACCTTCTATCGTTACAACTTCTGACAATAAATGTGTTGACATAAATCCGGTTCCAAACTTACCTGTCTTCTTTTCTTCCGAACTCTGTTTAGAGGAAATTTGTGTTATTAAATCTAATAAGTTTTCATAAGAGAACGGGAGACCATTATGGCTAAAGATAATTTGATTGTTTGAATAATTTATAGAAATATCGATCCTTTGATTTTTAGGTGTGCAATCCGAAGCATTTTGAATTAACTCCCATACCCATCTACGGCGAATTACTTTTTTATCACCTTCAGAGGACTCTCTAATCTTTTTCAACTCATCCCAGATAGTATTAGAACTTGCATCAAGAACTTTATTTAAGAGAATTTGTTCATTTGACATAATTTCACCATCCCCGTGAATTTTTCTGTGGAATTTATTTTAATATCACTAGTTTATAACGCTTATTAACAGTATTTATACGATATTATTATAACTTTAAATAACTTTATATGAAGTATTATCTAATGATTCGAAAAATGTTACCATTAATATACTTACAAATTGGGGGAATTTGATGGAATACAAAGGACATAAATTTAAAAAAGGAAAATTTATAACTCCGTTTAATGAATTACTATCAGAAATAGGTAAAGAAGAACAATGGTATTTAGGTCGTCTACCAGAATATTTATGGATAGCATTAATATATAAATCACAATCTAGAAGAAATTCGTTAGATTTGCTTAAAGATATTTTAATGGAGTTAAGTAAATATCTACCGAAAGAAAATATGCATCCGAAAATTTCAGAAATTCTAAATCTACCTGAACAACAACAAAAGCTCTTTTATAATTATTTATTAAATAAAGTAGATCAAAGTACTTTAAACCCTCTAACTGTTGTTATTACTTATTCAGTTAGTAGACCATTTTCAAAGTATTTTTCAAGCCATGAACTTAGTTTTGAAGGAAAAATAGATAAATTAGAAGAAACACTCAAAGAATTTTCCAGTCAACATTCTAATCAAACTACAGACCTGAGGTATTTAATCTTTTACTATATGCAATTAAAAAATAGAATTATTATGCCAGTACAGCATCTTGAACTAATTGAACGGTATCCATTACTGGAACATGATAATCCTTTAATGGCGATGATTAGACCTACTATAAGAACTTTAGAAATGGTGTCACCCTCTTTTGAAAAAAATATAGATATAACATATCTTGAATTATTTTGGGAAAGGATGAGCGAATTGACTGAATGTGAGCTTTTTCAAGTTAAATTTGATGTAGAAGATTTAATAGATAGAAAGGATTCACTAGAGCAAATTTATAAAGAGTTAAAATATTTCACTGATTTATTCCATACAACATCGCCCTTAGACCATAAGATGTTAGTTTTATTAGGGATTACGACCTTTTCATATAAGCGATTTTTAGAATTAGTGGAACACAATCTTTATAACACTATTACTGGCCGAAGTATTACAAGATCTTTAATCGAAAACTATATTATGATGAAATATTTACTTCTTAGAGAAAAAGAGAAAGAAAATATTTGGGAAGAATATCAATATTACGGATTAGGCCAGTTTAAATTAATAACTGAAAGATATGAAGATAGTGGTGATATTTATCCTAACAGTCATGTGGATTATAACTATATAGGGTTACTAGTAGAAGAATATAAAAACAAGAATTTTATCGATATGGATTTGAATTATTTTGGTAGCCATAACATTAAAAAGAAGGCAGAGCTAGTAAATGAATCAGATTTGTATAAACATCTATATGATTACGATTCAATTTATGAACATGGGTTATGGGGGGCAATTAGAGAAAGTAGCCTATTAAAATGCGACAAAGCTAGCCACCAGTTCCATTGTGTACCAGACATTGAAAATCAACAGAATTTAAAAAGCGTATGGCATGATGCTAAAATGCTTATGCAAAAAACACTAGAAATTTTAAAAGGACTCTATGGATACCCTTCTCATCTGGAGGGGAATTAAAATGATAAAAACGAAATTTATGGAAGAGCTTGTTAAAATCCAAAATGAGTACATTTATCTTTTGGAGTTAGGATTAACAGAATGGGATGAAGAATATTTTGTTGAGTTTATAGAGGAATTAAATTTATTTTGGAAAAGAAATGAAAATGTTCTAAACACAATCTATGAGTATGAATTCCCTAAATTACAAACTATTTTTCTCACAGCTGTTACTAAAATCGACCTTGAATATTTACAACATTATTCTATGAAAATTAGTGGAAAAATTTGTTTAATTGATGATCCTTTAATCAGTTACTTAAATCTTTTAGATAAAGACTTACCTCCTAAAATGCGTGAGAAATTTTCAGATGTAATTCAAGAAAATATTCGAGAATCTATTGAATTATATAAAACTGCATCAAATGATTTTTTCATTTTACCACTTCGCACAGTAATTCCAACAGAAATTGTCACTAAAGCTGCCCAACAATTTTTCATTTCGTTATTCGAAGGGATTAGTTCCATTAAAGATTACTTTGGAAAAATAAACACTTTTGAAGATATAGAAAGCTATTTGAAGGAACCAGTTAAAGATTGGATATTATTTGGTTGGGATGACGAAGTAGGAGCTAATTCTTTAAAAGAAAGATTCACCAACTTTGTAAATACAGAATTTATGGGTAATAAAGAAGCGCCTATAAGTGAGGTGTTCTTCTTTTCACAAAGAGGTTATTTATCACAAGGGATGAACATTTTATTCACTATGTCTACAACTAAATTTGTACCTTATATTCGTGGAAATGTACCTTTTAGATATCTAACTGTACTATATACTTCTTTAAAATATAATTTAAACTTAGATTTAGATCAGCAAATTATTAGAACTACTATAAGCTACCTTTTTGAAAGAATCTTTGACTTTGAAAAAATTAACGGATTATCGTATGAAGAATTTTTAGCAAAAATTAATGGGTTGAATTTATATCAGTATGTTTTTCAAAAACTACATCTTGAAAATAAAGAGTTACAAGACACTAGCTTACGGGATATTAATTTAGCAGTAAATGAGTTCTATGAAAATGAATTTTCACCTCTGTTTTAAAATGTGGAAGCTTATCAGATATGATATTTATTTGGTAGGCTTTTTATTTATGTGCAAATTAAGGAGAATAATTATGTACACTAAGAAAAAATTGGATATCCTTTAAATATTAGGTTTTTTATTTATTTAGGATTTTTGTACACTTGATTTTTATAGAGATACATCCACATCTGTACCAATAATACAACTCGTTACATCTTGACGTTCAAGCACATGTTTGACGGCATTAAATTGTTTACCTGTTTGCTTCATAACAACTAGTTTCATTTTTTCAGGTAGCATTGGTAAGTCTTCTAAGTTCCACGTCTTATATTTTACATCATAGCTTTCAGGGTCAGCTAATGTCACTAAATGTCCAAGTGCCCAAGTGACAATATATTTATCGCCCTCTAAATAGCCATTTCCTTTCTTATTACATTTCAATACTCTTGCAATGTCTCTTGCAACAGATGGTTTCTCAGCAATTACTGCTATTTTAGCCATAATAACACCCTTTCTTATGATGTAAATATAACATAGATTGGCAGCATAATCCTTGTATAGAGGGGGGTGTTGTAGAGTGAATATAAAATAAATGTTTACGCTTTAAAAATCAACCACACAATAAATAATAAGATAGGTAAGATGACGGGGGTTTTACTTGTAATATAAGTTTGGCGCACTCGAACTCAACCTCCTATAACAGTGTTTTTTGAAATTTTAGAACTTTAATTCTTAGTTGTCAACTAAGAATAGTGTTGTTTAACGTAAAAGTTCATGCTATGATTTATAAAACCTACTATTTAAGTTTGAATTAGTTGGAGGTAAACATATGAATACATATCAAAAATTAACCAGTCTAATCGGCAATACACCGTTATATGAACTAGAGACAAGTGTGCCCTCTTCAAATGCACGCATTTTAGCCAAACTTGAAATGATGAGTGTTGGAGGAAGTGTCAAAGACCGTTTAGGCTTTTATATTATTGAACAAGCATTAAAAACAAGGAAATTACATCAAGGTGGTACAGTGATTGAGCCAACTGCAGGTAATACAGCAATTGGTTTAGCACTGGCGGCAATACATTTTAAAGTACATGCTATTTTTGTCATTCCCCAAGGTTTTAGTCAGGAAAAACAAACATTGGCACGGGCATTAGGTGCAACGATTGTGAACACACCAAAAGAGTTAGGGATGAAAGGCGCTGTAGCTAAAGCTAGGGAATTAGTACAAGAGATAGAAGGCGCTTATAACCCTAATCAATTTCATACAGAGTGGAACGCAGAAGCTTACTATTATAGCTTGGCACGCGAAATCTATGAAGGTACAGAAGGTAAACTAGATGTGTTTGTTGCAGGAGCAGGTACATCAGGGACTTTTATGGGTGTGGCTAAATATTTAAAAGAGCAAAATCCATCGATTAAAACGGTAATTGTTGAGCCACAAGGTTCAATCATTAATGGTGGTAAGAGTGGAAGTCATGAGACAGAAGGTATTGGCATGGAGTTCTTCCCACCATTTTTTGATAAAGCTTTATACGATGAAGCTTACACAATTTCAGATAAAGCAGCGTTTGCTAGAGTAGCACAATTAGCAAAAGAAGAAGGGTTACTTGTTGGAAGTTCATCAGGTGCTGTTTTTGAAGCGTGTTGTCAAATCGCAGATCAAACAGATAAACCTTTAACAATTGTCACCATATTTCCAGATAGTGGCGAGCGTTATTTAAGTAAAAACATTTATGGAGGCGACAGGAATCATGCGTAAAAAAACACAATTAATTCATGGCGGAGCAACTGTAGATAAAACAACAGGAGCAGTGTCACTGCCTATTTTTCAGGCAAGTACATTTAAACAACAAAGTGTAGGCGATTTTGTTTATGAATATGGGCGTACAGGTAATCCTACACGTAATGGTGTAGAAACTTTTATTGCAGATATTGAGCAGGGGACACATGGTTTTGCCTTTGCATCAGGAATGGCTGCGATTAATTCAGTGATGCAATTATTCCATGCAGGTGACCATATTGTAGTAACAGATGATGTATATGGCGGGACATATCGTTTGTTAACGAAAGTGCTTAGTCGAGTAAATATTGAAGTAAGTTTTGTTAATTCGGCAAATTTAGCTGATGTACAAGAAGCAATTCAACAAAATACAAAAGCTATTTTTATTGAAACACCAACGAATCCGTTATTAAAAATTACAGATATAAAAGGTGTGGCAGCGATTGCTAAACAACATCAATTATTATTACTTGTAGATAATACATTTAGTACACCGTATTGGCAAAATCCATTAACGCTAGGTGCAGACATTGTTTTACACAGTGCAACAAAATATTTAGGTGGTCATAGTGATGTAATTGCTGGTTTAGTTGCAGTAAAAGATGAAAAATTAGCCGAAGAACTTCACTTTATTCAAAATGGTTCTGGTGCAATTTTAAGCCCACATGATAGTTGGTTATTAGTGCGAGGTATGAAAACCTTAGGGATCCGTATGGAAGAGATTGAGCAAAATGCTAACGAGTTAGCTAATTTCCTAGTGAAGCATCCAGCGGTCGAAAAAGTATATTATCCAGGATTAATAACTCATAAAGGGCATGAATTACACAAAACACAAGCAGCAGGTTTTGGTGGTATCATCTCTTTCGCTGTGAAGGATGAAGCGACAGCGTTACGTGTGTTAGAACAAACACACTATTTTACATTAGCCGAGAGTTTAGGTGCAGTAGAGAGCTTAATCTCCTTGCCAGCCAAGATGACGCATGCTTCGATCCCACGCGACCGACGATTAGCGCTAGGTATTGAGGATGGCTTGATTCGCATTTCAGTTGGGCTTGAAGATATTGCCGATTTAATTGAAGATTTAACACAGGCGTTGCCTCAAATATAAAACATAGTAAAAAATCTCCTTAAAACATTTTTAAGGAGATTTTTAGTCGTTAAGGATGTTTCATCATAGAATGTAATGGACAGTTGAAAAATTTTAGGATGTATAAGAATAAGATAAAAAAGTGCTGTACCACTTCGTAAATGTAAAGTAGTTTGATTGTTATCATTACGTTTATTTTATTTTATTTGTAAAAAAAACGCTTTTTATTAATAAAAAATAGATGATATATCAAGAGTACCCAAATGAGATGTAAAGAATGAGACGATAAAAATTCAAACAGAGTCGATCATTTTGATGAAGTAGCCGTTGATAAACGATTAATTTTATATGATTGAGCTTTGAAAAAGATACATACAGCGTTTAATTTAAGTGAGACTGATGATAGCGATTTGTCCCACATTGATGAGAAGTTACACAAGGGAGCTAATGATGTATGCAACGTCATAGTGTATTAGCATGTTGGGCTGAATAATCATGTGATGAGATAAAATTGACACTAAAATGAGTCAGCTTCTAGAAAAACTTTTAAAGCCAAGGAGGAAATATGATGTCCTATAATGCAATTTTATTTGCCTCAGTTGCAGGTATATTGTCGTTTATTCTAATAGTTGCAATAGATTCAATCCATCCAATCTTAATAACGAACATACTATTGGGAGCCGTTGTTGGCATATTAACAGACAAAAAGAAGGAGTGTGTTTATTGAAGAACGAAGTTAGCTAAACGATCGTCATTTGACGGTCTTTTTTTATTAAAAGTTAACGACCTGCATAATGAAAATTGTGGCATCCCTCAGAGTTTAAAAAGAAAGAAAAGCAATATGTGATTTACACATTGAAGCAGATGATTGGAAAAGTCATTTAAAAAGAGGTAAAATACGGGTTAGGGTATATAAAAGGAGGCTATTTATAATGGAATATGCAGATTTATTAATCACATTGGCACATCATGATAATAATCCTAATAATGTAACAATTGCATTTACGATGGGATGGAAAGCAGCGGAAAAAGGACATAAGGCGGAGATTTTACTATTGTCTGATGCGGTGCATTTAGCATCGCAAGGTTTTGCGGATAAAATAAATATTGGTGAGCCATTTTTACCTGTACAAGAACTCATAGAAAAGTTTATCTCGGCAGGAGGCACATTAAAAGTGTGTTCCGCTTGTATGATTCATAATGGTGTCAAAGAAGAGCAATTAATAGATGCAGCACAAGTTGTCTCAGCAGATTACGTTGTGGATGCATTAATGGGTGCTAAAAAGTCACTACAACTTAATTAAAAGTAGCTAGGATTAAAAGAAAAAATGTTAGACCGACCTCGTTCGGTTTAACATTTTTTGATTTAGAAAGGTATGAAAATGCAACATGGTGTTCAGTATCGTATGGAATAAGCGAAAGTTATATCGCTCTCTTGGTATTTAGTAAAATACCACACCAATGATAAAGCCAATGATAACTGTAACAATAGGTGGTTGTTTAGCTAAAAATACGATGAGCAGCAGCACTACAGCAAATATGACATCTTTGATACTAGTAATGGTATACCAAGTAATAGGTGTAATAAAAGCAGCGGCAAGGATACCAACAACAGCCGCATTCATACCACTTACTGCACCGCGTAATTTAGCGTTGGTACTTAATACTTGCCAAAAGGGCAAAGCACCAATAATTAATAAAAAGGCAGGCAAGAATATAGCAAAAGTAGCTAAAAGCCCGCCACTCACACCATAAAGTGTCGTGCCAATATATGTGGCAAAGGTAAATAATGGACCTGGCATCGCTTGGGTAATACCATACCCTGCTAAAAATGACGAGGTAGACATTAAGCCTGTTTCAACAAATTGTGTTTCGAGTAAAGGTAGTACGACATGCCCACCCCCAAAAACGAATGCTCCAGCCATATAAAATTTTTCGATTAAATAAAGCCAATCATGTTGAAAAGTGTTTGCGAGTAGTGGTAATAAAACGAGTAATCCAAAAAACAAACTCAAACAAGTGATGCCCATCTTTTTTGAGAATGCCATACTAGTTGTAGCAACTGTACGATTTTTTAATATGAGTTGCCCTGTAATAGCAGCAATTAAAATAATGACAATTTGTAACCAACTTGTTTGGAATAATAACATGGCACTGAGTGCTAATAAGGCAATAAACACGTGATGAATTGTTGGAAGTAACTTTTTACTCATATCTACAATGGCTTGTGCCACAATGGCAATTGCGACTAATTTTAAGCCTTGAATCCAATTTAAATCAATGGTTGTATTCGTCAGAAATAACGCAAAACAGATCAAAAAAATAACAGATGGTAAAGTAAAGCCAATAAAAGCTAATATACTGCCCACAATACCCCCACGTATTAAGCCAATCCCCATGCCAACTTGGCTCGATGCAGGGCCAGGTAAAAATTGACTTAATGCGACTAAATCAGCAAATTGTTGGTCTGTTAGCCATTTCTTTTTTTGTACATATTCTTTTTGAAAATAACCTAAATGAGCAGTCGGGCCACCAAAAGATGTACAACCTAGTCGAAAGGCGATGAAAAAAATCTCCAGATAGTTTTTCACAAATGATCTCCTTCTACACAGTAATACTTAAATGCTAATAAGTTTTTATGAGGTATGCAAGTTAAGTTATTGTAAATTCTCAAAAGTCATTTACAATAACATAGCATATGTGTTAACTTAAAAACTAAATAAGTTAACACATTTGAAGGGGGAGTTAATCTTGCAACATTTTTGGGTTGTAGGTACAGATACAGATGTAGGAAAAACATTTGTCACCACAATATTGATGCGTACTTTTCAAAAATTTAATAAGCAAGTATTACCATTTAAACCTGTGCAAACAGGTGTATTAACAAGCGATAATGACTTATATTACTATGACACCACAATGTATGAGCGCTATAGTCAACAAACACTTTTAACAAACGACACGATGTGTTATTGCTACAAGGCACCTGCTTCGCCTCACTATGCAGCTCAACTAGAGAATGACCATATCAAACCAGAAGTAATAATAGAGCGTATACAACAGCATAGCCAGCAGTATGAGGTGATGATTTGTGAAGGAGCAGGAGGCTTGTATGTGCCATTACATAGACAACCCATCTATTATTTACTAGACCTTGTGAAAGCATCGCAACTTGCCACAGTACTTGTCACTAAAACGGGATTAGGCACAATTAATCACACTTTGTTAGCATTGCAAGCTTTAAATAACAACAACATTACGGTGTTCGGCATTGTTTTTAACGGCTTTGAGAATACACAATTGGAGCAGGAAAATATCGATGTTATTATTGCTCAAACACAATTGCCATTTGCCGTCATACCGAAGTTAGCTAAAGAACAGGATCTGGAGAACCTAACGCTTGAGCAGACGACTTTATGGGAGGCATTGCGATGATGACACAATTACAAGAAAAAGATTTGCGTTATATTTGGCATCCATGTGCTCAAATGAAAGATTATGAACAATTTCCACCTAAAGTGATTGTAAGGGGAGAAGGAGTTTGGCTTTATGATGAGCAGGGGCAACGTTATTTAGATGCTGTATCTTCTTGGTGGGTAAATTTATTTGGGCATGCTAATCAACGGTTGAGTCAAGTACTTGCTCAACAAGCTCAAACACTTGAGCATACCATTTTTGCTAACTTTACACACTTACCCGCAATTGAAGTAGCAGAGCGTTTAGTACGCCTTACACCTCAAGGGTTAAATAAAGTATTTTTTGCTGATAATGGTTCTGCGGCAATTGAAGTCGCTTTAAAGATGAGTTTCCAATATCATGCACAAAAAAATAAAACTAGGAAGAAACGTTTTCTAGCGTTAACAAATGCATATCACGGGGAGACGATTGGAGCGCTCTCGGTAGGTGGGGTGGATTTATATAATGAAGTGTATACACCATTATTACTAGATACAGTACGTAGCCAAGGGCCGGATTGTTATCGTTGTCCCTTTCAACAACAACCGAGTCATTGTCAGGCACAATGTATTGAATTTGTTGAGCGAGATTTACAGCAACATCATGAGGAGATTACGGCTGTTATTATTGAGCCTTTAATTCAAGCTGCAGCAGGCATGAAAATGTATCCTCCTATTTATTTGAAAAAATTGCGCGCATTATGCACCACATATGACGTTCACTTGATTGCTGATGAAATTGCTGTTGGTTTTGGGAGAACAGGTAGTTTATTTGCTTGTGAACAAGCAGACATTTCACCTGATTTTCTATGTTTATCTAAAGGGATTACAGGAGGATACTTGCCATTATCTGTCGTAGTAACGACGAATGATGTTTATGAGGCTTTTTACGATGATTATCAAACCATGAAAGCATTTTTGCATTCGCACAGTTATACGGGTAACACTTTAGCTTGCCGTATTGCACAGGAAGTTTTAACAATGTTTGAAGACGAAAACGTGATGGATATGGTGCAGGAGAAGGGCGCTATGTTGAGGCGACAAGCGGAGACAGCTTTTTGTGATTTGCCATATGTGGGAGAGTATCGTCAAATAGGTTTAGTAGGTGCTATTGAGTTGGTGGTAGATAAAACAACAAAGCAACCATTCCCTAGCGAAGAGCGTATTGGTTATCACATTTATAAAGAAGCATTAGAAAAAGGTTTACTCATTCGTCCGTTAGGCAATATTTTATATTTTATGCCACCTTATACGATTACAGAGGAAGAAATGACGTTTATGGTGACGACAACAAAAGACACGCTTGTTAATTTCTTTGCTGAGAGGGAATTAGTATGAAAAATGTACAGACAAAACGTATGGTGTTAATTGCAATCTTTGCCGCTTTAACCGCAATAGGAGCATTTATTAAAATACCGATACCTGTTGTGCCATTTACTTTACAGATTATTGTTGTCTTTTTGGCAGGGGTATTATTGGGAAGTAAAGGAGCATTATACAGCCAACTCGTTTATATTGCGGTCGGTTTAGCAGGCATGCCTGTCTTTAATGAAGGTGGTGGCATCATGTATATTTTTAAACCAAGCTTCGGTTATTTATTAGGGTTTGCTTTGGCTGCTTATTGTATAGGGTGGGTTATTGAACGTATCAAACAACCACAATTTATACATTTTGTGATAGCCAATTTACTCGGTGTGTTCTGCATTTATTTAATAGGTATACCGTATCTTTATGCTATGTTGAATATATGGGTTGGTCAAACAACTTCGATAAAGTATGCGATTATGGTTGGATTTTCCGCAGGTTTTTTTGTGGATCTTATATTAGCTTGCGTTACAGCGATATTGAGCAAACGTTTATATGATACGATTGTCCAGCGCTATATGTTAGTATAAAAAGGTTTCTCATCGTTCATACAAAATCGGCTATTTACAAGTTGAATGTTAATATGTAAACTTATTATATATTTAAGTTAACATATTGAGGGGAATAGAGGAGAGATGGTATGAATTATACACAACTAGCAGAAGAAGTTATTAACGGAAAGACGATTTCAAATGAAGAAGCAATGGCAATTTTAACGGCAAGTGATGATGATTTATTAAAAATAGTAGACGGTGCTTTTACTATTCGGAAACACTACTATGGCAAAAAAGTAAAATTAAATATGATTATGAATGCTAAGAGTGGTTATTGTCCTGAAGACTGTGGTTATTGTTCGCAATCTTCAAAATCATCTGCACCTATTGATAAATATCCGTTTATTACAAAGGAAGAAATTTTAGCAGGGGCTAAACGTGCTTATGATAATAAAATCGGAACTTACTGTATTGTAGCTAGCGGGCGTGGACCTACACGTAAAGATGTAAATGTAGTGAGTGAAGCAGTAGAAGAAATTAAAGATAAATATGGCTTAAAGGTATGTGCTTGTTTAGGTTTGTTAAAGGAAGAGCAAGCAGAGCAATTAAAAGAAGCAGGTGTAGACCGCTATAATCATAATTTAAATACATCAGAACGCCATCACGATTATATTACAACGTCTCACACATATCAGGATCGCGTGAATACAGTAGAAATTGCAAAAAAACATGGCATATCACCATGTTCTGGAGCTATTATTGGTATGAAAGAAACAACAGAAGATGTGATTGATATTGCGCGTGCTTTACACCAACTTGATGCAGACTCTATCCCTGTGAACTTTTTGCATGCAATTGCTGGCACCAAGTTAGAAGGTACAGATGAGTTGAACCCTCGTTATTGCTTAAAAGTATTAGCTTTATTCCGTTATATTAATCCTACAAAAGAAATCCGTATTTCTGGTGGGCGAGAAGTAAACCTAGGCTCCTTACAACCAATGGGTATGTTTATTGCGAATAGTATTTTTGTTGGAGATTATTTAACGACAGCAGGCCAAGAGAAAAATAGCGATTACCGCATGTTGGAAGATTTAGGATTTGAAATTGAATTTGCACCTCAAACAACAGAGAATACATCTTGTTGTTCATAAAAGGCTAATAAAAGGTTGTGCATTCCTCAAGAGGGATGCACGATTTTTTATTCTAACATTTAGAGTAATTATCAATTAATAATTGCTTTTAGGTGGAAAGCATTATATAGTAGATGCCTGCTTAGTTGTACAGTCTCTATAAACCCCTTGAAAAATATTGTATAATAGAAACATTACACAATTGAGGAAGGGGGAGCGTTATGCGCATTACAACAAGTGCTGTACAACCTGAAAGACTGGTACAAACAGAAGAACGCAAACGTTTGCAGTTGCGTAAAGAAGCAGAAGGTGCGTATAAAAAACAAGCACAATATTTTCAACCTGCTAAAAATGCAGCATTAGCTGAGTTACAACAATTATTACAAGGGAATTCGGTCAAGGATAAAATAGTCCAACCTAATGAGCCTAAAGTAGCGCATCTACCAAGTGAACAATTAGTTGAAGATGAGCAAAAGCCTAAAGTTAGCGATGACACACTAGCTATTTTAGAGTCCATTAGACAGGCGGCATTAGCCCCTAAAAACCCAACTGCTCAAGATTTAAAGGTCGCAGAAAGCGCGGTTAGTCAAATTGCACAAACAAAAATTATAGAGCAAGAGAGTAAAGAGCTTGATGATACTGTCCATGTACCAGAGCGCTTTACAAAAGATGTTGTACGAGATGCACAACGAGAAACAATATTTGGGCGCAACTTAGAAGATGTTATGCATACAAGGTTGTTTAATAAAGCTATACAAACGTATGCGACAACATATCAAATGGTAGCTAATGGTTATAAGTCATTCCAAGAGCCAAAATTTTCGCAAATAGCCTAATTAAGGAGTTCTTATCATGGCAAAAAAAAGATTAAAAACAAACGCAATCCGATTATTAGAACAACGTGATATATCATTTGATGTACTAGAATACACCGTTAATGATGGAGAGATTGATGGTCTTTCGGTAGCAAATAAAATTAATATGGAACCTAAATATGTGTATAAAACATTAGTGACGTATGCAAGTCGAGATGAAGTATTTATTTTTGTGATACCTGTAACAGAAACTTTAGACTTAAAAGCCGCCGCAAAAATTGCTAAAGTAAAAAAGTTAGAGATGTTACCATTAGACGAATTATTAACAGTGACGGGTTATGTACGTGGCGGATGCTCACCTGTGGGCATGAAAAAAATGTATCCTACTATAATTGATAAGAGTGTGGATGCATTAGATGAGATTATTGTTAGTGCAGGTAAAGTAGGATTACAATTACACATGGCTGTTGCAGATTTAATTAAAGTGACGCATGCACAAGTTCATAAAATTACGCAATAATTATGTCTCTTAAGTTTAACTTATGAGGCATTTTTTTATGAGTGAAAGGATTATAGCACAAGAAGAGATTTCTGTTACACTATAAACAAATACTTTAGGGAGAGTGTCAGCATGTCAAACATCTTAAATGCATTTTTAAACGATAATTTAAACGACTTAAAAGCGCAAGGACTATATAATGAAATTGATCCGGTTCAAGGCGCAAATGGTCCCGTTATTACAGTAAATGATAAATCATTAATTAATTTATCTTCTAATAATTACTTAGGATTGGCTACAGATGAAGAGTTAAAAGCTGTAGCAAAATCAACAATCGAGCACTATGGTGTAGGTGCTGGTGCTGTGCGTACAATTAATGGCACATTGGATTTACACATTAAATTAGAAGAAAAGCTAGCGGAATTTAAAGGAACAGAAGCGGCCATTAGTTATCAATCTGGTTTTAATTGTAATATGGCAGCGATTTCAGCAGTAATGGATAAAAATGATGCCATCTTATCAGACCAATTAAACCACGCTTCGATTATTGATGGTTGTCGTTTATCTAAAGCAAAAATTATTGCTTTTAACCATTCTGATATGGATGACTTACGTGCCAAAGCAAAGGCAGCTAAAGCATCAGGTCAGTATAATAAAATTATGGTGATTACAGATGGTGTATTTTCCATGGATGGTGATATTGCTAAATTGCCAGAGATTGTAGCCATTGCCAAAGAATTTGATTTAATTACTTATGTAGACGATGCTCATGGTTCAGGTGTGATGGGTAAGGGTAAGGGCACAGTGAAGCACTTCGGTTTAGAAAATGAGATTGATTTCCAAATTGGTACACTATCTAAAGCAATTGGTGTGGTAGGTGGATATGTTGCAGGTAAGCAAAATCTTATTGATTGGTTAAAAGTACGTTCTCGTCCCTTCTTATTCTCAACAGCGCTACCACCAGCAGATGTAGCGGCTATTACAAGCGCTATCCAAAAAATTATGGACTCAACCGCATTACATGATAAGTTATGGGACAATGGGAATTATTTAAAGGCAGGTTTGCAAAAGTTAGGCTTTGATATCGGTGCATCTGAGACACCAATTACACCGTGTATTATTGGTGATGAAACATTAACACAACAATTTTCAAAGCGTTTAATCGAAGAAGGTGTATATGCTAAGTCCATTGTCTTTCCAACTGTTCCTAAAGGTACAGGGCGTGTGCGTAATATGCCAACAGCCGCACATACAAAACAAATGTTAGACGATGCACTTGCCATTTACGAAAAAGTAGGCAAAGAGCTAGGTGTGATTTCATAAAAAGTATACAAAGTACGCTTTTATAGCAAAGCGTACTTTTTCTATGGGATAATATAAAAGCATAAGATGAACAAAGGGGGAGCAATAAATGAAAGTAGCATGTATTCAAATGAATGTACGATATGGAAAAGTCGAAGAAAATTTTGCTAATGCAGAAAAATGGTTGCGCAAAGCGGCAGCACAAGGGGCAGAAATTGCTGTCTTACCAGAAATGTGGAACACAGGCTACGCCTTAAAAGACTTACCTAAATTAGCCGATGATAAAGGCCAACGTACGCAACAGTTTTTAAGTGAGCTATCCCAACAATTGCAGCTGCATATTGTGGGTGGGTCGGTTGCTACAGCTCAAAACGAACATTACTATAACACCATGTATGTATATGATAATACTGGTCAACAACAAAGTAGCTATGATAAAGCACATTTGTTTCGTTTAATGGACGAACATTTGTATTTAACAGCAGGTGAAGGCACACCTAATCGTTTTGATTTAGGTAATATTGAGGCAGGCGCGGTGATTTGTTATGATATTCGTTTTCCAGAGTGGTTACGCACACAAGCTTTATTAGGAGCAAAAGTATTGTTTGTATCAGCACAGTGGCCAACAGCACGTGTAGACCACTGGAAAGTTTTATTACAAGCGAGAGCAATTGAAAATCAATGTTTTGTCATTGCTGTCAATCGTATTAGTCATAAAGTAGAGAATTTTAATGGGTATTCTATGGTGATTGGCCCATGGGGTGAAATTTTATGGACAGGCAATGACACAGAAGAGATGGCAATTATTGATGTGCCTTTTGAACAAGTGGATGAAGTTAGAAACCGTATCCCTGTGTATGAAGATAGAAGACCGGAGATTTATACAGAAGTGGTTAAAGATTAAGAAAGCGTTGTAAAAATACCTGTGATTGAACTGCACCCCGATTGTTAGACAGATTTAACAATGGGCGGTGTAGTTTTTAATTACTACCAAGAAAAGCACTCTTTGAGTTAAGAAACTTGACATAGTGTTCAAATGTAAGCGCTATCTTTTTTACGTAATGTGTATCGTTAATAAAGTCAGAAAATACTAAAATTTCAGTAATAAGTATTGCAAATATAGGAAGGGTGAGAAGTATGAGCAATGAAGTACAGTTACAAAGAGGTTTAAAGAAACGACATATGACGATGATTGCGATTGCTGGTGTTATTGGGGCTGGCTTATTTATGGGCAGTGGTTCTGTCATTAATTTGGCTGGTCCGGGTGCTATACTTTCGTATATTTTTGCAGGCTTTATTGTTATTTTAGTAATGCGTATGTTAGGAGAAATGGCAGCGGTTAATCCAACGAGTGGCTCATTTGCCCATTATGCACATGAAGCCATTGGACCGTGGGCAGGCTTTATGATTGGGTGGTTATATTGGTTCTTTTGGGTTATTGCTATCGCATTAGAGGCTACTGCAGCTGCAGCTATTATTCAATACTGGTATGATGGTATGCCGTTATGGCTATTGAGTTTATTGTTAACGGTGGCTATGACTTTAACAAATGTGTGGTCTGTAAAGGCCTTTGGTGAATTTGAATATTGGTTTTCATTAATTAAAGTGGTAAGTATTATTGCATTTCTTGCTTTAGGCTCTTTTATTATTTTTGGCTTAGCACCCAATTTTACTGCAGTAGGTGTCGTTAACCTTGTAGGAGAAGGTGGATTTTTACCAAATGGTTTCGGTGCTGTCTTAATGGGCGTTGTCATTGTCATTTTCTCTTTTATGGGCACAGAGATTGTGGCCATTGCAGCGGGTGAGTCCGATGAACCTTTAGCGGCAGTAACAAAGGCAACGAATTCAATCACATGGCGCATTTTAATTTTTTATGTTGGGTCAATTACAGTAGTTGTTACATTGTTGCCTTGGCATTCATCTGATATTTTAACAAGTCCTTATGTGGCAGTGCTTGATTATATAGGGATTCCAGCTGCAGCTCAAATTATGAATTTTGTCGTGTTAACAGCCGTCTTATCCTGCTTAAACTCGGCCTTATATGCTACATCGCGTATGGTATTTTCACTGGCAGAGAAAGGAGAAGCACCAAAAACATTTCTTAAATTAAATCGTAATGGGGTTCCTGTTAACGCCATTTTGGGTGCTACATTTTTCTCTTATATTGCTGTTATTATGAATTACATTTCACCAGATAAAGTATTTATGTTTTTGCTTAGTTCTTGCAGTGCGATTACGTTAATTCTCTACTTAATTATTGCGGTTTCACAGTTGCGTATGCGTAAGAAAATAGAAAAGGAAAATCCAGAAGTATTAAAAGTAAAGATGTGGCTATTTCCGTATTTAACGTACTTTACCATTATCGCCACTGTAGCCTTATTAGTAGCTATGTTTTTCATTGATACGATGCGCTCACAAATATTATTCACTACCATCATTACAGCCATTGTCTTACTCATGTATTTTATTACGCAACGAAATAAACAAACCCCTGTTAAAGAGACAGAGCGCGTATTTACACCAGAACAAATTAATCTTAAAAATAATTAACATAAAAGTAGTGGTATAGCCAACAGCAAATTCACAATTTTGCTGTTTTTTATTGAATAAGAATAGCACATATGATTTGTTGTCTTTTTGTAAAAAATATTAAATTTTATATGATAAAGATTAATAAAAATTTACAATGAATTGATATGTTATACATAACAGCACTATAGTATTAGCTTTAATAGAACATAAGGAGCTATCGCTAATGAGACTATGGAGCTATGTTCAAGTAAAAGATAAACTCATGTTACTCATGTTTATTTGTGTGATTTCAAATATTTTACTCGGCGTTTTTAGCGTCGATTATTTACGGAAAATGTCATGGCAGTCAACAAGTACATATACAGAAGCACTTCAACCATTAAGCTGGATTAACCAACTTGTTGAAGAACAACAACAACAAGAAAAAGCATTCTCTAAAGGTACACAACATGCGAGTGACACAAAAAAAGAGCTACAACAATTAAAAGCATGGCAGTCAGATAATAAGGTAAGTTTATTAGTAAAACAATATGAGGAGTTACAACAACAAATTACCCATACCTTGCAAGAAAAACAAGAAAATGACTGGTTTGAACAAAACTACTTACCACTTGCTATGGAGAGTCAACACAAGTTAAGTGAGTTGTCACAATATATTATTAAACGAGCAGAGCAACAGAAAAAAGCGTATGAAAAAGATATTCAATTTGGCTATTGGGTGTTAGGTGGTGTATGTGGCATTGTCGTTATACTAGTAATTAGTATGAGTATTATTGCTACAAGGGCAGTACGTATTCCAACACAAGAGTTAAAACGATTATTAAAACAAGCTGAACAAGGGAACTTTAGTCAAATGGCAACTTACAGCGCTAATGATGAACTAGGTGCTGTTATGCTGTCATACAATCAAATGACCACACAAGTGCAAAGTTTATTAGCAACAGTGCAACATACAGCAGTTGATGTAACGGAAGTCGCAGATGACTTAGAGCAAGCCACTGCTACAACAACTTCTTCCACTATGCAAATAAAACAAAAGATGGTAGCCATTTCAGATGCGACACAGGAGTCCGTGCAACAACTTAAAGTAAATGAAACTTCCTTAACAGAGGTAGAGTCAGGTATACAATCGATCACCGCTCATTTAGAGCAAGTGACAACAATGACACAGGATACGCTACAAACTGTGGAGGAAGGGACAGCTATTGTAACGACTAATGCACAACAAATGGAGCGCATTCAAAAAGCTGCACAAAATTCTCAACAAATGGCACAAACTATGACAGCACGATCTACAGATATTGAAAAAGTAGTCGATGTTATTGCCACGCTTGCCGAACAGACCAATTTACTTGCGTTGAATGCTGCTATAGAAGCGGCACATGCAGGGCAACATGGCAAAGGGTTTGCTATTGTTGCCGATGAAGTTCGCAAATTAGCAGAGCAGTCGATTCAATCAACCCAAATGATTACAGGTATTGTTAGAGGCATTGAGCAAGACGCTCAACAAACAGCTAGACTGATGAACGAAATGGTCGTGTATGCTACACAAGGTGTAGACGCAACAGCACAAACTTCTGAGAATTTTTATGCCATTGCACATCAAGTTCAAAGTATCACACCTAATATTCAAGGTGTTACACAAACTGTAGAAGAGATTTTACAACACACGACAGAAGTTGCGCACACCGCAACGACCATAACGAATTTTTCAAGTGAAACCGCTGATTATGCTACAGAGGTTGTGACATTAACAACTCAACAATTAGAACAAGTGGATAAAATTCATCATCATGCAGGCACTATTGCGAAAGCATCTAAATCATTGCGACATGCCACCGCCAAGTTTTTAGTCTAATAACGGAAAAAACAAACACTACAGAGGGAAAAACCCCAATTAGTGTTTGTTTTGTTGTTATTTATGATTCTCTACGACATCTATAATTTTATTAAGTTGCATTTCAAGTGAATAAGGGTCTTCCATAACAAATTCATCACCCATTTGACCATAAAAATAAACATTGCCATTTTTTACTGCAGGTATATCCTTCCAAACCGCACTTTCTAATACAGGCGCAGCATCTTCTTCTGACCCAATGTAAACAAATACATGATCCCCAATATAATCACGTAATACTTCTAAAGAAATATTTTCAAAACCATCTTTGATATTTTTTGCTTGCTCTGTAGGTGTTAATTTCAACATATCATAAATAATGGGGCTACCATAATTACCACCTTCACTAGCTAATACAAAATTACCTTGTGAACTAATTTGTATAACAGAGACAGTTTCGTCTTTTTTTATATGTTTATTTATAATTTTTTGTGCGTCTGTTACTTGGTTATTAAAATCACTAATCCACTCATCAGCTTCATTTTCTTTACCGAATAGAGACGCAATTCGTTGGAATTTTTCAATGGGGCCTGCTGTTGAAAGTTCTTCCCAATAGGGAACAAATATTGTTGTACCAATTTTTTCGTACTGCTCAATATTATCTTCAATTGAACCAATAATTAAGTCAGGCTCTAATGTAATCATTTTTTCAGCATTCATTGGGAATCCGCCTAAATCTTCAATTTGATTTAATGTCTCTTGTGAAATGCCTGCATAATCAAACCAAGCTTCACTTAACATATAAGAACGTACACCGACAGGAATAATGCCTAATTTAAATAATTGACCCATATATTGATCAGCAATGACACGTTTTGGATTAGCTGGTATTGTTACATCTCCATGAGGTGTTTTTACTACTCTTGTTTCCGTTGCTTGTTGTTCTTGCTTAATCTCAGTTTTTTCAGCAGGTGTGGTATTACAAGCTGTTAATACAATAGATAAACACATGACTAACGCTAATAAAGTTGATTTCATGCTTTGATACATCATAGAATGTTTCTCTCTCCTTATTTGATAATTATTCTCAATATCATTCATAGTATAGAGAGAAGGAGTTGAAGAGAGAATGGCAAATTCTCTACGAATTGTTGGCAAATCTTCTAATCGATAACGTGTTTTAAAAGCAGTAGGAGATAAATGTGTATATTTTTTAAAGCTTCTACTCAAAGAATAACCATCAAGATGCCCTGTTCTTTCAGCGATTTCTTGAAGTGTTGCATCACTTGTTAATAATAATTCAATAGCAGCATCAATACGGACTTTACCGAGATAATACATAGGCGCATAATTTGTATTTTCTTTAAATTGTTTAGATAAATAACTAACACTACAGTGAAAATGTTTAGCGAGATGCTCTAATGTTAATGATTGTTTAAAATGCTGATGAAAATAATGGATTACTTGGGATGTTAAATCATAATGTGGGAAATGGTATTGTCTATATATTTGATAACTAAATTGCTGAGCTAACATTGTGATATAAAGATGATTTAAAGCGAGATTATAATTTTTATTTTGATAAATTTGTTGTATAGGTTCTAAAATACTTAAATGGTCTGTTGCTTTGAAATGGTAATTCGTATTAGTAAATAGTGCCTTATTTTTAGAGCGATAATATACAAGGAAATACGCACAGTTTTTAGAAGTGTGTATTTCTAACGACTGTTTTTTTTGTAGATGAAAAATATAAGTGGAAGAGAAAGTATGGCAAATGTTATTAAAACATACTTCACCTTCGCCTTTGGTCATAATAATAAAGCTACTAGTTGGTAAATTTTTGTGGATGATGATTTGTTCATCTTCTTGTTCAAACCACTCAATATTTAAAATAGCAAGTAAATTATTATTCCATAACTTCATTTGCTCATTAATTGTCATAATGGTATGCCTCTTTTTGATTTAGCATAACAGAAATCTTTTTAATTGAGAATACGTATCATTTGAAATAATACTGCAATAATAAGTTGTCCGTAATGAAAGGACAAATGACCGCTTTGAATGGAAATACATATGTCTTTTTGAGAAGTACACTTTATTTATTTGAAATAAAAAGATAGTTTTACCTTTGTTTTATAATGTTTTTAATATTTATATTGTGTTTTTAGAGTGAACATCATATAATTTATGTGAGTAGTGAATTTAAAAAACAATATGAATAAATATTATTTGTTCTTTCCATAAAAACAATTGTACAGCTAGAGTAGGAGGCAAACATGATGAAAAAAATAATAGTGACAGGCGCTTTAGGACAGATTGGCTCTGAGTTAGTGGGGACATTACGTGAGAAGTATGGTGTAGACCGAGTTTTAGCTACAGATATTCGACAAGGAACGGAACATTCAGGTCCCTCAGCTATTCTTGATGTAATGGATGGTAAAGCAATGCATGATTTAGCAAAAGATTTTGGTGCAGACACTATAATTCATATGGCTGCTTTACTTTCTGCAACAGCTGAAAAAAATCCATTATTCGCATGGAATTTAAATATGGGTGGCTTAATGAATGCATTAGAAGTAGCACGAACTTTAGATTTACAATTTTTTACGCCAAGTTCAATCGGCGCATTCGGACCAGATACACCTAAAAATAATACACCACAAGATACAATCCAACGTCCAACAACGATGTATGGGGTAAATAAAGTAGCAGGTGAATTATTATGTGATTATTACCATCAAAAATACGGTGTAGACACGAGAGGTGTACGTTTTCCAGGCTTAGTATCTTATGTGACACCGCCTGGTGGTGGTACGACAGACTATGCTGTTGATATTTATTACAAAGCGATTGCAGACGGGCATTATACTTCATATATTGCACAAGATACGTATATGGATATGATGTATATGCCCGATGCATTACAGGCGATCATTGACTTAATGGAAGCAGACAGTACGCGCTTAGTTCATCGCAATGCATTTAATATTACAGCGATGAGTTTTGAACCTTCTCAAATTGCGGCAGAGATTCGCAAACATATCCCACACTTTACTATGGATTACGCTGTAGACCCTATGCGTCAAGCGATTGCAGATAGCTGGCCAAATCGTATAGACCCAACAGCAGCCGTACAAGAGTGGGGTTTTAAAGCTCAGTATGATTTAGCTAAAATGACAACGGATATGTTAGAAAAACTACAACAGAAGAGAATAACAAAAGCGATTTCATGATATGTACTCACTTAGTCTAGTTGATTAAGTGAGTTTTTTGCTGTTTCAATAATTTAACTTGCTAAATTATTAGAATATTCTCTATAATATGTAGTGATAACTTGCTAATGTTGGGAGTTAATTCAAAGGGGAAAAGGGGGAATAGCATATGATGCAAACACCTTTAGTGTTAACCGATTTTTTTAACCGTGCAGAGACCTATTATGCTAATAAAGAAATTATTTCACGTACAAGTGAGACGAAAATTCATCGCTTAACTTATGGGGAGTGGGCAAAACGTACACGTAAATTAGCACATGCTTTAACCAAATTAGGCATGACAAGAGGAATGAAAGTAGGTTCCTTTGCATGGAATCAGCATAGGCATTTAGAGGCTTACTTTGCTGTACCTTGTTCAGGAGCCGTATTACATATGGTGAATATTCGTTTGTCTGAAGATGACTTACGTTATATTATTAACCATGCTGAAGATGAAATATTAATTATTGATGCTGACCTTGTGCCTATTATTGAAAATATCGCAGCCGATTTAACAACAGTAAAGCATTATATTATTATGACAGATGAGGACGAAGTCAAGACGACATTACCGAATGCTTATAGTTATGAGCAGTTGTTACAAGAAGCGGACGAGACATTTAGTTTTCCACATGATTTGGAGGAGAATGAACCAGCAGGTATGTGTTATACAAGTGCTACGACAGGCAAGCCAAAGGGTGTAGTTTATACACATCGTGGACTAGTATTGCACAGTATGATGCTTAGTATGGTGGATTCTATGGGGATTCGAGAGGCAGACCGTACGATGCCGATTGTGCCAATGTTCCATGTTAATGCATGGGGGATTCCGTTTGCCAGTGTTAATGTAGGGGCTTCACAAGTTTTAGTAGGGCCGAACTTCACACCTGATATTATTTTAGATATGATTGAATCGGAAAAAGTAACATTGACAGCAGGTGTACCTACTATTTGGTTAGGTGCTTTACAATCATTAGAAGAAAAGCCACGAGATATTAGTTCACTTCGAGTAATTTGTTGTGGTGGCTCGGCTTCACCGCCTCATTTAATACGTGCTTTTGAAGAGAAGTATCAAGTACCTTATATTTCGGTGTATGGCATGACAGAGACAACACCAATTGTAGCATTATCAAATTATCAATCCTGGATGAATGAGTGGGCAATGGACGAGAAAGTGGCGGTTCGTACTACACAAGGTATGACGATGCCATGTATCACATCCAGTATTATTAATGAAAATGGCGAAGTGCCTTGGGACGGTGAGACCATGGGCGAATTACGTTTAAGAGGGCCTTGGATTTCTCATGAGTACTATAAAGATGAAAGGACAGCCGATGCTTATAGGGATGGTTGGTTATATACAGGGGACATTGCCGTTCGTACAAAAGATGGTTTAATTAAAATCACTGATCGTACGAAAGATTTAATTAAATCGGGTGGCGAATGGATTTCTTCTGTTGATTTGGAAAACGCGTTGATGTCTCACCCGGCAATATTTGAAGCAGCAGTTATTGCAGTCCCACATGCTAAATGGCAAGAGCGCCCGTTAGCCTGTGTGGTGTTAAAAGAAGGAGAGACAGCTACAAAAGAAGAATTGTATCATATATTAGAACCATTATTTGCAAAATGGTGGTTGCCAGATGATATTGTCTTTTTAGATGAAATTCCTAAAACATCTGTTGGTAAGTTTTTAAAAGCGAAATTACGCGATAATGTGGCACAATTTTATCCACAAATATAAAAAAGAAGCATCGAAATTTTTCGATGCTTCTTTGCTTATTTTAACATGGCAAATACTTGTTCCACGTCTTTATCGCCTCGACCAGAAATATTGATAATAATACTTTCATCTGGATTTAAGGTAG
The DNA here is from genome assembly GCF_014643595.1 of Lysinibacillus alkalisoli. Lineage (GTDB taxonomy): Bacteria > Bacillota > Bacilli > Bacillales_A > Planococcaceae > Metalysinibacillus > Metalysinibacillus alkalisoli. Next base: position 292,598 of record NZ_BMJT01000001.1, read on the forward strand.
GTGCAAACTTTAACGCATATGCTACAGCATGTGCGCTTTCTAAAGCAGGGATGATGCCTTCTTCCTTGGATAGTAATTGAAACGCTTCTAGTACTTCATCATTGGAGATTGTGACATACTCAGCGCGACCACTCTCTTGTAAAAAAGAATGTTCAGGCCCACAACCTGGATAGTCTAATCCTGCTGCAATGGAATAGGTTGGTTTGGGATTACCGTCAGCATCTAATAATACGTGACAGCGGAAACCGTGTAGTTCTGCAGGCACACCTTCATTTAGCGAAGCTGCTTGCTCAGGCTCAACACCAATCAAACGTACTTCTTTATCCTCAATATAGTTAGCAAATGATCCAATGGCATTACTGCCACCACCAATACAAGCAATCACAGCTGTTGGTAATTTCCCTTCTTTTTCAAGGATTTGTTCACGACTTTCCTGGCTGATGATTTGCTGAAAGTGCTTTACCATTTGAGGGAAGGGGTGTGGCCCAACTGCTGAACCTAATAAATAAAAAGTGTTTTCATAGTTTGTTACTAAGTCAGCAAATGCTGCATCCACCGCATCTTTTAAGCGACCTTGACCTTCTGCCACCGCAATTACTTTTGCGCCTAATAACTCCATACGAAAAACGTTCAATGCTTGACGTTTAGTGTCTTCTAAACCCATATAAATGGTGCAATCCATGCCAAACATAGCGCAGGCTGTAGCAGTCGCAACACCATGTTGCCCCGCACCTGTCTCTGCAATCACTCGTTTAGCCCCCATGCGTTTAGCTAATAAAATTTGCCCTAATACATTGTTAATTTTATGAGAACCTGTATGGTTTAAATCTTCTCTTTTCAAATAAATTTTAGCGCCACCTAAGCGTGACGTTAAGTTTTCAGCGAAATAAAGGGGGGATTTACGTCCCACGTATTCTTCAAAATAATAATGTAATTCTTTATTAAATGCTTCATCATTTTTATATTTTTGAAAATTTTCATCTAAAATCGCTAATACATTTTGTAATTCTTCAGGAACAAAGCTCCCACCAAATTGACCAAAATAACCTTGTGTTGCTGACTGTGCTGTACTCATCTAAACTCATCTCCTACGTGAAATGTTATAGCCCAAGTATTACTACATACCTGCGACTAATTTGTCTTATGATAGCTGTGATTACTAGTAATGTCAACAAAAAAAGAGAAATGCGTTAAACATTTCTCTCAGCTCTTTACTTAAACACATCTTTAAAATTAATACGCTTATTTAATGCATAAATAATAGGCATACCAATACTTAACACAATCAATTCACTAATAGCTGTGTACAACCAAGTCCACCAAAATGGTAAATCCAGTGCTAAGTGTAATTCAAAAGCAATGATGAACATCGTGAAGCTAAATAGTAGTGTCATCGTAATCAATTTTGCCCATGTGTTTTTAATAAATTTAAATAATACAATGGCAATACTTAATGTGAGTAATGAATGTCCCACGCCAAAGACTAAATCATACCAGCCAAGAGGTGAGGATAGGTTAGCTACAAACACACCAATAACAATGCCTGGTAAAAACAATGGATTAAAGGCTACAAGATGATTAAAAATTTCAGGCAACCTAAATTGGAGCTCTCCGAATGCAAAAGGCTTAATCGCAAAAGCCAATGCTACATAAAGAGCTGCGATTACACCATTAATCGCTAAAACTTTAGTTTTCATATTAAACTCTCCTTAGTTTTTTATCGAGGGATGGTTTCGAACCTCGTCATGCAAATAAATATTGTAGTATAGCTAGGTGATAACGTCAATTAAAGCAAATATTCCGTATTTTTATAAAAAAAGATATATGGTTTTTTTATTATATTACAAAATTAAAAAAGACTACAAATTCAACAGTTTAGTCGTTTAAAGCGTAGAATCAAAAGGAAAAGAAAAATATTTAGTAGAATAAAGTGTCAGAACATTCGCTAAAGGTTATTGACTAACGCTTTAAAGCGCTATAATATAGCTGTACGCTCACAATCAATGAAATGTATGAGCATAGTGAAATGAATTTATGTAAATGGGGGTTAAAATATGAAGACAAAATCAACATGGTTGGCATTATTAATGCTAGCTGTTTTATTACTATTAGCGGCATGTGGCTCAGGTGATAAAGCAAGTGATAAAACCGATGAGAAAAAAGAAGAGACTACAACGACGGGCGATGCAGACAAAGCATATGTCATTGGAATCTCACAAATTGTAGAACATCCCTCTTTAAATGCGGCAACGGAGGGCTTTAAAAAAGCTTTAGAAGAATCCGGTTTACAAGTTACATTTGATGAACAAGTAGCCCAAGGGGACAACAGTTTAAATACCACAATTGCTACAAACTTTGTGAGTAGTGGTGTAGATTTAATATTTGCTAACTCAACACCTTCTGCACAAGCAGCAGCAGGTCAAACAACAGATATTCCTATTATCTTTACATCTGTAACAGATGCAGTAGGCGCACAATTAATCGACGCTATGGAAGCACCAGGTAAAAATATTACAGGTACGATTGACTTGCACCCTGACACAATTAAAAATACAGTAGCTTTCTTAAAAGAAGAGCTAGGTGCTGAAACTATTGGTATGGTTTATAACGCTGGTGAGCAAAACTCCGTAGCTCAAATTGACCAAGTGAAAGAAGAAGCAGAAAAAGTAGGATTAAAAGTAGAAGAAGCTTCAGCGTCAAATTCATCCGAGGTTAAACAAGCCTCAGAATCGATTGTCAATAAAGTAGATGCATTTTACATTATTACAGATAATACGGTAGTCTCAGCATTAGAGTCTGTAATTGATGTAGCTGATGGAGCGAAAAAACCACTGATTGTAGGGGAATTGGATTCGGTTGAGCGTGGTGGTTTGGCAGCATATGGGTTTAGCTATGAAGACTTAGGATACGAAGCTGGTCAGATGGCTGTCAAAGTATTAAAAGGTGAGGCTAAGATTGAAGAACTAGCAGCACAGCATCCACAAAATTTAAAATTAGTAGTCAATAAAAAAGCAGCTGACGCACTTGATTTAGACATTAAAGAAGACTGGGGCGCAGAAGTGATTAACTAACATCTAAGGAGATGATTCATATGTTCGTTTCGCTATTTGGTTCTGTAGAGCAAGGAATCATCTATGCTATTATGGCGCTCGGTGTGTATTTAACATTCCGAGTGCTTGATTTTCCTGATTTAACAGTAGACGGAAGTTTTGTAACAGGAGCTGCAACAGCTGCTATGATGATTGTTTTTGGTTATTCGCCAATTGTAGCAACAGTGGTTGCCATCATAGCAGGTTTTTTGGCAGGTTGTATGACAGGTTTGCTACATACAAAAGGTAAAATCAATCCTTTATTATCGGGGATTTTAATGATGATTGCCTTATATTCCATTAATTTAAGGATTATGGGGCTAACATTAGATAATGCAGTAGGTCGACCTAATATTCCGCTCTTAAACGAAACGACTATCTTTTCACAAGTGCAAAGTTGGTGGACTAGTTTAGGGATTGATACGGCACTTAATCATATGCTAACAACAATTGGCATTGGTAATGTTTCGAAAACATGGAGTGTGCTCTTTATTGGTTTAATTGTCATTATTATTATTAAAATCTTTGTGGATTGGTTCTTAAAAACAGAAGTTGGGATTGCATTAAGAGCAACAGGTGATAACAAGCGTATGATTCGTAGTTTTTCTGCCAATACAGATCGTTTTATTATTTTAGGGTTAGGTTTATCTAATGCTTTAGTCGCTTTCTCAGGCGCATTAATTGCGCAAGTTAATAAAACAGCGGATATTACAATGGGTGTAGGTATGATTGTTGTAGGGCTAGCTTCTGTGATTATTGGGGAGGCAGTTATTGGTACAAAAACGATTATGCGTACGACATTAGCTGTGATTATCGGTGCTATTATTTATCGTATTGTATTGGCATTAGCATTGAACTCACAGTATTTAGATGCTGGCGATACAAAATTAATTACAGCAATTATTGTGATTTTGGCATTAATTTTACCACAAGTGATTAATAAGTCTAAAGAGAAGAAAGCGCGGGCGAAACGTTTGCAAGAGATGCGCAATAAGCAAGGAGGAGATGAACTTGCTTAAACTGCAAAATATTCAGAAGGTGTTTAATGAAGGCACGCCTGATGAGAAAGTAGCATTAGGTAATATTAACCTTCACCTTAAACCAGGTGATTTTGTCACAATTATTGGAAGTAATGGTGCAGGGAAGTCTACAATGATGAATATGATTTCAGGTGCTTTAACGCCTGACTTTGGCAATATTATTATTGCTAATAAAGATGTAACCCCGTTACCAGAATATAAGCGTTCACAATATATTGGTCGCGTATTCCAAGACCCAATGGCAGGCACGGCCCCATCCATGACAGTGGAAGAAAATTTAGCGATTGCCTACTCAAGAAACAAGTCGCGTACATTGCGCTTTGGTGTGACAAAAAATAGACGAGATGTTTTTCGTACAGCATTGGAGCGATTACATTTAAATTTAGAAAATAGACTAAGTGCTAAAGTAGGTTTATTGTCAGGTGGAGAACGCCAAGCATTATCATTATTAATGGCAACCTTTACACAGCCTTCTATTTTGTTACTTGATGAGCATACAGCTGCTTTAGACCCTTCTAGAGCAGAGTTGATTACTCAATTAACAAAAGAGTTAGTCATGCAAGATAAATTAACGACATTGATGGTGACACATAATATGCAACAAGCTTTAAACTTGGGTAATCGCCTTATTATGATGGATAAAGGTCAAATTATTTTAGAAGTAGAAGAAGCACGTAAACCGCACCTTACCATTCCAGACTTAATGACAGAATTTGAGCGTATTCGTGGTGAAAAAATGGCTTCAGACCGCGCGTTATTAGGATGAAAAAGATAAAAACGACTGGGGATTTTATTTTCCAGTCGTTTTTTATTACTATTGATTAGCTTTTTCTGCTGTTTCCATAGCTTTGTCGGTTTCAGTAGCTGCATCATCTAAAGCTTTTTGCGGGTCCTCGCCTTGGTATAAGCGCTCTAATGCATTGACAATTTGTTGGCGAGATTCAGGGAATACAGAAATTAATGCACCGCGTGTAGCAAAACTTTCTTTTGTGCTTTGTAACTGGTCCACTGTCACTTTAAATTGAGGATACTCTGCCCACTTATCTTTTACATTTTGTTCTTCATATGCTGCTGGGTTAATGGCAAAGTAACCTGTACCTAGATGCCACTCCGCTTGAACTTCAGACGTCTGTAAGTATTTCATAAATTCCCAAGCAGCTTCTTGTTCTTGCTCTTCAATACCTTTTGACATCCATAAAGATGCCCCGCCAATAATAACACCTGCACGTTCTACATCATCGGCATAAGGAATGTAAGCAACCCCTACATCAAAAGGAGCCGCGTCAATCATACCTGCTACACCAGCAGATGAATCCATATACATCGCCACTTTCTCGGCTGTAAAGGCTGCTTGAATATCATCCCAATTAGTACCGAAATTACCGAATGTACCGTCATCATTCATTTGTTTTAAGAAATTAAATACGTTTAAACCTTCTTTGCCATTAAATACAGACTCCGTAGCTGTATCGCTGCGTCCATTATCATTATTTACATATAAGCCACCTTGTGTGGCTACGAGTTGTTCAAAAAACCAACCATACGTTAACATTGAAAATCCAGCCATATCATCTGTTTTCAATTTTTTAGCGGCCTCAATCACCTCATTAAAGGTAGCTGGTGCTTTTTCAGGGTCTAAACCAGCTGCTTTAAAAGCATCCTTATTATAAATCATAACAGGTGTAGAAGAGTTAAAAGGCATAGAGTAGAGCTTGTCATCTACTGTATAGTAATTGAGAATATTTTGTTCAAGTTGTGAGATATCATAATTCTCTTTATCAATAAAAGTTTGAATAGGCTCGATAAAGCCACTATCAATCATATACTTTGTACCGATTTCAAATACTTGGGTAATAGCAGGCGCATCTTTCGTACCGCCTACACTGCGTAGCTTAGGCAAGGACTCCTCATATGTTCCTTGGTATTGTGCGTTTACTTTATATTTGTCTTGTGATTTATTGAAATTAGCAACGATTGTATCCAATGTTTCTTGTGCAGTACCAGACATTGCATGCCAAAAGTCAATTTCAATAGGATCACTAGCTGTATCCTTACCACTGTTATCATTTGTATTGTTTGTTGAGGTAGTGTCATTTTTCTTACTGTCACTATTAGTACATGCAGCAAGTACAAATAGACTTAATATGGCTAAAAATAGTAAGCGTAACTTCATGTTCTTCATATGGATAGCACCTCTTTACATTATTTAATAGCACCTTGCGATAAACCTTTTTGTAATTGTTTTTGACCTATGAACAACAACAATAGTGTAGGAATAATTACAACAACAACGCCAGCCATCACCACCCCCCAATCTGTGCCAAGTTCTTGCGATTGCAATTGTTTTAAACCAATTTGTACCGTGCGCACAGAATCATTTGTTGTAATTAATAAAGGCCATAAATACATATTCCATGTAGTAAGAAAGCCGTAAGCACCTAGAGTGACTAAACTTGTTTTTGACATAGGCAACACGATGCGCCAAAAGAAAGCAAAGCGACTTAGCCCTACTACACGTGAGGCCTCATATAACTCGTAAGGAATAGTTTTAAAATGTTGACGCAATAAAAATGTGCCAAATGCCAGTGCAAAGAAAGGCAGCGACAAACCTTGATACGTATTTAACCAATCTAGTTTTTGAATAATAAAGAAATTGGGAATCATAGTAGCTTCCCAAGGAATCATCATGGTGGAAACAAAGATAAAAAATAAAAGATCGCGCCCTTTAAAAGGAATAAAGACAAAGGCATAAGCAGCCAAACTAGAGACAATTAATTGCCCTAACATCACCGTACATGACACGATGAAACTATTAATTAAAAATGTTACAAGTGGCAAGCGCTCAAATACTTTATAGTAGTTACTCAAATCAAACGTTTGTGGTAGTAACTTTCCACTCATTACTTCGGTGTTTGTCATAAAAGAAATGAAGAAAGCATAAATAATAGGAAAGAATAATAACAAAGCACAAAAGGTGAGGAGAAGATACAGACTTACACGGTGGAGATAGGTTTTTTTCATTGGTAATGCACCTTCTTTTCGCCAAGCTTAAATTGTAAAATGGTTACGAACAGTACAATGACAAATAAAATAACGGCTTGAGCGCTAGCTGTGCCAAATTGATAATTGACAAATGCTTCACGGTAAATGGAATAGACAATAAGGTTAGTGGCTTGTGTAGGACCACCCTTTGTTAAAATATCTATTTGTCCAAATGTTTGAAAGGCATTGATTAATGAAATAGTGGAAATGAAAAATAAAGTTGGTGATAGCATTGGTATGGTAATGCGGCGCAGACGATACCAATAATTAGCACCATCAATTTGGGCACTTTCATAAAGTGTTTGGTCGATATTTTGTAAGCCGCCTAAAATGATTAAAAAGCTAAAACCTGTGTTCATCCATATGGTAGTGATAGCAACCGAGAGTAGTGCCCAGTCAGGGTCCACTAGCCATTGCACTTGCGGTAGGTGTAGCAGTTGTAAGACGTGATTAAACATACCAATACTAGGATGAAATAAAAATAACCAAATAACAGAAGAAGCTGCGACAGAAACGCCCATCGTTGATGAAAAGATGGTACGGAAAAAGCCAATACCTTTTAGTTTCTCATTAGCTAATAGCGCTAAAAATAATGCAATTACAATGCCAAGCGGTACTGTATATAGTACAAATAAGAGCGTAGCCTTCATACTGTTTAAAAATTGAGATGAGGTAAATAAATGAATGTAATTATCTAGGCCTACAGCTACGGAGGCATTGCCTTTAGCATCTGTGAGAAAGAAACTTAAATATAATGTACGAAACATGGGATAAAAAATAAAAACGGTAAATAAGATGAGTGATGGCAGCAAATAGAGTAAGGCACTTCGCATATGTGTGAGTTGCTTCATAAGTCACCTAACCTCTCGAAATGACCTACAATTGTAGCTTTTTTTAATAATTCACCTGTTTGGGCATCGTAATAGTAAAAGGCATCGCTTGGTAAGTAAACGGTAAGGTGTTGCCCCACGTCTAATGCCCATTGTCCTGGCATACGTGCATGCCAAGTATGTGTGCCAACAGCAAAACTAATAATTGTTTCAGTACCTAACAATTCAATATTACGTAGGGTAATTGGCAAAGGGTGCGCATTTTTTGTTTTAATATGTGTGATGTGTTCTGGGCGTATGCCCATGACTAACGTATGATGTTTAGTAAATCGTTCATTCATTTCATTAGGTAGTATGAATTGTTCATCTATAAAAAAGCCGTCTGCTCGAATCGTTGCAGGCGCGATATTCATAGGTGGGGAACCAATAAATGTAGCAACAAACGGGTTGGCAGGATAATTATAAATATCAATAGGTTTCCCAATTTGTTGTATTTCACCTTCATGTAAAATCATAATGCGGTCGCCCATTGTCATAGCCTCAATTTGATCGTGGGTGACATAAATCATAGTAATACCAAGTTTACGTTGTAGCTGTTTAATCTCTGCACGCATATGTGTGCGTAGCTTGGCATCTAAATTAGATAATGGTTCATCCATAAGGCAGATTTTAGCGTCGCTCACAATGGCACGAGCTAATGCTACACGTTGACGTTGTCCACCTGATAATTCACGAGGTTTGCGTGTTAAATAAGCTGTTAATTGTAATGTTTTTGCCACATCCTCCACGCGTTGTTGAATCGTGGCCTTACTCATTTTCTTAGCATGTAATCCAAAACTAATATTTTGTGCGACCGTTAAATGGGGATAGAGAGCATAATTTTGAAAGACCATGGATAATTCTCGCTTTACAGGTGGTAGGTCGTTAACGACTTGCTCATCGATATACATTTCTCCAGCTGTGATGTCTTCAAGCCCAGCAATCATACGAAGCATTGTACTTTTGCCACAGCCTGATGGGCCCACTAGAACAAAAAACTCCCCAGCTTCAATTGTGACGTTAATATTATGTAAGACAGTCGTTTGTTTATCATACGTTTTAACTACATTGTTTAGTGAAACTTGTTTCATACAGGCACCCCTTACTTGTTCTAATCGTGCCTTTATAGTAGCTTAAAAAAGATAAAAAAATAGGGCTTTAAAGGTTTTTTTAAATCAAATTAATAATAAATTAATAATGATAGGGGGCTCGATCGAGTGAGGAAATACGGTGCTATAGTGTTTGTGCTACTATTAACAGGCTGTCTACAACAGGAGAATCTTTATAAACCATTAACAAACGATAAGCCAATTATTATTGCTCATCGAGGGGCATCTGCCTATGCACCAGAGCATAGTTATGAGGCGTATGATTTAGCCATTGCTATGAAAAGTGATTATGTGGAGTTAGATGTCCAAACAAATGACCAAAATGAATTAATTGTGGCTCACGACGACGAACAAGAGGGGTTATTGTTGAAGGATGTGTTACAGCGATATAAGGAGGTGTGCATGTATATTGAAATTAAAAACCCAACAATCCAATCCGTTGCACAGTTTACTGCAATGTTGCAATCTGAACAACCAAAATGTGCTGTTATTCAATCGTTTGAGGAATGGGCATTAGCAGATGTGCAAGCGCATTACGAAGTAATCTGGTTAATCCCTAAAAAGAATATTGGGCAAATGCCGATCTATGCAAAACAAGTAGGCATTAACGAAAAATATATTACAAGACAAGTCATTGAAAAATATCATAATGAAGGTATTGAAGTAATAGCTTACACTGTGAATAATGAAAAGCGTTTTTTAACGTTACAGCGCTTAGGTATTGACGGTGTGTTCACGGACAAACCTGATAAAATGCGAGAAATCGTATGGAAAAATGAATAGTATGATTTATTAAAGGCTAAAGTATAGCTGTATAGAAAGTATGAGTGAAAAATAATATGTTCTCAGCGATTTATTGCCCGTACGTTGTTAATTACGATAAAAAAACAGTCAACTGATGTGGGTCAGTCAACTGTTTTTCCATTATTAGATTATAAAGATGTGATATTAAACAAGCAAACCAAACAAGGTAATGTCTTTATTTACTTCTTTATAAGAGAATCCGAACTTTTCCATGCGTTGTAACAAACCAGCATAGTCATCACGATGCCCAACCTCAATACCAACGAGAGCAGGGCCACTTTCTTTATTATTTTTCTTTGTATATTCAAACGTTGTAATATCATCATTAGGGCCAAGTACACTAGATAAAAATTGACGTAAAGCACCTGCACGTTGAGGGAAGTTAACGATAAAGTAGTAAAGTAAACCTTCATGGATTAACGATTTTTCTTTAATTTCTTGCATACGTCCGATATCATTATTCCCACCACTTACAATAACGACAACATTTTTCCCCTTAATATCTGTAGCATAGTCATCTAATGCCGCTACCGCTAAAGCGCCTGCAGGTTCTGCAATAATAGCATGTTTGTTGTATAAATCTAAAATTGTGGTACATACTTTACCTTCAGGGACTAAGACAACATCGTTTAAATATTCTGCACAAACACGATACGTGTAATCGCCGACTAACTTCACAGCTGCCCCATCTACAAATTTATCAATCCACTCTAGTTGGACGGGCTGTTGTTGTGTGATGGCCTCTTTCATACTGCCAGCTCCAGCAGGCTCCACGCCGATTACTTGAGATGAAGGTGATAAATTTTTAATGTAGGTGGCAACGCCAGACATTAATCCACCGCCACCAATGCTACCAAAGACATAGTCAACAGTAGATTCAATATCATGCATAATCTCTACAGCTACTGTACCTTGCCCAGCAATAACATCTAGATCATCAAAAGGATGGATGAAGATTTTATCATGCTCATCACAAAACTGTGTAGCACTCTCAGCAGCATCATCAAATGTATCGCCAGATAAGATAATATCAACATAATCACGACCAAACATACGTACTTGGTCAATCTTTTGTTTAGGGGTTGTTTGTGGCATAAAAATACTGGCTTTGATTTTTAACTGTGCACAGGCAAAAGCAACACCTTGTGCATGATTGCCAGCACTTGCAGCGACAACTCCTGCTTCACGTGCTTCATTTTCAATTTTTTTAATCTTATAGTAGGCGCCTCGTAATTTAAACGAACGAACATGTTGTAAATCTTCGCGTTTAATATAGATGTTGGCACCGTACTTTTCAGATAAATAGTCATTTTTTTGTAGTGGCGTGTGTACAACGACATCTTTTAACGCTTGATATGCGATGAGAATGTCAGCAACTTGAACGAGTTTTTCTTTTGTTTCTGCCATAAGTGTCAACCTCCATATTCTATAATAAACATTTATCTATAATAGCACACATTCCAAATTAAAGGTTTGAATATTTCGTTAATTCTAAAAAATAATTTTGTAGAAAAATAAAAATGTATTTTAATGTGCCAAACCTATTATCAAAAGGGTATAGGAGTATAATGAAAGTTGAGGAGATGTAAATATGATGGAACAAATATTACACACGTATGCTCAATTTTTTGATTGGCATATGTGGAAGGTAGTGTTAACAGATCCTGTGTCATGGGGGGTTATCTTTTCACTTGTATTGATTGAAGGGTTATTATCAGCAGATAACGCGCTTGTGCTTGCTGTACTTGTTAAACATCTGCCGGAAAAACAACGTAAAAAAGCATTAATGTACGGTATGGTGGGGGCTTATTTCTTCCGCTTTTTATTTATTGGTATTGGTGTTTATTTAGTGAAATTTTGGTTTATTAAATTATTTGGCGCACTCTATTTAGCATGGATTGCAATGTCACACTTTATGAAGAAAAATAAAGAAGAAGAAGTGAAAGAGTTTAAAAAAGATAGCTGGCTTGTGCGGATTTTTGGTACGTTTTGGGCGACAGTTATTACAGTAGAATTAATGGACATCGCTTTCTCGGTAGACTCCATATTAGCAGCCTTTGCTATTTCAACAGAAGTATGGGTGCTGTTAATGGGTGGTATGTTGGGCATACTTGTTATGCGAACCATAGCAGGGTTGTTTTTAACTTTAATTGAAAAGATACCTGAGTTAGAGTCAACAGCATTTATGTTAATTGGCATTATTGCTTTTAAAATGCTATTGAGTGTATTTGGTATTGAAGTGTCACATTATATTTTCTTTGCGGTATTAATTGTGGCATTTAGCATTACATTCATTATTCATTTCAGAAATAAAAAGCGACAAGCGTAAAAGAAATCGCTATACAAAGTGAAAATGCGCTTAAGAACTACGTGTAACAAAGTTGAGATGGTAGATCATTGTATAACAGATAAAAGTGGTAAGGGGAAAAGTTTAATCCCCCTTGCCACTTATTTGATTGGCATATTATTATCATATTTTTGCTACGTGTGTTGTCGTCGCTAACGCAAATGAACAGGGTTTTTTCAAATAGATGTGTTGTTTGGCTTGTATTAAAGCTTCTAACACAGTGTGATAGCATACTGTAACATGTTTAATGCCATTGACAGGTTGCTGCGGTATGAATGTTACGCTAGCTCCTTTATCATAATGCGAAAACCAGGCATTTTTGGGGCGATAAGATGTGTCGCCCCAAGCGTACATATAGTGTGCTGTTTTCATATAACCAAAAGGTGCTTGGTAATTATACTGTAATAGTGTAGCGAGTTGATCCATAATAAAAGCTTCCGCATAGTCACGCAAACTTAGTGGTGTGTGTGATGATTTTTGAATGATATTATCTGTTAAAAATTGCATAGGTAGTGGCGTAGCTTGTGCGAGTTGCTGTAAGGCATGGTATAAAAGTGCGTCCACTTGCAACTGATCTTCTGTATGCAGTTGTTGAATGGCAGGTAAATCACGTTTAAACCAAATTTCTTCCAGGTGTGTCAACCATTTTGTAATAAATGGAATGGTGTTTTCACAAAAGGCAGGTAATGAGAATTGCCAAACATCAACTGTTGTTTCTAATGAAAATGATACGTCATGTGCCATTAAACCACTCCTTTTTCTAGGAGTATAATGGAGCAATCTGAATTTTAGCTGAAAAAAGGAAGTACAACCGTAAAACATGTACCTTTATGTGAACTTTTAACGGTAATGGTACCGTCATGTTGGTGCACAATCGCTTGAGCAATCGGCAAGCCTAAACCAGTTCCCCCTTTGTGTCGTGATGTATCACCACGATAAAAACGTTCGAAAATATGAGGTAAATCCTCCGCGTTAATGCCAATCCCACTATCTATGATAATAATTTCTTCTTTTGAAGCTACAATTGTAATCGCTCCCTCTGACGTAAAACGCATGGCATTATCAAGTAAGATATAAAATAGTTGTTTTAATTTCTGTTCATCACCTAATACATGTATGTTTGGCTCGCATGTTAAATCGATGGGCACAGCAGAAATCCGTTGGAATGTATGCACGATTTGTTGTAAAAGTTGCGTGACATCTACTGGTGTTTTATTGATATTTACGTGATGGTCAGCTCTTGCCAACAGTAATAATTGTTCTAATAAGGCTTCCATATGAGCACTCTCTTGCTCCGCATCATGTAACACCTCTTGGCCAAAAGGCGTGAGTTTTTCGGTTTGTAAAATATCAAGGGAGCTTTGAAAGACAGCTAATGGTGTTCGTAACTCATGCGAGGCATCAGAGACAAATCGCTTTTGTAATTCATAGGTGTTTTGAATGGGTTTAACTGCTTTACCAGCAAAGAAATGACTAATTGCACCAATAAGGAGTGTAAAAATGACGGTTGCCAATAATAAGGTAAGTGAGGCATTTTTAAAAAAGTTTTGCTGTGTTGTAATTGTCTTACCTACAAGTACATAACCATGTTGTAATTCTTTTTTTATCGCCAATACATGCTCTTTTTGCCATGCTAACGTAGTATGCGTTTTATGATTAGCATGAAAATTGTTAAATAAGGCATGGTCTAATTGCTCATAAGGAGAAGCCCCACCTACTAATTCATCATTATTGCGATAAATATAATAAAAGAAATGGCGTGTGGGTTCAATCATTATAGCGGATGATTGTTGAGCTTGCTGTTGAAAGTTCGCTTTTTCCGCATCAAAGTAGCCTTGTAACTCTTCAACTTGTTGGCGGTCCATAACGCCTTGTAACATAAAGAATAAAAAACTCACAAAAATAGCAATGGCCACTGTAAAAGTCAGTGTGTAAAGGAAAGTTAATTTATATCGCATTGTCCGAAACAACAGTATCACCTACATTTTATAACCTACGCCTCGCACTGTTTGTATGTATGAGGTATGTTCATCATCGATTTTTTTTCGTACCAATTTAATAAGGGCATCTAAGGCATTATTTGAAACATCTTGTTCAAAGTGCCAGACATAATTAATAATTTGCTCCCTCGTTAACACATGATTTTGATTACTCATTAAGTAGTGTAAAAGTAAAAATTCATTTTTAGTGAGTTCAATTTGTTTATTATTTTTATGTAATGTATGAGCTTGTGCATTTAGCAATAAATCTTTGCAGTGTAAAGTAGTAATAACAGATTTAGGTTTACGTCTACTCACCGCGCGAATACGTGCAAGTAAAATATTTGTTTTAAAAGGTTTAATTAAATAATCATCGGCTCCTTCGTCTAAACCACTAATGATATCCTCGTCTTCTCCTTTTGCCGTTAACATAATAATACCTGCCGTGTGGTTAGCTTGACGTAAGGCACGACAAACAGCAATTCCTGACTTTTTTGGCATTAGCCAATCTAAAATAATTACATCAAAAGTTTCATGTAAGGCTAAATCATAGGCGTCCTCTCCATTTGCAGCTAAGGTAACACAATAGCCCGCTTGCGTTAGTAAATAATGAATATGCTTCCTTAATATCGCATCATCTTCTGCAAATAAAATTTTCATCATATCCTCTCCTTATCTCTCACAATGCCTCTTTTTATTATAGCTTGCTTTCCTCATTCCATCATCTTAATAAAATTAGCTAAAAATCTTATGTAACTGCAGCCCTATAACGAATATACTGTGTGCAAAGTAATGCTTTTATTGCTATCAAATAATAATTTTATGTTTATTTTGTTTAAAACTTTAAAAAAGAGGTATTTGTATCTACAAAGTGATTACATAAATGGGAGGAGTAGTTAATCTGTGTGGACATTTAAAACAGTAGGTAGGAAAATGGTCTTTAGCTTTGCTTTAATATTGCTTATGATTATTGGCTTATCTTTATACACGATTTATGCGATGAATAAAACACATGACACAATGAAAGAAATTACACATGAAGAGTTGCCGATTTTAATTGCGGATGAAAAATTATCATTTGTAACAGCAAAGAAAATTGCATTAGCTCGAGGTTATTTATTAATGGGAGACAAAGAGTATTTAACAGAGTATGCCGATTATAAAAAACAAGGTGAAGAATTACAAACGCTATTATTAGCTAATACACATAGTGATCAAGTAGAGCAGCTTATTACATTAAGTGAAGAATGGCAAGAACTTGTAGAAAATACAATCTTCCCATTATTTGATAGTGGGCAAGAAGATGAGGCGCGTGAGTTGTTAACGGGGGAGGCACAAACTTATGTGCGAGATATTATGGCAGGGTTTGCCGAGTTAGGTGCAGCGCGTGAACAACGCATCCAAGATGAAGGGAAAGCAGTAGTAAAATCAGGTACCAATGCTATTCTTATGACAAGTATTGTTGTGGTATTTGTGATTTTGGTAAGTTTAATCATTGCATATCAACTTACTAATAGTATAGTAAAGCCAATCAATACAGTGAAAAATCGTTTATTAAAAATTGCAGAGGGTGATTTGAGCCAAGCGCCTTTAAAGGTTATAGGACGAGACGAGTTAGCTCAGTTGATGACAGCTACCAATCAATTGAGTGAACGAAATAATGCCTTATTGCAAAAAATTACACATGCTATGACAGAAGTGACGGAGCGCAGTTCTACCGTTTCTGAGGTAACAGATGAAATTAGTAAAGGCTCCAATCAAATCGCCATTACAATGACAGAATTAGCGACGGGGGCTACTTCACAAGCCGACCTAGCTAGTAATATGGTACAAAGTGTGGAGCGTTTTAATGAGGCTTTACAAGAAATTACGTTAGATAGTGAGAAGGTACATCAGCAAGCAGAAGAAGTAACAGACCTTAGTCAAAGTGGTCATGAAGTCATGAATAATTCCATTCAGCAAATGAATGTCATTTATCGTGTGTTTGAGCAAGTCGTTGTGCGTGTGGAAAAATTAGAACAACAATCCAATGCAATTCACTCATTAGTGGAGACTATTCAAGCAATCTCAGACCAAACAAACTTACTTGCACTAAATGCAGCAATTGAAGCGGCACGGGCTGGTGATCATGGTAAAGGCTTTGCGGTTGTAGCAACAGAAGTGAAAAAACTAGCCGAACAAGTATCCCATTCAGTAGTAGATATCACAGATATTATTGCAGGGATTCAAGAGGAGACAAAAACGGTCACAACTTCTTTACATGAAGGCTATGAAGATGTACGAACAGGGACAGAATTATTAGAAAAAACAAATGCGATGTTTAATCAAATTATGGAAGCGATTGAAAATATCACAGGGAATATTCGTCATACTGCTCAAGAGATTACGCATTTGTCGCAGACAAGCGATGCAGTGAGACATAGCATTGAAGAACAAGCTGCTGTAACACAGCAATCAGCAGCAGGTATAGAGGAGACAACGGCGTCTGCAGAGGAGTCTAGCAGTGCGTTACATGAAGTGAATACGCATGTTAAGCAGATGAGCGATGCCTCTAAAGAGTTAGCACGATTAGTAGATGTATATACTTTACGTCAAGCGTGAAGTAAAGCAGTTCATGCAAAAAAATGTTAGACCGCTTGTATGCGGCCTAACATTTTTGCTTTAGAAAAGTAAATGTGTGAATAACGCAACAATTGGCAAGGCAATTAATGTGCGCAATAAGAAAATAACAACTAAGTCTAAAAATTTAAGTGGGATTTTGGTGCCTAAAATTAAGCCACCCACTTCTGACATATAAATAAGTTGTACAACAGACACAGCACCAATGAAGAAGCGTGTCATTTCACTTTCAATCCCTGAACCTAACACAGCAGGTAATAACATATCCGCAAAGCCAATAACCATTGTTTGAGCAGCTTGCCCAGCTTCAGGAATACCCAACATAGCAAGTAAAGGCTCAAAAGGTTTGCCTAGCACAGCAAAAGTAGGTGTGAACTCGGCTAATACTAATGCAATAGTACCAAATGCCATTACGACAGGTGTAACGGCAATCCACATGTCTAATACATTACGAAAACCTTCTTTTAAAAATGTAAAAGGATTACGATTATGATGAGTCGCTTCTAATCCTCTATTTTTAGCAATGGTTAGCAACTTTTCATCTGATGTGATTTCTTCTTTACGTTCTGTAGAGCCATCAATATACGTATCAGGAATTTTACGCAACGGATAAATACGTGGCATAATAAACGCTAAAATTAACCCTGTAATCGTAATTGTGCCAAAAAACGGGAAGAAATAACCTTCTAAATTTAACGTTTTTAAAATGGTGAAGCAAAAAGTAATGGATACGATAGAAAAGGTGGAGGCAAGAATAGCCGCTTCTCTTTTAGTATAGTTACCTGATTCATATTGTTTATTGGTCATTAACACACCAATTGTACCATCACCAATCCAAGACGCTAAAGCATCAATAGAAGAGCGACCAGGAATTTTAAATAATGGACGCATAATTTTAGTTGTTAAAGTACCGATGAATTCTAACAAACCAAAGTTTGTTAGTAAAGGCAATAAAGTCCCTGCAAAAAAGAATATCGTTAATAAAAAGGTGACTAAACCTTCATCAGGATTCATTAATAAACCTGCTGTATTCTCATTATTAATTGCCTCAGGCCCAAAATCAAAGACTACCATAGCTGTAAATATGAATGCTATAACACGTACAATAGTCCAAAAGAGATTAACATGAAATAAATGTCGTAAGAGACCAGGTGCTTGCATGGTTGTCTTAGGCAAAAATAAATAAATGACAGAGCCTAATGCTGCTATGCCAATAATAATTAACGCAAACCAACTAATAAAAGGTGATACAAGTGCAGCTAATTCATTAGCTAAAATTGCGATGGTTACTTTCCAAACGCCATCCACTTTGATTGGCGTCATAAAAAGAAAAATACCTAATAAAGAAGGCAAAATAAAAAGTACCCAAGTATAGGCGTTATGTTTTCTCATGGTGTCAACCTCTCTCAATTAAATAAATGTATTTTTATTCACTATAGCCTCTAATTAATTGTATGTCTATAGTTTTTTACAAGAAAGAGATTATTACATTATTTATATTTTTATTAAAAAAACGGTATACAATAGTAATAAATATAAATGTCATTATGGTTATTATTATCTGTTTAATGTATGTTTAATTCTCTATAAATTCTTTATTGGCAATGTTCTGTCACTTGATTCGTTAGAGCTAGTATTGCTAAAAGATAAGGTGATAAATATACAGTCATGTATAAAAGAACAAATGTATTATTATTGTATAAAATTAATAAACAAAAAAAGCCGAAATAAAATATTCGGCTTCTTATCCAGTAATTTATTGAATTTGCGAGTATATCAATCATTCATCATCAAAGGTAATCGTGTAAAATTTCTCTGTAGAGAACCAAGCATCCTCTGTTGTCTCACCGTGACTATCTTCACGATTCTCAAGCTCTTGTAACATCCAACCCGTTTGTGAGGCATGTGCTTTTAACGCATTATACTTATGCTCACGATAAGCACTAATATCAATGATTACGTCGGGTTCTCCCATTTCTTCAACCGTGTTATTCGCAAAGCCAACGCCGTATAATGTGGGTCTTTGTGGCTTAGGTGTGCGACGTACGGCTTCTTTTACAGCTCTTGCTGTAGCCTCATGGTCAGGGTGTACACAATAGTTAGGTAAAAAAGTAACCACTAATGATGGATTTAACTCATCAATCAGTTGGCGCATCATAGCAATCATTTTTTCATCATCTTCAAATTCAACTGTTTTATCTCGTAAGCCCATCATGCGAAGATCTTGTATACCGATTGCTTCACATGCAGCGATGAGCTCTTTTTTACGGATGTGGGGTAGTGACTCTCGTGTGGCAAAGGGGGGGTTACCTAAATTGCGCCCCATCTCACCTAGTGTTAAACAAGCGTACGTGACAGGTACCCCCATATCAGCCTGCATAGCAGCAACGCCTGCAACTGAAAATGACTCATCATCAGGGTGTGGATATACAATTAGTAATTGTCTTTCTTTCTCCATTGTTATCGCCTCCTTAATAAGAAAAGGGTGTTTCACTAATTTGTAAAGCAACAGCTAGTTTACCGCTATGGTCTAATCCAGCCATTAATAAGCGACCTTCAACGTCCACTTCATAATGTGTGATCCCTTGTGCATACACCCAGCCATGCGGTAGCTTTAAACCTACACGATTTGGTGTATCCTCTATAACTTTAGCATGTTCATATACAAGTTTAACATTACGAATGAATGCCCCCGCATTAAAAAAGTTAGTATCATAATGAGCTGCATAAGAGCCATTGGTTGTTTCTAAATGAATAAAGACTTCTTTACCAGCAAAAGCATTTAACTCTTTTTGTAAAGCGTCAATTTTTACAATTTCCATAAGCGATAATTCTCCTTCCGAATTACTTATGGTATTAGTATAGAGAAGTTCGCAAAAATTGCATAGTTAATAGCTTGGGTTATTTAAACTAATAACGTGTATTTGAGCTAATTAAAACAGACACGGATACATTTTTATCAGTGTCTGTTGTTTAGGACAGTATTTAAATTTTATACAATAGTTTTTATGATAGCTGGTGCGCCAAATTGTGAACTCGCTCCGTGTAACACAGGCCCTACGTATTGATTTAGCTGCCAGCCATGCGTAATGCTAGCAGCGGCGAAAGCTTTGGCAGCAATGACAGCCTCCTCCACGGTTTTTCCGTTAGCTAAGTTTGCTGTAATGGCTGCTGCGAATGTGCAACCTGCACCGTGATTATAAGTTGTATCTACTTTTGGTGTTTCAAATAATATAAATTGTTGCCCATCGTAATAAAGGTCCGCAGCATAGTGAGGTTGTGAGCCTTGGCAACCTTTAATCACAACATGTGGAACACCAAGCGCCATAATTTTTTTCGCAGCTATTTTTACTTCTTCAAGTGTTTTTGGTGTTTTCATACTTGCTAATTGTCCCGCTTCAAATAAATTAGGTGTTGTCATTAAAGCATAGGGCAATAAGTATTGCTTCATTGCCTCTACATTACCAGGATTTAAAACTTCGTCTTCACCTTTACATACCATGACAGGGTCAATAACAACGTTAGGCGTATGGGCTTGTGCCAGCACTTGCCCTACTGTTTTTATTACTTCTTCTGTGGATAGCATACCTGTTTTTACTGCATCGATGCCTGTTGAGAAGGCTGTCTTCAATTGTGCACGAAGCACTTCAGTAGGTAATGTGTAGACATCATGAGCCCAATAATGATCAGGATCCATTGTGGCAATGACCGTAACAGCTGCCATACCGTATGTGTTGTATTCTTGAAAGGTTTTTAAGTCTGCTTCTAGTCCAGCACCGCCTGAAGCATCAGAACCTGCGATAGTTAATGTTTTATTTAGTGTCATATTAAGCGCCCCTTTATAGTAAAATAAGTATGAACTAGTATACCGCTATTCTGATGATATAAAAATAATCAGTTTTAAAGAAAAATATAAGGTCAGTTTGGAGTGTAGAACAATGAAAAAAGTTTTTACAAATGATTGGCAACAGATAGTAGGAGACCAATTTGAACAATCCTATTATCAAAATTTACGTCATTTTGTAGCGCAAGAATATCAAACGCAAACGATTTATCCACCTAAAGATGAGGTAATGACAGCCTTACATACGACAGCTTATAAAGATGTTAAAGTGGTTATTTTAGGGCAAGACCCTTATCATGGACCAAATCAAGCTCATGGCATGAGCTTTTCAGTTAAACCTCATGTACCATTCCCGCCTAGCTTACGTAATATTTTGCAAGAGCTACAAGATGATATGGGTTGTCCAAAACCAGAAAATGGGACATTAACAAGTTGGGCAAATCAAGGGGTATTGATGTTAAATACAGTTTTGACTGTGCGTCAAGGACAAGCACATAGCCATAAAAACAAAGGTTGGGAGCAATTTACAGATGTCATTATTAAACGTTTAGCAGAGAGAGAGCAACCTATAATTTTTGTATTATGGGGACGACCTGCTCAGCAAAAAGCAGCGCTGATTTCACAGCATACACAACATAAGATTTTAACCGCTCCACATCCAAGCCCACTGAGTGCACATCGAGGCTTTTTTGGCAGCAAGCCATTCTCACAAATTAACGCACAATTAGCGCAATGGGGAGAGACACCAATTCATTGGTGTTTGTAGGAAAGTGTTCACAGTCTTTACAGTTTAAAAAATGTTACATTGAATAGGAGGCATTAGATTGGCTAATTGTTTTCAATGTCACTTTTTTAAGGTGACTTGGGATACAAATAACCCTAGAGCTTGCACAGCTTATGGTTTCAAGTCTAAGCAAATCCCTTCCACAGTCGTTAAACAATCCTCAGGTATGGATTGCATGAAATTTAAACAAAAGCAACAAAGAGGTGACGGACGATGATTTCACAACAAGCCATTTTGCAGGAGATTGAAAAACAATTACAACATGCCAAAGCAGGGAATGTTACAGCATCACTAACTGCCATTAAAGCGTTATGTGATGTTGTATTACAGCAACCCGATTTAGCAACACCTACTTCTCAAAGTGTTGCGCAGCCTTCAATAATCCCTCAATCTACTCCGACAGCAGAAGAGGACGGGGCTAACGGGGATTCATTATTTGATTTTTAATAAAGGATGGGGACAAAAATGAAGAAATTTATTGTATCAGGTGCGATTCATGGCTTATTAGCCGTGGCACTAGGTGCTTTTGCTGCACATGGTTTAGCGGATGTTTTAGACGCTTATGGGGCTGATATTTGGGCGAAAGCTGTGCAGTATCAAATGTTTCATGCGGCTGGTTTATTAGTCATTGGTATTTTGATGAGCCGCAATATAATAGGGAATAATAAAGGTTTAAATATTGCGGGTTGGTGTATGAATGCTGGTATTGTCTTTTTCTCAGGGAGCTTATATATTTTAGCACTGAGTGGCATTAAGGTACTCGGCGCGATTACACCAATTGGTGGTGTATTATTTTTAATCGGTTGGCTATTTATTATTAAGACAGTTGTAAAAGAAGGCAAATAATACACTAAGAGTGTTAGATCAATGAACTATTGGTCTAACACTTTTTTGATGTACGCAAGACCAAAAGTTATGGGTTACTTTTGTTAACGTATGAATTTATATCTTGTTATCCTTTTGTTTTGGTGCATATTTTTACGTAACAAGCCATGTAGGAATGATGCGAATATAAATGATTTCAGCGAATAGTTCAATAATTGTTTGCGTAATAATTACAGCGACTACTAGTGGTGCAGGTTGAGCAGGCAAGGTAAAAGCGAGTGGTAGCACAGCGAGTGAGTTGCGTGTGCTCATGCTAAAGGTTAAAGCTCGCTCTGCTAGTATGTCTAGTGCAAATAAGCGCTAATGCGTAAGCGATAAATGGTGTAATGAGTACGAATAATACATAAATAGGAAGAACTTCTGTTAACAAGATAACGTCATGATAAAGTCTACTAATTTGTGATGCAATGACAGCAAAAAGCATAATGGCTATTAAAGGTACAGGCAACCAGATGTATAATGTGTACACCTTGCTTAAAAGATATTGACCAATCTTGTGTAAAGATAGCAGCAAGAAGAGGTAATAAAGGCAGGTATAAAAGGTGTAGGCTGTATAATGTTTAAGATGTTTTTGCCAAGAAATAGCCTTAAATATAAGGGAGGACAAATCATTTGCACAAGTAATGAGAAAGGAAGTTGTCGCTACTACTAACTTGGCATTGCCCTTACCGAGATGTGTAAGAACAACTACGTAGTCAATGCAGGGAGTGAGCAACACTAAGTCAATCCCCATCAACGCAGGCAGAGAAGGTGTAAAAAAATACGTCAATAGCCATACAAGTATAGGCACGATAATAAAGTTACCAACTACTAATGCAATAATAAAACGCTTATTAACGAAGGCATGGAGCTTTTTTGTCAATGGAATTTGGAAAAAATGCTATATAAGGTGAAATAGCCTATGTAAACAAAGCAGTAAAGCTCTCATTAGTTAAGCCTACAATACTAGCTAGGATCATTGTAAAGACATAAAGGTAAATTGGATGATTTGCTAACTGTTCACTTGTCATTTTTATGTGCAGTCCTCCTTAGGGTCGACAATTTCAAATATAAATTATGAATAAAATAATATTTTAATACAAATAATTTACAAAAAAATCGCAAATAAATGTGGGTTACGTTTGGACATGCTATTTGAAAACGTTATAATAAAAGTAATAAAAAATTATGAGCTGTCAATTTTAATGGAAAGTAATAGATGCTTTTATTATTTACATAACAAAGGGTCACCTCAACAATAAAAGGAGAATATGTGTGTGTGGAGTTTTTTAAAAAGTAATGGTTTTAAGCGCTTTGTCATTCTAGCCAGTATTATCATCGCCTTATATTTAATGAGAAGCATGATAAACATTATTTTATTAACATTTATCATCACGTACTTAATGGGGCAGTTAAGCACAAAATTGACGATTTTTATTCGTAAATATGTGCGAATTAGCAGTGCTGTAATAATTATAGCGATTTATTTGCTATTTGTTGCAGGTATTGTGGGTACGATTTATAAATACTTCCCAATTGTTTCCCATCAAGTGTCACAACTCATTAAGCTTATTTCTAACTTCAGCCTGAACCCAAATGAAAATGAGTTTACGCGTTACATCGCCCCAACTTTTGAAAAAATAGAATTAGGTAAGTATCTCGAAAATGGTGTAAACATGGTATGGGAGAATATCGCCAATATCGGGAAGATTATTATGCAAATTTTAATTTCAGCGATTCTGAGTTTATTTATTTTACTCGACAAAAAACGAATTATTGAATTTACAATGAAATTTAAAAATAGTAAAATGGCGCCCCTTTATGATGAATTACATTATTTCTCACAAGTGTTCATTCGTTCATTTGGTAAAGTAATAGAAGCACAATTTATCATAGCTGCTGTCAACTGTGTTTTATCCGTTGTAGCTCTTTATTTTATGGGATTCCCTCATTTAATTGCACTAGGTGTTATGATTTTTACATTAGGCTTAATACCAGTAGCGGGTGTAATTATATCGCTAATTCCATTGTCCATTATCGCATATAGTATTGGTGGGTTTAGTTATATCTTTTATATTTTGCTTATTATAGCGGTATTACATGCTGTAGAGGCTTACTTCTTAAACCCAAAATTAATGTCAGCTAAAACAGATCTCCCTATTTTTTATACCTTCATCATCATTATTTTCTCTGAACATTTCTTAGGCGTATGGGGGTTAATTGTAGGTATTCCATTATTCATGTTTGTATTAGATGTACTAGGTGTGACTTCTAATGGTAGTCCACCCAAAGAGCCATTACCAAAAGCACAAAAAGAATCGGTTTAACATAACAGAGGCTACAGTATAAAGTAATGTAAGGAAGGTTACAGCAGTTTATTCACAAACGCGTGAAAATTAGAAAAGTGGTAAAGGAAAAATCCTTTTACCACTTTTTTTATTTGTCTTGTGTGAGGTATTCTTCAAGGACAAGGTCTTGCTCATACATTTCTTCACTATAAGGTAAGCCAACATAACGTAAATGCCAAGGTTCAAACTCAATACCTGTAATCGCAGTTTTATGAGCAGGATAACGTAAAATAAATCCAAAGCGATGGGCATTTTGTTCAATCCATTTACCTTCTGGCGCAAGGTCCATTGTCGTTTCAGTAGAGCCAATGTCTAGCGCGAGACCAGAATGATGTTCACTATAACCTGGCTTCATGGCATATTCTGCACCTAACTCATCATAAAGTTTTTGTTGTGCTTCCACACTGCGATAGCCACTCATGACAATGAAATTTTGCAAACCATCTTTGTTAGCTGCATGGATCATATTAGCTAAGGCATCTACAACATGCGACGACAATTCAATGGAACTGTCGAATAACTGATAAGGGCGTTCGATTTGATATAAATTAACTAAATCGGTTGGGATGGCTTCGCCAGGTATGGGATTTTCTTGATTAATTAATCGCAAATTAGGGTTGGCTTCAACAGTAGATTGCTTTTGCCATATGATGATAGCAGCGATTGTTAATATAATAACTGCAAAAACAAGCCATTTTTTCATGTCATTACTCCTTATCTGTAAATAAAAAGGAACGGCATAAAAATGCTGTTCCTTTTGTGTAATCCATTTTAAATCGCTAACATATTGCGTAATTTATCGTGGTCTAACAAATTACCTACTAAGAACTCACCAAACTCACCATAGCGTGCTGAAACTTCATCGAAACGCATCTCATATACAATTTTCTTGAACTGTAAGACGTCATTAGCAAATAAAGTAACGCCCCACTCATGGTCATCAAAACCGACAGAGCCTGAGATGATTTGTTTTACTTTACCAGCATAGCTACGACCAATTAAGCCGTGAGAGTACATAAGTTTTTTTCGTGTTTCCATATCAAGCATGTACCAGTTGTCATTGCCCTCACGACGCTTATCCATAGGGTAGAAGCACACATGATTCCAACGTGGTAACTCAGGATATAATCTAGCACGTACATGTGGGTTTTGGTAAGGGTCTTCTGAAGATTCACCCGCCAAATAATTTGATAGTTCCACTACAGAAACGTATGAATAAGTTGGTATTGTGAAATCAGCAATTGCTAATTTGTTGAATGCGATTTCGATGTCATTTAACTCTTCCATTGTTTCTCGTAATGTCATTAGCATGAAGTCGGCTTTTTGACCAACGATAGTGTAAAAAGCATGAGAGCCTGTCTTATCAATGTCTGCTTGATTGATTTTTTCTAAAAATGTAATAAACTCAGCGGTTGCTGCTTCTCTTTCTTCTTGTGAGATCAGCTTCCAAGATGCCCAGTCGATTGCACGGAAGTCATGTAGAACATACCAGCCATCTAATGTAATTGCTGCTTCATTCATTATGTAAACACTCCTTAAATGTGATTAGCTTTCTCTAGCATTTTATCATACTCTATATAAAAAACCTCATAACTTGAATGTATGTGGTGTGATAAACTAAAGGTAATTATGTCTAAGGAGTTACAACATGGAGTTATTACAACAACCAATTTGGCGTTTATACGATCAATCATTGAGTGCGCTTACACAATCACCACTTACATCATTTGCAGCAGATGATACGTTATGTGAGTTAGTAGGCCAACAGCTGTCACCACCAACTGTGCGCACTTGGGTACATCAAGCGAGTGTAGTGCTAGGTATCCAAGATCATCGCCTACCTCATATTCATGAGGCAATGGCTCAATTAGCAATGAATGGTTATCATCCTATCGTGCGTAATTCTGGAGGGTTGGCAGTAGTATTAGACGAAGGGATATTGAATGTTTCCCTCGTTTTTTCAGAGCGCACACAAACGTTATCCATTGATGATGGTTATGAGGCGATGTTAGCTTTTGTACGTTTATTATTTCCTGAAACACAAGCAATTAAAGCGTATGAAATTGTAGGTTCGTATTGCCCTGGCTCTTATGATTTAAGCATCAATGGTCAAAAGTTTGCAGGGATTTCTCAGCGCCGTTTGCGAGATGGTGTTGCAGTGCAAATTTATTTATGTGTGGAAGGTAGCGGTAGTGAGCGAGCTAAGATGATACAACAGTTTTACGAAACGGGATTGCAAAATGAAACCACACGCTTTACTTACCCTGTAATCCAACCTGAAGTAATGGCTTCATTAAACGAGTTATTAAGACAAACCTTAACTGTACAAGATGTTGTAGTACGCATACAACAATTATTAATGACGACAAGTGAAGTACAGCTAAGACCGTTTAATGATGTAGAGAATGAACGCTATTTATTTTATTTACAGCGTGTACTCACTCGCAATGAAAAAATGCTCGCTAAGTAAAGCACTTGTTTGCCTGTACTAAGTGGGGTAAAATACGTTTATGCAAATACCTAATAGAAAGGGTTGTTGACACTATGGCAAACGAATTTAAAGTTTGCGATGAATGTCAGGCCGTTAATTTAAAAACATTGATTCCTAAGTTAAAAGAAATCGATCCAGAAGCAACAATTGAAATTGGCTGTCATTCTTACTGCGGGCCAGGTCGAAAAAAGACATTTACATTTGTAAATAGCCGTCCCGTTGCAGCACTAACAGAGGAAGAACTCATGGAAAAAGTGCTTGCTAAACTAAAAAGAACATAATAGGTATAATGAAAACGTCCATGATATGGTAGATATCATGGACGTTTTTTGCTGTTTATAAAGCAAAATTACATACATGAGCACTTTTTATTTTGAATTATCAGAAAATGAATTGTCTTTGTATAAAACATATGCTATAGTAGCGAACATAAATAGAAGTTTAAACTTCATTTGTGTTTAAAAAGAAGGAGTGACTTCATTTTGACGAAACAAACGATCCAACAGAAAATCGAGATGACATTTAATCAATTATCGAAAGGGCAACAAAAAGCGGCCACTTTTATTTTGCATAACATGACCTATGTTGGCGTACACGCTGCAAGTGAGGTGGGTAAGCAAGCACAAGTGAGTGAAACAACAGTGATTCGACTTTGTTATGCTTTGGGCCTATCAGGTTATGCACAATTACAAAAAGAGATTACCACATATTTATTTGAACAAAATAATAAGACAAGTAGTTTGAAAAATTATTTAACGAATAAGCAATCGTTACAAAATACAACAAAGCAATATGAAACATTAATGATGGGTGATGCGAAACGAGTGATGCATGTGGCAGAGCAAATTAGTGAAGCCGATTTCTCGGTGACTACTCAGCACTTACATCATTGCCAAACTTTATACATTGTAGGATTTGGTGCCTCTTATTTGGCGGCACAATGGATGCATTTTGCTATTGGATTATTGCGCCCGCGTATTGTTTTAGTACCACATGACCCAAGTAGTTTTGTGCGTGTTTTGCAAGAGATGACCTCAGCCGATATGTTAGTAGTTTTCTCTTTCCATCGCTATTTTAAAGAGACAGTATTAATTGCTAAGGAGGCTAAAAGTAAAGGGGTCGAGGTTGTAGCGATTACAGATGCTCATATTTCGCCAGTGGTGCCACATGCTACGATTTGCTTTGTGCAATCTTTTACAGGTGTATCCACAATAGATACAATGCCAACCATTATTTCATTTATTAATGCGTTGATTGCAGGCATGACAACACAAGACCCTACATATTATGAACAGCAAAGGCTCATTTTTGATGATTATACAAACGTATTTATGACAGACCGATGGAGTTGAGACCAATGGAACAAGTAATCACAAAAATACAACAGAAAGTTATGGAGGTGTATCAACATATTCATGCCAATCCAGAAATTAGTTGGCAAGAACAGCAAACAACAAAATATATTGAACAGCAATTAATAGCATTAGGATTAGCACCTCAATTATTAACACCAACAGGTTTATACGTAGATATTGGTGTAGGTACACCTCAAGTAGGCATTCGGGTAGATTTGGATGCCTTATGGCAAGAAGTAGACGGTGTGTTTCAAGCAAATCATTCTTGTGGTCATGATGGTCACATTGCAATGGGGATTGGAGCTGCCATGTATGTACAACAGCAAAACTTACAACAAGCTATACGGATTATTTTTCAGCCAGCAGAAGAAAAAGCACAAGGTGCAAAAGCAGTAGTAGCACAAGGTGTGATCGATCATTTACAGTTTTTATTTGGCATTCATGTGCGCCCTATTAAAGAATTATCAGATGGTCAACATGCACCTGCCATTTACCACGGGGCAGCTAAGTTAATTCAAGGGACTATTACAGGTATTGAAACACATGGGGCACGCCCTGAATTAGGGATTAATGCGATTGAAGTAGGAGCTGCAATTATTGAAGGCTTACAAAAAATATGGGCAGACCCTAATGTATCTTCTTCTATTAAAGTAACGCAATTTCAAGGTGGTGGGAGTTCAACTAACATTATTCCTGGACAGGCCACTTTTAGCATAGATGCACGTGCTCAAACAAATGAAGTAATGGAACAACTCATGGAGGGGCTCACACGTGTATTGCGAGGTGTTGAAGCCATATATCAAGCTAAAATTATTACTAATGTAAGTGCGGAAATCGTTGCAGCTCAAGTAGATGAGTTGGCAACACAATTATTAACAACCGCTATTCATACTATTGTAGGTCAAGAAAACTGTGCACCTAGTATTGTGTCGCCAGGTGGAGAGGACTTTCATTTTTATACGTATGAGTGCCCAAGTCTTAAAGCAACAATGCTAGGGTTAGGGTGCGCAGTGACACCAGGTCTACACCATCCTAATATGACGTTTAATACAGAACGACTACATGAAGGAGCACAGATTTTAGCAGAAGTAGCATGTTTGGCAGCGATGGAGGTTGAGAGCTAGTGTATGATATTCGCGAGATCACAACAATGGAAGAGTTGCTTCAAGTACAAGCATTAGAGAAAATTGTGTGGCAAGTGACAGCTCCTGTACCTACCCATCAAACATTAACCGCTTTAAAAAATGGGGGCATCGTTATTGGTGCCTATCATCAACAAACATTGATTGGTTTTAGCTATGGCTTTGCAGGCTTTCGTGAAGGAAAAAGTTATTTATGCTCTCATATGTTAGGTATTCATCCAGATTATCGCTCACAAGGGATTGGAGCATTATTAAAACATAAACAAAAAGAAGTAGCTATTATACGCGGTTATGAAGTCATGGTGTGGACATTTGACCCATTAGAAACAAGGAATGGTTACTTAAATCTGACAAAGTTACATGGCGTTTGTGACACTTATATTGAGAATTGTTATGGCGAGATGCAAGATGGCTTTAATAAAGGATTACCCTCTGACCGCTTTGAAGTGAATTGGCATATTACTTCACCTTACATTCAACAAACTCAAACATTTAATCACAATATAACAGCCGTATTTCAAATAGCACATACTAAAAGTCACCATCTTTATGTGCAAAAAGCACACCCCGTAATAGCTACAGGAGAGTATTACAGTGTACCAGTACCAAAAGATTTTCAAGATATTAAAGCGCAAGATGCTGCCTTAGCTTTGGATTGGCGTTTACAAACAAGGGCGGCCATTCAAAACTTGTTAGCACAAGACTATGTTGCTGTGGCTGTAAAGCAACATACAGCAATGAATGATTATATATTTGTACCCAAACATCAACTTGAAATATAGGAGAGAATAGTATGAAGATTACTGAGGTTACCATTCACCAATTAAAAATGAAATTAAAAGACCCTTTTACAACGAGCTTTGGAACGTTTGAGCACCGGGATTTTTTACTGCTAGAAGCTAAGGATGAGTCAGGTGTGACAGGTTGGGGCGAGTCTGTTGCCTTCCATTCGCCTTGGTATAATGAGGAAACATTACAAACAAATTGGCATATGTTAGAGGACTTTTTAATTCCATTACTTTTAAATAAAGCGATACAACATCCTGATGAGGTGTCGACATTATTTGAACCGATACGCAAAAATAATATGGCGAAATCGACACTAGAAGGTGCTGTTTGGGATATTTACGCACAACTCACCAATCAATCTTTAGCACAGGCATTAGGTGGAACGAAAGAAAGAATAGAGGTGGGCATTAGTATTGGTATACAAAATGATATTGCGACATTAGTGAGTTTAGTGGATGGTTATGTCAAAGAAGGTTACAAACGTATTAAAGTAAAAATCAAACCAGGCTGGGATGTCGAGGTAATACGTACGTTACGTGAGACATTCCCTACTGTTGCATTTATGGCAGATGCAAACTCAGCATACCGTTTAGAAGATGTAGCGTTATTAAAACAACTGGATGCCTTTGATTTAACGATGATTGAACAACCACTTGCTTCAGACGATATTATTGACCATGCTACGTTGCAAAAAGAGGTGGCAACACCCATTTGTTTAGATGAGAGTATTCATTCTTTAGAGGATGCCCGTAAAGCAGTAGCATTAGGGAGCACTAAGATTATTAATATTAAAATTGGCCGCGTGGGTGGTTTAACAGAAGCTAAAAAAATTCATGATTATTGTTTAGCCCATAACATCCCTGTATGGTGTGGTGGGATGTTGGAGTCGGGGATTGGGCGCGCTCATAATGTAGCTCTAACTACGCTACCGAATTTCATTATGCCTGGTGACACAGCGAGTTCAAGCCGTTATTGGGAGAAGGATATTATTGACCCAGAAGTCGTAGTAGTTGATGGTTATATTGATGTGCCAAAAACAACAGGCATTGGTTATACCGTTAACAAAGCCACTATTGCAGCTTATACAGAGAAGAAGAAAACGTATCGTTAAAAAGGAGATTATTATGAAACAAAGCTGGCAAATAGGTGGTGCCTTTGTAGGTATTATTGTAGGAGCAGGGTTTGCCTCGGGGCAGGAAATCATGCAATATTTCACAAGCTTTGGTGCATATGGCATTATAGGTAGCATAATTGCTACCTTAATGTTTATGGCACTCGGCAAAACTTTAGCCCGATTAGGAAAAGAGTTACCGACTACTTCGCATAAAGAGGTGATTTATTATATCGGTGGGCGTTATATTGGTACGCTATTAGACGTAGTGATTACTTTCTTTTTATTTGGAGTAGCAGTTGTGATGTTTGCAGGTGCAGGTGCAAGTGCAACATTTGAACAAATGTTTAATATTCCTGCCATGGTAGGTAGCATTATTATGGCAGTAGCCACTGTGTTAACTTTATTATTAAATGTGGAAGGAATCATTAAAGTTATTGGTATGTTGACGCCATACTTAATGATTATTATCTTTATTGTTTTAGGCTATGCATTAGTAACAAGTGATATGAGTTTTAATGACCAACATACATTAGCCCAAACGCAAAAATCGGCTGCCTCGCATTGGGTCATAGGCGCTTTACTTTATGTTTCGTATAATATTGCTGCAGGTATTGCTTTATTAATTGTTATGGGTAGTACCGCTAAAACAAAGAAGATTGCAGGTACAGGTGGCATGTTAGGTGGTTTATTATTAGGTATACTTATTGTGTTGATTAATCTTACATTATTGATGAAAATAGATGTTGTAGCTGAGGAGGCGATGCCTACATTAGCATTAGCTAAACAAATCCATCCAGCCGTAGGGATATTAATGGCTATTGCTCTTTTAGGTATGATGTATAATACAGCTGTAGGTATGATTTACTCATTTACTGTACGTTTTGTAGCCCCAGATTATCCGTATTTCAAAGGGATTATTGTTGTAATTGGTATGGTTGGCTACGGGGCAAGTTTTGTAGGCTTTACACAATTGGTTGGCAACGTATATGCGACGATGGGTTACTTAGGTTTTGCACTTATTATAGCTACGTTTATGGCAGCATATCGTCATCGTAAAAATACAATTTAAATTATCAGAATTTTCTATTTTAAATTAAAGGCGACGGATCGCATCTTTATTGTATGAAGTAAAGATGCGATTTTTTTACGTTATAATGGTAACAAGTAAGGGGTGAGAGTATGGATTTAAAAGATATTGAATTATTTTTAGCTGTTGTACAAGAGGGGAGCTTTACACGTGCAGCGCACCAACATTTTATTGCACAACCTACATTAAGCAAGGCAATTAAACGTTTAGAGCAAGCATTAGATGTACAATTATTACATCGTACAACGCGCCAAATACAAGTGACAGATAGCGGTAAAGTAGTGTATGAATATGGCAGAAAATTATTAGATACCATGACAGATTTAGAGCAATCGATACAAGATTTGCGTGAGGTTAAGTCTGGAGTGATTCGCCTAGGTATACCACCATTAATTGGCACATTATTTTTTCCCGAGATTGCGCAGAAATTTCATCAAAAATATCCGCATATTACACTGGAGTTAGTAGAGCATGGTGCAAAGACAATTAATGAATTAGTACGCTCTGGCAATGTTGATGCAGGGTTTGCGGTATTGCCATTAGAAGCATCACACTTTTCGATTATGCCATTCATCAAAGACTACTTTGTTGCTTATGTACATGTTGAACATCCTTTTGCCACACAGTCACAAATTGCAATTAACGATTTGAAAAACGAGCCTTTTATTCTTTTTTCAGAGGACTTTGCTTTGCATGATTTTGTCATTAGAGCTTGTGAGAATGAAGGCTTTACACCACGTGTGATGTATAAAAGTTCACAATGGGATTTAATTGTGGAGTTAATCGGTTTGCAATTAGGGGTAACTATCTTACCAAGAGCCATTTACGAAAAACAAGCAAATACGAATGTGAAAATTATTCCTTTAGACGAGCCCTTAATGTGGCAACTTGGCATTGTTAGTTTAAACGAGCGTTATCAAACATTCGCTCTACAAGAGTGGCTTAAGTTGATGCAAGAAGAGTGGTTTAGTTGGCATGAATTTATGCCAATAGGGAATAAATAATATGCCATAACATTATTTCCCTAATTCTCAGAAAAAAGCTACGATAAAACAAGGAGGTGGCAGAGATGAGTAAAGTAAAACAATCATTTTCAGAGGCGTTAGCCGAATTACAAGATGGTGATACCATTTTAGTTGGTGGTTTTGGTTTATGTGGTATTCCCGAAAAAGCCATCGAAGCTATTAAAGAAAAAGGAACTAAAAATCTAACAGCTGTGAGTAATAACTGTGGCATAGATGATTTTGGTTTAGGCATTTTGTTAGCCAATAAACAAATTGATAAGATGGTAGCTTCGTATGTAGGGGAGAATAAAATTTTTGAGCAGCAATATTTAAGTGGGGAGCTAAAAGTAGAGCTAACGCCACAAGGCACATTAGCTGAGCGCATTCGAGCAGGTGGTGCGGGGATTCCTGCCTTTTATACCGCAACGGGTGTTGGTACACCAATAGCTGAGGGGAAGGATACAAAAGAGTTTGATGGCAAAACATATATTGAAGAGCGCGCAATAACTGGCAAGTATGCGTTAGTAAAAGCTTGGAAGGCAGATACATTAGGCAACTTAGTTTATCGCAAGACAGCACGTAATTTTAATCCGCTAGTAGCAACTGCAGGGAAAATTACTATTGCGGAGGTAGAAGAGGTTGTTGAAGCAGGCGAGTTAGACCCTAATGACATTCATACACCTGGTGTATACATACAACATGTTATTTTAGGGGAAAATTATGAGAAACGTATTGAGCGTCGCACTACTAGAGGAGGTAACTAATATGCGTGAAAAAATTGTACGTCGTGCTGTACAGGAGATTTCAGATGGTATGAATGTGAATTTAGGTATTGGTATGCCAACCTTAGTCGCTAATGAAATCCCTGCTGATTATCAAGTGCTATTACAATCCGAAAATGGCTTGTTAGGTATTGGGCCTTATCCTACAGAAGCAGAGATGGATCCTGATTTAATCAATGCAGGTAAAGAAACAGTAACAGCAGTGAAAGGCGCTTCTTATTTTGACAGTGCAGAATCATTTGCTATGATTCGTGGGGGGCATATTGATGTAGCTATACTGGGCGGTATGGAGGTTTCAGAGACAGGTGATTTAGCGAATTGGATGATACCAGGTAAAATGGTTAAAGGGATGGGTGGCGCTATGGACCTTGTTCAAGGGGCCAAGCGAGTTATTGTTATTATGGAACACGTATCAAAACATGGTGAATCCAAAGTGAAAAAAGCATGTACGCTACCTTTGACAGGACAAGCTGTCGTACATCGCTTGATCACAGACTTAGCTGTATTTGATTTTACAGATGAAGGTATGGTTTTAGTAGAGAAAGCGGCAGATATTTCATTAGCAGAATTACAAGAAAAAACAGAAGCTCTTTATCGTATAAGTGACGATTTAAAAGAAATAGCTCTTTGATGTTATGAAAAGCGTCGAAAATGCAAAAATATTTGTTTTGCTTTTGAAAGATGTTATGGTATTCTTAAACAAAGCATGAAAGTAGGAACTATTGTGACATCTTTAAAGCAAAGCATCATTGACGCATCATTATCACTTTTTAAAGAACATGGGTATAATGGCGTTACCGTTAATCAAATTGTACAGCATGCAGGTACATCAAAAGGTGGATTTTATCACCACTTTACATCAAAGGATGAATTGCTCTATGAAATTCACGATGTTTTCATTTCTTATGTGCTCAAAAATGCCAAAACAGCATATCACGATTATCATACACCAATAACGCGTTTAGTCGCTATTTTACGTACTTTTACAGAGGTTTTTCATACATACCAAGCACATATTATTGTGTTCTATGAGGAAAGCCAATCGTTATTAGGTGATGAGAGAACGCTAATTAAAGCAAAGCGTGATGAGTATCGCAAATTATTGCAACGTGTGATTGAGGAAGGTCAAACTTGTGGTGACTTTAGAAAAGTTTTGCCGCCTATTATCGTTACGATGTCAATTACAGGTATGATTAACTGGACGTATAAATGGTACAAACAAGATGGTACGTTAACGATGCAACAAATTACTGCGATATTTATAGATATGATTTTGCGAGGGATTGTAACTAAACAAGGGGAGCAAGAGGCAAGTTTATATTTTTTACATGAACCAGAGCTATAATTTAAACTTTGGTTTTAATTTTACACTAAACAAACCGACTGGTCGGTTTCAACACAAGGGGGACTTTATTATGAACTTTGAATTAACAAAGGAACAAGAAATGATTCGCAACATGGTACGCGATTTTGCTGAGAAGGAAATTGCACCTTATGCTAGAGAAGTAGACAAATCTTCAACAATGCGCATTGAACATTTTCAAAAAATGGCGGAATTAGGTTTGATGGGCTTACCATTCCCTGAAAAATACGGTGGTGCAGGTGCAGATACGGTATCTTACGCCTTAGCTGTAGAAGAAATAGGTAGAGCATGTGGTGGCACAGGTTTGAGTTATGCAGCTGCTATTAGTTTAGGTGCATCACCAATTTATTATTTTGGTACAGAAGAACAAAAACAAGAATGGTTAGTACCTTTAGCTAAAGGTGAAACATTGGGGTCATTTGGTCTCACAGAGCCTAATGCGGGTTCAGATGCAGGAGGCACGCGTACAACGGCTATTGTTGATGGCGATGATTATGTAATTAATGGCGAAAAGTGTTGGATTACAAATGCAGGGCATGCTAGGCAAATTATTGTAACAGCAGTGACAGGCAAACGAGCAGATGGTAAGAAAATTATCTCATCTATTATTGTGCCAACAGATGCAGAAGGTTTAACAATTAATTGTAATTATGACAAAATGGGTGTACGTGGTTCTAATACATGTGAGATTGTATTACAAAATGTTCGCGTGCCACGTAGCAATCTATTAGGGGATGAAAAACGAGGGTTCTCACAATTTTTAAGTACGTTAGATGGGGGGCGTATTTCAATTGCAGCATTGTCTGTTGGGATTGCCCAGTCAGCATATGAGAAAGCATTAAAGTTTGCACAAGAACGTGAGCAATTTGGTCAACCTATTTCCAAATTCCAAGCCATTCAATTTAAATTAGCGGATATGGCAATGGAAATTGAGCTTGCTCGTACATTAGTACACAAGGCAGCGTGGCTCAAAGATGCGGGCAAGCCATTTGGTAAAGAAGCAGCAATGGCTAAATTATTTGCATCAGAAATGGGCTTCCGCACATGTAATCAAGCGATTCAGATTCATGGTGGCTCTGGTTATATGGAAGAATACGATGTAGAACGTCATTTGAGAGATGTAAAATTAATGGAAATTGGTGAAGGGACTTCTGAGATTCAGCGCCTTGTGATTTCACGCTTAATTGGTTGCTAGTACTTTAGTGAATGTAAAATCATAAGGAGGGTTTGCATGGCAGAACTTGTACAAAAGACAATTGGACAATTGTTAAAGGAGCAAAGTAGTAAATATGCAAAACACGAAGCAGTAGTTTATCCAGACCGAGATTTACGTATGACTTATGAGCAATTTTACGAGAAGTGTCGCACAGTAGCTAAAGGTTTAATGGCATTGGGGATTGAAAAAGGCGAGAATATTGCCGTATGGACAACAAATATTCCAGAGTGGGTACAGTTACAATTTGCTTCAGGCTTAATGGGAGCACCAATCGTAACAGTTAATACAAATTATCGACAAAGTGAATTAGAGTATTTGCTAAAACAGTCGGATACTACAACATTAATTTTAATGAGTCAATATCGCGACCACTCTTTTATTGAGACCGTGCAAGCCATTTGTCCAGAACTTGTTAATCATAAAGGTGAGTTACATTGTGAGCGTCTACCACATTTAAAACGAGTTATTTTAATTGATGGCACTGCAACAGGTGCCTTGACATGGCAAGATGTTTTGCAAGGGGCAGCCAAAATTAGCGATGAAGCATTGGATGACAGGCACGCGACGTTAACACCAGATGATGTGATTAACATACAATATACATCCGGTACGACAGGGTTTCCAAAAGGTGTGATGTTAACACACAGCAATCTTGTTAATAATGCAATTAATATTGCAGAGTGTATGCGTTTAACGGATGAAGATCGCCTTTGTATTCCAGTGCCATTTTTCCACTGTTTTGGCTGCGTTATTGGGACATTAGCTATTGTATCAGTGGGAGGTACTATGGTACCTGTACAAGAATTTTCACCAGATGCGGTGTTAGCAGCGATTGAAAAAGAGCGTTGTACAGCTGTTCATGGTGTGCCTACCATGTTTATTAGTAAATTAAATTCACCGAATTTTGAGAAATATGATGTTAGTACACTTCGTACAGGGGTAATGGCAGGTTCTACTTGCCCAGTGGAGGTAATGAAGGCAGTTATTGATAAAATGGGCATGACGGATATCACCATTTGTTATGGACAGACAGAATCGTCACCTGTAATTACTCAAACAAGAGTAGACGATGACTTTACTGCTAAAGTGGAGACGGTAGGTAGAGCACTAGCTAATGTGGAAGTAAAGATTGTTCATCCCGGCACAGATCAAGAAGTAGCACCTAATGAACAGGGGGAACTTTGCACAAGAGGCTATCATGTTATGAAAGGTTATTATAATAACGAGGAAGAAACAAATAATGTCATTGATGCAGAAGGTTGGTTGCATACAGGTGACTTAGCTACCATGGATGAAAATGGATTTGTACGTGTGACAGGGCGCTTAAAAGATATGATTATTCGTGGTGGTGAAAATATTTACCCTCGAGAGATTGAAGAGTTTTTGTATACACATCCAAAGATATTTGACGTACAAGTAGCGGGTGTACCCGATGTAAAGTATGGTGAAGAAGTTGTAGCATGGATTATTGTGCACGAAAATGTTGTATTAACAGAAGAGGAAGTACGTGAATTTTGTAAGGGACAAATTTCTCGACATAAAATCCCTCGTTATATCCATTTCTTAACAGAATATCCGATGACAGCTTCAGGCAAAATACAAAAATTTAAATTGCGTGAAGATTTTATTTCAAATCATTTGGGGTGATCATATGTTTAAAAAAGTACTGATTGCAAATCGTGGTGAGATTGCACGCCGTATTATACGTACTTGTAATCGTTTAAATATAGCAACAGTAGCCGTTTATTCTGAGGCAGATGCTGATGCATTGCATGTACAAGAAGCAACGGAGGCGTATTGTATTGGCAAGCCACCTGTTGCACAAAGCTATTTGAATATTGGGAAAATAATAGAGGTAGCACAAAAAAGCGGTGCGGAAGCGATACATCCAGGCTATGGTTTGTTATCAGAGAATGCAAACTTTGCTAAGGCTTGTGAGGAGGCGGGGCTCCAATTTATTGGGCCTAGTGCACAAGTAATGCAAACAATGGGAAGTAAATTAGAGGCTAGAAAAACGATGAAAGCTGCGGGTGTACCTATTGTAGAAGGTGTTGAAACAGCGATTGAAAATGCTGAGGAGGCAAAAAAGATTGCACAAAATATTGGCTATCCCATTATGCTAAAGGCTTCAGCAGGTGGCGGTGGCATTGGTATGCAACTTGTTGAAGATGAAAAAGATTTAACACAAGCATTTGAGAGTAATCAAAAGCGAGCAGCTAGCTTTTTTGGAGAAGGCACGATGTATATGGAGCGTTATATTGCCGAAGCGCATCATATTGAGGTGCAAATCATTGCTGACAAACATGGTAATATTGTGCCTTTATTTGAAAGGGAATGTTCTATACAGCGCCGTAATCAAAAGGTAGTTGAGGAGGCGCCATCGCCATCTATCTCTGAAAAAACGCGAAACAATATGTTGCAAGCCTCAGCACAAGCTGCTAAACATATTGGCTATGTTAATGCAGGTACAATTGAATATTTAGTAGACGATAATGAAAATTTCTATTTTCTAGAGATGAATACACGCTTACAAGTTGAACACCCTGTGACAGAAGAAATTACAGGACTAGACTTAGTTGAAGCCCAATTGCTAGTAGCAGCTGGAGAGGCACTACCATTTACAGCTGAAACTGTGAAAAAAACGGGGCATGCGATTGAGGTTAGAATCTATGCAGAGAACCCTAAAAACTTTTTCCCATCGCCAGGTACTATCACGCAGTGGTTATTACCAGAGGGAGAGGGAATACGTAATGAGAGTGGCGTAATGGCTAACAGTGTTGTCACACCATTTTACGACCCAATGATTAGTAAATTAATTGCTTATGGTACAACACGTCATGAGGCTATTCAACGTTTAACACGAGCATTAGATGATTTTGTTGTAGAAGGCATTCAGACAAATATTCCTATGTTACAGCAAATTATGCAAACAGAAGCATTTATTAAAGGAGAGACAACAACAAAGTTTGTTGAATATTATTATCAACCACAATGAGGAGTGAACGTCATGACAATGGTAAAAGCAAGTATGGCAGGTACAGTATGGAAAGTGTTAGTAGCAGAGGGGGATAAAGTGAATGCAGGGCAAGATGTAGCCATTTTAGAATCTATGAAAATGGAAATACCTATTGCTGCAGAAGAAGATGGTGTAGTAACGAAAGTCATTGCAAATGAAGGTGACTTCATTAATGTAGATGACGATCTGATTGAATTAGGATAGGGGGATTATAATGAAGTTGCCAAAGAAGGTAGTCATTAAAGAAGTTGGTCCACGAGACGGATTACAAAATGAAAAAGTGCAGATCGAAACGAGTGATAAAGTATCATTTATCAATTTGTTGAGTGATACAGGGCTTTCTTATATTGAGGTAACTTCATTTGTACACCCTAAGTGGATTCCTCAATTGAGTGATGCATTTGAAGTAATGCAACAAATTAAACGTCAACAAGACGTTACATATGCAGCGCTCATTCCGAATATGCAAGGACTGGAAAGAGCATTACAGGTGGGCATTGACGAGGCAAATGTTTTTATGTCGGCAAGTGAGAGTCATAATAAAAATAATATTAATAAAACCATTGTAGATACTTACCCCGTCCTGAATGAAGTGGTACGCCATGCGAAACAGCAACAGTTAACAGTACGTGGATACGTATCAACAGTATTAGGATGCCCATATGAAGGTGATGTATCACCACAGCAAGTGCTAGATGTTGTGCATCGTTTATTTGATATGGGTGTGGATGAGATTTCGTTAGGTGACACAATTGGTGTAGGTGTACCTAATGAAGTAGAACGTTTATTAGAGGTGTTATTAAAATCATATAAGCCACACCAATTTGCTATGCACTTTCATGATACAAGAGGTACAGCAATCGCTAACATCATAAAGTCTATGGAAATGGGTATTACCATTTTTGATAGTGCAGTAGGTGGTTTAGGAGGTTGTCCCTATGCTAAAGGTGCTTCTGGTAATGTGGCAACAGAAGATGTGTTATACACATTAAATAAAATGGGCATTACAACGAATGTTTCATTAGAGCGCTTACTACAAGCGGCTCAATATATCGAACATAAAATTAATCGTACGGTGAATTCTAAACAAATGGCGATTTTAAGGGGTGAGGACTAAATGTCACTTGTTACGTTACAAACACAATTTGGTGTAGGAACAATTACGTTAAATCGTCCTGAAGCAGCAAATGCGATGTCGATTTCGCTCTTGCAAACATTGAGTGAAATATTACAAATGGTTAGTCAGCGTCAAGATATTTATGTCGTGATTTTAACAGCATCAGGTGACAAAGCTTTCTGTGCAGGTGCAGATTTAAAAGAGCGAAAAGGGATGACTGAACAAGAAGTGAAACGAGCAGTTCGCTTGATTGGTGCAACAGTGAATCAAGTTGAGCAACTGCCACAGCCTGTAATTGCGGCAATAAATGGGGTTGCTTTTGGTGGAGGTTTAGAGTTGGCACTCGCTTGTGATATTAGAGTGGCAAGTGAACAAGCGAAGATGGGATTAACAGAAACCTCTCTTGCTATTATCCCTGGTGCAGGTGGTACACAGCGTCTACCAAGATTAATTGGAATTGCCAAAGCGAAAGAATACATCTACACAGCGAGACGTTTAACAGCTCAACAGGCATTACAAGCTGGTATTGTTACACATTTATTTAGCGATGTTTACCAAGGGGCACAGCAAATCGCAAAAGAAATCGCAAAACAGGGCCCACTTGCACTTCAACAAGCTAAAAAGGCAATGAATACAGGGAGCGAGGTTGATTTGCAAACTGGTTTAGCCATTGAGGCATTGGCTTATGATGCATTGATACCTACACGAGATCGTTTAGAAGGCTTACAAGCTTTTGCAGAAAAAAGAACGCCCCATTACAAAGGGGAATAATATGGGGAGGAATGACAAATGAGCGAAACAATGAAAGATAAAATTTTACAAGGTGGTCAACCTAAATATCACGAAAAAAATAAGGCACAAGGTAAATTATTTGCACGCGAACGTCTAGCCTTGTTATTAGATGACGGTTTACAGTCAGAAGATGGTTTATACGCGAATGCTTTAGCAGGAGATTTACCAGCAGATGGCGTTATCACAGGCATTGGTAAAGTAAATGGGCAAACTGTCTGTGTGTTAGCGAATGATTCGACGATTAAAGCAGGATCATGGGGGAAACGCACAGTTGAAAAGATGATTCGTATTCAAGAAACAGCTGAGAAATTACGTTGCCCAATGTTATATTTAGTTGACTCGGCGGGAGCTAGAATTACAGACCAACTTGAAATGTTCCCAGGGCGACGCGGAGCGGGCCGTATTTTTTATAATCAGGTAAAGATGAGCGGTCGAGTACCACAAATTTGTTTGTTGTTTGGTCCATCTGCAGCGGGTGGCGCTTATATTCCTGCTTTTTGTGATATTGTTGTAATGGTTGAAGGAAATGCTTCTATGTATTTAGGTTCTCCTCGAATGGCGGAAATGGTAATTGGTGAAAAAGTAGATTTAGAGACGATGGGTGGTGCTAAGATGCATTGTTCTGTGTCGGGTTGTGGTGATGTATTAGCTAAAACCGAAGAGGACGCCATTGCCTATACACGCAAATATTTAAGCTACTTCCCAAGTAATTATACAGAGCGCAGTCCAGTAGAAGCACCTAAGCCACCAGCAACGTTTGAAAAATCCATTGCTGATTTGATTCCTCAAAATCAAAATGTACCTTTTAATATGTATGATTTAATTGATCGTTTAATTGACGAAGATAGTTTTTGTGAAGTGAAAAAGTTATTTGCGCCAGAGCTTATTACGGGGTTAGGGCGTATTGATGGGCAACCGATTGGGATTATTGCTAATCAGCCAAGAGTAAAAGGTGGCGTATTATTTCATGATTCAGCAGATAAAGCAGCTAAGTTTATCTCACTTTGCGATGCTTTTAATATTCCGTTAGTCTTTTTAGCCGATGTACCAGGATTTATGATTGGTACACAAGTCGAGAAGGTAGGTATCATTCGACACGGTGCCAAAATGATTTTTGCGATGAGTGAGGCAACGGTACCTAAATTAACTGTAATTGTACGTAAAGCATATGGAGCTGGCTTATATGCAATGGCTGGGCCTGCATTCGAACCAGATTGCTGTATTGCTTTATCCAATGCTCAAATTGCAGTGATGGGACCTGAAGCCGCAGTAAATGCCGTGTATGCTAATAAAATTGCCGAATTACCCGAAGAAGAACGCACAGCCTTTATCAATGAAAAGCGCAAAGAATATCAAGAAGAAATTGATATTTACCGTTTGGCTTCGGAGTTAATTGTAGATGATGTAATTGAGCCTAATGAGTTACGCCAAGCGTTAGCTACAAGGCTTCCCCTCTATATGTCTAAATATGTGACATTCACAGACCGTAAACATGGTGTAAATCCAGTATAAAATAAAAAAACAGCTTACAAGAATAAAATCTTGTAAGCTGTTTTTTTATTTTTAGGTCATTTTACATCAACTTTTTTGCATAATCATACGTCTAATAGCATTTTATTTTTAGTGTAGTCACAAATGTGAACTAATCTTATCTATAGTAAGTAAATATGTTTTAAAATACGAGTGAATTCAAGAGGGGAATTTGAAGATAAAATTTCTTGTATAAAAAACTGAATATAAAGTAATGATATCAAATTTATAACTATCAGCCTATTTTTTTAATGATAAAAGCAATGTTGTCAGTCGACCGTCATCACAATGAAAAATAAGGCCTAGCATAAACGATTCGATTTTTGTGAAGATGGTTTGAATTACTATCTTTTGGATAAAAAATAATGTCATTATGATAGAGGGGTAATAAAAAATACTCTATAGAACAAAAAAATAGTATCTGATAAGAAGGGAAGGATGTGAA
This sequence comes from Lysinibacillus alkalisoli, assembly GCF_014643595.1. Lineage (GTDB taxonomy): Bacteria > Bacillota > Bacilli > Bacillales_A > Planococcaceae > Metalysinibacillus > Metalysinibacillus alkalisoli. The sequence continues at coordinate 336,579 of NZ_BMJT01000001.1, forward strand.
AGATTATGAAACGTAGGCTAATTATGATGATCATGACTGTATTATTAGTATCTCAAACAATCATTGGTCCTCTATCTACGCATAACGCATTTGCACAAGAAACTGACACTCAAACAATGAACACCGAAGCAAATGCTACGGAAAACATAGACGGTGAGGCTGACAAGCCAATAGAGCAACAACCTATAGAAGGTGGAGAAGTTCAATCACCAGACAATAACAGTGAAGAAGATAATAATCAAACCACTTCACCTCCTGTGATTGCACAACCTGAAACAAAAGAAAACGTAGAAACATCTGAACAAGAAAACAAAGTAGAAGAAGTTCAAGAAGAAAAGGTAGAGGAGACAGCAATCAAAGCCGCAGATTCTGCCGATTTTGTCATTGATGTAGAAGGTGTATATCATTTAATCTCTATCGATGGGCAAGGGAATGTTGTATATGGTGACCGCATCACACAAGAAAACCCCCTAGCAGAGTTAACAGATAATCTTTATTTAGCATACAATTGGTCATTAAAAAATGGTCATGGATTCAAAGCAGGGGATACGACCGCTTTTAATTTACCAAGCCAATTAAAGATAGACCAACCAATATCAGGTTCATTAGGAGAGTATGGCAGCTTCTATATTAATACTGATGGGGTAGTAACTTTTACTTTTACAGAAGAAGTAGAACAGAACTCTGATATTACAGGTACATTTTGGTTTGCCTCTTCATTAAAAGAAGATGTAGTGATTACAGAAGATGATGTCGTTGTCCTAGACCCTATTAAGGAAGGATCTTCTGTTGTAATTCCTGTTAAAAGTCAACAGGCTCAAAAAAGCATTGATAAACAAGGCTATCCTTCAAACGACGGTTATCGCTCAGAGACAATCGATTGGGAAATTAACCTTGATGTAACAAAAAATAAGATTCAAGAGAGTAAGTTTATTGATGAAATCCCTGCTGGCTTAGCGTTAGTAGAAGGTACATTATTAGTTGATGGACAACCTGTAAGCAATCAATCTACAGATAATAATAAAATTGAACTTGCTTTAGGCGATTTCCAAGGTAAAAAGAAAATTACGTATCAAACAAAAATAGTGGATAAAAAGATAACAAGTTTTACAAACAAAGCATCACTAGAAGATAATAAATTGCAACCTGTTGATGCAACTTCAACCGTAACAATTAAATACGGTGACCCGATTAACAAAGGTAAAGGGTTGTTAAAAACAGATGAAAAAACAGGAAAACGTTACTTGGAGTGGCAAGTAGAACTGAATTATGATGAGCAAAATTTGAGTAATGTATTATTCAGTGATTATTGGGGAGATGCTCCTTTAACGTTAATCGAAGATAGTGTTAAATTTACAGTGATGACGTTTAAAGATGGTAAAATGCAAGCAACAGATCAAACAATTAATTTCCCAGTAACGAGCAAAGCCAATGGTTTTGAGATTCCAATTACAACGGATCAACCTTTGTTGCTAACATACAGAACAGAAGCTAATATTCGCCCTATTGATGATATTAATGTGCAAAATACCGCAAAGCTAGGCGAAACAACATCTACTGGTGAAGGTTCTATTAGACAACAAGTAGGTTACAAGTGGGGCAACCGAGATGTTGACTATAAGGATCAAACTATTGAATGGGGTATTGTCGCTAACCAAGATAAACAAAAATCTGAAAATGTAGTCATCACCGACACATACACCAATGGTGGTTTATGGCTAAAAGCAGATAGTGTTACAGTACGTCATGGTGAAGAAGTATGGGAAGCAGGTAAAGATTTTGATGTAGAGGACAATGGTAAATTGGGCTTTACGATTTCATTTAACCGCACGGTAACAGATGTATTAGATATTCGTTATAAAACCTATTTTAACCCAAATGAAGTGAAGGATTTAAATGCTTATAATAAAGCTAACTTCAAATGGGAAGAAGACGGAAAGCCATATGAAAAAGATTTGATTACGAATGTGCCATTAAATGACGAAACAAAGAACCAAGGATATAAAGGTGGCACCTATGATGTTGAGAGTAAAGAAATTACTTGGTCTTTAGGTGTGAATTATCGTCAAAACAATTATGAAAAATTAATTGTGAAAGATACAGTAGGTGAGGACCAAAAAATCTTGCCAGATAGCTTTGTTGTAACAGAGCAATTTAGTGGTGACGTTATTAATATTAAACCTACGATTGATGGTCAAAATATTACATTTGACTTTGGCAAGACAACAAAAGCTTACAACATTACCTATAAAACATCATTAGAAGGTTTACCATATATTGCAGAAAAGTATACAAATACCGCTTTATTTGGTGAAGAAGGTAATGAAGATACAAAGCTAGATGCCTCTGTTGGTATTACAGGTGGCGGCAAATATGTAACAAAATCTGCAAGTAAAGATGGTAAGACAATTGACTGGAAGGTTACAGTTAATGAAGCACAAGCGACTGTGCAGAATGCAAAACTAAAAGATACGTTGTCTGAAGACCAAGAGTATTTGCCTGACTCCGTACAGATTACAGATGCTGCTGGTAATGTTTTAGAAAAAGGCAAAGATTATACGATTACTTTTACAGAGGATAATCGTAGTTTTACAGTAGCCTTCTCAAAAACAATTGATCGCCAAATGACAATTACGTATTCCACATTATTCTTTATTTATGATGGTGAAGTGAAAAATGGGGTTGAGTTTACGGGGGATCAAGTTAATGTAGAGAAGAATACAACAGAAGAATCTGTAGAAATTAGAGAGCAAACAGGTGGCGGTACAGCCAATGGTAAGACAGGTAAATTACGTATTATAAAAGAAGATGCGGATACATCTGCATTACTAGCAGGTGCCGAATTTGAATTGCGTGACGCAACTTCAGGACGTGTGCTTAAAAGAGCAACATCGAATAATGATGGTGAAGTATTCTTTAAAAAATTATTATTCGGCGATTATTTATTAGTCGAAACAAAAGCACCAACAGGTTATTTACTGCAAGCTGAACCAATCCGAGTAACGGTTAAAAATATGGATGATCCGAATGAAGTTCAAGTTGAAAAAGTAGAAAACCATAAATTAGTGTATGAAGTCGAATTAACAAAAATCGACCCTGTGAATAAACTTTGTCCAGCATCTCTTAGTGATGAAGAATGTGAACCTACATTATTAGCAGATGTCGAATTTGAATTGTATCGTCAGGATAATGATGGTGATCGCCAAATTGGTGGCACATATCGTACAAATCAAGCGGGTAAAATTCATGTAAAAGACTTAGCACCAGGTCAGTATTACTTTGTAGAAACAAAAGTACCAGAAGGTTATCCAGAAACAAATAAAGGACGTAAATTTACGTTTGAGATTAAAGCAGATGCACTTGAGCCTGTTGAAATTACTGCGGAAAACTTGCCATATGGTACGGTATCCATTTACAAGTACGATAAATACACACAAAATGCCCTAGCAGGTGTGGAATTTGAATTACAAAAGAAAAATGAAGACGGTGAGTATAAAGCTGTCAACAAGTATACCACCGATCAAGATGGTTTGATTTTCACTGAAAAACTAGCAGATGGTGACTATCAATTTGTAGAGACAAAAGCGCTATATGGCTACAAACCATTGACGGAGCCTGTACAATTTACCATTAGTAGTGATAAAAAAGAGTTAACCTATTATTTTGACCTTGCAAATGAAGCAAATGATACAGCTGTTACACTTGAAAAAGTGGATGAAGATAACCCTACACTGAAATTACAAGGTGCGCAATTTGAATTGTATAAAAAAGGGGATACCCCTAGTGAAGATCAGCGCATTGAGAATGGGGATTTATCTTACTTTGAAACAGATGCAAATGGTCGTATTATCGTAGAGCAATTAGCTTATGGCCAGTACTACTTTAAAGAAGTAAAGGCGCCAGCAGGCTATGATTTAAATGCAAAAGAATACAAAGTTACTTTACAAGAGGGCAAACATTATCTTGTAACAGCAACGAATAAAAAATCATACGTACCACCTGTGCTTCCAAAAGCAAAGGTAACATTAACAAAAGTGGATGAAAAAGACCCTACACTTGTATTAGAAGATGCACATTTTGAATTGTATAAGAAAAATGCAGATGGTGATGTGCGCATTAATAATGGGACAGAAACGTATTTTGTTACAAATGCAGAGGGTAAAATTACAGTTGGTGAATTAACACCAGGTCAGTATTACTTTAAAGAAGTAAAAGCACCAACAGGTTACGTATTAGGTGAAGTTATGTATACTTTTGAAGCAAAAGACAATCAACATGCGCAAGTCGTGGCGACTAACACAAAAGAAACAATGCCACCAATCGATCATGTTAAAGTAACATTAACAAAAGTCGATGCAGATGATGCCACACTGAAATTACAAGGTGCGAAGTTTGAGCTTTACAAGAAGTCAGCAACAGGCGACACACTTGTTGGCACGTATGACACGAATCAAGCGGGTCAAATTGTCGTGGAAAATTTAGCTGAGGGTGACTATCACTTTAAAGAAGTGAAGGCGCCAAAAGGTTATGAAAAAGGCGATACAACTTATCCATTTACAGGTAAAGAAGGCGCACATATTACCATAACCGCAACAAATAAAAAGACAATTGTACCACCTCAAGAAAAAACAAAAGTGACGCTAACAAAAGTCGATGCAGATAATCATGCGAAAACGTTAGCCGGTGCGAAGTTCGAGCTTTACAAGAAGTTAGCAACAGGCGACACACTTGTTGGCACGTATGACACCAATCAAGCGGGTCAAATTATCGTGGAAAACTTAGCTGAAGGTGACTATTACTTTAAAGAAGTGAAGGCACCAAAAGGTTATAAACTAAATGCAAGTAAATATGGCTTTACTATTGTGGCAACTAGCGATGAAAAACTGACGGTAACAAACGAGAGAGAGCCAAGAGATGGCGAAGATGGCGATAAGCCAACACCGCCAGATAAAGGTAATCCAGATAAGCCAAATCCGCCAACAACAGTGGACCCTAATAAACCAGGCCCAGGTGGTGGCGATAAAGATAAGCCAACAAATCCTAGTGGTGGAAAAGACAGCAATGAAAATCCATCAAAATTACCACAAACAGACGGTCAAAACCAAACGATGTATATTGTGTTAGGTTTTGTACTTATGGCATTAAGTATTGCGTTTTATGTGCGTCGTCGCCAAGCGCAAAATAAATAATGAATCAGCCTCGTAAATCTTTGATTTACGGGGTTTTTTGTTATCTTTTGGTTAAGACAGATGAGCGCGTTATAATAAAATAAGAGAGGAGGAGATCCATGTGAATTATGGTTCAACAAAGTTGCGTGATGAAAAAGTATTTAAAGACCCTGTGCATCGTTATATTCATGTGCGAGACCTCGTGATATGGGATTTAATTGGCACTAAAGAGTTTCAACGTTTAAGGCGTATTCGTCAATTAGGCACAACCTATCTTGTTTTTCATGGGGCTGAACATAGTCGTTTTAATCATTCGCTAGGTGTGTATGAAATTGTGAGACGTATTGTAGATGACATTTTCCAAGGGAGAGCGCACTGGAATAATGATGAGCGGCTTGTTACATTATGCGCAGCCTTACTTCACGATTTGGGACATGGGCCATTCTCACATGCCTTCGAAAATGTATTTCAACTTGACCATGAGCAATATACACGTCAAATTCTCTTAGGGGATACAGAGGTGAATGCAGTTTTACAAAAAGTAGCACCTGATTTTCCAAATAAGGTGGCACAAGTAATTGCTAAAGAATATCCAGACCCTCGAGTGATTAGTTTAATTTCAAGCCAGATTGATGCAGACCGTATGGATTATTTACAGCGAGATGCCTATTATACAGGCGTTAGTTACGGGCATTTTGATATGGAGCGCATTTTACGTGTGATGCGACCAAGGCAAGATAAAGTTGTTATTAAACAAAGTGGGATTCATGCTGTAGAAGACTACATTATGAGCCGTTATCAAATGTATGTCCAAGTTTATTTTCATCCTGTGTCGCGCAGTGCAGAAGTGATTTTATGTAATATTTTACAAAGAGCTAAACATTTATATCGACAAGGGTATACGTTTAAACAAGCACCTACCCCCTTTATTGCATTCTTTTTAGAGCAAATTACATTAGCAGAGTATATCGCATTAGATGAAAGTATTTTATTTACGTACTTTCAATTATGGCAACAAGAAGATGATGTAATTTTACGTGATTTGAGCTCGCGTTTTGTAAATCGTAAACTCTTTCATTATGTAGATTTTAATCCAGAAGAACGCCAAGCAGACTATGAGCGTTTACAGGCATTGTTTAAGCAGTTAGGTTTAGACCCTACTTATTATTTTGTTCATGATACAACTGCAGATTTACCTTATGATTTTTATCGACCAGGGGAAGAGAATGCGCGTGAGCCCATTTATGTGGAGTTAAAGGATGGCAGTTTGGCAGAGCTATCAGAAAAATCCGCTTTGGTTCAAGCTGTAACAGGGCGTGAACAGCGAGACCATAAAGTATACTTCCCTAAGGAACTACTCTATGAAAGTAATAATAAAATAAGCGAACTCATACTTTCTATCCTAGGTGTAAAAACACATAGGTCTAAATGACTTTTTTTAAATAAAAAGAGAAATTGATAAAGTTGTCACTTATTTATTAACATGCAAACAATATACGACGAAAAAGTAAAATAGGTTAGCTATAAAAGCGAATAACGATATAAAATACAATGTTTTTCAATAATATGCATAACAATGAATACAACAATAAAAAGGTAATAGTAAAAAGGGCGCAAATATCAACGGATATTTGCGCTCTTGTGCATAATCCTGAAAAAAATGATTTCAGAATTTGTACAGACCTCTCGATATATACTTTGTGAATGAAGGAGAGGGTTTAAATCTGTGGTATTAGGCCACCACAAATTTAAAAATTAATGCTCACACGTTAATTATACCCCAACTCCTTTAAATAAAAACGATAAAGGAGATGCAAATATTTGAAGAAAATACACATACTGATGCTGTCAGTATTACTGATCTTCCAAACGTTGCTAGCACCAATTAGCACGCTTGCTGCTGAGTTACCTACAGTCAATGAAGCTGACCAACCAACATCAGCACCAGCAACATTACCAGAAGCTAATGATGGGGCAACAGAGGCAACAATAGAAGGCACAACTGGTGATAGTAGTACTTCAGAAACAACGACTCCACCAGTTAAAGACGAAACATCAGAGCCTTCACAAGAGCAACCCGAAGTGAAGCCAACAGAAACATCAGAAGCTGAAGCTACTCAAGGTGAAGAAAATGCCACACCAGAAGCAGCTGAAGACAAAGCTGATGAAGTGCAAACATTGAACGCGCCAGCACAAGCAAAAGAAATTACAGGTGTTGCATTCACACACTATAAAGTGAGCAACACAGATGTGAAAGAATGGGCAAATACGCCTGTTGATGCTGGCAAAGAGTACGAATTTGAATTAGGTTTTTCAATTCCTCTAACAGAGCAATGGGCTGATGGCAGTTGGTTTGAATTTGATTTACCAGCAACAATTGTAGATTATGATGGGAAATTTACAGGTACAGTTACTCACAATGGTATTACATTAAACTATTCAACTTCTGGTAATAAAGTAAGAGTGACATTATCAGGTATGACAGTTGACCATGTTAGTACTCAGCCAATGCCAGTAGGTTTAGAGTTTACTTCTAAATTTGCAACAGTAGGCAATAGCCTACAACAAGATTTAACAGTCCCAACACCTGGTGGCCAAGAAACGATTACATTAACGTTCAAACCAGGTGGGAACGGTGAAAAATTAACAAAACAAGCTATTGGTTCACCTGTTTTAGTAGATGGTAATCATCAAATGCAATGGGAAGTTTGGGTTAACCAAAATGGTGACGAGCTTAACAATGCAACAATCGTAGATACACTAAGTAATAATCACAAACTAATTGGTGATATTACCATTGAGGCGTTTGAGGTTGGTTTAAGTGGTGTAGGTGCATCTAAAAAGTCAGGCACAGTAAGCTCATGGGCTGACGTTAATACACAATTAACAGGCAATGATGCGTATAAACTGACGTATAAAACAGAAGTTACTATTGCACCTGAAGAGCGTGAAGGTGCTAAAAGCTTCACGAATAATGTAACGTTCACGAATAATGGTTCTTCTACAACGAAAGGTGCCACACAAAGTGTGACATACGAGCCATTTTTAACGAAACAAGCAACGAAACAAGAAAAATATAACAGCTCATGGGAAATTAAATATAATTTTAGTAATATCCCAATTACAGCAAGTAACAATGTTCTAACAGATACCATGACAGGACCACATAATATTGATACAACAAGCATTACTGTAACAAAAGCTGATGGTTCAGCAGCTAGTGGTTATACAATTTCTGATGAAGGACCGAAAGGATTCAAAGTAACATTCACGGAAGGTTCTTCAGATGCATATATCATTAAATATAATGCGAAATATGACAACCAAGCATTCTTTGAAAATAAAGATGGTACAACTATTGATAACCGTGTAAATGCGGGTAGCAAAACAAATATTGGTGGCGGTTATTCGATTAGTGAAAACTACTTACACAAATCATATACCGTTGACTTTGGTCAACAGCAAATCAACTGGCGTATTGATATTCCTAATGATCACCCAACACAGTCAATGACAGTTACATTAAAAGATGTACTTACAGGTGAGCATAAATTTGTGACAGATGGTTTAGTGGATGAAAATTCAAACGATTTTACTAAAACGTATACAATTGCGCCTGGTGCTACAGAAACAATCACGTATAAGACAAAATTTGAAGTAGATAATACAGGTGCTGTTATTGGTGCGCCATTTGCCAACAAAGCAGATATTACTTGGACAGATGGTACAGTAACATATGAAAAAGAGATTACCTCTACTTATACACCTGACAAGGTAAGTCAAAACAATTTATACAAAGTAGGGAAATTTGATTACAATGATCAATTATTCACATGGACAATTTTAGCGAATGTCAATAAAGCGCCTATGGACGGAGCAACATTAACAGATGTGATTGGCGAAGGGCACGAGCTAAAAGGTGATATTAACATTTATAAAGCTAAACTAAATGCAAGTGGTGCACCAACAAACGACAAGGACATCGTTAAAGATGGTGGAGCTATTAAAACAATTCCTTACGCTGAAACGAATAAACAAGGATTTACTATTAATTTTGATGCAAGTTATGGTCAAGATGCTTATATCGTTGAATATCAAACAAAAGATACAAATGATATTTTAGGGATTGAAGGCGCTGAAGGTGTTGTAGGTGACACATATGGTAATGATGTAACATTTACAATTGCAGGTAATACAAAAACAACAGATGCAAAAGTTAAGGTAGATATTGCAAATAAAATTTTAGAAAAATCTAGCCCTCAAAAAGGTTCGGGTAATGAAATTAATTGGACATTAGATGTGAATAAATCGCACTCTAAATTAGGGCCAGCAACATTGAAAGATACACCAAGTGGTTATCAAATGCTAGATAGAGGATCACTGAAGATTGCTAAATATGATCCAACATCTAAAATGGCGACAGCAACGACATTTGCAGATGCTGATGCGACAGTTACTTTCAATGATGATGGCAGCTTTGAGGTGAAATTTGCTAATTTAACAGCAGGTTATAAAATTACGTATAGCACAATTGGTTTCCCAGAGAGTGCAACGAAAACAAATGTAGAAGTATCTAATACAGCAACATTAGATTACCAAGGTGGTGCTGCTAACCAACAAGGTAGTGACCATAAAGCCCAAAACTTCTCATTCAGTGCATCAAGTGGTTGGATGAGTTTGACAAAAGGTGACTTACAAATTAAAAAAGTTGGTGTAGATTCATTAACAGGTGACACAAAAGTATTACCTGGTATTACATTTGACTTGATTAAGGTAGTAGGTGGTAAAGAATATTTATTGCGTCAAGGGTTAACAACAGATGCACAAGGTATGTTAACGATTAAAGATTTAAGTTATGCAGACTATGTGTTAAAAGAAACATCAGGTACACCAGCCGAATATGTGAAAGAGAATTATAAAGTGACATTAGACGCTGATACAGATGCAAAACTAGACGCTGCTAAAGTAGTAACAGTAGTTAACAAAACAAAAGTAGATGTTAATGCTTGTTCAACATTTGAATTACAAGCAACAGATGCAGATGGTAAGCCAGTAACAGAAATTACACTTACTAATAAGGTAACAGGTGTAGTGATTACTAAAACAGCAACAGGCGGTAAGATTACATTAGACCGTGCTACAGATACACCAGGAAATTATGAAGTTACTGCTAAAACACAAAGTGGCAAAACAATTACATTTAAAGATGTTAAAGTAACTTATGACCAATGTGGTACAGTAGTACAAATTCAACAAGATAAAGTTTGTACAACATTCAAAGTTACGATTAAAGGTGATGTTGTAGATGCAAAAGGTACTACAATTGATTTAGAAGGTAAAGAAGTAACAGTTATCGAAAAGGCAACAGGTACTGAAACGAAAGTAACAGTAACAAACAAAACATTCACAATGCCTAAAGATGCAGCTATCGGCGAGTATGCCGTAAAATATGGTACACAATTTTTAGGTAATGTAACAGTGAGCTACGTGGATTGTGAAGCAGAGCTTACAATAGCACAAACATGTCCAATCTTTACAGTTACGCTTAACAATATTAATGGTAAACCGATTAGTGGTAAGTCAGTAATTGTAAAGAAAGATACAACAATTGTAGGTAACCCAACGTATACAACAGATGCACAAGGACAAATTACACTTAACAGTTTGGAGCCAGGCGAGTACACCGTATACGAAGCAGATGGCACAACAATAGTTGGCACATTTGTAACAGATGATTGTCAAGCTGTTATCCAACCTAAAGTGGCGGATAAATGTCCGAAGTTTGAGATTAAAGTTGACGATCCAAATAACGTATTAAAAACACCAATTTCAAAATTAGTGTTAAAAGCGCAAGGTACAAGTAATAACACATATGAAGTGTCAAAAGATAAAGATGGTAAGTTTATCTTTGATACAACAACTACGACTGTTCCAGCAGGCACTTACAATGTGTATGATGGCAACCTATTCTTAGGTACAGTTGAAGTGGATTATGAAGGTGGCTGTGAAGCTACATTAACATTGACGCAAGCACCAACTTGTCCAGAGTTCACGTTAACAGTGAAAGATGTTAATGGTAACCCACGTGATAATGTAACTGTGACATTAACAGATGAAGCAGGAGCATTAGTTGAAGTGAATGGAGATACAAACTTCACAACAGATGGAAATGGTCAGATTAAAATTGATAACAGTGTTATTAAAGCTGGCAAATATGTTGTAAAAGAAGGCAGTAACGTATTAGGTGAAGTGACTGTGGGGAATACATGTGAAGCTACTATTCAACCACAAAACACAACACCGCCAATTACGGTTTGTGAGCATTACACAATTAAGGTAACAGGCTTAGGTGATAATGAAAATACACCTCGCCCAGGTGCTGAAGTAGTATTAAAAGATAAGGCAGGTACTACAGTTGTAACAGGCACTACTGATAAAGACGGTAAAGTAGTATTCCCACGTGAGGATTTACAAGTTGGTGAATATACACTATACGTAGATGGTGCACATATTAAAGTGATTACAGTCACAATTTTTGATTGTCAAATCAATGTGGTTGCTAAACAACCAGCACCAAGTTGTCCACAAGTTACAGTGACATTAAAAGATGAAAACGGTAAGGCTCGTCCAAATGTTGACGTAACGATTAAAGATAGCGAAGGTAAAACAGTAGCAACAGGTACTACTGATAAAGACGGTAAAGTGACAACAGAACAACCACTTACACCAGGTAAATATGTTGTATACGAAGGCGATAAAAAAGTAGGCGAATTCACAAAAGATGCAACGAACTGTGAATATGAAGTGACTACAACGCCAGCGCCAACTTGTCCACAAGTTACGATTACAGTAACGGATAAAGACGGCAAAGCACGTAAAGATGTAGATATTACCATTAAAGATGCGAAAGATAAAGTCGTATTAACAGGTTTCACAAACGATGAGGGTAAACTTACAACAGGCAAGCCGCTTCCTAAAGGCAAATACATTGTGTATGAAGTGGATAAAAAAGTAGGCGAGTTTGTAGTAGATGGTACAAACTGTGAGTTTGATGTAACGACAACAGAGAAACCAGAAGAACCAAATTGTGATAAACCTGAACCAGGTCAACCAACCGACCCAGATTGTGAAGAGGAACCAAATAAACCAGGTGAGGGTGGAGAGAATCCAGTAGACCCTAACAACCCAGGTGAAGGCGGAGAGAACCCAGTTGATCCAAACAATCCAGGTACAGATGGTGGCAAGCCAGTAGACCCGAATAACCCTAACCAAGGTGGCGGTGATGGTGGTAAACCAGTAGATCCAAATAATCCTAACCAAAATGGTAGCGATAATGGAAAACCTGTGAACCCGAACAAGCCAGGTACGGATCATAACACAACAAATGATGGAAAGAATCCAAACAAATTACCACAAACAGATGGTGCAAGTAATACAATCTTTGTTTACATTGGACTAGTGTTAATGGCAATTAGCGCATTTATATTCTTCCGTCGTAAAGCAACTGCGAAATAAGTAATGGTGTAAAGCACTATCTCTATTGGAGATAGTGCTTTTTTACTCGTATGAAAATTAAATTCAATAGTGATATATTACTTTCTTAATGAATGAAGATAAACAAAGTGAAAAATATGTCGATAAATAACATATATAGCTGATGTAGGAGGTGTGTATATGAGACGTGCTATTATTATTGATGATGAACGGTTTTCAGCCATATTACTCAAGCAAAAACTTGAAGAGTTAACACCAATACGTGTCATGGCAATTGACACAGATAGTCGCAAAATTGATGCGTTGATGCATAAATATAATCCCCATATTGCGTTTCTCGATATTAATTTAGGTGAGGAAACAGGGTTATCTATAGCAGAATACTTGGCTGAAAATTATCCACTAGTACAAGTCGTGTTTGTCACAGCGCATGAGGAGTTTGCATTATCTGCTTTTGAGTTAGGTGCTGTCGATTATTTGTTAAAACCTGTAACAAATGAACGTTTACATAAGATGGTTAGTAATGTGATTAAGCAAAGTGTTGTGAGTAAAATGCAAGTTGAGAATGGGCTTTATATTACATCATTAGGTAATAATGGAATCTATAATAAAAATAATGAACCAATCAAAACACGTACAAAGAAGGCGGAGGAGTTATTTTATTTGTTGTGGTGTTCGCAAGGCAAAAATGCGACGAGAGAACAAATATTAGCTTACTTATGGCCACATGCGACTGAGGAACAAGCTACTACATCATTACACTCTGCTATGTATCAACTTCGTAAAGTGTTATATAAGGAAGGCTTTGAAGAAGCGATTGTCTTTCGCAATAAACGTTATTATTTAGATGCGCCTGTATATGCTGATGTAGATCAATTGTTTGAAATCATGGAAGAGAAAAATATTTCAGAAGCTATGATTAGGCAAACTTTAAGTTTGTATCAAGGCGATTATTTAGCACAGATGGATTACGTATGGGCAATTGAAGAGCGAGAAGTGATTAAGCAGCGATTTTATGCATTTTTATTTCAACATTTTAAAAAGCGATGTTATTCGACTCGTTTAGCAGAAGAGATTATTGAGCATTTGGGCGATGATATTTACATGGATGAGGCGTGGATTAAAGAAGTGTTACGTTATTATATTGATACGAAGCAACGTGCCAAGTTAGTGGCGTTCTATGAAGCGAGTATGAACTGGTGGTCGGATGAATTGGGCATTGACTTACCAAAGGATATACAGAAAATTTATACAGCTTGCTTACTGGAGTTATAAAACAATAAAGTGGTTGAAACAAAACCGAGCCAATCGACATAACTCGATTGGCTCGGTTTTCATATCGGTTATTATTGCCCCCAATTAGCATTCGCTTTGTCAAAAGGTTTGCTATTTACAAATTCGGCTTCGACAGCGAGGCGGTCTACACCCGAGTTAGCACAAGTAATGAGTGTTAACATTTTTTTATCTGCTTGGTCGTTAATTACATGTGTATCTGTTGATAATATCACATTTTTATTATTGATTTTATATTCATAAATCTGACTACCATCGGTTACAAAAATGGCATCGCCAACTTTAGCACGATACAAAGGGCCAAATAAGACGTCACGCCCTTCGATATAATGAGCAGCTAATGAGTAATTGCCTTCTCCTAATTTTTGATCAGGTTTCATTGTGCCAGCGCCAACCGCTAAAGCATCATTAGATACACCTTTTAAAATCGGGAGTTGCATCTCAACACTTGGCACATACATACTGCCAATGACAGGGTAGTTTTCAGTAGAGGCTTGTGCACGTAGCACATCTTGAATGGAGAGAGATTGTACCTCTTCAAACTCAAAATCAGCATCTGCTACCTCTTTATCATTGTTCTGCTGAAGTTGTTCGGTAGAATAGTTGGATATATCAAGCTGTTTAGCCGAGCGCTTTAATAAAAAATCTTCAATCGGATTAATAAAGACAAGCGCTAAACCAACAAGGAATAATAAAACAATACCTATTGTGATTAATTTATTTTTCATAACGGCCTCCTGTAAAATAAAAAAGAAGCCGACAAAATAACGATGGCTCCTTCATCGCGTAAAAGCATAAGTGCTTTGATGTACGCTCTTATTTTAACAGTTATTTGTCACTCATGCGAATACCTGCTACCCCATAATGGTTTTTAGACATTTCTTCAATAAAAACCGTAATATTTTCTTGAGGTGCATTTACGGTACGTGAGACCGCCTCTGTAACTTCAGCTACTAGTGCACGTTTTTGCTCTTCTGTGCGCCCTTCAAGCATTTTGACTGTAACGTATGGCATTGTTCATTTCCCCCTTAAATAGTGTATAGTTTAACTATAGCATGAATGAAGGAGGATGAGCATGACAAATCAAGAAAAGCCAAAGCAAAAAATGGGCTTTACTATTATTAAAAATAATCCAACGGATGGTCATAAAGGTTTCGGGATTGGCTCATTATCATTAGAGAATGTATCACCTATCTTTGTCGATGTGGAGGAAGGTAAAGCCTTTGTTGAGATAGGAGCTATGCATGCACGCAGTCCTATTGAGAGAGGCATTAAATTCACAACAAATCGTGAAGATTCAGAAGGTGGTAAATTATACTGGTTAGTGTGGGTGACGATTGACCAAAAACCAGAAGGCCCTTATTATGCAGGCGTCACAGCTTGTGAGATGGTGGTAAATCGTGAAAAACGTCGTGGTTATAAAATATTAGCAGACCATGTCAATCGTATGGATAAATCAATGAAGCGTCATATTATGGTAGATAATATGGATGATGCATCAAAAGATATTTTAAAGGCCTTTTTACAAAGCCATAATGAAACATTGTGGGTAAATAGCGAAGAAACATTGCATAAAGCATTAGAAACAAAATGATTGAACAATGTGTGACAATTTGAAAACACTTTGATATGACCTTGAAACTGTGTCTGAAAAAAAGTAAACTACTTGTAGAGCTTATAAATCAGTAAGCTAGGACACTGTAGTATTTTTGAGAGAGGTTATACGAGTCTGGACCACTTGTAAAGCGTTTTCTTATTAATTACTACTAAAGAAAAACGATGCGTTATAAAGGTAGCAAGTTTGTACCTTATAACACATCGTTTTTTGTTTGCAATTTATTAATGACGTTTCATCAATCAAAAAAGTTTCAATCTTTAAAGACAGGATTTTCACCTAATATTGAACTAGGCATTGTTTTGAAGAAATCGCGCATGCTATCTAAATCAAAAATATCAAATTTAACGCAACGCTCTTTCGGGATATCTTTCTCTAATACATAAACATCCGCTTGTGGTTCAGGGCATGAGCGTGAACCGAGTGCACGTGAAGGGATGGCTACTTTTACTTTTTCAATCCCTTTAGGCTTTTTAAAATTATCTTTTGCTGTATTAGCACGCTCCATAAAATCAAGCCACATGTATTTCGTTACACTGACATCTAATGTTTTACCTTGGTCATACCCATTCCATACTCCAGCAGTTAATGTAGGGGAATAACCAACCATCCATTGGTCACTATTTGTTGTACCTGTTTTAGCTGCATAATAAGGGTAAGAAAGATGGTTAGTAATATCTTGTCCAGTTACAGGTGCATAGTCATTATAATTAGCATTAAACATTGCTTGCATCATTGTAGTAATAAGGAAAGCATTTGTTTTAGATAATGCACTTTGTAATTCAGGTTGCTTAAAGCGATAAACTTCATTACCTTTACTATCTTGTATTGAAAGTATTGTAGTTGGTTTTGTGACGGCACCACCTGATGCGAGTGAGTTATAAGCATTCGTTAACTCCTCTAGGCTCGTTTCTTCTGTACCTAGGGCAATGGTAGGTGAGTCCTCATCTCCAACATTCAACTGAAATCGTTTCCCCATATCGCGGAATGCAGGATAGCCAATGTCTTCTAACGTTTTAACGGCATAAATGTTATCGGATAATGCTAATGCCTGTATCATGGAGAAGTCACGGTTACCAAATTGATCATTCGCGTTTTTAGGTGTATATGTTTCACTACCGTTGTACTTAAATGTTGTCTTGCTCACATCTAGAGGTGTTAATGGATTATAGCCTTTCTCTAACGCTGCCGCATAAAGAAAAGGCTTTAATGTTGAGCCAGGTTGTCGCTCTGCTTTAGTTGCTCGATTATAAGGGCTATCGCTATAATCACGACCGCCAATTAATGAGGTAATCGCACCTGTATTTGGCTCCATACTCATAAAACTTACTTGTAATTCACCAGCAGGTAAACGGTTTTTTACCGCGAAATCAGCCGCTTCTTGATGTTTACGATTGAGTGTAGTGGTCACCGTATAGCCACCTTCACTAATGTCTTTATCTTGTTTACGTAATATTTCACTGGCTTCTTGCCAAGCAACATCTAGGAAGTAAGGTGCAATATTTGTATCTTGAAAGGCATCATTTTTTAAAACGATCTCGGTTTGATTAGCAGTATCACTTTCTATTTGTGTGATTTTCTGATTTTCTACCATCAATTGCAAAATGGTCTGTTGACGTTCTTTAGCACGATCAAAATCTACAATTGGCGAGAATAAGCTTGGCCCTTTAGGTACACCAGCTAATAAACTGGCTTCTGCCAATGTGAGCTCTTTCGCAGATTTACCAAAATAATAACGGCTAGCTGCTTCTACACCATACATACCATGGCCAAAATAGACAGTATTCAAATAACCTTCTAAAATATCGTCTTTACTATAAAACAATTCTAAACGATAAGCATACAATGCCTCGTTTAATTTTCGCGTCCATGTTTTCTCATGGGACAAGTACAAGTTACGCGCAAATTGTTGTGTAATTGTACTAGCGCCTTCCGCTTTACCACCTGAGCGAATATTAGCAACAATAGCACCCATAATACGCTTAAAATTAAAGCCATTATGTTCATAAAAAGTGTGGTCTTCTACGGATAATAATGCATCTTTCATATATGGTGAAATATTTTCAAGCTCTACCCAGTACCTTCGCTCTGTTGCAAAATGGTCACCAATTTTTTCGCCATCTTTGTCAACGAAAACAGATGCACTTGGCACTGTAATTGGTGGTGCACCTGCAAGCTGCGCATAAATACGTAGCCCTCCCCAAGCGATGCCAATTAGAGCGATAAAAACAGCAACTAGTAGTAAAAGGCGTTTGCCTCGACGTTTATGCTTTTTTTTCCGAACGTATGCTTTACGTTCCATCGCACATCACCTCTAAAATAGTATCATCGTACATCTTATACTACGTTTATGAAATAAGGAAGGTTTCAATTGAGGGATTTTGACCTACTACGATGCAAATCGGATAAAATAACAAAGGAGAGAATATAATGAATCAACAAGCATGATTCGCCAAATTTCTTAAAAAATTACGACAAGAGGCGCAGTCATTTGGCTATATTCGAGAAGAGACTCCATATGTAGTGCGTCATGTATCCGCACATCAAGAAGCGGGCTTTGTTATTGCCTCAACATTAACAGACAATAATGCACGTAGCATAGTGCAACAAGGGCTTGCTTATTTTAAAGAAAGACAGCAACACTTTGAGTGGAAAGTGTATAGTTATGACCAGCCTGCTCATCTAAAAGAGCTATTACAAGAAGAAGGCTTTACACTTGAAGGTGAGGAAGCAGTATTAGTAACGGAACTTCATCAAAACATCCTCTCCTAAAAGTTACACGTACTCATCAAGTTAAAGAAATTACAGAGGATAAAGGCATTAAAAAATCGCACATTAGAGGGCAAAATATGGTCTGATGATAAAGTCGAATTAGGTATGAGGTTATGTCAAGATAAACAGTAATATCCAGATAAGTTATATTTATATGGTGTGTATAAAGATTATCAACTTGTGAGTGCAGCATGGATGTATATTGAACCGAATACATCCTTTGTAAGTTTATGGGGAGACTCTACGTTAGTAGATTATAGAGGGAAGGTATTATACACAGCTGCTAGCAGCGCGTGCGAAAAAGCATATGAACGAGGGTATCGTTTATTAACGGTTGATGCTAGTCCAATGAGCGCGCCAATATTAAAGAAACAAGGTTTTCACTGTTTAGCAACTTGTTATGAATATCAATCCCCGCGGTAAATGAAAAAAGGTAACCTACTTCAAAGAGCTTGTGCTATAGTAGATTACCTTTAGCACTTGCATATTGTATTATGCTTTGTTTGTAAGATATAATAGATAAGTTATAGAAAGGGGCGGATGGCATTGACAGTAGTTAAGCCAGTAAGAGTGAAGCTCAAATCTGTTATTGATACGTATGACGGTCAACCTGAAACCATTGAAATGGACATTGAGGGTCAACTACGGCAAAACAAAGACACACATTATATCCGTTACATTGATGAGCAAGAAGAAGGTCAAATTACAACGATTATTAAAATGACACAAGACCGGGCAATTATTACACGGTCAGGGGCAGTTACTATGCGTTTGCCGTTACAAAAAGATGTAATTGAGCAAGGTCAATACGAAAATAAATTAGGGAAGTTACCATTAGATGTGCGTGCGCAAGCGTTACACCATCATCAAGCACATGGTGAATTCCATACAACATATGAATTACTTATGGGTGGACAAGCACTAGGCTTATACACATTGACAATACAATATTCGGAGGTAGGAAAATGAACGCAGTAGAGCAAGTGCAACAATCAATTAAACAAGCATTACAACAAGCTATTACAAAAGCAAAGCTAATAGAAGATATTTCGGCGATTACTATTCAATTATCACAACCTAAAGATAAAGCTAATGGCGATTATGCTTCAAACATTGCTATGCAATTAACAAAATTAGCGAAGCAACCACCGCGTGCCATTGCAGAAGCAATTATTAATCACTTAGAAGTAGAAGGCACTAATATTGAAAAAATTGAGATTGCTGGACCAGGTTTTTTAAATATTACCGTACGTAAAGATTTTTTAGCGGATGTTGTAAAAACAGCTTTAACTCAAGGTGCTGATTTTGGCCGCACTACAGCAGGTGAAGGTGAAAAAGTACAAGTCGAGTTT
This sequence comes from Lysinibacillus alkalisoli, assembly GCF_014643595.1. Lineage (GTDB taxonomy): Bacteria > Bacillota > Bacilli > Bacillales_A > Planococcaceae > Metalysinibacillus > Metalysinibacillus alkalisoli. The sequence goes on from NZ_BMJT01000001.1 coordinate 356,273, forward strand.
GTGTCAGCCAATCCTACAGGTGACCTACATTTAGGGCATGCACGTGGGGCTTCTGTAGGCGACTCATTATGTAACGTATTAGATGCAGCAGGCTATGCTGTATCTCGTGAATATTATATTAATGATGCAGGTAATCAAATTAACAACCTAGCTTATTCATTAGAGGCGCGTTACAAACAAGCGTTAGGTCAAGCAGCTGAGATGCCAGAAGACGGTTATCATGGACAGGATATCATTGATATGGCGAATACATTAGCAGCCGAATATGGGAATAGTATGCTAGAAAAAACAGAGCAAGAACGCTTCACTTTCTTCCGTCAACATGGTTTGCAGTTAGAGTTAGATAAATTGAAAAATGATTTAGCTAATTTCCGTGTTAACTTTGATGTATGGTACTCAGAAACGTCTTTATATGACAATGGTAAAATTGCTATCGCTTTAAATAAATTAAAAGAGAATGGTCATGTTTTTGAAGAGGACGGTGCAACTTGGTTCCGTTCAACGACATTTGGTGATGATAAAGATCGTGTATTAATTAAACAAGATGGCTCATACACTTATTTAACACCTGATATTGCGTATCACGAAGATAAAATCAATCGTGGCTTCACAAAGCTTATTAATATTTGGGGTGCCGACCACCATGGTTATATTCCACGTATGAAGGCAGCGATTGAAGCACTTGGTTATAACCGTGACACACTAGAAGTAGAAGTAATTCAAATGGTGCAATTATATAAAAATGGTGAAAAATTCAAAATGAGTAAACGTACTGGTAATGCTGTAACAATGCGTGAGCTTGTAGAAGAAGTTGGCTTAGATGCTGTGCGTTACTTCTTTGTGAAAACGGCAGGCGATTCACATATGGACTTTGATTTAGATTTAGCCGTATCACAATCTAATGAAAACCCTGTCTATTATGCACAATATGCGCATGCACGTATTTGCTCTATTTTACGCCAAGCTACAGAACAAGGTTTGGAAGCTTCAACAGATCATCTATCTGTATTACAAGCAGAGAAAGAAATTGACTTATTGAAAAAAGTAGGCGACTTCCCAACTGTGATCGCAGATGCTGCCAAATATCGTACACCGCACCGCATTGCCATTTACATTCAAGAGTTGGCTGCTACTTTCCATAGTTTTTATAATGCAGAGAAAGTATTAGATGCTACCAATCAAGAGCGTACAGAAGCAAGATTAGCATTAATTACAGCCGTTCGTATTACGTTGACGAATGCACTGCGTTTAATTGGCGTATCAGCTCCTGAAAAAATGTGATAAAATGTTGAGAACTGTATAGTCAATATACAGTTCTTTTTTTATAGGGGGGAATGAAATGTTTCAGATTAGAGTAGACGATCATATTACATTAGCCTTATTAGAGCAACGTCATGCACCTGAATTATTTCAAATGATTGATGAGTCGCGTGATACATTGAGACAATGGTTACCTTGGGTTGACGCTACAGCTACTGTTGAAGACTCGGTTATACATATCCAACAAACTTTACAGCAATTTGCTAATAATCAAGGTTATCAGTTAGGTATTTGTTATGAGGGGCATATTGTAGGACGAGTAGGTATGCATGGTATTAATCGTCAAAATCTTTCGACAAGTATTGGTTATTGGTTGAGCCCTAAATATGAAGGTAAAGGGATTATGACGAAGTCTTGTGCAGCATTGCTTGCGTTATGTTTTACAGCATTAGACTTAGAGCGTGTTGAAATTAGAGCAGCTGTTGATAATAGTAAAAGCCGTGCCATTCCAAAACGTCTAGGATTTGTGGAAGAAGGTTGTATTCGTCAAGGCGAGTATTTATATGATAAATATGTTGACCTTGTTGTCTATGGTCAGCTAAAAAAAGAATGGCAAGCATTGCAAAAAAGCTAAGAGTGTAAAGCTCTTAGCTTTTTTATATACATAAATATCGTGGTTAGCGATGAAATTTTCTTGTAAAATACGTTTTACTGTTGAAGTTTACGTTAACGTAAATGATAAAGTGAAAGAAAGTGAGGCGACATCATGCAAACGATACAACAAGTAGCTAAACAATTTGCAATCTCAGCAAGGACATTACGCTATTACGAGGAGTTAGGTCTGCTCACACCAAAACGTACTGAAACGGGACAGCGCTTATATAGCAAAAAAGAGATGGTGAAGCTTCAACTTGTGATGAGGGGCAAACGTTTTGGGTTTACGTTAGATGAGATTAAAGAAATGGTGTTGTTATTTGATTTAGACCGCACAGGCAAAAAGCAATTACAACGTACCATTGCCTACGGTGAGGAAAAGCTTGCAGAGATTGACGAAAAAATTGCAGAGTTATACGAAATTAAACGAGAAATGGAACAATTAAATACCATTTTTAAAAGAAAACTAAACAAATTGGAGGAATGATGAATGAATATTTCTAACTTATTAGCACGTAACGCAACCAAATATGCACAGCAAGAAGCGGTCATTTGCCAAGGGCGACGCATGAGTTATAGCCAGCTTGATGCACAAGTGAATGCCTTAGCATATGCATTACAATCTCATACTATTGAAAAAGGCGATCGTATTGTTTTATTTTTACCGAATACGGTGGAGTTCATCATAAGTTATTTTGCTAGCCAACGTATTGGAGCCATTGTAGTACCTGTAAATGCCAAGTTTACGCAAAGTGAAGTAAATCATGTAATAACGGATGCAGGGGCTAAAGCAATGATTGTACATGAATTATTATTTGAACATGCAAAAGAAGTACAATGTTCATTAAAAATAACAACAGGTTCAGCTAAGGGCGATTTTTATAGTTTTGAGCAATTGATACAAAGCGCAAGCATATTACCCGTATATTGTAAATTGACAGAGGATGATTTATCAACCATTTTATATACATCTGGTACAACAGGTAAACCAAAAGGCGTATTGTTTACCAACCGTAATATTTTAACTGTTGCTCAAATGATGGCAGTAGAGATGGAGTTTAAACCAGAGAGTCGAGTGTTACTCATGATGCCTTTGACACATTCAGCACCGTTGCATCTCTTTTTGATTACAGCTGTATTAGTTGGCGCAACGAATGTATTAACACCCAATTTTACACCTGATTTATTACTTGAAATGGTGGAGACCGAACGTGTGACACATTTCTTTGGCGCCCCCGTCGCTTACTTATTAACAGCTCAACATCCACAATTAGCAGAGAAAGATTTATCTTCTATGAAGTGGTGGGTTTATGGTGGTGCTCCATTGTCACAAGCAGAGGTGAAGTACGTGCAACAAGCTTTTAAGACAAATCACCTTACAGCTGTTTATGGGTTAACAGAAGCAGGACCAAGTGGCAGTTTACTATTTGCTCATGAACATGAGAAAAAAGCAGGCAGTATCGGTAAGAGAGCCCCATTAAATACGGAAATCCGTATTGTTAATGAACAAGGTGAAGATGTTGCTGTGGGTGAGGTTGGCGAGATTATTTTGTATGGCGAAGGCAATATGGTTGGCTATTATAACAATGATGAGGCAACAAAAGCGGCATTTTTAGGTGAAGGTGTACGCAGTGGTGATTTAGCACGTGTGGATGAGGACGGATATATGTGGATTGTAGACCGTAAAAAAGATGTCATTATTAGTGGTGGTGTCAATATTTACCCTAAAGAGATTGAAGAGGCCATCTTACAATATGCTAGTATTTTTGAAGTGGCAGTGATTGGTGTACCACATCCAGAGTGGGGCGAGACGGTGAAAGCGGTATATGCTGCTAAAGAACAAATTGATGTAGGGGTATTACGTCAATTTTTATCAGAAAATTTGGCGAATTTTAAAATCCCACGCCTATATGAGCAAGTAGACGCATTACCTCGTAATTTATCAGGTAAAATTTTAAAACAAGTACTAAAGGAGGGCTAAGGTATGAAAGTATTACAACAACAAACAAAAGAGCAAAACTTTTTCACAAATGAGGAGACATTACAACGCATTCTTACCCACTATTTAGACGATGCCTTCAAAGATTATGCCTTTCAAGAGTTAGCTAAATTTGGCGAATTATGTGCCAATGATATTGATGAACGAGCTAAATTTACAGATCGAGAAGGCGAACCAAAACTACAGCGTTATAATAAATACGGCGAAGAAGTATCACAAGTACTGGTGAATGATGGCTATAAAAAAACGGTTGAGCAAAGTTATAATACAGGTATTGTAGGCTACGTGCATAAGCCGATTGATGCTTTAGGTCATAAAGGAAACTATGTATATAGCTTTGCACAAGGCTATTTATTATCACATGCAGAGCCAGGGTTTTATTGTCCTGTTACGTTAACGATGGCAACAGCTTATTTGTTAGACCATTATGCAGATGAAAAGGTAAAACAGCGCTTTTTACCACATGTTTGTGCCACAGGTAATACGACATTATATGAGGGAGCTACTTTTTTAACAGAGCGTCAAGGTGGTTCAGATGTGGGGGCAAACGTAGTAAAAGCTGTGCCAATGGATGACCACTATGTATTAACAGGTGAGAAATATTTTGCATCCAATGCTGGCATGTGCGGTGTAGCAATGGTATTAGCTCGTATCGAAGGGGCGCAAGAAGGTTCTAAAGGTTTAACATTGTTTGCTGTGCCTTGGCGCAATGAAGATGGTTCACTTAATGGTATTCGTATTCGCCGTTTAAAAGATAAACTTGGCGTTAAGGCTGTACCATCAGGAGAAGTGGAGTTTGACCATGCAAAAGCCTATGTTGTGGGTGATGCATCTCGAGGGATTTATTATATGTTAGAAGCATTAAATCTTTCACGTATTTGTAATGCTGTAGCTTCAATTGGTATTATGAGACGTGCATTTTTAGAAGCAAAACATTATACAACAAATCGCTTAGCTTTTGGTGCACCATTAACCCAATACCCTATGATCAGAGATTCATTAGGGAAATTTGCCGCTAAACTACAAGTGGAGACAGCGACAATCTTTGATTTAATTGCACAATACGACAAAGTAACGGCAGGAGAGGGAACACAAGAAGAACAAATATTAAATCGTTTGTACATTGCCGTAATGAAAAAGGAGAGTGGCGAGCAAGCTGTTCATTTTGCAAGTGAAGCCATTGAATTAATGGGGGGTAATGGTTATATTGAAGATTTTGTAACACCAAGGCTATTGCGAGATGCACAAGTATTAACGGTATGGGAAGGTACAGCTAATATTTTAGCATTAGAGCTCATCCGACTTGTGGATAAATATCAAGCACATGAGTTATTTATCCATACGATGCAAGAGCGTTTAGCTACTATTACACATGAATTTACTACGATAGTGGCACACCAATTAACAGAGGCACAGCGTAAGTTGCAAATTTTTGCTAGTTTAGATGAAGCAACTAAAACATTTGAGGCGAAGGCGATGGCAGCGTTAATTGCACATTGTTATGAAAGTGTAGTAGCAGTGGAGTGGGCTGCACGTTATGGTGGTAAATATGAGCTACTTACTGATATCTATTTGGAGAGCACTTGGCAATTAAGAGAAATCGGTGCGGAAATGAAAACCGTGTCCTATTTTGATGAGATTATGAAAACAACACCATTAGCATAGTAAAGAGAATAACAAAAGGTGTGGTCGTTTTATTGCCACACCTTTTGCCTTTTTATTTATAGTTGAATTTTTTCATAAGAGGTATACCAATTAGCTACACGTTCAAAGGCACGGGATGCTTGGAGGACAGTTGCATCATCAAGGCGATTACCTATAATTTGCAAGCCGATAGGCAATCCCTCTTGGTCAAAGCCAACAGGTAGGGAAGCGGCTGGGTGTCCAGTAAGATTAAGGAGATAGGTTAAAAACCATCCGTGCATCGGATTGATGGCTTCACCATTTATCTCTTCAGGGCCCCAAATAGCGATAGGGAAGGCAGTCATAGCCGTTGTAGGTGTAATAATCACATCATACTCATCTAAGACTTTTTTCAAGGCGTTAAACGTTTGGTCACGGTCATTATAAGCTTTTAAGTACTCTGTCGCAGACATTTCTGTACCAAGCGCAATCCACTCTTGTACTTTAGGTTCTAAGAGTGCCATTTGTTCTGGTGGCAAATCATGAAAACTAGATGCTAATAATCCACACCATAAGTCAAACCATACTTGTTCGATATTTTCCTTAGGTTGTTCAAATGCGAATGTAATGTCATCCACTTGGCAACCAAGTGTACGGAATGTTTCGGCAGCTTGATCACATGCTTGTTGCACTTCAGATGTTACGTTGAAAAAGCCAAAACCCTTGCTATAAGCGACTTTTAAAGACGAGATGTCTTGTTCTAATACGGGATAAACTGCTTGGTGAGGCTCTGTTGTAAAAGCATCACTTGTATCAGGCCCTGCCATAATATCATAGAGAAGCGTGGCATCCTCAACTGTACGTGCAATAGGTCCATAATGTAAAAATGGCGCTTGTGAAGAAAAAGGGCCAAAAATATCCATCGGTATTTTACCATATGTTGGTTTGTAGCCAAATACACCACAAAGGGCAGCGGGTATACGTATGGAGCCACCACCATCGGTTCCTTCAGCCAACGGAACTAAACCAGCTGCTACTGCGGCGGAAGAGCCACCGCTAGACCCACCAGTAATACGATCAAGATGCCAAGGGTTGCGAGATGCACCAAAGACCAGGTTATCTGTTGTACCTTTATGGCCAAATTCGGGTGTATTTGTTTTACCTATAATGATACCGCCAGCTGCCCTAATCCGCTCCACTACAATAGCATCACGATCAGCAATTTGATGTTCAAATAGTTTTGAACCCATTGTATAACGTACATCTTTCACAGGGGTTAAATCTTTAATAGCTACAGGTACACCATGAATCACGCCTAGAGGTTGTCCATTTGCGATAGCTTGATCTGCTTCATGCGCTTGTTGTAGGGCTTCATCACGCATAATAGTAACGAAGGCATTAATTTTAGGGTTGATACGGTCAATCTTTTCTAAAAAAGTAGTGACCACTTCTACAACTGTAATTTGTTGCTCTCGAATACACTGTGCTAATTGAATAGCGCTCATCATCGTAATATCTTGTTTCATTTATTTCTCCTCCTTTGTGTTGTACTAATTACTATCCTAGCGTACAATATTAAACAAAAATACTACCTTAAAGTGTAGTTTTGGGAGGAATGCGAGCATTATGATGAATAATCGTGAATTTGATCGCGTATTATATTTTTTAGAACTCGTATCAGATGTAACGTTAAACTTTAGGGAGCAAGTACAACAAGCATTAAAACAAGTTTGGGGCTATCAACATAGTGTATTTTGGTTTACTAAAGACGATGGTGAAACATTTAATCCTCAACTTTTAGGAATTTCAGATCATATAATATCAGAATATTTCGATTTTTATATTACGCATGATTTTTTACACCCTACACGTTATATTCATGAAAATAGTGATGTTCCTTCTGTTTTAGCATCCTACCATGTATTGAGTTTGGATGAATTAAAGCGCAGTATCTATTATCAAGAATTTATGCGCAAACACTGCTATATAGATGAGATGGCAGTTAATTTTAGTTACAACAACAAAATCATTGCCACTTTAGGCATTTTAAAACAACAGGGTGAGCTACCATTTAACGAACAAGATGTGTGGCGTTTCCAATCCATTAGTAAAATTATCGAAAAGAAAATGATGCATTATTTTACGATTAGGGAAATGATTGATGAAAAGCAGCTAATTCGTAATAAGCTAGCTATTGCTGAGGATGGGTATATTTTATTAGATACAGCTTGTAATGTTTTATATGAAAATCCAGTCGCACAGCAAGTATTACAACAACAAGGAATCAAGGCATGGCTTCCTGCACAAATCCACAATGAGCGATTTATTTGGTCAAATGATGGGCAACAATATGTATTTTCTACTACAAAGAGAGATCATAAATTTGATGGTTTTTATACAACGCCAACGTACTTATTACGAGTACAAACAAATAATAGCTATATGAATAACTTACAGCGTTTGGGATTAACGAGTAGGGAAGAGGAGGTTTGTGCATTACTATTAGAAGGGTTAAGTTATGCTGAGATGAGCACTACATTATTTATCACAGTGAATACTATCAAACATCATGTGAAAAATATTTATCAAAAAGCAAAAGTAACTAAAGTTGGTGAACTACGAAGATTGTTGTTTACCTAGGTGGTCATTGACAGAAGGAGTATGAATAAAATCGATTTTATTCATACTATTGAAAGTTTATTAGTTAAGAGTAGTATAGCAAGGATAAGGTGATTAGCTATAATACAAGATTACATTCATTTGAATAAGGTCATCTCCGACATTTTTATAGCTGTGTGTTTGATTAGCATTAAAGCGAATACTATCACTAGCGGTCAGTACATGTGTTTCATCGCCAATGGTTAATGCAAGGGTACCTTGAAAAACGGTAATGAATTCAATTGTACCTATTTGATGAGGATCGGCTTGATGATAAGCATATTGCGCCATATGAATGGTGTAGACCTCAAAGCTTTGCTCGGGTGTGGTAGGAAAGTGTAGAAATGCTTCGTATCTTCCTTCATCTGCTAAAATACTTGGACAATCGGTTTGTCGAATTAATTCAACAGCATGACTCGGCATATTAACTAAAGCAGTGAAGCTTACCTTAAGACCGTCAGCAATTTTCCAAAGGGTTGTAATAGTAGGGCTAGATTCACCTCGTTCAATTTGCCCAAGCATTGTTTTACTTACACCTGTAATTTCAGCAAGTTTCTCTAATGTAAGTTTGCGAGTTTCGCGCAGAGACTTTAAATTATAAGCAAGTGCGAGTTGAATTTTCTCCATGTAAAAACCTCCCTTAATATGTGTAATATACGTCATACGATTTTTAAGTTCAAACGATAAACGTTATAACGTCTATGTAAAATGAGTAGTAATTTTTACTTAAATGTCGTTTAAACATAAATAGGTTACGGTAATTTGTCCTTTATGTAAGGACAATATAATGGTTAGCTATCATGACATGTTTTGCCCATTATTTTAGTAAAATATCTGCTTATCATGACGATGTACTGCATTCCATATGCCATTATATTGTTAATACGCATTTAGGTTGTCAGAAAATTATGTTAAAATGAAGGGAGATTAGGTAGCGAGGGAGTGTGCATAGATGAAGCTCTATACAAAAACAGGTGATAAGGGAAAAACAGCATTAATAGGCGGACGTGTAGAAAAAGATGATTTACGTGTAGAAACATACGGCACTGTAGACGAATTAAATGCTTTTGTAGGTGTAGCGATTACAGAGTTACAGGAAGGGTGCCAAGATATCAGTAAAGATTTAACTATTATTCAGCATGAGTTGTTTGATTGTGGCGGTGATTTAGCCAATGTGATGAAAGAACGACAATATAAATTAACAGAAGATTCTATTGCGTATTTAGAGACACGTATTGATCAGTTGACGGCAGAGGCACCTCCGCTTCAAAAGTTTATATTGCCTGGTGGTACTAAAGGAGCTGCAGCACTTCACGTGGCGCGTACAGTAACAAGAAGGGCAGAACGACAAATGGTGACATTAGTAAGAGAAGTTGAAGATGTGCCTACTCTGATTCAAGTGTATTTGAATCGATTATCCGATTATTTTTTTGCAGCAGCTCGTGTAATCAATTATCGTGCTCATGTATCAGATGTGGAGTACGAACGAGGTGGCCAAGTGTTTAAATAATGCACTTGGCAATGTTACTCAGTAAAAAAAGAACTATCAATTTGACAGATATCAAGTATAATGGAGAAAATAACAGCATAAGTACGAAGTGTTGAAAAATAAAAAATCGTCATTATTTTTTGAATACTAGTTGACTGAATGCTCATTCATAACTAAAATAGAAGTACACAAAGATACATGATGGTATGTTACTCATAATTTTGGGGGAATTATTGTTAAGGGGGAGACATTATGAATTCACTATTGATTGCAAACTGGGTGCTATTTGGCATTGTTGTTGTATATGGTGTAGGTTTATTTTTATACTTACTAAAAACACGTTATCAGTTTGTGAAACTGGGGAAGAAAGTCGAGTTTGACCAAAATGTCAAAGAACGATTAGGTAGTATTATTGAAAACGTCTTTGGACAAAAGAAGCTATTAAAAGATAAGAAGAGTGGTATTATACACGTATTTTTCTTTTATGGCTTCTTATTAGTACAATTAGGTGCTATTGATTTAATTTGGAAAGGTTTAAAGCCAGGTTCACATTTGCCTTTAGGCGGTTTATATGAATTCTTCACCTTTTCACAAGAATTAGTTGTATTTATGATATTAGTAGCAGTAATTTGGGCATTCTATCGTCGTTACGTAGAGAAGTTGGTGCGTTTAAAACGTGGTTGGAAGAATGGACTAGTATTGATCTTTATCGGTGGATTAATGGTATCAACATTAATCGCTAACGGTATGAATATGATATGGCAAGGACATGAGCCAGGTTTATTTGAACCAATGGCATCTGTTATTGCATTAGCATTTGGCTTTTTACCAGCATCAGCCACAGCAACAATTTTCTTTGTAATGTGGTGGCTTCATTTATTAATTTTATTAACATTCCTTGTATATGTACCACAATCTAAACACTTCCACTTAATTGCTGGGCCAGCAAACGTGTTTTTCAACCGTTTAGACCGCGTAGGTACATTACAACCTATCGATTTTTCTGCTTTAGAAGAAATGGACGATGATGCAGAAGAAATGCCTGCGATTGGAGTTGGCAAAATTCAAGACTTTAATCAAAAGCAGCTCATTGATTTATATGCATGTGTAGAGTGTGGGCGTTGTACGAATATGTGCCCAGCAACAGGCACAGGTAAAATGTTATCACCTATGGATTTAATCGTTAAATTACGAGACCACCTTACAAATACAGGAGCAGTGGAAACTAAACAGAAGCCATGGGTACCATTTACAGCGTTTAAAAATACAAAAGGCAATCAGTTAGCAATAGCAGCTGGTGCAGAGGGCGCTTCAATTGACGATATTTATAGCCCATCATTAATTGGTGATGTGATTACAGAAGAAGAGATTTGGGCTTGTACGACTTGTCGTAACTGTGAAGACCAATGTCCTGTAATGAATGAACATGTGGATAAAATCATTGATTTACGTCGTTATTTAACAATGACGGAAGGTAAAGTAAATCCTGACGCACAACGTGCAATGACAAATATTGAGCGTCAAGGTAACCCTTGGGGATTAAACCGTAAAGAAAAAGAAAATTGGCGTGACCTTGACCCAACCGTATCTGTGCCTACTATTAAAGAGTTTAAGAAAACAGGCGAAGAAATGGAGTACTTATTCTGGGTAGGCTCAATGGGCGCATTCGATAGCCGCTCTCAAAAGATTGCTTTAGACTTTGCACGTCTTTTAAATGCAGCAGGTGTTAAGTTTGCCATCTTAGGTAATAAAGAAAAGAACTCTGGTGATACACCGCGTCGTTTAGGTAACGAATTTTTATTCCAAGAGTTAGCCAATGCTAATATTAGTGAGTTTGAGAAAAATGATGTGACAAAAATTGTTACGATTGACCCGCATGCCTACAATATCTTTAAAAATGAATATAAAGATTTTGGCTGGGAGGGTGAAGTGTACCATCATACAGAAGTATTAAATCAGTTGATTACAGATGGTAAACTAGCATTAAATTATGAAGTGGATGAAACCATCGTCTTCCATGATTCATGTTACTTAGGACGTTATAATGAAGTATATGATCCACCACGTGAAATTTTACGCGGCATCCCAGGTGTAAAACTCGTGGAGATGGAGCGTAATCGTGATACGGGTATGTGTTGTGGTGCTGGTGGCGGTCTCATGTGGATGGAAGAGCATGTAGGTAATCGTATTAACGTGGCTCGAACAGAGCAAGCCTTAGCAACAGATGCTTCTGTTATCTCCTCAGGTTGTCCGTACTGTTTAACCATGTTATCAGATGGAACAAAAGCTAAAGAAGTAGAAGATCAAGTAGGCACATATGATGTAGCTGAATTATTAGCTCGTTCCGTTTTTGGTACAAAAACGGTAGCAGAAGCAACACAAGCGGAAGACGAAGAAACAGACGAAGAGCCATTAGTAAACTAAAAATATATGAACAAACCGAACTATCCTAGTTATTTACAAATTAATACGGGAGATAGTTCGGTTTTTCTATTAATTGACAATACAAGTGCTAGGACTAATGATGCTTTTTAGCGAAAATAAAATTATAAAATAAATCGAATGTGAGTAAAAAAGTATTATTTATTACAAATAACCATTAAAAAATCAAATTGTCCAATTTCTAGCTGTTTAAATTATTTGAAAATTCGACTACAAAATTAGAAATCTTATGATATAGTTGTTAATAATATTAAATAGTTACATAGATTTGCAGTAAATAGATGCCTTTTTAGGCTTAATAGGGAATATGGTGAAAATCCATAGCTGTTTCCGCAACTGTAAGTACAGACGAAATGAACATATACCACTGTGTGATACGGGAAGGGTTCAAAGTAGGTTGAGTACAAGTCAGGAGACCTGTCTATTTATGATCGTATCTAATCTCTTCGGAAATTGAGGGAATATGCGGCAAGTATCATATTTTTTTGGCCTTTAATCGCCTAAATATGTTATTACAGCCTACTTCATACAATTGCTGAAGTAGGCTTTTTGGTGTTTATACAATAAAAGGGAGGAAATGATGATGAAGTTTACGCAAAAGTGGGTGTCGTTCGCATTTATTTTACTATTGATTATTGTATGGTTCCCACAGCAAAGTTTAGCTGCAGCTTATGATCACGAACATGGGCATGAAACATTAGATGTTCGATTTTGGAATAATGAAGCTCCGGATATCGGCTTTTATATTAATGCATCCGCAAGATATATTTTGGAAACGGTTGACCGACCACAAGTGGGTTCAACATTTGGAGATTGGTCAGTGATGGATTTATTACGCGCGAAATATACAGGTTATGACTATATTAATCATATTCCTGGGCGATATTTTTCCGATTACATCACACATGTTGAACAGTATGTCAAAGACAAGAAAGGTGTACTTGATATAGCGAAGTCAACCGAATGGTCACGTTTAATGCTAGCGCTCAGTGCTATAGGGCATGATGTGCATAATGTTGGCGGTTATAATTTCCCTTCGTATTTATCACAGTCGCATAAATTCTCTTACCGTCAAGGAATTAATGGTCCTATTTGGGAATTAATTGCTATGAATACAGGTAATTATCAATTTGATGTACCAACTACTGAAGACAGCAATACAGCTGGAAAGATGATTGATTACATCTTAAAAAGAGAAGTTGAAAATGGTGGGTGGACATTATTTGGTAATAAAGCTGACCCCGATATTACAGGCATGGCATTACAAGCTTTAGCGCCCTACTATTTAGATAAGTCAAAGTTTACACAAGCAGGTACAAAACATAGTCATGTGGAATTAAAAGCATCTGTTGAACGAGCGCTCAGTAAAATGGCAGATATACAACATGTGAATGGAAGTTATGAAGCATGGGGGAATGTGACTGCCGAGAGTACTGTGCAAGTTTTAGTAGCTGTTACAGCTTTACAAATGGACCCATTAGCGCCTTCAATCACGCTACCAACCATTAATAAAACCATTTCTTTTGTAACATCGGGTGGTATTCATGACGGGGTTAAATCTAATAACATGATTGATGCCTTACTGAGTTTTTGGGCACCTAATAGTGGTTCGTCAGCAGAAGTGGGCGGGTTTAAACACGTAACATCAGGCTATGATGGCGGTGGCGGTTCAGGTATAGGGGTTGATGCCATGGCCACAGACCAAGTGTTATATGGTTTGATTGCCTACGACCGTTTCAAAAAGGGGAAAAACGCGCTTTATAATATGACCGACATGATAAATGGCGAACATCAAAATATGTATGCTAGTCAAGTTAATATTGAATTAAATGGTAATGTCATAATAGAAACAACAACAAAACACCAATCGCCTTACAGTACAGTCCATTTACCTGATCCTCCAGGTGTGATGAGTTGGAATACAAAGGCAGATGGTACAGGCGTACGTTATTATCCAAAAGATAAGCTTGTCGTACCTGAACATAGTATTACGCTATATGCGCAAAAATCAGGTGGTGCGAATGAGGTAGATACAAACAAAGTACAAGACGTGATCGCATTAATCAACACATTACCCGCTTCTACGCAGTTAAAACGTGAGCATGCTACAGAAGTAGCAAGAGCGAGAGGTAACTATGACAAGCTAAATAGTGAAGAAAAGAAACGTATAACGAACTACAATACATTGGTTGCCATTGAGATTAAAATGAATCAAATCTTAAATCAATACGATGATGAGTTACGAGTAGATACATTGATTCGTACAATTAATGACTTATACCAAATACAACCGTTGACGATTGATTATAAATTAGCAGTCGAGAATGCAAGGCGTGCCTATAATGCTTTGTCAGCTTCCGAACGTTTACAAATTACAAATTATAATAAGCTGCAAGAGTTAGAGGCAAAGATGGCTATTTTAATTGAGCTTGATAAAGAAGAACAAGATGATGCCATTAATAACGGTGGTGTGCCGCAACGCATGGCAGAAGAAGTAAAGAAAATGATTCAACAGCTACCTACGTTAACACAACTCAAAAAAGACGATGCCCTAGAAGTAAAAAAAGCACGTCTTTACTATGATAGTTTATCAAGTGACCAACAAAAGATAGTAACGAACATTAAAGACTTAGAGGCAGCAGAAAAACGCATTGATGAATTGATTAAGGCAGCATTAGACCAAGAAGAGTTTGAAGATGATACCGATTTTGATGCGTATCATGAAATGGTATTAAAAGGTGATAAATTAACGATTACCTCAACTAAAAGTGCAGGTGCTTTCAAAATTGTATTGCCAGACAAAGTTTTGCAAACCGTAATGGACACTAAAGTAAAGCAAATAGAACTAAAAGATGAGCGTGGTGTCCAGTGGCTTATTGATAATAAAGTATTGCAAAAAGCGTTAAATCAAACAAGAGCAGAGAAATTACAACTTTACATTTCACAATATGATTATGACAGCAGTTTGTTTGAAGTGAAGCTAGCTACAATCCAAGGTAAAAAGGAGACACCGATTACATTACCAAATACATTTATTAAAATTACTATTCCATACACCTTTTTCGTTGATGGGCAACATGTAAATAAGTTAACACTCTTCCGAGAAGAAGGACGTGATATTAAAACAACACCTTACACGTCATCAAATAAACATATCATGATGCAACTACAGCGGGGAGGCATTTTCTGGTTTGGTAAAAAAGAAGCTACATTTTCTGATTTAGCGAACTTAGCTAATAGAGACGAGGTGCTTGCATTAGCAGAGCGTCAAATTATTAAAGGGCGTTTGGATGGCACGTTTGGCCCTTATGAAAATATTACCCGCGCTCAATTTGCAACGATGGTAGCAAGAGCATTGGGTGTTACACCACAGACAACGAAGAGCCCTTTTATGGATGTAAGGGGCAAAGCATTTGAACAAGATGTACAAGCTCTATATGAGGCAGGGATTATTCAAGGGGTGAATGCCACAACCTTTAATCCTCAAGGGAAGTTAACGAGACAACAAGCGGCTGTAATGATGGCTCGTACTTTACGCTATGCCGATTTTAAGACAGAAACAATCTCACCCAATACGAATTTTAAAGATGTCAATCGTATTAGTGAGGCTGCCTTACGCGACATAGGTGTGCTCAATACGCTAGACATCATGTCAGGTAATGCCAATGGTTTTAACCCATCAGGGCATTTAACTCGTGCCCAAATGGCTAAAATTTTAAAACGTACATTGGGCATTATAGAAATGCTATAAGTTTGTCATTCATAAAGGGGGGTGATAACACGTAAGGCAGCGCAATCAAAACTTAATCACAATAGGGAGAGGAAGAAGAATATGTTTAAACGTATTTCAAGTTTATTTTTAACACTATTACTTGTCGTTGGCTTTGCATTTCCAGCAGCAGCCGATTGGACAACGTATCAAGGAAATAATAATCACAATGGTGTAATTACAGACGGGGCACCAATTACAGCAAGCGTTAATACCGCAATGGTTAATTTAACACACAACGGATCTGGCTGGGATGGTATTGACACTGCACCAGTTATGCAAACTTTAGATAATGGCGATACGTATGCCTATGTTATTTATGATGGGTATGCAGTGAATGGTAACAATGGTGGTGGTCGTTTAGCAAAGGTACGTGCGAATGATGCAAAAGAGATTTGGAGTAAACAGTTAACATTATCTGCAGGATTCCAACTTTCAACCCCTTTATTAGTACAAGGAAATGATGCATCTAGTGAAGCTGATGACACAATTTATGTTGGTACAACAGGTTTTTCTCAACTGTTAAAAAATGATGAATTAAATGGTTCACCAGTAACAGATTGGACAGTTACTGGTGGTGTAGCGTCAGGCACAGGAATTGATGTAACTGGAAACCAAGTTGTTACCTTAAAGCAAACAGGTTTGGCATTAAATAATGCAGCTACAAACCGTGCGACTTTAGGTATTCATGTTGGCAATAACGCCAATACGAATGTAACTGCAGATGTACAAGTCAAAGTTAATGGTACTACAGTAGTAACAAAAGCGTTTTCAAAATCAAGTTCAGATGCTCAAGCTAAACCAATTCAAGACCCAGCAAATCCAGGGCAATATTACTATTATTTAAATGATAATTTTGCAGCGATGGCAGGCGATGAAGTGGAGTATATCATCGATGTGAAAAATAATGCGAGTACAGTTAAAGTAGACTATGCAAGTTTGTATCAACAAACAGGTTCAATTCAAAAAGTAACAGGCTTAGATCAACCATCACCAAGTAATGTGTCGATTGTAACAGGCATTGCAGGTCAAATTAATACGCCAATTACAACAGATGGCACATATTTGTACTTTGGTACATGGACAGGTAAAGGTGGCGGTACATATTATCAAGTTGAAATCGCTAACCCTACAAATGTTAAAACAGCAACAACAGGGGACTATTATTGGGCAGGTGCTGTAGTAGTCGGTAATTATGTCTATTTTGGTGGCGATGGAGGTAAATTACATTATAGATCAGTTGCCAACTTTGCTAATGTTGGTGGTGTGATTAATCTATCTACAGATGGTGGTGTTACAGCAGGTAATGTTCGCTCATCTATTGCATTAGTAGATAATACCTTGTACTTCACTAGTCAAGGCGGGTATTTATGGTCTTACGAGCTAGACCAAGATGGTATACCTACATTTGAATGGAAAGTCGCTTTAGGAGGTACATCAACTTCAACCCCAGTGATTACTAATAATGGTAAGGCATATGTTGGTTATTATGCAGGTTTCACAAATGGTGGTGTTCAAGCTATTGATTTAAATACAAAGAGTGTGACAACAGTTGGTACACCTGGACCTGTTCAATCTTCAGTGGTTGCTTATAGTGTAGGGACTACAGATTATATTTATTTAACAACAAATGCAGCAGATGGCGCAGGCTATAGTTTTAATGGTACTACAACTCAAGAACTATGGAATACAACTAACACAGATGGGAAAACTTATACGCTACAAGGAATGGCGGCAAGTGGTGGTTATTTAGTATTTGGTAATGATTATAATAACCTTTATATTATTAAGTAATTTTATTAATGAGAGCTCTAACTTTGTTATAAGTTAGAGTTCTCGACAATTCAGGGGGGATAATGTGAAAAATATAATAAAAAAAATATTGACTTTACTTACAATTATACTCGTATTATTTTCATCTATTCCAACATTTTGGTTAACAGCAAATGCAACAGACACTACTAATACAGTTACTGTGGAGAAAGGAAACTCAGATGAAGCGAAGGCAAAATATAGCTATTCTTTAAATAATAGTAGTCCTAATGCAGACAACATTAAGAAATTACATGAATTTCCTCATAAATATAGCCTAGATACATCTGAAAAGTCAGGTTCATATTATATTTTTTTGGAAAGCTTTGATTACAGTAACTACGTTTTTAAAGGTTGGAAAATTAATAATGACAAGATAGTATTAGAATATGATGCCTTTAAAAAAGAAGGATTGTTCGGAGAAGGTTATACAGAGGGTAGTAAATTTGGCAGTTACATTAATAATAAAAGAATGCCAGAAAAAGCAGCAACTAAAAATTATTTTTTAAATGGTATTGAATCAGAATTATATTTAAATATTGCTAACGGTAAAACAGCTAAAAGTGTAGAAATAGAGCCTGTTTTTGAAAAAATTAGTGATATTCAAACTAACTATCAACTAACTATTCAACAAAGCGACAATGGTAAAGTACGTTTAGATAAATTAGAGGACGAAACATGGGTATTAAGAGCTCTTCCTGATGATGGTTATGTGTTCAAAGGTTGGCAAAAAAATGATGAAATAGAATTAAACAAAGAGGAAAATTTACAAGTCACACTAGAATCGGATACTACATACAAACCTATTTTTAGTGCACCAGAGGTAACATTTGAGTATCGTGATGGTTTTAATGTTGTTCAAACGAGTGGAAACGAATCTACTTGGAAAGGAAATTTATTTAGTGTACCTGCCATGGTAGGTGAAAGAGCCCTTTTCAAGATACCGATTACAATTACAAGTGCTAAAGCTGTGATAGGTAATTATAACTTTGAAATCTATGAAGGTACAAAGACGACTGGTAAGCCATTAGCAACATATCAACACACAAGTATAGAACAGCCAAAAGAAGATATATTGGTTAACATTTTGGTAGATCCTGTACCAGCGGCAAAAGAATTTACAGTTGTAGGGAAAGTCAATGACGGTGACATAGTGACTAAAACATACAATATTGATTTCCCAGCGATAGAACAAAAAGAATTAACGTATTTAACAACACCAAACGATAAATTTTTAAGTAATGTAGCTACATTAGATCCGGGACCTAATATTTATGATGTGGCAACATTTTTAGATGAAGCAACAGGTAAACGCTCCGTATATGCAGCAGCCTTAGGCGGTGTATTGGAATTACAAGGGCTAGAATTTACCTATATGCCAGGGCTAGATTTGAAAACAGGGGATAATGAAGGAAGTGCAGGTTTAGTATTAGGTATTGGCGGGACAAAAGACCATTTGCTCGCATTTGTTCAAGACAGTGAAAAGTCGGGTGTTAGTACTTTATTAAGTTATGCCATTTATGAGTACACCAAAGAACTAGGAGAATGGCGTAAAGTACAAGGTTCCGAAATCATAAAAGATAGTTTAAAGCCTAAGAGTACCACTGCTTATATTACGAATAAAAACGAAATTTGGACAGATAGAGCACATTGGAATGGTGAGCAGTGGCAAGAACATGGGTATGATTTCAGTGCTTTTAAAAAATTAGATGGAACAATAGCCTATGCTAGTGGTAAAGGTGTAGTTTATTTTTATGAAAATAATGAATGGAAAGAGATAAAACTTAATCTTAACACAACGAACATACCTAATTTGCAAAATATCACAACTAAAGGTGAGCTTCTAATTCATATTAATCAGCAAGATTACAAGGTTGGTAAAGATGGTACAGTAGAAAAATTACCAGAAATTCGTAATCAGATTACAACAAATATCTATAACCGTACGAGTATGGATAGTAATGGGGATTTATATGCATTCCCTAGTACTAGAAAGTATACAGCAGTAGGGACTAGTGGGTATACAGGAAACTCTATTTATAAGTATGATGAGGCGCAAAAGAAATGGGTTTATCAACATGTGGAGGCTTTCACAGCACCAAATGATTTTACGCCAGAGCATGCTGATTATTTAACTAAAAAAGTTAGACCAAACGGTGTAGAAACAATCTATATTTTACAAGACAATATGAATTTATTTGTGGGGCAAGGCGGAGCAATCTATGCTGATTTTGGCTCATCGACGATTAAATTTAATAGTAGTGGCGGCACACCAGTAGGAGCCATTACAGGCAATGTTGGTACGGATATTCCAATGATTACTACACCTACAAAGGCAGGAGAGTATTTCGCGGGTTGGTATAGTGATGCGGCATTAACTAAGCCTTATCATTTTGACTTTATGCCAGCAAAGGATATTACCCTTTATGCAAAATGGACAACTTCAACGATTGACTTATCAAAGGAAATGGCAGAGGCTGTTGCAGCGCTTGAAGCGTATGCAAAACAGTTTAAAAGTTATCAATATGAAGGTGATAATTATCAAAAGGTTTTAGCTGCACGTGATGCTGGAATTAAAGCAATTCAAGCTGTCACAACATCAAAAGGCGATATTACAAATGCACTCAATCAAGCTAAAAAGGCAATTGAAGCTATACCTAAAAAAAATACTGTTACAGTTGCTGTAACGATGGAGAAATTTACTTTAGGGCAAGGATATATTATTGAACCAATGTTAGTTACTGTACCAAAATATACTCCTGCCTCGAAAGTAATTACAGATTTACTGAAGAAGAAGTATCCTGAAATAGAGCAACCGTGGAAGATGACTGGAAAAGTAGAAGATACATTTTATTTATCACATGTATATGATACAGATTACGATTACAGTAATTTTCCAGAATACGTTAAAAAAGCTGCAGCAGAAAGAGGTGGCGATTTTACTTTAGAGCGTAAAAAAGATTGGTTGGGAGAATTTGATTTTTATAATATGTCAGGTTGGATGTATGCCATTAATAATAATTTCCCAGGAGTTGGCGCAGCGGCATGGACGCTTGAGGATAGACAAGTAATGCGCTGGCAATATACTGTATTTGGTTATGGCGCTGATTTGAATGCAGATAACTCAGAATGGGGTACAGCATCATTAATTAATACAGCACGAAAAGATGACTTGATTTGGCGCATTGCCGAAATCAATGCTATGGAAAATAAAGCAACCTTCCTTACAGAGGGTGACAATCAAAAGCATTATGATGAAGCGATGAAAGTATTGCAAGTGATGGATACGCCACAAAAAGAACTAGACCGCTTATTACAGGCACTTGGTGGTGAGGAAACGGAAGAAGAAGTACCTGCTACTATGCCAAACGAGGCTAAAGTAGTAAATGATGCCATTAAAGCATTGCCAACAGTAATTACTTTAAAAGATAAAAATACCATCGAGCAAATTAGAGCCAACTATGATGCATTAGATGATGTGATGAAACAATGGATTTGGAAAGACGAGGTAGCTACTTTAACAGCAGCTGAGAAAAAGATCGCTAATTTATTAGCGCCAATCCAAGCTGTTGAAACATTAATTAATAAGTTACCTGCCATAGCACAAATAACATTACAACATGAGAGTCAAATTATGGAGGCTTATCAACAATATTACGAGTTAACGATTGAACAGCAAAATTATGTGAAAAACATCGAGCAGTTATTCAGTGTACATGCTAAATTACAAGATTTAAAAGGGGCAACAACAGATATTGCTGTGCAAAACGTAATCAAACAAATTGATTTACTACCAAGTGTTTCTACTATTACAGTAAGTGATGAAAATATTTTAAATATGGTAAAAGTAGCTTATGACAGTTTAACTACACAACAACAGCAATTAGTGACGAATGGATCAACGTTACAATCATTACTCACTAAAATGAAAGAATTAAAATCACAAGCGTATTTAGCGGTTGTAAAAGAGATTGATGCCTTACCAACAGTAACTCATATTACATTAGCGCAACGTACACAAATAAAAACAATACGTGAAAAATATTTACGTTTATCTTCATCAGATCGCGCACAAGTAACTAATATTAGCAAATTAGAAGAAGCTGAATTCCATATTTCAAAAATTGAAATGAATATTCGTTTTATTATGGAAGAGATTAACCAATTACCAGCAGTAGATGCTATAAAAATGGAACATGAGTCACTCGTTATTACATTGCGTAAAGCTTATGAAGAACTTCATAAAGATGACCAAACATTTGTGACGAATATTGATAAGTTAAAAGCTGTAGAGCAGCGTCTTAAAGAGTTACAAGAAAATAATGAAAACATACCGAAAGAATTTGAAGAAGGTATTACAACTTCAACAGGGATTGAAAAAGCAGAGGTAGATCATAAACAAAAAACACTTCAAATTACTGCAACAAGTAGTGAGTTGTTATTATCAGCTGAATTGCTTGCTACGACTATGCAACAAAAAATGAAAAAAATAGTGATTGATAGTGAGCAAGGTAAATTAACCATTCCATTAACAGTAATAAAAAACTCGCTTGGTAAAAATTCGAAAGTGAAAGTAAATTATCAACAACAAACGAAATTTAATATGGATGTAACATTACAAGAAGTATTATCTAATGGCATTAAACGAGATGTAGTTGTATCTAAAGGTTATGTGACATTAGAAATACCATTAGCGAATATGCAACCCAATAATAAGCGCTCATTTGTCTTACTACAAGATGGAGAGCAAGGTATTGAAGCAATACCACACCATATTGGAAAAGATACAGTAACCGTTTATTTAAAACAGAGTAAACAATTGATTGTTTCACAACAAGGTGTGAGTTTTGCAGATATTAAAGGTTTAGGTAGTGCAGGAGATATTGAATCTTTAGCAATGCGACATATTGTGACAGGTAATGGCGGGAAGTTTGAACCAAACCATAGTATTACACGCGCACAATTTGCAGCTATGATAGCAAGAGCTTTGAATTTAATACCACTAGAGGAGACATATTATCCAGATGTTAAAGGGGCATGGTATGAGGATGCAGTACAAGCTTTATATGAAGCGGATATTACACAATCACCAGGCAACTTTAATCCTGGACAAGCAATTACACGTCAACAAGCAGCAGCCATTATTTATCGTGCCCTACACTATGTAGATTATGAAGCAGATGATACGAGAGCAAGCAAATACCAAGATCAACATAAAATTGATCAGCAATACACAAAAGCTATTCAAACGCTACAAGCAGAAGGCATTATGAATGGGAAGCCAGATGGCAGTTTTGCACCAGGTAGTAATTTAACTCGTGCACAAATGGCACAGATTATTCACCGCATGTTAAATAAAGTAGAGATGTAAATACAAGGAAAAAGGGTTATTTCAAAGTGTGTTGGGATACGCCCTTTTTCCACTTTGTTATTTTATCGTAAAGGAGCATTAGTATGGCTAAATGGATAGAGCGGATAAAAAAAAGTTGCTATTATATTGTGCCAATTTTATTACTCTTAACGAGTGTCATTTATGTATATTATAGTGCCTCTTCAGCACCTTTAGATTTGTCACAACGGGCAGAAGCATCAACGATGAAACTCACAGGAGAAGCTGTTAGTCAAAAGACTAATGATGATAAGCCTGAACAAGATAACGACGAACTAGACGATACATCTACACCTGAAGAGACACCGCCAAATGACTATAGTCAACAGGAGATAAAACAGCCAGCGCAAGATCCAAACACGACAAAGAAAAATGCGATATCACATAAGCAACAAAGTAAGCCAAACCCTGACAAACCGTCAACGCCAAATACTACTACTAATACGAAAACTAAGCCACCTAAAAAACAGCCTAACCCACAGAAGCCAGAGACACCAAAAGATAATTATAGAGTGGTTGATCGTGCAGAGGAAGCCAATCGCTATTTTGTCACAACGATAAAAAATAATGAAGTAGTAACAGAGCCAGCCTATTATGTGAAAATTACACATCTTGATAAAGATTTAGTAGTGAAAGATGAAGAGGTTTTAATTAATGGGAAGGCGATAGAGCCATTTCAAGGAGAATTGTTATTACAAGAAGGAAAAAACAGCATTCGTATTACGGTATTGTATCAGGAAAAAGATAAAGAACCTTTTTACGTAGTTCAAGAATTTATTGTGCATCTGAACACTACAGACATTGTCATTCAAACGAATTTAGCAAATAAAGTAGTACATGAAGAACAGATTACCTTTGTTGCACAAGCTAAAATTGGCAAAAAAAAATTGCCATTAACCGTTGAAATTAATGGGGAAAATAAGCAGCCTTTAGGTGGTGCCACGTATAAAACGACCTTAAAAGAAGGCGAAAACCAACTTGTGTTAAAAAGTGCAGAAGGTAAGTTGCACAAAGAAGAGCGTTTTATTATAACGTTCAATAAAGAAAAACATACCATTCATTTAGAGACAAACTTACACGACCAACGTGTATCACAAACCGATTTTTCATTTTATGCACAAGCCAGTGCGGATGGAACAAAAGTAAATGTACAAGTCAAATTAAATGGTGAAGTAGTGTCGCCCACAAAGCAAAATCAATATGCGGTGACATTATTGCCTGGGAAAAATACCATTCAACTTGAAGGTACCCATCAAGCCGAACAATTGAATAAGCAATATATTATTTTTTATCAAGATCCCAATGGTAGTGAGGGACCTAAAGAGGACCCATTAGCTCCTATTGTAGTAACAGACTTAGTATCAGGTAGTGAAGTCCAAGGGTCTATGAAAAATATTAATATAAACGCACAGTCCTCAGACGGTTCAACCTTATATGAGCGACATATGAAGGTGTCTGTTAATGATAAGCAATTGAGTGCAATCTGGACAGATGATGAGAAGACAAGTTATCGTTTAATACTTCAAGAAGGCGAAAATATCGTGAAAATTAAAGTTCAAGACGATAATGGGAGAACAACAAATCTTATCTACACGGTATATAGCAAACTTGCTAAAGAAGATGGCTATATAGGTGATATTACAATAAGTGTGGAGGCATCAACAATTGGTATACCGTATTTGATTCCGCCCACAAAAGTGCCTGTCTACGAAAAGCAAGAAGGAAGTATTTTATTAGATAAACTGTTAAAACAACATGGCTTTACCTACAGCAACACAGGTAATATACAACAAAGCTTTTATATCGCTCGCATAGCCAAGCCAAATATGTTGCAACATGTAGCCATACCTCAAGATTTGTGGGACATTGTGCAAAAAGAAGCGGATTATTATAGCGAAACAGATTATGACGTGAATAGTTTAGGTGAAATGGATTTTACAAATGGTGCAGGTTGGATGTATAGCATCAATGATGTTTACCCTAACTATGGTTTCTCTGACGCACGTTTCCTCGATGGAGATGTGGTGCGTATTAGATACACACTTTATTATGGACAAGATATTAATGGTTTTGGTGGTTTAGGAAATAGTTACCGACCGAACTGGCCAAAGGAATGGTAAACATGCAAGGAATTAAACATTGTATATGGCTCATGCTAAGTGTGTTTATTTTATTCTTTTGTATCACACCTAGTGCATTAGCAAATAGTGACGTAAAAGACGTTATTGAGGATATTGTTCAGTGGAAAAAACAAAAAGAGCATAAAGAGGGCGCAACCTATTTATTACAAGCGCCTTTTGTTGAGCATGCAGGGCAGGGAAATGTTGACTGGTATGCTTTTGGCTTAGGGCGTGTTGGGATAACAGATGATTTTGTAACGTATCAAGCACTGCTACATAATAATGTGGCACAAAGATATGAGACAGAAGATAAATTAAGTAAAACTAAAGCGACAGAGTGGCATCGTATTATTTTAGCAACTTTAGCAACAGGTGGTGACCCTACCCATATCAATGAAATCAATTTAGTGAAAGATGGTGTGTATGACCGCACGAACCAACGTGCTTTAGGTGCTCAAGGTATTAATGGTTGGATTTGGGGACTGATTGCCATTGACAGTATGCGTTATCAAATACCTAAAGAAGCGGCTATTAATCGTGAAAGGATTCTCCAAAATATCATGTCGTTACAGCAAAAAGATGGCGGTTTTGCATTAAGTGAAGGCACAAGTGATGTGGATTTAACAGCAATGGCTATTCAAGCATTAGCACCTTACTATAATGAAACGACATCACTGACGTATCACCAAAAGTATACACAACAAAAGCGAACTGCCACAGTAAGTGAAGTAGTAGATGAGGCATTAATGGTATTACAACAACTACAACAGCCAGATGGTAGTTTCACAAGTTATGGGCAAAGTAACACAGAAAGTATTGCTCAAGTGATTGTTGCATTAACATCACTAGGCCTAGCTCATGATGATGAGCGTTTTACACAACATGGTACGACATTGTACGAGGCATTGTTAACGTATCAACAAAAAGATGGTGGTTTTATTCATGCTGCAAAATATGATGCTACTAATCCATCTTCACAACCAGATGAATCCAATGATATGGCGAGTGAACAAGCACTATATGCATTAGCTGCTATTATGCGTCAACAGCTAGGTTACCGCACACTATATGATTTGCGTCCAGAAATATCAGAGGATATTAAACAGCAAATTAATGTGGTGAATGCACAAATTCAAGCATTACCACAAGTGCCAACGCAAGATCAAATCGCACAAGTATTGCAACAATATAAGCAAGTGCCTATTGAAGAACGTTCTTATGTTAACTCATTTGCCACTTTACAAAGCCAGTTGAGTCGCCACCAATTAGCTTTAAATGAGCCGCCTTTATGGGAGGCATATAATATTGCCACTCAAGGTAAGGGGAATGTGACATCACTTATGACAACAGCTAGTGAATCGTTAAGCATCGAGGTAGCAGAACAACAATTTGCCCAACTACCTAAACTGTTAACGACAGAGCAATATGTAGATGTTATTGCTTTATTGCAAGTATTTGAAGAAGCAAATCGTCCACAAGAAGTGAAGCAGTTACAACAAATGAAAACAGAGATTGAACAAATTCAATTAGAAATTGATGCCATTAATGAGGAGGT
Organism: Lysinibacillus alkalisoli; assembly: GCF_014643595.1. Taxonomy (GTDB): domain Bacteria; phylum Bacillota; class Bacilli; order Bacillales_A; family Planococcaceae; genus Metalysinibacillus; species Metalysinibacillus alkalisoli. The sequence continues at coordinate 383,043 of NZ_BMJT01000001.1, forward strand.
ATTAGATAAATTATATCCGTTCTCCGCATTAACGCTAGATGATAAACACAATGTGGAAGCGATTGTAACACGGTACAACAAATTAGCACCTTATGATCAACAAAAGGTGTTGAGTCATGAGGATATCGAAAAATCCCAAGTGCAAATGAAAAATCTAGAACGAGCAAAATGGATAAAAGTTAGTTTGATTATAGTGAGCGGTTTATTAGCCATTATTGTAGTAGGGCGCATCATAAGGAGACGTATGAAACAGGAGGCGTAATAATGCGTAAAGATTTTGTGGTTTTGGGCTTTATTGGCTTAATTATTGCCTTCCTTATCTCAGGTACAAAAATACAATCTGTAGAAGAATATTATTTGACGCATGTAGACGACATTACTCCTGATGCTGAGACGGTAACGTTAACTATTTTAAATGATAGAGCTTATGCGGAGCGCGATAAAATTCCTCCAGAAATCCATCCTTATTTAACGGCAGATGGTGTGGTTTTAGGTAAAACCACGTATGTTTTACGGGACGGTGATACTGTTTTTGATGTGTTAAACCGCGCTACAAGGCATGAGCGTATACAAATGGAATATCAAGGCGCTGATTTAAACATTTATAACAGCATATATATTCAAGGAATTAACTATTTATATGAGTTTGCTTGTGGGTCACTGAGTGGTTGGATGTATAGTGTGAACGGCGAATTCCCAACAAAAGGCGTGAGCCAATATGCTGTGAAAAACGGGGACGACATTATATTTCGTTATACATGTAATTTAGGTAAAGATATTGGTCATGATGAATTTGAGTGAGGTGAATGGCTACTGTGCACGCATTTCGTACATTACATCCTATTATTTTAGTGTTATATGTGTTGGGTGTTAGTGGCATTATTTTTTTTATTAACCCAGTAGTGAGTTTCTTCGCTTTAATGGGGGCAAGTGTCTATTTTAGCCTACTTGTTGGTTTGCCTAAACTATTGCGCGAATATGGCTTTTATCTTTGGGTAGGTATATGGATGATTTTAAGTTATAGCATGTTTACACATAATGGTAAGACGCCATTATTCTTTCTGAATGACCAAGCAATTACGTATGAAGCCACGTATAAAAGCATTGTGCTTGCTGTTGTCGTACTTGCGGTTAGCTTTTGGTTAAAGTGCTATAGTCTCATTTTTACATCAGATAAAGTGTTGTTTTTACTAACCAAATTGTCAACTAGGCTGGGATTGTTATGTACGTTAAGTATACGTTTTATTCCGCTATGTAAAGCAGAGTTTAAGGCGAAACAACGTGTGTTAAAAGCAAATGGGTATTATCAAACGACCAGTTATACGGATCGAGTAGTAAGATGGCTCAAAGTATATTGGTATGTAATCACTTATACTTTTGAACATGTTTTTTTAACAAGCGCCATTATGCGTAGTAAAGGCTATGGGTACACTAAAAAGCGCAGTCATTTTCACCTTTTTACCTTTCACAAAAAAGATGGATGGTTTTTATTAAGTATGCTAGCGCTAAGTGGTTGCATTGTTTTATGGCATCAACAATATCTCTTTTATTATTACCCTGCGATCAAGCCATGGGCAATGACTTGGTATGGTGCAACAGTTGTAGCTTTATACTTTTTACTGCCTTCATTATATGAAGCGAAGGAGGTTACACAATGGCATTACTTACAATCAAAAATGTAAGTTATCACTATGATGGTGAGCGCTTGCTAAAAAATATAACAAGTGAAGTAGATGAAGGTGATTTTATTACTTTATTTGGCCCAACAGGGTCAGGTAAATCAACATTATTAAAAGCATTGAAACCGGCGTTAGCAAGTGGTGGAAAGTACGAAGGGGTAATTCAATTTAAGCAACAGCCTCTACATCGAGCAACACTTGCTACAGAGCTAGCTATTGGCTATGTAATGCAAAATCCTAATGACCAAATAACGATGGAGTATGTCTGGCAAGAATTAGCTTTTGGTTTAGAGAATAGTGGCATTGCACTACCAATCATGAAACAAAAGATTGCTGAAGTTACACATTTTTTAGGCATACATGCTTTACTGCATCATAAGACGGAGCAATTATCAGGCGGTCAAAAGCAACTGGTTAATTTAGCAAGTATTTTAGTAACAGACCCTGTCTTATTATTATTAGATGAACCAACTGCACAATTAGACCCTATTGCTTCAGAAGAGTTTTTGCAAATCGTTGCTAAAGTAAATCGAGAGTTAGGTATTACTGTAATAATAGTAGAACATGCCCTTGACCAAGTTTTATGGCTGAGTAATCGCGTATGGTATATGACAGAAGGCGCTTTACTATTTGACAGTACACCACAGCAGATCGCACAACAATTATCGGGTGATATGGTATGTGCATTGCCTACAGCAACACAACTCTATCTTCGATTAGTCACAGACGGCGAGCAACAAGTACCATTAACCGTACAACAAGGGATAGCTATGTTACAACAATACTCAGTAAAACAGACGATGGTAAATAAACCATCGCCTCAACAACAAGTACCATATTTACAGCTCATAGACTTATATTTTAAATATGACAAAAAACAAGAGGATAAAATCAAAGGATTATCTTTAGTAATAAAAAAAGGTGAAATTTTTTCGATAATTGGCGGCAATGGTTCTGGCAAGACAACGTTGTTAAATTTATTAGCAGGTGCAAGTCGACCTTATAAAGGAAAAATATTATTAGAAAATATGCCATTGAAAAAGACAAAACAGCAGATCGCTTTATTGCCTCAAAAGCCAAGCTTATTATTTTTGCATAATACAGTAGCAGAGGAGTTAGCTGCCACAGCCATGACGGAAACCGCACTACAGCAATTTACGGAGTTATTTAATATTCAAGCGCTGTTACAACGTAATCCATTAGATTTAAGTGGTGGCGAACAACAAAAAGTAGCTTTAATTAAAGTGTTAGCGCAAAATCCTGACTTTTTATTATTGGATGAACCAACAAAAGGAATGGATGCGCCAACTAAACATCAGGTTATTCAATTATTACAACAATATAGTAGGGCAGGAACAACAATCGTTATGATTACGCATGATATGGATGTAGCTGCAACGGTAGCGGATCGTTGTGGCATGTTATTTGATCATACTATTGTTAGCGTTTCAGATACCACAACGTTTTTTACAACAAATCAATTTTATACAACAGCTAGTCGTAGAATATCACGGCGTATATTGGCGAATAGTATTACAATACAAGATATTTTAACTTGCTATGGAGGTAAATAAATGGAACAACAATCTCAAAAAGTAATTGCTGAAGTAAATAAAGTGATTAATGGTAAAGAAGATGTAATTACTAAAGTATGGACAACGATTTTAGCACAAGGTCATATTTTATTAGAAGACCATCCAGGCGTAGGTAAAACAACATTAGCTAAAGCATTTAGTAAAGTATTAGGCTTACAATCCAATCGCATACAATTTACACCAGATGTAATTGCATCAGATGTGATTGGTTTTACGATGTTTGATAAGCAGCAAAATACCTTTGTTTTTAAAGAGGGGGCAGTGATGTGTAATTTACTACTAGCAGATGAGATTAATCGTACTTCAGCTCGAACACAATCCGCTCTATTAGAAGCAATGCAAGAACATCACATTACAGTAGATGGCCAAACGTATGCGCTACCTACGCCATTTATTGTGATGGCAACACAAAATCCCTTTGGTGCACTAGGTACATATCCGCTACCTTTAGCTCAACTTGACCGTTTTATGGTGCGCTTGAGTATGGGGTATCCAGATTTTGAGGCACAAGTGGCACTGTTACGCAATCGACAACAACAAGACCCTATGGCACAAATTCAAGCCGTTTTAACACAATCGCAAGTGATTGAACTCCAACAACAAGTAAATCATTTACACATTCACGATAATATACTTACGTATGTGACAAAGTTAACAGAAGCTACACGTAATCACGAAGCCCTCACACAAGGTATTAGTCCAAGGGGAGCTTTAGCGATTTGTCAGATGGCTAAGGCACATGCCTTTGTACAAGGAAGAAGGTTTGTAATACCAGAAGATGTTCAGGCAATTTGGGAAGCTACAATCATTCATCGCCTTGTTTATCGCGATATTTTAAGTGAGCAACAATGTAAATCTATTATTCAAGCGATCTTACAAACGATAGAGACACCAGATCAGGCAGATATTACATTATAGGGGGTAAGGTGATGACGCTTCGCGCAAGTGTAGTAAGTCTAATATGGCTTATTAGCTTAATCATATACGCTGTTTTTGTACCTTCTCGCTTATCATTAATACTGCTCATTTTAACAATGATGTATTTGGCATGGCTGTTTCTAACGTTACGCTATCAAACGAAAAAAGTGCATATGGCGTTACAAATGTCGAGTGAGGTGGACGAACAGCCCTATGTAGTGTTCACTAATCATAGTAAATTACCTGTCTATCACATGGCACTTCAATATAAAGTAACACATCAATATACGGGTGAAGTTATAACAGATGAGATTACGTTATCATTAAAGTCACAAGCACAACAACGTGTCGCATTACCTATAACAGCATCATGGTATGGTATGGCAACTGTACAGACAACACATCTTACGTATTACGATGCCATCCATCTCTTTACACAAAGACGTAGTTTGCAAGAGGCTGGTATTTTATTTCTTTTGCCTTCGATTGCTAATGTAAACAAAGCCATTAGTGCAGCGATGTATCAAGCAGAGAATGAGCAAAATATTATGGCACACCAAATGACAGATGGCACACATTTTAATGAAATTAAATTATATCAACCAGGTGATGCTGTCAAAATGATTCACTGGAAAGTATCGTCAAAACTAGATGATTTATATGTGAAGCGTTGGGAAGCTGAACAGGAAGAAAGATTAGTTATGTCGATTGATACAACAACAATCGCTAATGATATTACACGTTACAATAAATTGATTGAACATGTATATGGCTATTTGCACACAGCTATTAATTATCAAAAGCAAGTGGACTTCCTTCTTTATTTACAAGGGTGGGAGCACACGCTTGTTGAGCATGAGCACCAGGTCATGTTATTAATAAAAAAAATAATGGCTTGTACAAAAGATGAGCTAATGCATCACTCGAGCATGCTGTACCAACAAGAGGATGCCATGATTATAAAAGTAAGTGGTGAGCAAATATGACAATTCAATCATTGCTATTAATCTATAGTTATCTCGCATTGTGGTTATTAGCTATGCAGGCTATTATTCTTCCAAAGATATCTATGATGGCGCCACTCTTAGTTACAGGGATTGCCGTTATCATATACTATGTATTTAAACGTAAAGGACTGCTTATCTTTTTAGCATTATATGGGGTACTCATTTTAGGTACATGGGAAGCATTTAAAAATGATATGAGCATAACGTTAAATGCGATTGCCATGATGATAGCAGAACAACGTTTCTGGTTAATCCCTTTACTTGAAGTCAGTGACAAACAATTGTTTACAGGATTTTTCGTAGGGGCAGTGGCTTTATTATTGTTGACCCTTTTAATCGAAACTTTTATGAAAAGACAAGCAAGCTCGTTTATTGTAATGGCTAGTATTGTTTTTATTATTAGTATCGTATTAGATCGTGCGGGTGTAGCTATTTTTACAGTATTACTGTATGGCATGACGTTATATCTCATAATGGTAGTACGTAATAATAAGGCAATGTTACGTTATAGTTGGCTAGTCCCCACATTAATTGTGGTAATTGGTTTGACAAGTATGACTTGGGTTAATATGGGCGAATCCACTGTAGCTTCTTCTATACAAGAGAAGTTGATCAGCCAGTGGTCGAGTTTTAGGTATGGCAATAAAGCGCCTTTACCAGATGGCAAGTTACAACAAACACAACCAAAGGCAACAACAAATACAACGATGTTAGAGATTGCTACTGAAAACATACGACCGATGTACTTAAAAGGATTCATTGGCTCAACGTATCAAAACAACGAGTGGCACTCATTATCAGGCGGTCAGTATTTACAAAGACAGGCAGTGTTTGAACAATTATTACAGCAAGGCTTCAATGCACAAACTCAGTTTTATATGTTAACAAATACGACGCAACCAGCAAAATTAAATATTGCGAATCGTAATGCAAATCGTCATTATTTTTATACCCCTTATGAAGCTAATCAAGTATTGACGACCTCTGCAAAAGAAGGTACAGCTTATACAAGTGGTATTAAAGGTGAACGTAATTATCAATGGCTAATAAGTGAGACGCCTTATTATCAATATCCACAAGTGGCTAAACAAGTGTATGCCAAACAAGATGAGGCATACTTAGCTAAGGAAAGTCATTATAATGCCTATGTATATAAAAATGAGACGGTAGTGAGTAAGGAAGATAAACAATTGCTCACTACCCATTTTCCGGCTATTACAACAAATGAAAAACGTTTAAGTTATGAGCAAGCAACACAACTTGTATTACAACAAGTAGAGGATACATTAACTTATGATGAGCAAAAATTCCCTGTTCAAGATAATATTTTAGCAGGGCTGTTAGCGCAACAATCAAGCGGTTACGCAGTACATTATGCCACGATTGCTACCTTGCTTTATCGTACATTAGGCATTCCTGCTCGCTATGTTGAGGGGTATGTTGTCACGTTAGAGGATACGTTAAGTAAAGGGATCGCTACAACAAAAATCCCTGCTAAAAATGCGCATGCTTGGACGGAGATTTATATTGATCAATTAGGTTGGATGCCAGTAGAGGTCACACCACCATATCGTAAAATAATGCCAGAAATCGAACATGATGAAACAACGACTGTGCCAGATCCTAAAGAAGCATTATCAAAAGAGGCAGAAGGACCACCTGAGGAATTAAACGAGCAATTCATTCAACAAAATGAATTACCGCCTCAAGAGAAAGAACCAGAACAGAAAAAAATGCCTATTAAAATATGGCTAAGTATGCTTGTTTTATTGCTTATAATTTTACTTGGCATTTGGCTATATCGCAGACATAAATTAAGAAAAATCTTACGTTTATCTCCGAAGTTTGCGACAACAACACTTTATTTAAATACATTTTATATGTACCAATCTATGCATAAAGCAACGACATTACAACAGTGGTCTCAAGGCGAAAAAATAGCACCATACTACAACATGTATTTAGGAGCACAATATGGCGAACTACCAATAACGGATGAGGATAAGCAACATATGTATGCATTTTATAAAAGTGTAAGAACTACCATATGGCAGCAGGCAAAATGGTATCAAAAAATAAAACTAGCTATAACATATTATTAAATGAGAAGATAAAGATAACAGATAGCATGGCTAAAATTTTAGCTGTGCTTTTTTTGATTTGTATCATGAATAGTTAAAATTAACAGAAAAATATAAAACAACGACATAACGTAGAAAAAATGGTTTTGTGAGCGCAGTATGCATGGTTATTGATCAAACTTTACATTGCAATTATTATGGTATTCCTTTAAAATAAAACAAAAGGAGAATGAGCGAGCGTTCAGTCGCGATTGCTTAATTTTAGGGGGTAGAGGGGTGTATGAAAATGAATCGAACAGTTATTTTAGACGGGGCGCGAACAGCCTTTGGCAAAATGGGTGGTGCCTTAAGTTCATTATCGGCAAGTGATCTAGGTGGAGTGGCGATCAAAGAAGCTTTACATCGAGCAAATGTAGCACCAACTCAAGTCGGTGAGGTTATTATGGGGAATGTTTTACAAGCAGGCCAAGGTCAAATACCTTCTCGACAAGCTGCTGTAAAGGGAGGCATACCCTTCCATGTCAAGACAGAAACAATTAATAAAGTATGCGCATCAGGCATGCGAAGTGTTACATTAGCTGACCAAATTATTCGCTTAGGCGAAGAGGAAGTAATCGTTGCAGGGGGCATGGAGTCTATGTCTAAAGCGCCTTATTACTCAATGAATGCACGTCAAGGTTTACGCATGGGGGATGCAAAACTAATTGATGGCATGGTATTTGATGGTTTATCTTGTGCCTTTCATCCAAATCACGTGCATATGGGTACTTATGGCAACTCGACAGCAGATAAGTTCCAATTGTCCCGTGAAGCTCAAGATGAATGGGCAGTACGCAGCCATAAACGCGCAGTTAAAGCGATAGAGACAAACAAATTTGCTGAGGAAATCGTCACAGTAGAAGTACCGCAACGTAGAGGTGAGCCCATTAAGGTGAATCAAGACGAGGCAGTGCGTCCCAATACAACGATGGAGACGTTAGCAACACTTCGTCCAGCTTTTGATAAGGATGGCACGATTACAGCAGGCAACGCACCTGGTGTGAACGACGGGGCATGTGCACTCATCTTAATGAGTGAAAAGAGAGCGCAGCAAGAAAATAAAAAGCCGCTTGCTTATATTTTAGGGCATGCTGAAGTTGGCGTAGCACCTGAAGATTTCCCGCAGACACCAGGCTTAGTCATTAATGAGTTGTTAAAGAAAACAGGCAAAACAATAGATGATATTACAGCCGTTGAGATTAATGAGGCATTTGCAGCAGTGGCTTTAGTAAGTAATCAAATTGCAGGTTTACCTGAGGATAAAGTAAATATCAATGGTGGAGCAGTGGCTTTAGGGCATCCGATTGGGGCATCGGGTGCACGTATTATTTTAACATTAGCTTATGAGCTTAGACGTCAAGGCGGCGGTGTGGGAATTGCTGCAATTTGTTCTGGGGGAGGACAAGGTGACGCGATTATGATTGAAGTACCAAAGGAATAAGGGGAGAATAAAATGGAAATTAAAAAAGTGATGGTCATCGGGGCTGGACAAATGGGGTCAGGTATTGCGCAAGTATGTGCGCAAGCTGGGTTTGAAGTGATACTGAACGATATGAAACAAGCGTTTTATGAGCGCGGCATTGGCGTTATTACTAAAAATTTAACGCGTGACGTGGAGAAAGGCCGCAAAACGGCGGAGCAAAAAGAAGCGATTTTAGGACGTATTACAATGTCTGTAGATTTGAACGATGCAAAAGATGTAGACATTATTATTGAAGCAGCGGTTGAAAATATGGAGATTAAACAAACGATTTTCAAACAATTAGATGAAATTGCACCTTCGCATGCCATTTTAGCAACAAATACTTCTTCACTACCAATTACAGAAATTGCAGCTGTAACAAAGCGTCCTGCTCAAGTGATTGGGATGCACTATATGAATCCTGTACCTGTAATGAAATTAGTGGAAATTATTCGTGGTCTAGCTACTTCTGATGAGGTATATCAAGCGGTTGAGAATATGACGTATCAGTTAGATAAAACACCAGTAGAAGTAAATGACTTCCCTGGTTTTATCTCTAATCGTATTTTGATGCCTATGATAAACGAAGCTGTGTATGCATTATATGAGGGTGTGGCTTCTAAAGAGGCAATTGATGATGTCATGAAAATGGGAATGAACCATCCAATGGGGCCTTTAACATTAGCTGACTTCATTGGTTTGGATACTTGTTTGTATATTATGGAAGTTTTACATGATGGATTAGGTGATAGTAAATACCGTCCTTGTCCATTACTACGTAAGTATGTAGCAGCAGGTTGGTTAGGTAAGAAATCAGGGCGCGGCTTTTACGAGTACGAGTAAGGAGTGAGGAACGTGAATTTACAATTTACTGAAGAGCAATTAATGATGAGAGATATGGTACGTGATTTTGCGCAAAACGAGATTGCACCGTTTATTGAGCGTATGGAAGAAGGGGAGTTCCCCCGTGAAATCCTAGCTAAGATGGGTGAACTAGGCTTGATGGGGATTACAGCACCAGAAGAATTAGGTGGGTCAAACATGGATTTCACCTCTTATATTATTGCGATTAATGAGTTATCGAAGGTAAGTGCAGTAGTAGGTGTTATTTTATCTGTACATACATCAGTGGGGACAAATCCTATCATTTATTTTGGCAATGAGGAGCAAAAACAAAAATATGTACCTAAGTTAGCATCAGGGGAGTATTTAGGCGCATTTTGTTTAACTGAACCTAATGCAGGTTCAGATGCGGGCTCATTGAAGTCAAAAGCGATAAGAGATGGCAATGATTATATCATTAATGGCTCAAAAGTTTTCATTACAAATGGCGGGGAAGCCGATGTTTATGTCGTATTTGCTGTAACAGACGCTACGAAAGGCTCTCGAGGTATTTCAGCCTTTATTGTGGAAAAAGACACAGAAGGCTTGATTATTGGGAAAAATGAAGAGAAAATGGGGTTACACGGTTCTCGTACAGTCCAACTAACATTTGAAAATATGCGCATACCAGAAGAAAATTTGCTTGGTAAAGAAGGCGAAGGTTTTAAAATTGCTATGGCGAACCTAGACGTAGGACGCATAGGCATAGCAGCACAATCTTTAGGAATTGCAGAAGCGGCTTTAGAAGCTGCAACTAACTATGCTAAGGAGAGAGTACAGTTTGGTAAGCCAATAGCAGCACAACAAGGGGTTGGCTTTAAATTAGCCGATATGGCAACAGCTGTAGAAGCATCAAAGTTACTGGTGTATCGTGCAGCTAATTTGCGCTCAGAGGGCAAACCGTGTGGACAAGAAGCATCGATGGCTAAATTATTTGCTTCTAAAACAGCAGTAGAAACTGCTATAGAAGCTATTCAAGTATTTGGCGGATATGGTTATACAAAAGATTATCCAGTGGAGCGTTATTTCCGTGATGCGAAAGTAACAGAGATTTACGAGGGGACTAGCGAAATCCAACGCCTAGTCATTGGGAAACATATGTTAACAGACTAATAAAAAAGGGGATTATAGCAATGAACTTTCAATTATCTGAAGAGCATGAAATGATTCGTAAAATGGTACGCGATTTTGCAGAGAATGAAGTAGCGCCTACTGCAGCAGAGCGTGATGAGAATGAGACTTTTGATATGGCGATCTTTAACCAAATGGCTGAATTAGGATTAACAGGTATCCCGTGGCCAGAAGAGTATGGCGGGGCAGGTATGGATTATTTAGCCTATGTGATTACTATTGAAGAGTTATCACGCGTATGTGCTTCCACAGCAGTCGTGTTATCAGCACACACATCATTAGCGGGATGGCCAATTTATAAGTATGGTAATGAAGAGCAAAAGCAAAAGTATTTACGTCCAATGGCTGAAGGTAAAAAAGTGGGTGCTTATGGTTTAACAGAGCCTGGTTCTGGTTCAGATGCAGGTGGTATGAAAACCACAGCTAGACTCGATGGTGATGCGTATGTATTAAATGGGTCGAAAATCTTCATTACAAATGGTGGTATCGCGGATACATATGTTGTGTTTGCTGTAACAGACCCTACGTCTAAACATGGAACAAGTGCATTTATTGTAGAGGCTGATACGCCAGGATTCTCAGTGGGCAAAAAAGAAAAGAAACTCGGCATTCGCTCATCACCAACAACAGAAATTATGTTTGATAATTGTCGCATACCAAAAGAAAATCTACTTGGTAAAGAAGGCGAAGGTTTTATCATTGCTATGAAAACATTAGATGGTGGGCGTAATGGGATCGCAGCACAAGCAGTGGGGATTGCACAAGGTGCGTTAGATGCGGCAGTAGGTTACGCTAAAGAACGTGTTCAATTTGGTAAACCAATTGCTGCGCAACAAGGCATTTCATTTAAATTAGCTGATATGGCAACACAAACAGAAGCATCTCGCTTACTAACTTATCAAGCAGCATGGTTAGAGTCGAATGATTTACCATATGGTAAAGCTTCTGCAATGGCTAAGTTAATGGCTGGGGATACGGCGATGAAAGTAACGACCGATGCTGTGCAAGTGTATGGTGGTTATGGTTATACAAAAGATTATCCAGTAGAACGCTATATGCGTGATGCAAAAATCACACAAATTTATGAAGGAACGCAAGAGATTCAACGCCTTGTAATCTCGCGTATGTTAACAAAATAATTTATGACTGAAAAACAAGATAAAATAGTAGTACAAACATCTGTAAAAGATGAGAGTTTAATAGCAATTCGCCGTAAACAAATGATCCAAGGCGCCATTAAGTTATTTAAAGAAAAAGGTTTTCATCGTGCGACAACAAGAGAAATTGCTAAAGCAGCAGGTTTTAGCATTGGTACCTTATATGAATATATCCGCTCTAAAGAGGATGTGTTATACCTTGTATGTGACAGTATTTTTAATGAGGTAATGAATCAGTTATCGGAGTTCCCAACACAGTCTGGCACTTTAAAAGAGTTAAAAGGTGCGATTAAAGAGTATTTTTATTTAATTGATGGTATGGTAGATGAATTTACAATTATGTATCAAGAAACTAAATCATTAAAAAAAGAAGCCTTGTTATATGTATTTTCAAAAGAATTTGAGATGGTAGCTATTTTTGAAGAGATTTTAAAAAATTGCGTAGCAACAGGTGAATTAAAGATGTCTGATAAAGAAATTCACCTTGCTGCAAATAATATCGTTGTACAAGGACAGAGTTGGGCTTTCCGTAAATGGGCTTTGCACTCACATCATTCCATTGATGAATTTATTGATTTGCAAACGAAAATGTTTATCAACGGGATTAAAGGATTCTCAGCCAAGGAATAACTATAAAAGTGTAGCGAGTGTGTATCACACTTTACTACACTTTTTTTCGTGTTTGATAAAGTCGTTTTTCTATGTTTTATAGGATGATTTACATAATAAATATGAGTTTTTTGTCATGTTTTAATTATACATAACAATGACTTTTCGCTATAATGAAAAGAAAAGATAGCAGGTGTTAGTAAATGACAAAGGCAACGATTTCATATGGTATAATTGGCGTATTACTTCTTGTCGTAACGATTTTATATAATGAACAATTAGCATCCATTCCGTTGCTACTTTTGTCAGCCTATTTATTTTTTTTAGGAATACAAAAAATGCGACTGATAAAAAAACAAAATTCAAAGTAGCTATTATAATAGAACATTGTATATAATGAATATTATGCTCGCTGACGGTAAGCAAGAGATAATTGAAAGGACGTGCATTTTTAGTGGATTTTCGTAATATGACAGCACAACAATTGGCAGAAGAAGCTTTAGTAGATTTAGCATATGCAGTTTTAAAAGATCAACGTCGCTCGTTAAATTTTGAAGCATTAATGGCTGAGTTACAAAAGTTAAAAGGTTTAACAAATGCAGAATTACAAACTAAATTACAACAATTTTATACAGATATTAATATTGATGGTCGTTTTCTTTTAAACCAAGAAGATGGTTGGGGTCTACGTGAGTGGTATAAAGTAGAGCAAATTGAAGAAGAAACAGCGCCATCTGTTAAAACACGTAAGAAAAAATCAAAAGCTAAAGAAGATGATTTTGACGATGTGGAAGAATTAGAAGCAGAAGAAGCGCTAGAATTCGACGATGAATTAGAAGACTATGAAGAAGACGAAGAAGAAGATGAAAAACCTGTAGTAGAACCAATTGGCTTTGGCAAAGAGGATGAACTAGAGGAAGAAGAAATCGAAGAAGAAGCGGAAATCGACGAAGTGTTGATTGAAGACGAAGAATTTGAACTGGATGAAGAAGATGAAGACCTTGAAGAAGACGACGAAGAAGAATATGAAGAAGAGAAGTAATTCTTTAAATTCGCATTATAAATTTCTTGACTTATAATGCTAATACGTTTAATCTTTTATTTGGGCTCCTTTTAAGAGGAGAATGACCGTATAAATAATACGCTCCCCCTGCAAATATGGCAGGAGGAGCGTTTTTTTATTTTAGCTGTAGCCGATGTGCTAGTGGCTTTTTCTTGTTTTAGGCAAGCATTATGAATGAAAAGGGAGGAATTTTGTAATGACAAAATATATTTTTGTAACAGGTGGCGTAGTATCATCACTTGGTAAAGGAATCGTAGCCGCATCTTTAGGACGTTTATTAAAAAATCGAGGTTTAGAGGTAACGATTCAAAAATTCGACCCGTATATTAACATTGACCCAGGTACAATGAGTCCATATCAACATGGTGAAGTGTTTGTAACAGATGATGGTGCAGAGGCTGACTTAGACTTAGGTCACTATGAACGTTTTATTGATATTAATTTAGGTAAACATTCGACAGTAACATCAGGACGCGTATATCAAACGGTATTAAATAAAGAGCGCCGTGGTGATTACAATGGTGGTACAGTACAAGTAATCCCGCACATTACCAATGAAATTAAAGACCGCATTCAACGCGCAGGCCGTGAGACAAATGCTGATGTCGTTATTACTGAAGTAGGCGGTACAGTAGGTGATATTGAATCATTACCATTTTTAGAAGCAATTCGACAAATGCGTACGAATTTAGGTCACAATAATGTGATGTATATTCACTGTACATTGTTACCTTATATTAAAGCAGCAGGTGAATTGAAAACAAAACCAACGCAACATTCTGTGAAGGAATTGCGTTCATTAGGTATTCAACCAAATATCATTGTTGTGCGTACAGAACAAGAAGTACCTGAAGATATGAAAGAGAAAATTGCGTTATTCTGTGATGTACAAAAACATGAAGTCATTGAATCAGCAGACGTTGAGCATTTATATGAAGTACCACTGAACTTGCACAAACAAGATTTAGACGATATTGTTTTAGACCACTTTGGCTTAGTAGCACCAGAAGCTGACATGGTAGAGTGGCGTGCCTTAGTAGAACGCGTTAAAAATTTACAAGGCACACGTAAAATTGCATTAGTAGGTAAGTATGTTGAGTTACAAGATGCGTATATCTCAGTAGTAGAGGCATTGCGCCATGCAGGTTATCATTATGATACAGATATTGAAATTGACTGGGTGAATGCAGAGGACGTAACAGCTGACAATGTGGCTGATTTATTAGCGTCAGCGGATGGTATTGTTGTGCCAGGTGGCTTTGGTGATCGAGGTGTGGAAGGTAAAATTGAAGCAATTCGTTTTGCGCGTGAAAATGATACACCATTCTTAGGCATTTGCTTAGGCATGCAGTTAGCTACAGTTGAGTTTGCACGCCATGTGCTTAACTTAAAAGGCGCACACTCTACAGAAATTGATGCCGATACAGCTTACCCAATCATTGATATTTTGCCAGACAAAAAAGAAGAAGTAGACCTTGGCGGTACGCTTCGTTTAGGACTATATCCATGTAAAGTTAAAGAGAGTACAAAAGCACACGAGGCGTATGATAATGACTTAGTATATGAGCGTCATCGCCATCGTTTTGAGTTTAATAATGAATATCGAGAGGCGATGGAAGCTGAGGGGCTTGTATTCTCAGGCGTGAGCCCAGATAATCGTTTAGTAGAGATTATTGAGTTACCAACCAACCGTTTCTTTGTAGCAGCTCAATTCCATCCAGAGCTTGTATCTCGTCCAAATCGCCCACAACCATTATTCCGCGATTTTATTAAATCAACATTACAATAATAATTAACAAACCTAGAGAGTGATCTTTCTAGGTTTTTTTATTGAAACCTTTTGTATTACGAAGCGTATAAGATAAAATGGAAGTAGTGACCTAAAGGGAGATGACAATGATTATGACAAAAAAGATGTTTCAATTAGCGATGGCTGCCACATTGACAACAGGAGCAATTGTAGCAGTGGCGCCCACAGCAGATGCCGCGAAATTTACAGATGTGAAAGATAATAGCCCAGCAGGTAAAGCGATTAATGCGTTAGTAGAGCGTGGTGTGATTAAAGGGTATGTTGATGGTACATTCCGTCCTGCTGCAGCTATTACACGCGGGCAAATGGCAAAAATGCTTGCTCACTTATTAGAACTAGAAACAACAGATGTTGTGGATTATGAGTATGCCGATATTCCCCAATCACATCAATATTATGGGGCTATTTCAGCACTAACAGAACTGGGTGTCTTTAGTGGGTATGCCGATAATACATTCCGTCCTAATGAACCGATAAAACGTGAGCAAATGGCGAAGATTTTAGTAGCAGCTTATGAATTGGAGACACCTGTCGAAACAGTCGTTACATTTAAAGACGTATTACGTAATACCGAGGTTTATCATAATATTGCGAGTTTGTATCATTATAAAGTAACAACAGGCATCTCTCCAGAACGTTTTGGTATAGGTGAAAATGTCTCTCGTGGTCAATTTGCTCAATTTATTTTACGAGCAGAGCAAGCGGTTAAAACGCGTGTGAAAGCAACGATTACAGCTAAGCAATTACAAGCTGAAATGATTGATGTTAATTATGAATTAGACGAGGAAGAAGCGCCATTTGTAATACATAATGATGGTGAGACAGTAGGGATTGAACCAATTGCAGAAGGTGAAAGCACCATTATTGTTTCAGGTTCTACAGTGAATGTAGAAGGTGAATATGAAGTTGATATCCAAAAGAAATATGCCGTTACTGTAACGAAAATCAAAGGCGATTTTGCAGTTGAGCTAACAGAGGTAACAGACGTTGAGCCAACCATTATCTCTGTTGAAGAGGAAGCTTTTGGCTTTGATCCAAAGCATATCCGTTTAGAAACCGTAGAAGGTAAAGTCGTAAGTTCAGATATTTTTGGTTATGAAAAAGCATCAGAAGATGAAGAAGATTTAGCTAGTTATTCCCTTACAATTGCCGCAGAAGGCACTTATATCGCTACGTTATCTGA
The DNA here is from genome assembly GCF_014643595.1 of Lysinibacillus alkalisoli. GTDB lineage: Bacteria > Bacillota > Bacilli > Bacillales_A > Planococcaceae > Metalysinibacillus > Metalysinibacillus alkalisoli. The sequence continues at coordinate 399,659 of NZ_BMJT01000001.1, forward strand.
TGATTTGGGTAATCAGAAACGATTAGCACTTGTTGTAACAAAGGATGCATTCTCACTTTTAGCTATGGAGGCTATGGAAAAAAATGAAGTAATCATCTCGAATGATGAAATTGGTTTTAACGTAGCTAATACTTATGTTGAACAATATACAGCAGCTATGGGTAGTAACGATTTTGCAGCGATTGCCATGACAGAAGAAGGTTTGAAAATCTCTCGCAATAAAGCAGGCGCGGGTGTGTTTTCTGTTCGCTTAACAAGCGCGCAAGGTGAAGTGCTATTTGTCCATGGACTGATGAAGGAATTAGCAGGTATTACAACAATTGAGTATCAAGTATTGACAGCAGAGCAAATGGAAGAGTTGTTGGCACTTGCTAACTCACTCGGAACATCTGGTGTAGGTATGCCATTTTAAGATAAGGTAAGGAAACAGGCATTGGCGAAGTTTATTTCGCCAATGCCTGTTTTAGTTTCTTAGTTGGATGTACTCTTATTGTATCATCTCATTGAAGCTTAATTTAACAGCTTCATAAACAAATAATGCCGCAAATAAATCGGGGTGCAAAAAGCGCTCACCGGTTTCTCCAGGGATTAGCCCCCCACGCACTTGTAGATTAATATACGTGTAGCTCTCCTCAAATAAGCGATTCTCACCATTTTTCACTTCACTTGCAACAACAGCATAAGGGACATCCAATGTGCTAGCTAAATGAATAGCTGCCTCATCATCTGCTGTTTTTGTGAAAATACAAACACGGTCAGCAGGTGTAAGCGTTGTGTCAGTAGTATAAGGTAGCATTTTATAGAAGGGTTCTTCATTTGTAGCATGTAACATAATAGCTTCAAATTCGTCAAAACAAGCAAAGTAAATATGCCCCTCACCAACACCAGCTTGTGCTAATAAACGGGCCGTGTCCTCAATATTTTCTTCTTCATTTGTAGCAATGCGTTGAAACAAACCTTGAAGTTGTGTCGTTACGATTTTTAACATATTTTCACCTCACAAACATTATAAGTGAAATTGAAAGCAATGTGTTATAGTATGATGACAGTGGATTAATTTCAAAAAAAAACCAAAAGGGGTGGCGAAATGAAAAACGTATTAATCGTAGATGACCAAGAGGGGATTCGTCTATTGTTGCAAGAAGTATTTAAACAAGAAGGTTATCAAACTTATCTTGCAGCAGATGGTTATGAGGCACTGACAATGGCTAAAACGCATGGCCCTGATTGTGTTTTACTCGATATGAAAATACCAGGGATGGATGGCATAACAATTTTACAAGAATTAAAAATGATGTACCCTCAATTGCCTGTCGTTATGATGACAGCATATGGTGAAGTAGATGCCCAAGAGACTACAGAAAAGCTAGGTGCAGTAAAATACTTTTCAAAACCATTTAATATTGCTGAAGTAAAAGAAACTGTTAACAAAATTTTAAAAGGTTAGTCAATCAGGCAGTAGCATAGATAAACGCTTTTTGATATGATTAAGTGGCATATTACTACTAGTTAAAATATCGTATTATCCTTAAGGAGGATTTTCACAATGGCATTAGTATCAATGAAAGACATGTTAATCAAAGCAAAAGATGAAGGTTATGCAGTAGGACAATTTAACATTAACAACTTAGAGTTTACACAAGCCATCTTACAAGCGGCGCAAGAAGAAAACTCTCCTGTTATTTTAGGTGTTTCTGAAGGCGCAGGGAAATATATGGGCGGCTTCATTGCAGTGACACATATGGTAAAAGGTTTAATCGAAAGCTATAATATTACAGTACCAGTGGCTATTCATTTAGACCACGGTTCAAGTTTTGACAAATGTAAGGAAGCGATTGATGCAGGTTTTACATCTGTTATGATTGATGCTTCACACCATTCATTTGAAGAGAATATTAAAATTACATCAGAAGTTGTAGCATATGCTCATAAAAATGGTATCTCAGTTGAAGCCGAATTAGGTACTGTTGGTGGCGAAGAAGATGGCGTTACAGGTGGTATTATTTATGCAGACCCAGAAGAGTGCCGTAAAATGGTTGAGCAAACGGCAATTGACTGCTTAGCACCAGCACTAGGCTCTGTACATGGCCCTTACAAAGGTGAACCAAACTTGGGCTTTAAAGAGATGGAAGAAATCTCGAAATTAGCAGATTTACCATTAGTATTGCATGGTGGTACAGGTATCCCAACAAAAGATATTCAACGTTCAATTTCATTAGGTACAGCAAAAATTAATGTGAATACGGAAAACCAAATTGCAGCAACAAAAGTAATTCGTGAAGTATTAGCTAATGACACTAAAGTGTATGACCCTCGTAAATACTTAGCACCAGCACGCGAGGCAATTAAAACAACGGTTATTGGTAAAATGCGCGAATTCGGTAGCTCACAAAAGGCATAATGGCTATTGCACAAGAGAAGCGCTCGCACGTTTGTCGAGCTTCTCTTGTTTTATCATGAAGATAAAAAGGAGGCAATATACATGAAATTTTTTATTGATACAGCAAATTTTGAGCATATTAAAGTAGCACATCAATGGGGTATGATTGATGGTGTCACAACAAATCCATCATTAGTAGCTAAAGAGAAAGATGTGTCTTTTCATGAGCGCTTAAAAGAAATTGCTACTTTAGTAGAAGGCTCAGTTAGCGGCGAGGTCATTGCAATTGATGCAGAAGGTATGATTAAAGAAGGGCTTGAGCTCTCAGCAATTGCACCAAATATTACAGTGAAATTGCCCATGACACCAGCAGGCTTAACAGCTTGTCGTTATTTTGCTAACAAGGGCATTAAAACGAACGTAACATTAATCTTTAGTGCTAACCAAGCGTTATTAGCGGCTCGTGCAGGTGCTACGTATGTATCACCATTTATTGGTAGATTAGATGATATTGGTCAGGACGGGGCAGCTTTAATTGAAGAGATTGCGACAATTTTTGCTTTGCATAATATTGATACACAAATCATTGCAGCATCAATTCGACATCCTCAACATATCCAAGCAGCAGCCTTAGCAGGTGCACATATTGCCACAACACCTTTTCATGTGTTAGAGCAATTATTTAAGCATCCGCTTACAGACAAAGGTATTGATGCCTTTTTAGCAGATTGGGAGAAGCGTCAAGTGAAATAATAGAGAAGCGCATTCCGTTTGGGGTGAACTTCCATTGAATTAAGGAGAAACGAAATGGATGTATATAAAATTACAGGTGAAAATCGCCTGAAAGGTACAATTAAGGTAAGTGGAGCAAAGAATAGTGCTGTTGCTTTAATACCCGCCACGATTTTAGCCAATTCCCCCGTAACGATTGGTGGTATTCCAGAAATTTCAGACGCATGGTCACTGAAAGCACTTCTTGAAGAGTTTGGCGGTAAAGTTTTATTTCAAAATGGTGTCATGACAGTAGATCCCACAAATATGATTGCGCTACCGCTTCCAAATGGCAATGTGAAAAAGTTACGAGCATCTTACTACTTAATGGGTGCGATGTTGGGGCGTTTTAAAAAAGCAGTAATTGGATTGCCTGGTGGCTGTTTCTTAGGCCCGCGTCCAATTGACCAACATATTAAAGGCTTTGAAGCATTAGGTGCTAAAGTAACAAATGAACACGGTGCTATTTATTTGCGTGCAGATGAGTTAATCGGCGCTAAAATTTATTTAGATGTAGCGAGTGTAGGTGCTACGATTAACATTATGTTAGCGGCAGTAAGAGCTAAAGGTAAAACGGTCATTGAAAATGCAGCAAAAGAGCCAGAGATTATTGATGTAGCTACTTTATTAACAAATATGGGAGCCAATATTAAAGGTGCTGGTACAAGTGTAATTCGCATTGAAGGTGTTGATGAGTTACATGGTACACAACATACAATCATCCCAGATCGTATTGAAGCAGCAACATTTATGATTATGGCAGCAGCTATTGGTGATGGTATTACGATTGATAATGTTATTCCTTTGCATTTAGAAGCGGTAACAGCAAAATTGCGGGAAATGGGTGTAAAAGTAGAAACAGAAGAAGAAAGTATTTTTATACCAAGGACAGATTTTTCAGCATTAAAAGCAGTTGATGTGAAAACATTAGTATACCCAGGTTTCCCGACAGATGTGCAGCAACCTTTATCGGTGTTAATGACACAAGCAACAGGTGCTTCTCGTGTTACTGATACGATTTATCCTGCACGATTTAAACATATTGACGAATTGAATCGTATGAATGCTAAAGGGAGAGTAGAGGGCAATACAGCTATGGTCTCAGGGCCTACACCTTTACAAGGTTCGACAGTAACAGCCACAGATTTACGAGCAGGCGCAGCATTAGTATTAGCCGGTTTAATTGCTGAGGGTGAAACCGAAGTTCGCGATATTTATCATATCGAACGAGGGTACAGTAGTTTAATTGACAAATTATGTGCTCTAGGCGCCGATATTCGACGCGAAAAGATTTCGCTAGAAACAGCGGATAAATAACAGGAGGAAGAAAAGTCATGGAACGTAGTTTATCAATGGAAGTAGTTCGAGTAACAGAAGCAGCGGCAATTGAATCAGCAAAATGGATGGGACGCGGTGATAAAATTTCAGCAGACGATGCGGCAACAACAGCTATGCGCACGATGTTTGATACCATTCCAATGCATGGTACAGTAGTTATTGGTGAGGGCGAGATGGATGAAGCACCAATGCTCTATATTGGTGAAGAATTAGGTTTGCGTAATGGTGGACCAGCAGTGGATATTGCAGTAGACCCACTAGAAGGTACAAACATTGTAGCAAAAGGCAGTAATGGTGCATTAACTGTGTTAGCCATTGCAGACAAAGGCAATCTATTGAATGCACCAGATATGTATATGGAAAAAATCGCTGTAGGCCCAGAAGCAGCAGGGAAAGTAAATATTAACGCTTCTGTAACAGAAAATTTACAAGCTGTAGCAGCAGCAAAAAATAAAGCCGTTTCTGATGTTGTGGCTACATTATTAGATCGACCACGCCATGAAAAAATTGTTGAAGAAATTCGTGCAGCAGGCGCACAAATCAAGTTTATTCAAGATGGTGACGTAAACGCAGCGATTAACACAGCATTTGACCAAACAGGTGTGGATATTATGTTTGGTATTGGCGGTGCACCAGAGGGTGTTATTTCAGCAGCAGCCCTAAAATGTTTAGGCGGGGACTTCCAAGGTCGCTTAGTACCAGAAGATGATGAACAATTAGCACGTTGTGAGAAAATGGGCATTGATGTAAATCAAGTGTTCCAATTAAATGACCTTGTTAAAGGCGACGATGCCATTTTTGCCGCAACAGGTGTAACAGATGGCGAATTATTAAAAGGTGTGCAATATAAAGGTTCATATTGCTTAACCCACTCGGTAGTTATGCGTGCCAAATCAGGCACAGTGCGTTTCATTGAAGGGCGTCACAGCTTAGATAAAAAACCAACGTATTAAGCTAACATGTCGATAAAATCATTGTGATTTTATCGACTCCTTTTTTAAAAAGAATAATTAATTAAGAACTGGAGCTGTGCTTATGTCTAGTTTGACAATTTCTCAGTTAGAAGAGATGACGCTAAAAGAATTATATCGTTTAGCTAAAGAATATAAGATTTCATATTATAGTAAATTAACGAAAAAAGAATTGATTTTTGCTATTTTAAAGTCACGCTCTGAACAAGAAGGTTTCTTCTTTATGGAGGGTGTACTAGAAATTATTTCGCAAGAAGGCTATGGATTCCTTAGACCAATCAACTATTCACCAAGTAAAGAAGATATTTATATCTCCGCCTCACAAATTCGTCGCTTTGATTTACGTAATGGCGACAAAGTTTCAGGCAAAGTGCGACCACCAAAAGAAAATGAACGTTATTACGGGCTATTACAAGTAGAAGCCGTCAATGGTGAAGACCCAGAGACAGCAAAAGACCGCGTTCACTTCCCAGCACTCACACCTCTTTATCCAGACCGTCAAATTAAATTAGAAACATCACCAAATCAAATATCAACTCGTATTATGGACTTAGTATCTCCTGTAGGTTTTGGGCAACGTGGACTAATTGTAGCGCCACCTAAAGCAGGTAAAACCACGTTATTAAAAGAGATTGCCAACTCCATTACAACGAATTACCCTGAAGCAGAGTTAATCGTCTTGTTAATTGATGAGCGTCCTGAAGAAGTGACGGATATTGAACGTTCTGTAAATGCAGACGTTGTGAGTTCTACTTTTGATGAAGTACCAGAAAATCATGTCAAAGTAGTTGAGATGGTGTTAGAACGCGCGCGCCGTTTAGTAGAACAAAAGCGCGATGTTATTATTTTGATGGACTCTATTACACGTCTAGCACGCGCCTATAACTTAGTGATTCCACCTAGTGGCCGTACATTGTCTGGTGGTATTGACCCGGCAGCTTTCCACCGCCCAAAACGTTTCTTTGGTTCTGCGCGTAATATTGAAGAAGGCGGCAGCTTAACAATATTAGCAACAGCATTAGTCGATACAGGCTCACGTATGGATGAAGTGATTTATGAAGAGTTTAAAGGAACAGGCAATATGGAGTTACATTTAGACCGCAATTTAGCAGAACGTCGTATTTTCCCAGCACTTGATATTCGTCGTTCAGGCACACGTAAAGAAGAGTTATTAATTCCTAAAGAGGAGCTAGATAAACTTTGGGCAATTCGTAAAACATTCTCTGACACACCAGATTTTGCAGAGCGCTTTATGCGTAAGTTACGTACAACAAAAACGAATGAAGAGTTTTTTGATAAATTAAACGAAGATATGAAAAAAGCAACAAAAGGCAAAGGTTTATTATAAGAAAGCGAGAATTGCATATTTATGCAGTTCTCTTTTTTTATGTGTGCGCTTTGTAAATGTGCTACTATTAAAGATAATAATAATCATTATCAATTAAAGGTGGCGAATAAAATGAATTATGAATCGCATATGTTGTTATGGGAAAATACACATGCGCAAGTTAGGCAAATACAATATGTTGAAAAAGTAAATACAGATGTAGAAATGATTTTAGGGCATAGTGCCATACTCATTGTAATAGAGGGGGACATGAATTTATGGTTAGATGAAATACCTTATCATATCAACCGTTTAGCGATCTTTCATATAGGGAAGTCAGCCTTTATGCATTTAACAATGAACAAACCATCTACCTATTATTTGCTGTATTATAAGGCGGATGTTGTTTATACAGATGCATGTATTCAACATTTACATATGGAGCATCGTCCTTTTCATAAAAATTTCAGCTGTGTACCAACAAACCCTATTGCCATTGATTTACTTATGCAAAATATGTATATCAAATGGAAAACAGGTTCGTTTGAAGAACATCTCACTGTTAAGATTTTATTTTATGAATTAATTTATCGTATTTTTCATGAATTAACAGAGGAACAAGGAAAACCACACCCCATTGATTTAGCAGCACAAGCGCTAATGTATATGGAGCAGCATATGGACGAAGCGTTTACTATGCAAAAGTTAGCTGATAGTTTAACAATAAGTTCGCGCCATTTATTGCGCGTATTTAAAGCGCGTTATGACATGGGGCCGCAGCAATATTTACTACAAAGGCGCATGGAAGTAGCAAAGCAACATCTGCAAAAAAATGAACATACAATAAAGGCTATTGCTAATCATTTAGGCTATGAGGATGAATATTATTTTAGTCGCGCATTTAAAAAACAAGTAGGGGTAGCACCTAGTATTTATCGCACTACTATTGATACGACGCCTCAATTTGACAGTGTTTTATCCGAACCTTTAATAGGAGAATGCAAAGAGCGAGTGTTACAAATGAAAGCGCAAGAAAAAATAAGGAAACAACGCGTATTGCAAGATATTCAATCTTCATTTTTACAACGACTCTTACATAGAACAACAACAGCTATGGATAAAAGAAGTTAAACGATAACAGCTTCTGTTTTTTTAGGAAATAATAAAAGGGCTTGCAACAGTAAGTGATTTACATTATATTTGATTATGAGAATCATTATCATTTATAAGGGAGATAAAAAATGAAGAAAATAAGTTGTGTATTGTTTGTACTTTTATTGGTCGTCGCAGCCTGCAGCACGAATGATACAAAAAAGGATGAGTCAAAGGAACAAAAGGCAGCTACAAAAACAATTACAACCATTAATGGTGATATTGAAATCCCTACAAATGTTGAGCGTTTAGTAGTAGAAGCCTATTTGCCAACAGCGCTTTTATTAGGGGTAAAACCAATAGGAGCCACAGAACAAGATTTACTAAATGTCCATATTAAAGATCAAATTGAAGGTATTGAAAATACAGGAGAGAGTTCACCAGAAAAAATTCTTGCATTAAAACCAGATTTGATTATCACTGCGAACCCAGACACTAAAGTCTATGAAAAGTTAAGTAAAATTGCTCCAACAATTGTTCTTCCTTATGAAACGTATCGTAATGTAGATGATGAGGTAAACGCACTAGCTGAAATTTTGGGCAAAGAAAAAGAAGGCGATGAGTGGTTAGCTGATTTTCATCAAACAGTAAAAGCTAATCGTGAACGTTTAGAAGGTGTGATGGAACCAAATGAAACAATTGCTTTACTAGGTGCGTACAAAGATGATTATTATGTATATGGCGATGGTATTTATCGTGGTGGACAGGCGATGTATCAACAATTACAATTAAAGCCATCTGAAGGTATTCAAAAAAATATGATTGATAAAGATATTACATTCCAACAAATTGCCTATGAAGTATTACCAGAATATGCGGGTGACTATATTTTCTTAGACGAGTCATATAGTGATGGCATGAATAAAGATGATGAATTGTGGCAATCATTACCCGCCGTAAAAAATGATAATGTATTTTATTTAGATGAAGCTGTATTTTGGCCATTTGATCCGATCGCTGTAAAAAATCAAGTAGTGGTGATTACAGATTGGCTCATTGACAATAAGGAAAAGAAACAAAAATAATACGTCCAAACTTTTGCTTAGAAGAAGGATGTATGCGCTCTAATGACGAAGCAGGATGTTATAACAATCCATGACGTACGCAATTGCGACTAAAAAATGGTGCAATCCAATTATGCATGCCAAATTTTATAAATAATTTTGATGACAGGTAAAAATCCTTGTTTTTCTTTGTATGCTCTGTTATAATTCCTAAAGTATGTATGTTGTGCATATGTAGTCGACATATTCGGGCTATGTAAGGCACAAAACGAAATTACAACTCTGATCTAGCAAATAGTTCAGGGCGAGAGGAGAAACGAATATGAAACAAGGAATTCATCCAGATTACAAACAAGCGACAGTTACATGTTCTTGCGGTAACACATTCACTACAGGTTCTGTAGAAGAAAAAATCACTGTTGAATTATGTAACGAATGTCACCCATTCTATACAGGTCGTCAAAAATTCGCGGCTGCTGATGGTCGTGTGGATCGTTTCAACAAAAAATACGGTCTTAAATAATTTTGCAACACCATACCTGCCAAGTATTCACTTGGCAGGTATTTTTTTGAGAGTATTTCCGATTTTTATCTAAAAAAATGAGAATAGATTGTTATAATAGATAGCGTATGGTCAATTCGCTTAAGCAGTTGATAAGCGTTTGGAGGGTGAAGATTTGGCACAGCTTTATTATAAATACGGCGCAATGAATAGCGGGAAATCTATTGAGATTTTAAAAGTAGCGCACAATTACCAAGAGCAAAATAAGCCCGTGTTGTTATTCACACCAGGCATTGATACAAGAGACGAAGAAGGATATATTTCAAGCCGTATTGGTTTACGTGAAAAGGCGATTGCTATTTATGAACAAACCAATATTTTTACTATTGTAAAAAATTATAGTAGCAAGCCCTACTGCATATTAATAGATGAAGTACAATTTTTGAGTAAAGAGCAAGTATTACAATTAACAAAGATTGTAGATGAGTTAGCAATTCCTGTGATGGGATTTGGCTTGAAAAATGATTTTCGCAATGAATTGTTTGAAGGCAGTCGCTATATGTTGATTTATGCTGATAAAATAGAAGAAATGAAAACGATTTGTTGGTTTTGTGAACGCAAAGCCACAATGAATTTACGTGTGGATGGCAATGGTCAACCTGTTTATACAGGTGAGCAAATTCAAATTGGGGGAAATGAAGCTTATTTTCCTGTTTGTCGCAAATGCCATACAAATCCACCGTTAGAAATTAAAGTTGAGGTGAAAAATAATGTTTGATCGACTCCAAGCAGTAGAAGATCGTTATGAACGTTTAAATGAGTTACTAAGTGACCCTGATATTGTAAGTGATAGTAAGAAACTACGCGAATACTCAAAAGAACAATCTGATATTCAAGAAACCGTAGAGGCGTATCGTGAATATAAAGATGTCAAACAACAATTAGCAGATACACGTGAAATGCTAGATGAAAAATTAGATGCTGATATGCGTGAGATGGTGAAAGAAGAATTTAACGACTTAAATCATCAAGTAACAGCATTAGAAGAACGATTACGAATGCTATTAATTCCTAAAGATCCTAATGATAATAAAAACGTTATTATGGAGATTCGTGGGGCAGCTGGTGGCGAAGAAGCCGCTTTATTTGCAGGTAACCTCTTCCGCATGTACTCGCGTTATGCGGAGGCACATGGTTGGAAAATTGATATAATGGATGCCAATGCAACAGGTATGGGTGGCTATAAAGAGATTGTTTTTATGATTAATGGACAAGGTGCTTATTCTAAATTTAAATATGAAAACGGCGCCCATCGTGTGCAACGTGTGCCAGAAACCGAATCATCAGGCCGTATTCATACCTCAACAGCTACAGTAGCCTGTTTACCAGAAGTAGAGGAAGTGGATGTCGAGATTCATGAAAAAGATATTCGTGTTGATACATTCGCCTCTTCAGGCGCTGGTGGGCAATCAGTAAATACTACGATGTCAGCTGTGCGTATGACCCATTTACCAACAGGTGTTGTAGTGTCAATGCAAGATGAACGTTCACAAATTAAAAACAGAGAAAAGGCTATGAAAATTTTACGTGCACGTGTAGCAGATATGTATATGCAAGAGGCGCAAAGCGAATATGACTCTGTTCGTAAATCAGCAGTAGGTACAGGAGACCGTTCAGAGCGTATTCGTACATATAACTACCCTCAAAACCGTGTTACAGACCACCGCATTGGTTTAACGATTCAAAAGCTTGACCAAATTATGGAGGGCAAGTTGGATGAGGTTATTGACGCACTAACTTTAGAAGAACAAGCATCAAAGCTTGAGAAGCTAAATGAGGATGCGTAAAGAAGCATATGAGGCCCTTGAATGGGCTTCTTCTTTTTTAAAGCAATATGGACGTGAAGAAAATGCGGCTCGTCTTATTATGCAACATGTAAAAAAGTGTAGTTATTCAGAGTTAGTAATGCATATGTATGAAGATTTAACCTATGTTGAGTGGATGGAGTTTCAAGCGTTAGTAAAAGAGCATGCGTCAGGTAGACCTGTACAATATTGTATTGGTTATGAGGAGTTTTATGGTAGAAAATTTACTGTGAATGAATCTGTGTTAATCCCTCGTACAGAAACGGAGGAACTTGTCTATTATGCCTTACAAAAAATTGAGCGTATGTTTGGTCAAGAGCCAGTAACACTTGTTGATATTGGTACAGGTAGTGGTGCTATCGCAGTAACAATGAAATTAGAGGCACCACAGTTACAAGTGACAGCTACCGATTTATCAGAACGTGCGCTAGAAGTCGCGATATACAATGCTAATAAATTACAAGCAGATATTAATTTTGGGTTAGGGGACTTAACAGAGCCAATCAACCATAAAAAGTGGGATATATTATTAGCGAACCCTCCTTATATTGCGTTTGACGAATTGCCATTGATGTCTGATTTAGTGTTGGAGCATGAGCCACATAATGCGCTTTTTGCAGCAGAAGATGGTTTGCAATTGTATCGCCGTCTAGCACAAGAGGCACAACAATGCATGAATGAGAAAGCGCTCATTGGTGTGGAGATTGGTTATAAACAAGGTCAGGCGGTAGCACAGTTATTTCAAGAGAGCTTTCCTGGCGCAACTATAACGATACAAAAAGACTTAAACGGAAAAGAACGCATGGTATTTTGTGAAATAGTATAGTTATACACAATTTTCAGAAACTTATGCACAGCTTGTGGATAACAAAAGCATAAAGGAGGGATTACACTTGCTGACAACAATAGTATCTGTGGATCATGATGGTGATAACCATTTGACTTATGCACAAGCTGTAAGTGCATTGCAGGCTGGTGAAGTAGTTGCATTCCCTACTGAAACGGTGTATGGATTAGGTGCAGTTGCTACCAATGAAACAGCTGTAGCAAAAATCTTTCAAGCGAAGGGACGTCCATCAGATAACCCTTTAATTGTACACATTGGCGAAGCAAAAGCAGTAGCGCAATATGCTGAGCATATCCCTTTAGTGGCACAACAATGTATGGAGGCTTTTTGGCCAGGAGCATTAACCTTAATTGTAAAAGCAAAACCAAATATATTTGCTACCAATGTGACAGCAGGATTAGCGACAGTTGGTATACGTATGCCCAATCACCCTGTCGCATTATCTCTATTACAAAAGACAGGGTTACCAATAGCGGCACCAAGTGCGAATCGCAGTGGTAAGCCAAGTCCAACAAAAGCTGAGCATGTGTATCACGATCTTAAAGGACAAATCCCTCTAATTATAGATGGTGGAGCAACAGGCATTGGTTTAGAGTCAACTGTACTAGATGTGACACAAACACCACCAATCATACTACGACCAGGTGGTGTGACAAAAGAGATGTTGCAGGCGGTTATTGGCGAAGTGCATGAAGCAACATTAACAGATGTAAAAGACGCACCACGTGCGCCTGGTATGAAGTATACACATTATTCACCAGAGGCGCCTGTATATGTAACAACGTTAGAAGACCACGCATTGCAAGAAATGATTATTATGCATCAAACGCAACACGAAAAGGTAGCGTTATTAGCGATGTCACCAACATCGTTACAAGCAAATTATGTGTATGATTTAGGAAATACCATCGAGGCTATGTCTATTAAGCTTTATGATGCGTTACGCGCTTGTGATCAAACAGATGCTACAATGATTATTGTAAGGGCTGTACCGTTACAAGGTGTGGGGAAAGCGATTATGAATCGACTGGAAAAAGCAGCTGGTGGGAATCGATTAATTTAATAATAAGCCGTTTAAAACACTAAGTACATTTTAAAAGATGGCTTAGTGTTTTTTTATAGCTATAGGTAAAAAATACGATGATTCATTTTGTGTTTAGTCCATAAGTTATAAGAAGTGACAATTGATAAAAATTTCATTACAATTAAGCAAAGCGCATAATTTTTGCTACTTAGGAGGCTATAAATATGAATATTTATTTTGTTTGCACAGGGAATACATGTCGCAGTCCAATGGCAGCGGCTATTTTATCTCATAAAAATGTATCACATATCGCGGTGAGATCATCAGGTATTTTTGCTACACCAGGAGCGGATATGAGTGAACATGCTAAACAAACGTTAGCCGAAAATAAGATGAATACAGCACATGCAGCTACTAATGTCACAATGGAAGATATGCAGTGGGCTGATCTTGTCTTAACTATGACAGAGGGGCATAAACAAGCTTTATTACAGATGTATCCTGAACAAGCAGATAAAATATTTCGCTTATATGAGTATGTAGAAGCTCCTATGCAAGATGTATACGACCCTTATGGTGGAGATTTAGCGACATATCAAGCCACATTTCAAGCGTTAGAGCAAGCAATACAATCAATCATCAATAAACTTGAGGAGTGAATGTTATGCAACATCGGAAAACAACATTTGGCATTGCTAAAAAATTAGTCTTATTTGTAGGTATATTAGCGATTGTGACATATTCAACAAGTTTCGTATTTATTGAATATATTCACCCTACGTTTTTTGCTAATTATAGTCGCATTTGGTTTGAGGTTTTAACATTTGGTTTAGGTATTATATGGTCGTGCATTTTAGCGGCTTTATTTAGTGGTGTTTTAGTAAAGCCATTACATAAGCTAGAGGAAGCTGTTACATATGCGGCAGAAGGTACTATTAGTCGGGAATTTGAAGTGCCACAATCTCAAGATGAAATACATGCTGTAGGTGAAGCCTTTAATGATATGTTGGTCAATATGCGCACGATTGTAGGTGGCATTGAGCAAAACTTTTCTGCTACGGCGACAACCGTCGAACATTTATCAACACAAGCAACCGTCTCAACGGAGAGTGCACAAGGTATTTCTCTAACGATTGACCATATTTCACAAGGGGCTGAGGCATCAGCTAATGCTGTGCAAAGTATGGCAGAGTCTATGGAAGAAGCTAGAGAGACAGCTATTCATGTGAACGAGCGAGTAGTGTCAGCTAATGAACAAGCAGAAAACCTCATCCTTCAATTACAGAGTGCGACAAAAGCCATTCAACAACTGACAGAGGGGATTCAAAACATGGCCACACGTAGTGATGAGTCTTTACAACGTGTCCAGCAGTTAGAGCATAATGCTAATGATGTAGGTAAAGTCATACAACTAGTGGGAACGATTGCAGAACAAACCAACTTATTAGCCTTAAATGCTTCGATTGAGGCCGCAAGAGCAGGCGATCATGGTAAAGGATTTGCAGTAGTCGCAGAAGAAGTACGCACATTGGCAGACCAAAGCGCAGTAGCGGTTAAAGATACGTCTCAATTAATTCAAGTCATGCAAGAACATGTTGAGAGCGTTGGGCGTGAGATTAGAGCCCAAGTGACCTTTGCTAATGATGAAGTAGGACGCGTTACAGAAACGACACGTGCAGTCGAAACAGTTGTCAGCGCGATTTACACTATCGCAGAAACAACGAAACAAGTATCAACTGACATGCAACAACAATTATTAAGCATTGAACAAACGACGAGACAATCACAAGATGTGGCAGCAATTGCTGAGGAGACTTCAGCCGGTGCACAAGAGGTGAGAGGTCGTGCAGAAGAACAATTATATGCTATGAATGCGATTGAACAGTCCACGCATGAATTGCAAGCACAAGCACAACAATTATATGAAATGATTAAGCGATTTAGCTAAAGTGAAAGTTGCCAAGTACAAAGGCAACTTTTTTATTTTACCTGCTAGACTATCTCTCTTGAATTTAGAAGGAGTAAAGCAAATAGCGTAAAATAATGGTTTTTAGACATTTATAAACGTTTAAAAAAGACTAAAAGGTGAACGATAAAAATAACTATAGACAAATCATTCGTATTTGGGTATGATTTGAATCATATCACAACAAATAAATTACGTGCTTTTCCTCTCTCAAAAATGGTAAACTGTTGATGACAATATATCGAAAAGAGGGAGCCAATTTGAAAGTAGCAATTTCTTCAGATCACGGTGGTAATAATTTAAGAAAAGAGATTATCACATTATTAGATGAACTAAATATTAGCTATGAGGATTTCGGTCCTAAAAATGACGATTCTGTAGATTATCCAGATTATGCAAAACCAGTAGCAGAAGGTGTAGCGAGCGGCAACTTTGATCGTGGCATTTTAATTTGTGGCACAGGTATTGGTATGTCTATTGCAGCCAATAAAGTAAAAGGGATTCGTTGCGCATTAGTCCATGATGTCTTTAGTGCAGAGGCAACGCGTCAACATAACGATTCTAATGTTTTAGCAATGGGTGAGCGAGTAGTTGGGGCTGGGTTAGCACGCATGGTTGCCAAAACATGGTTAGAGACAGCGTTTGAGGGTGGCCGTCACGAACGTCGTGTAAATAAGCTATGTAGTTTAGATTTATCAAGAGGTGAGTAAATTGCTGAAAACAGAAATTCAGCAATTGTTGCACGAAGTTGAGGAGCAAGTAGTTTTACAACCGCATACATTCTTTGTAGTAGGTTGCTCCACATCTGAAATTATTGGTCAGAAAATTGGAACAGCTGGCGTTGAAGAAATCGCTGCTGAACTTTTTGAACCGCTGCAACAATTTGCGAGAAAACATCAGTTGTATTTAGCTTTTCAAGGTTGTGAACATATTAATCGTGCCCTAACTATTGAACGGGAAGCGATGTCTATGACAAAACACTACTTAGAAGAAGTATCTGTAGTTCCTGTACGTACAGCAGGTGGTGCGATGTCAGCTTATGCCTATCGCCAATTTAAAAATCCTGTAGTAGTCGAGCATATTACAGCACATGCAGGCATTGATATTGGTCAAACATTAATTGGTATGCACATTAAACACGTCGCTGTTCCAGTACGCACAAACATTAAAAAAATTGGTGAAGCATATCTTACAGTAGCAACAACGCGTCCAAAACTTATCGGTGGCGAGCGCGCAACATATAGCATAAATTAGGAGGCTGTCATACAATGGCATACGAAAAATTAGCAGTACAAGACAAAGCAGTTTTAGATGGTATTTTAGCGGAGAAAAAACGTCAACAAGACAATATCGAGCTTATTGCTTCTGAAAACTTTGTATCTGAAGCTGTTATGGAAGCACAAGGCTCAGAACTAACAAATAAATATGCGGAAGGTTACCCTGGTAAACGTTACTACGGTGGCTGTGAGCATGTAGATGTAGTGGAAAATATTGCACGTGACCGCATAAAAGAAATCTTTGGTGCTGAATATGCAAACGTACAACCACACTCTGGTGCACAAGCAAATATGGCTGTATATAATGCTATTTTAAAACCTGGTGATACAGTATTAGGTATGAATTTATCACACGGTGGTCACTTAACACATGGCTCGCCAGTTAACTTCTCAGGTGAATTATATAATTTCGTAGAGTATGGTGTGACAGAAGATACAAATGTGATTGACTATGAAGATGTACGTCAAAAAGCACTTGAACATAAACCTAAATTAATCGTTGCAGGTGCATCTGCTTATCCACGTGAAATTGATTTTGCGAAGTTCCGCGAGATTGCAGATGAAGTTGAAGCTTACTTTATGGTAGATATGGCGCATATCGCAGGTTTAGTAGCTGCTGGCGAACACCCATCACCAGTACCATATGCGGACTTTGTTACATCAACAACACATAAAACATTACGTGGCCCACGCGGTGGTTTAATTTTAGCATCTGCACAATGGGAGAAAGCGTTAAATAAATCTGTTTTCCCTGGTATTCAAGGTGGCCCATTAATGCATGTCATTGCGGCTAAAGCTGTAGCATTTGGTGAAGTACTACAACCTGAGTTTAAAACATATGCTAAACAACTAAAAGCAAATGCTAAAGCGCTAGGTGAAACATTACAAGCTGAAGGTGTTGACATCGTTTCAGGTGGTACAGATAATCACTTATTATTGCTAAATGTTAAATCATTAGGCTTAACTGGTAAAGTAGCAGAGCACGCTCTAGATGAGGTAGGCATTACAACAAACAAAAACACAATCCCATATGATACAGAATCACCATTCGTAACATCGGGCGTTCGTGTTGGTACACCAGCTGTTACAACTCGTGGCTTTAAAGAGGAAGACATGAAAGAAGTGGGTGCTATTATTGCATTAGTATTGAAAAATCCAGAAGATGAAGCAACAAAAGAAGAAGCTAAAAAACGTGTTGCAGCATTAACAGCAAAACATCCA
The DNA here is from genome assembly GCF_014643595.1 of Lysinibacillus alkalisoli. Classification (GTDB taxonomy): domain Bacteria; phylum Bacillota; class Bacilli; order Bacillales_A; family Planococcaceae; genus Metalysinibacillus; species Metalysinibacillus alkalisoli. The sequence continues at coordinate 417,304 of NZ_BMJT01000001.1, forward strand.
TTGTATGCATAATCCAATGCACATATAAGTTTAGATCATAACGTATTCTAACGAGTGGTAAAGGGGCGATTGATAACCCTTTGCCACTTTTTTAGTGTTATGATTCATTGGAGTTAAAGGGTTATGTTGCATAAAAAAGGATATAATGAAGAGCGGTATCGCCATTTTATTTTGCTATGGTGTGCGCCTATTTTTCACAAAGAAAACCAAAAAGGGATAAGAGTTTTAATAAAACTTGAAACAACGTTTAAAAACAGCTGTACTTTCTGTTATACTTATTGGGATAAAAAAGTCATTCAAATAGTTAGGAGAGACTCATAATGAGCAAAGTATACGTATTTGACCATCCATTAATTCAACATAAACTAACATACATTCGTGATATTAACACAGGTACAAAAGAATTTCGCGAGCTAGTTGATGAAGTAGCGACACTAATGGCCTTTGAAATCACACGTGATTTACCATTAGAAGACAAAACAATTGAAACACCTGTGACAAAAATGACATCAAAAATCTTATCTGGTAAAAAGATTGGTATTGTACCTATATTACGTGCAGGGATTGGCATGGTAGAAGGTGTATTGAAGTTAATTCCAGCTGCTAAAGTAGGTCATATTGGATTGTATCGTGACCCAGAAACACTTGAACCAGTAGAATATTATGCTAAACTACCAGCAGATGTAGCAGAGCGTGAATTTATCGTTGTTGACCCTATGTTAGCAACAGGTGGCTCAGCTATTGAAGCGATCAATTCTTTGAAAAAGCGCGGGGCTGTTAACATTAAATTTATGTGTTTAATTGCAGCGCCAGAAGGTGTACAAGCATTGCAAGATGCACATAATGATGTAGACGTATACATTGCGGCATTAGATGATAAATTAGATGAACACGGTTATATCGTACCTGGCTTAGGTGATGCTGGTGACCGTTTATTCGGCACTAAATAAAACAAATAAAGGAGTGAGATTTATAGTAGGCATTGGCTCAACTATACTTTTCACTCTTTTTCAGTATGGATTTTACTTAATAAAAAAGGTGGTAATGATATGTTTAAAGTAATGACAATTTTTGGTACAAGGCCAGAAGCGATTAAAATGGCTCCTCTTGTTTTAGAATTAGAAAAACATCCAGATAAAATTGAATCAATTGTGACAGTGACTGCACAGCACCGAGAAATGTTAGACCAAGTGTTGGCAACGTTTAATATTACACCTAATTATGATTTAAATATTATGAAAGACCGCCAAACATTAGTTGATGTGGCAACTTCAGCACTGCAAGGTTTAGATAAAGTAATGAAGGAAGCACAACCAGATATCGTATTAGTACACGGTGATACAGCAACTACATTTGTTGGTAGCTTGGCTGCATTTTATAACAAAATTGCGATTGGACATGTGGAAGCAGGACTGCGTACATGGAATAAATATTCACCATACCCTGAAGAAATGAATCGTCAATTAACAGGTGTTATGGCAGATTTACACTTTGCTCCAACAGAGATGTCTCGTCAAAATCTCTTAAATGAAAATAAAAATGATGCGACAATTTATGTGACAGGTAATACAGCCATCGACGCTTTACAAACGACAGTAAATGATGATTACTCACACTCTGTGCTCGATAAAATTGGCGAGGATCGTATGATTTTATTAACAGCGCATCGACGCGAAAATTTAGGCGAGCCTATGCGTAATATGTTTAAAGCTATCAAACGTTTATTACAAGAGCATGATGATATTCAAGTTGTATATCCTATGCATATGAATCCTGTAGTGCGTGAAACAGCAAATGATATTTTAGGTAGTGATGAACGTATTCATCTGATTGAACCGTTAGATATGTATGACTTCCATAACTTCCAAGCAAAATCATATATGATTTTAACTGATTCAGGCGGTATTCAAGAAGAGGCACCTTCATTAGGTAAGCCTGTACTCGTATTACGTGATACAACTGAGCGACCAGAAGGTATTGAAGCAGGCACACTGAAATTAGCAGGCACAGAGGAAGAAACCATTTATCAACTTGCCAAACAATTGTTAGTGGATGAAACGATTTACACAAGTATGGCACATGCGGCTAACCCTTACGGAGATGGCAAGGCTTCTCAGCGTATTGTACAAGCTTTACTCACACACTTAGAAGGAAAATAAACCGGTAATGGTTAAGTGAAAATGAGCAAAAGCGAATGAATTATCGTTAAGCGAAGGTTTTCATTCGTCATCAACAGGAATGTGTCATTATTGACAGACTCCTGTTGAAAATACTTTGTATGTAAGGGCTTTTTATATGTTATTATATACTTTGTGAAGCAACACACAAATTTGTCAACAATTTGACAAGAATGTGTAGGGTGTGAAGTTTTTTCTCATTACTAATTGACTTCAAAAAACACCTATTGTATGCTTACAAAGGGTATTATTGATGAGGTTTTTTTGTATTTTTAAGCACAGAAAAATCTAATCTTATCAAGTTTCTAACTAGTTGAAACAGTTGAAACATTTATGAAACAGCTCGCTTATAGCGTCTGGATTTTTATGTCCAACCGTAGGCGGAAGTTTAGCTAGTAAAACGTATCCCAGCATTTCACAAAAGATTCTGCATAATAGGGTACATCCACTACTTTACTTCCACACCGCTGGAGTAGATTACTACTCATTTCTGATTTCACTAAGTGGTTATCAAGCTTACCCAATTCAACGAAAATTTGATTCAGGAGACGACAGACCAATGCTAGATTTGCATCACATTTTTGCTATGCAGAAAAAAGCGTTATTTTTTTTGCTCGCGATTTGCGCACTTGGTTGGGCGGTAACATCATATGAGACCGTGTTTGCCGGCATCGCACTTGGCGCTTTTTTTGGTACGTATAACTTTTGGATTTTAGTTCGACGAATGGAAAAGTTTGACCGTTCCATAAGTGAAGGGACAAAAACAACATCGCTCGGCACATTGCTTCGCTTTGCGTCAGGTGTTGCAGCAGTTGCGTTAGCCATTACAATGCCTGAGTATATTGACCTTGTCAGCACAGTCATAGGGCTAATGCTACCATACGTTTTTCTCTTTATTGAGAGATTGATCTCTCATATGAAGGGCAACTAACTTTGTGTATTAGAAAGAGAGGTGAATTATAAAATGGATCACATAAATCCAGAGTGGCACGTTGGGCCGTTAACTTTCAACCCATCAACAATTATGATGTTACTCGTAGCAGCAACAATCGTATTTTTAATTGCGTTTATCTCAACACGTAATCTACAAATGAAACCTACAGGCATGCAAAACTTCATGGAGTGGGTTATGGATTTCGTGAAAGGGATTATTAAAAGTAACATGGACTGGAAAACAGGTGGTCGCTTCCACGTACTAGGCTTAACATTAATCATGTTTATCATTGTATCGAACTTATTAGGTTTACCGTTCGCTATTGTGTATGATGATGTGCTATGGTGGAAATCGCCAACAGCCGATCCAACAGTTACAATGTCTCTAGCTGTTATGATTTTATTACTATCACATTACTATGGTGTGAAAATGCGCGGTTCAGGAAATTACTTCAAAGGTTTCCTACAACCAATGTCATTTATGCTACCACTTAAGATTGTAGAAGAGTTTGCGAATACGTTAACACTTGGTCTACGTCTTTATGGTAACATTTACGCTGGTGAGATTTTAATCGGTTTGATTGCTGGTTTAGCAGCATCAAGCATTCCTGGTTTCCTAGGTGCAATCATTCCAATGATGGCATGGCAAGGATTCTCGATCTTCATCGGTTTCATTCAAGGTTTCATCTTTACAATGTTAACGATGGTTTATATTGCTCATAAAGTGAGTGAGGACCATTAATATAAAGCGGGAAACCGCTTAAATAAAATAAAACAAACAATTCCAAGGAGGAAATTTAACAATGGGTTTATTAGCAGCAGCAATCGCAATCGGTTTAGGTGCACTTGGTGCAGGTATCGGTAACGGTCTTATCGTTTCAAAAACAGTAGAAGGTATCGCTCGCCAACCAGAGGCTCGTGGTGTTCTACAAACTACAATGTTCATCGGGGTTGCATTAGTTGAGGCATTACCGATCATCGCAGTAGTAGTAGCTTTCATCGTAATGAACAAATAATTGATATGTTTGGCGGAGAAGATTCAGCAGAAGACGCTTCGCCTTTCCTTTTAATGATTAAATGATTGTAATTAAACAATTTATTATATGGTAATACCTGATTTAACTATTATTGAAACATTTATTATTTTATAGCTCTTGAAGGGAGTGAAACAATCGTGTTATTAGATTTCCTAGTATTAGGTGCAGGCTCAACTAAGATGAACCTTGGTGACGCACTAGCAACAGTTGTTATCTTCTTAATTCTTATGTTACTACTTAAGAAAGTAGCATGGGGTCCGTTAATGGGTATGATGCAAAAACGTGAAGAATTCGTAGCGGAAGAAATCAATGCAGCTGAAAAAGCACGCAAAGAGACACACCAACTATTAGAAGAACAAAAACAGCTTCTTAAAGAAGCTCGTACAGAGGCACAAACGATTGTTGAAGGCGCGAAGAAGCAAGGCGAAATGCAAAAAGAAGAAATTCTTACAGCAGCTCGCACTGAAGCTAACCGTTTGAAAGAATCTGCTGTCCGAGAAATCGAAACAGAGAAAGAAAAAGCAATCGCAGCTGTACGTCAAGAAGTCGTTTCATTATCTGTATTAGCAGCATCTAAAGTTCTTGGCAAAGAAATTTCTGAGGATGACAACCGCGCGCTAATCGAAGAAACGATTGCGAAGGCAGGCGAAGCTAAATGAGTCAGTCTATCGTAGCGAAGCGCTACGCTCAAGCACTATTTGAGCTGGCAAATCAGCAAGGTAAACTAGCAGAAGTTGGCGCAGATTTAAATGAACTAGCTAAAGTTACACAAGAATCTCCAGAGTTTCTTGCTGTATTAGCAGCTCCTAAAATTTCAGTCGACAAAAAGAAAGAAATGGTTCAATCATTATTTGCTAATGCAGAGCCAGTGTTACTTAATACACTTCAAATCTTAGTAGATAAAAAGCGTATTAATGAAATTGCAGCTATTACATCAGCGTTTAAAGATCTTGCAGCAGATGCACAAGGTTCAGCTAATGCAGTAGTATCTTCAACACGTGCATTAACAGCAGACGAAGTAGCTAATATTTCTAAAGCGTTTGCACAACTTGTAGGTAAACAAACATTAACAATTACAAACGAAGTGAATCCATCATTATTAGGTGGCATCCGCGTTCAAATCGGTAATCATATTTATGACAGCACAGTTATTAGTAAACTAGCTCGTCTTGAGAATGAGTTAATCGGATAATATTAAGAAATGTGAGAGGTGACAAGCATGAGCATCAAAGCTGAAGAAATCAGCGTGCTGATTAAGCAGCAGATTGAAGGTTATCAATCTGAATTAGAAGTAAGCGAAGTAGGTACAGTTATCCGTGTTGGTGATGGTATCGCACTTGCTCATGGCCTGGACAACGCTATGGCTGGAGAACTTTTAGAGTTCTCAAATGGTGTTATGGGTATGGCACAAAACTTAGAAGAAGGTAACGTAGGTATCGTTATTCTAGGACCATACACAGAGATCAAAGAAGGCGACAGCGTAAAACGTACTGGCCGTATCATGGAAGTACCAGTTGGTGAAGAGCTAATTGGCCGCGTAGTAAACCCACTTGGTCAACCAGTGGATGGACAAGGTCCTATTAATACAACAAAAACACGTCCTATCGAGAGCCCAGCTTTCGGTGTTATGGCGCGTAAATCCGTTTATGAACCATTACAAACAGGTATCAAAGCGATTGACGCACTTGTACCAATCGGTCGTGGTCAACGTGAGTTAATCATCGGTGACCGTCAAGTTGGTAAAACGTCTGTAGCGATTGATACAATTCTTAACCAAGGTGACCAAGATATGATTTGTATCTACGTTGCAATTGGTCAAAAAGAATCTACAGTACGTGGTGTTGTTGAAACATTACGTAAACACGGTGCATTAGACTATACAATCGTAGTAACAGCATCAGCATCACAACCAGCACCATTATTATACCTAGCTCCTTATGCAGGTGTATCTATGGCTGAAGAGTTCATGTTACAAGGTAAACACGTATTAATCGTTTATGATGACTTATCTAAACAAGCAGCTGCTTACCGTGAACTTTCATTATTATTACGTCGTCCTCCAGGTCGTGAAGCTTACCCAGGTGACGTATTCTACTTACACTCACGTTTATTAGAGCGTGCAGCAAAATTAAACGAAACGTATAACGAAGGTTCTATCACAGCATTACCATTCGTTGAAACACAAGCAGGCGATATTTCTGCATACATTCCAACGAACGTAATCTCAATTACTGATGGTCAAATCTTCTTACAATCTGACTTATTCCACTCAGGTGTACGTCCAGCGATTAACGCAGGTCTTTCTGTATCACGTGTTGGTGGTTCTGCTCAAATCAAAGCAATGAAAAAAGTTGCGGGTACGCTACGTCTAGACTTAGCTGCATTCCGTGAGCTTGAGTCATTCGCACAATTTGGTTCTGATTTAGATAAAGCAACACTTGCTAAACTTGAGCGTGGTAAACGTACAGTTGAAGTGTTAAAACAAGACTTAAACAAACCGCTAAAAGTTGAGAAGCAAGTAACAATTCTTTATGCGTTAACTCGTGGTCATTTAGATGATATTCCAGTTCAAGATATCGTTCGCTTTGAAGCGGAATTCTTAAGCTGGTTAGATTCAAACCACACTAACGTTTTAGATCATATCCGTACAACAAAAGAACTTGCATCAGATGCTGATATGGAAGCAGCAATTACTGCCTTCAAAAAAACTTTCGCTAAATCTGAATAATATTTAGACGTTTTATTCAATATTTCACTTGGACACTATTGATTGATTACACGCATATGAAAGATAATCAGGGATGGTAGAAGAGTGAAATATTTGAAATGAAATAGGCGTTAACAGTTACTGAGCATATCATGTGCAACGGGTAAAATGACTAAAAACAATAAGGTGGTGAAATACCAGTGGCAAACTTACGTGACATTGAAATGCGTATTGTATCGACTAAGAAAACGAGTCAAATTACGAAAGCGATGCAGATGGTTTCGGCTTCGAAATTAAATCGTGCAGAGCAAAATGCTAAGAAATTCGTTCCTTACATGGAGAAAGTACAAGATGTTGTAGGTGCGATTGCATCAGGCACTAAAGATAGCGGGCATCCTATGCTAATGAGCCGTCCTGTTAAAAAGACAGCTTACTTAGTAATCGGTTCTGACCGTGGTTTAGCAGGTGCATACAACTCAAGTATTTTACGTCGTCTACAAGCGATTATTGACGAGCGTCATAAATCAAAAGACGAGTACGTGATTTTAGCAGTAGGTCGTGTGGTTCGTGATTACTTTGCAAAACGTGGTCATAACGTAATCGGTGAGATTGTTGGTTTATCTGACCAACCAACTTTTGCTGATATTAAAGAAATCGCTCGTAAGGCTGTTGGTATGTTCACAGATGGTACATATGATGAACTTTATATGTACTACAATCACTTCGTAAGTGCTATTTCACAAGAAGTTACGGAGAAAAAGCTATTACCATTAACAGACATTGTGCCTTCTAGCTCTACAGCAGCTTATGAATTTGAGCCATCAGGTGAAGCAATTCTTGAAGTACTGTTACCACAGTACGCTGAAAGCTTAATTTATGGTGCAATCTTAGATGGTAAAGCAAGTGAACATGCTTCACGTATGACAGCAATGAAAAACGCAACAGACAACGCAAGCGAGTTGATTGATAATCTATCGCTTTCATATAACCGTGCGCGTCAAGCGGCGATTACACAAGAAATTACAGAAATCGTTGGTGGAGCAGCTGCTTTAGAATAGGCACTGCTTCCTAACATCGTATAAGGACATAAAATAATTCCATTTTACTGTTCAATCGATAAGGAGGGTACACAGTAATGAATAAAGGACGCGTTCTACAAGTAATGGGTGCGGTAGTTGACGTTAAGTTCGACAACGGTAAATTACCAGAGATCTTTAACGCTTTAACTGTAAAGATTGAACGCCCAAATGAAGAACCACAACTTCTTTCTTTAGAAGTAGCACTTCATTTAGGTGATGATGCTGTTCGTACGATTGCTATGTCATCTACAGATGGCTTACAACGTGGCGCAGAGGTTACAGACTTAGGGAAAGCTATTTCTGTACCAGTAGGTGAGGCTACACTAGGTCGTGTATTTAACGTACTAGGTGATATCATTGACTTAGGTGAAGAAATTCCAGCTGACGTTCGTCGTGATTCAATTCACCGTGAAGCGCCAAGCTTTGAAAACTTATCTACACAAGTTGAAATTTTAGAAACAGGGATCAAAGTTGTAGACTTATTAGCACCATATATTAAAGGTGGTAAAATCGGTCTATTCGGTGGTGCCGGTGTAGGTAAAACAGTATTAATCCAAGAATTAATTAACAACATCGCACAAGAGCACGGCGGTATCTCGGTATTCGCTGGTGTAGGTGAGCGTACTCGTGAGGGTAATGACTTATTCTACGAAATGAGTGACTCTGGTGTAATTAAGAAAACAGCCATGGTATTCGGTCAAATGAACGAGCCACCTGGTGCACGTATGCGTGTTGCTTTAACAGGTTTAACAATGGCTGAATATTTCCGTGATGAGCAAGGTGCAGACGTACTTTTATTCATCGATAACATTTTCCGTTTCACACAAGCAGGTTCTGAGGTTTCTGCCTTATTAGGTCGTATGCCTTCAGCAGTAGGTTACCAACCAACACTTGCTACTGATATGGGTAAATTACAAGAGCGTATCACGTCAACAGACAAAGGTTCTGTAACATCGATTCAAGCAATCTATGTACCAGCCGATGACTATACTGACCCAGCGCCAGCAACAACTTTCGCTCACTTAGATGCAACAACTAACTTAGAGCGTAAATTATCTGAGATGGGTATTTACCCAGCAGTTGACCCACTAGCTTCAACTTCACGTGCATTATCTCCAGAAATCGTTGGTGAAGAGCACTATGAAGTAGCACGTGGCGTACAACAAACACTACAACGTTACCGTGAATTACAAGATATCATTGCAATCTTAGGTATGGATGAGTTAAGTGATGAAGATAAGCAAACTGTTGAACGTGCTCGTCGTATTCAGTTCTTCTTATCACAAAACTTCCACGTTGCAGAGCAATTCACTGGTCAACAAGGTTCATACGTACCTGTTAAAGAAACAGTACGTTCTTTCAAAGAAATTCTTGAAGGTAAATATGACCACTTGCCAGAAGATGCTTTCCGTTTAGTAGGTTCTATCGAAGAGGTAGTTGAAAAAGCGAAAAGCATGGGCGTAGAGGTATAATACCAGGGACGGAGGAGGAAAACATATGAAGACAGTTACAGTCAATATTGTCACTCCCGACGGCCCCGTATACGATTCAGAAGTATCAATGGTAATCGCGAAAACAACATCAGGTGAGATTGGTGTCCTTCCAGGGCATATCCCAACAGTGGCACCACTTGCTATTGGAGCTGTAAAGCTTAAAGGGCAAAACAGTGAAGAGTTTGTTGCGATTAGCGGAGGCTTCATCGAGATTCGACCAGATAAAATTTCGATATTAGCTCCTTCAGCAGAAGTGGCAAACGAAATTGATTTAGCACGCGCTAAAGAAGCTTTAGCACGCGCTGAACAACGCCTGGCAAAGAAACAAGATAGTATTGATTTTCAACGTGCGGAACTTTCATTGAAACGCGCAATGAATCGTATCAACGTTCATGAGGGTAACATTTAATATGTTAAGCGAGCAGAATATTTCTGCTCGCTTTTTTTAAGGGGATGACATCCGATCAATATTTATCAAACGATTGGTCAAGAAGCTGTTATTGAATTAGTCGCACATGTTGTTTTTATCGCCATTGCTTTTTACGCATTGCAAGCGCTAAAGTTAGAAGAAATGGTTAAAAAGGGGCGCATATTTCAAGCACGAATATTATTTATATTACTTACGATTGCATTAGGGTCGATTGTGGCACAATTTTTCCTTTCTTTAACACGATGGTCACAACAGTTACCTTATTTAATCTAAAAGAGCGACTTTTATCTTAGGGAGAGTTGCTCTTTTTATATAATAGCCGCTGTTATTATAAGGTCTAAAATACTGTTATAAACATATAATAATTTATGCTTAAGTTTAAATTAGGTAAAATGGCTTAGTTGTATAATAAACGCATAGCCCCAAGATATTTTGTTTTCATCCGCGTTATAATAGTTACAATATGTAACAAAAATGAAACAAATCCAAATGAAAGCTTGTATATCAAGCGTATTCATTGTAATATTAAGTTGTTTGCTTTTAAAAATTATGACATCTGACTTTTATTAAATAAATGATTATAATAACCGACTGTAAAAAAATAGCGGGGGGACTAACGTGGAAAAAATCATCGTAACTGGCGGCAGTAAATTACAAGGTACCGTAAAGGTAGAAGGGGCTAAAAATGCAGTACTACCTATAATAGCCGCTTCACTATTAGCATCTGAAGGAAAACATCATATTCAAGAAGTACCTAACTTAGCAGATGTACAAACAATTGGCGAAGTATTACGTAGTCTTAACGCAAAAGTAGATTACAACGTTTCAGCAAATGAAATGATAATTGATGCTACTCAGCCACTATCAAGCGAAGCGCAATTCGATTTTGTAAGTAAAATGCGTGCTTCTATTTTAGTGATGGGCTCATTATTAGGACGCAATAGTTTTGCGCGAGTTGCATTACCAGGAGGTTGTGCAATTGGCTCACGACCTATTGAGTTACATTTAAAGGGCTTTGAGGCAATGGGAGCTAAAATCTCATTTGGACATGGCTATGTTGAGGCAAAGGTAGAAGGGCGTTTGAAAGGTGCAGAAGTATACCTTGATTTCCCTAGTGTGGGTGCTACAGAAAATATTATGACAGCCGCTGCATTAGCAGATGGCGTAACTATTATTGAGAATGCCGCTAAAGAACCTGAAATTGTAGATTTAGCTAACTTTATTAATGCGATGGGTGGCCGCGTTCAAGGCGCAGGGACAAATACGATTCGTATTACTGGCGTTGACACATTACATGGTGCAACGCATACAATTATTCCTGACCGCATTGAAGCAGGAACGTTTATGATTGCAGCAGCTATTACAGAAGGTGATGTGGTTATTGAGAATGCTGTACCTGAGCATATGACAGCATTAATTGCCAAAATGCGTGAAATGGGCATTGAAATTACAGAGTTAAGAGAAGGATTACGCGTGCGTTCAACGCGACCTTTAAAGGCTGTAGATATTAAAACAATGCCACATCCAGGTTTCCCAACAGATATGCAATCTCAAATGATGACACTAATGTTAACAGCTCAAGGTACAAGTATCATTACAGAAACGGTTTTTGAAAATCGCTTCATGCACGTTGAAGAATTTAGACGTATGAATGCTAATGTGAAAATCGAAGGACGTTCTGTTTTCATTAATGGTGAAAATGCATTGCAAGGAGCAGAGGTAGCCGCTACAGATTTACGAGCAGCAGCTGCATTAATTTTAGGTGGCTTAGTGTCAGAAGGGATCACACGCGTAACAAAACTCCATCATTTGGATCGTGGTTATGTTAACTTCCATCAAAAATTAGCACAATTAGGTGCAAAAATTGAACGTGTTGACACAGTAGAACAACAAGACAAAGTACAAGCGTAAAGTAAAACCATTCAAACTAAAAATGTTTGAATGGTTTTTTGTTAAATAAGCTCATTTCTCAGGAAATAAACCTTCATTAGCCACTTTGAAATAGGGTGTCAACACTACTCAACTATGGTAAAATATTGGTCAGTAAGTCTATATTTTGAACGGGTTATTGGGAAGGGAGTAAAAGCATGTTTTCAAAAGATATTGGCATTGATTTAGGTACAGCAAATGTTCTAATTTTACAAAAAGGGAAAGGTATTGTACTTAATGAGCCATCTGTTGTGGCACTTGATAGCAAAACAAATAAAGTGCTAGCAGTAGGAGAAGAGGCACGTAAAATGTTAGGGCGTACACCAGGTAACATTATTGCGATACGACCATTAAAAGATGGCGTTATCGCTGACTTTGATGTTACAGAGGCTATGTTAACTTATTTTATTAATAAATTAAATTTAACAGGCTTTATGTCAAAACCGAATGTGCTTATTTGTTGCCCAACGAAAATTACAAGTGTTGAACAAAAAGCGATTCGTGAGGCGGCTGAAAAAGCTGGTGGTAAAAAAGTATTTTTAGAAGAAGAAGCTAAAGTAGCAGCGATCGGCGCAGGTATGGACATCTTCCAACCAAGTGGCAATATGGTAATTGATATTGGCGGTGGTACAACAGATGTGGCTGTCTTATCTATGGGGGACATTGTGACAAGTCAATCTGTCAAAGCAGCAGGTAATGCATTTGACCATGATATTTTACACTACATTAAAAAGAAACATAAATTATTAATAGGTGAACGTACAGCAGAAAACATTAAAATGACCGTTGGCACAGTGCGCCCTAACGAACGTGCAGAAGAGATGGATATTAGAGGGCGTGACTTAGTAACAGGCTTGCCACAAACGATTACCATTACATCAGCAGAAGTAGCCGCATCTGTGAAGGAAACTGTGGCAATACTTGTACAAGCAGCAAAAAATGTCCTAGAAAAGACACCACCTGAACTATCGGCAGATATTATTGACCGTGGTATTATTATTACAGGCGGGGGCGCACTTTTGCATGGTATTGACCAACTCTTAATGGAGGAGTTGAAAGTACCTGTTTTTGTAGCAGAGCAACCTTTAGACTGTGTTGCAACAGGTACAGGTGTTATGCTAGATAATATTAGCCGTTTATCCGATATATAATAAAAGGAGGTATCATCCATGTTTAGAGGTTTTTATACAGTAGCTACAGGTATGATCGCACAGCAGCGTCGTACAGAGCTTTTAACGAATAATATTTCCAATGCGAATACACCTGGCTTTAAAGAAGACCAATCATCCATTCGCTCATTCCCTGATATGTTGCTTTCTAGTATCAATGCTAAAAGAATTCCAACAGAAAAAGGACTTATACATAATATGGCTCAGCCGATTGGCACAGTGAACACAGGGATTTATATGCAAGATGTGTTAGCGAATTACGAGCAAGGTCAACTAAGAGAAAGTGATTTTTCAACAGATTTTGCTTTAGTAGATGGCAACCTACCGCGTAATGCGGAAGGCGTACAAGGCGCGATTTTATTCCGTTTACAACATGAAAGTGGACAAGGTGAAGCTTACACGCGCAATGGTAACTTTACTGTAGATGGGCAAGGCTATTTAACGAATCCACAAGGATTATATGTTTTATCTGATACAGGTCAGCGCATTCGTGTAAATAGTGATGATTTTCGATTAGCTGATGATGGCATGATTTATAATGCCAATAATCAACAAATTGCACGTTTAGGTGTGTCGTATGCAGCAAATCCCGCTGCCTTAACTAAGCAAGATAACGGTTTATTTAGAGCGGAGGCAAATTTACCTTCAGCGTATAATGCAAACGGTGTAACATTTGCGGTACAACAAAACTTTTTAGAGGGCTCTAATGTAGATGGTGCGCGTTCGATGACAGAGTTAATGACTGCGTATCGAGCATTTGAAGCCAATCAAAAAATATTGCAAGCTTATGATCGTAGTATGGAAAAAGCAGTGAATGAAATTGGTAAGGTATAGGAGGTAGGATAGTATGTTACGCACAATGTTAACCGCAACCAATACAATGGGCGAGTTGCAAAACCAACTTGATAACATTGGCAGCAACTTAGCGAATATGACAACGGAAGGGTATAAGTCGCGAGATGCTAAGTTTCAAGAGTTATTATATCAACAGTATAATAACGATAAATTGGACAGAGCGCCGCGTCAAACACCAGCAGGCATTCGTTATGGTGTTGGCGCTCATCTTGGTCAAATTCAATTTAATCAAAAACAAGGTGCTCTAAAAACAACAGATCGTGATTTAGACTTTGCTTTTACATCACCTAAACAATATTTCACGGTATTAATGCCTGACGGAAACGGCACGAAAGAAGTGTACACACGTCAAGGTAACTTTTATATTTCACCTTTAGCTAATGGTGGTGGTATGCTAGTGAATGGCGATGGTTATCCAGTGGCAGATAGTAATGGTAACCCAATTACATTTCCAAATGCTCAATTAGTGAAAGAAGTTTCCCTTTCGCAACAAGGTGCTTTAGCGATAAAATATAGTGATGGTACAACATTAGGGCAACCTATTGATATCGCTGTAACCCGCTTTAATAAGCCACAATTTATGGAACATGTCTCAGGTACGTATTTTGCATTACCTAATAATATGAATGAACTAGGAGTAACAGAAGCCGATATTTTGACACCACTGCGCGGAGCAGGGCGTAATGAAGTAGGTTTACAGCAAGGTGCAATGGAAATGTCTAATGTTGATGTAGGCAAAGAAACAACGGAATTAATACAAACGCAGCGTGCTTACCAGTTTAATGCACGTGCAGTAACAATGGCGGATCAAATGCTTGGTTTAATTAATGGCATTCGCTAAGCGAAGGAGAACAAAAGCATGACAGATGGTACAAAAAATGAAGCAACGACTCAGGACACGGCACAAAATAAGCCAAAACTAAGAAAACTGCCGATATGGGCAAGAATAGTAGGTTTTTTCGTACTGTTATTATTAACAGCCATTATCGGTGCTATGATCGGTTATAGTGTATTTGGCGAGGGCAAAGCATTTGATGTGTTTAAGCCTGAAGTGTGGCAACATATTTTTGATATCAAAAACGGTAGTGTAAACAAATAGGAGGCTATGTATGTTAAATATTGAAGAAATCCAAAAAATATTACCACATCGTTACCCCTTTTTATTGGTAGACCGTATTTTAGAAATAGAACCATCTAAACGTGTCATAGGTATTAAAAACGTTACTATAAACGAACCCTTTTTCCAAGGTCATTTCAAAGGCTACCCTGTAATGCCTGGTGTATTAATTGTGGAGGCACTAGCACAGGTGGGAGGCGTAGCAATCTTAAACACGCCTGAGTTTAAAAATCGACTAGCCTTTTTAACAGGCATTGATAATTGTCGTTTTAAACGCCAAGTTAAACCTGGAGACCAACTTCGACTAGAAGTCGAGTTTACAAGGTTTAGAGGGGTTATGGGCAAAGGTAAAGGTGTTGCTACTGTTGACGGTGAATTGGTATGTGAAGCAGACATTTTATTTGCGATAGGGCCTGAGCAACCAACATCGTAATTTGCAATTGTTATCAAAAAGCTATAGACTGAATAAGTTAATTAAATCAATCATCAGTAAGCTTTTCGAGATGTAGGAGGATTATTTTAATGTATAAGCAGTTATCTTCAGGCATTAAAATTAGTATTACGCGCTCCATATCATTTGCCTTTGAAACATATATGGCTAAAATTTCATGGAGTGAAGACAAATACGATTTTAATGATTTTATTGCGCATTGGCAGCAATACGTATTAACAAGTGCAGCATGGTACGATAAAGTAAAGCCAGAAGTTATTCAAAGCATCGCATTCCAAGAAGAATTAGCGACTAAGATTAACGATGTGATTAGTAAAACACTTGCACAAGCACCAACAGAAGAGCAAATTGCAACAATCAAACAATTAGAGCAAGCAACAGGCAAACAATTAGAGTACGGTTGCAAAGCAGAAGCTACTTTCGTTGAAAATTATTTAAAATCATTACAACCGTAATATAAATAGAGCAATCATTCAAACCGCATTGAGCTAATCCCTCAAATGCGGTTTTATTTAATATGGAGGCTGTTATAACAAGAAAAATGGGAGACCAAGATACAAGTGGTCTCCCATTTTTTGATTCGGCGAGAAAGGTTAAAGAACTGTGCTTACTTTTGGTTTATAATTTGGGGCGTTTCTTCATACCTTCGGTGAACTGAGTTAAGAGTTGTTCGGCGTTAAGGTTTTGTTCTAATAAATTAGCGAGTAATTTTTCGGCATATTTTGAACGGCTCGCTGTAAGTTTGCCAAGTAATAATACAGAAATATGTTCATGATCGATTTGTTCAATGGCATGTACAACAACTTCAAATGGCGCAGGCTCATTATCAGGAAACGAAATGACGGCACGCGCTGCTACAAGTTGGTCATTTAATTGTTGAAAGTATGCTCGGTACTCAGGCGTAGTAAATACCTCAATTAGCCACGAGCGTCGACTATTCTCTTGGTTAATAATCACACCATCAATTAACGGAATATCTTTACTAGCTACTTCGATTTTTAACAATTTAAATGTTTTCATCTATAATCCCCCTTTTTTAAAAAATACCATTTCCATGTAAGACTTTACTGTTATTATGGAATTTTTCGTGCGAAATGTCACGGATCATATCATTTTCCAAACGTTGTCCCTTTTGTGTATTGCCGTTATGCTAGGCAGTAATAAAAGGAGGTGATGATATGAATCAGGTTGGGCTAGTTGGGCGTGTAACGAAAGATGCGATGTTGCGTGAGCTTGCGGGAGGCAGAGTGCAAACCCATTTTTCGTTAGCTATTAGTCGCACATTTAAAAATCAACAAGGCGAAGTCGAGACTGATTTTGTATTATGTGTAGCTTGGGGTAAGTTAGCTGAGCGTATCGTAACATATTGCAAAAAAGGGTCTTTAATTGGTATCAATGGCCGTATCCAATCACGCAACTATGATAAAGAAGATGGCACGCGCATCTTTATGACCGAAATTATTGCAGAAGATGTTAGGTTTTATCAGCTAAAAAATACCGTGCCACAACACAATGAAGGGCCACCGCCTGTCGACTTTGTGCTACCGTAAAAGTGAAAATTAAATAATAGTAGAAGCAATTACAAAATAACTGCCAAGAGATTGTCTCTTGTAGACAATCTCCTTATCTTTCTAGTGTCATTAATTGTTGGAGTTCTTCCTCTGACAACTCCGTTAGCCATTTGCTCGATTGGATTAGCTCCTCTGATAAGGCTAATTTATCTGTAAGAAGCTGATCAATTTTTTCCTCTAATGTCCCCAAAGTGATAAACTTATGCACTTGTACAAACTTTGTTTGACCAATGCGATAAGCACGGTCTGTCGCTTGATTTTCAACAGCTGGATTCCACCAACGGTCAGCATGTAGTACATGTGTAGCCGCAGTAAGATTTAACCCTGTTCCTCCAGCTTTTAATGACAGTAGTAAGACAGGGAATTCCCCACTTTGAAAGCCATCCACTAATGCATCACGTTGTGATTTAGTTGTACTGCCTGTTAAAAAAGGAGCTTCAATCTCATATAGTTCATTCAAACAGTATTGCAGTAGTTTTCCCATACCTACATATTGTGTGAAAATTAAACATTGCTCCCCGTTGCTCACAATTTCACTTGTTAACTGTAAAATGCGCTCTACTTTAAAGGAGCGGGTAGATAAAGTGTACGCATCATCTAAAGGTTCTTTTAAGTATAGTGCTGGGTGATTGCATAATTGTTTAAGCTTATTAAGCATGACTAAAATCTTACCTTTTTTTTCAATGCCATGTAAGTCTTGTAGTGATAGGGCAGTTTCTGATACATAAGCTTCATACAAAGCAGCTTGTTCAGCCGTGAGCGGGCAGTAGTCTTTCACTTCTTGTTTATCTGGTAAATTCAACGCTAAATTTTCATCACGTTTTGTGCGACGTAGTAAAAAGGGTTGAATCTTCATGCGCAACTTTTCTGTAATGTTTTCATCTTGTTCGCGCTCAATGGGCGTAATGTAGTTCTTTACAAAGCTAGAGAACGTACCTAAATAGCCTTTTTGAATGAAATCAAAGATTGCCCATAATTCCGCTAAGCGATTTTCTACAGGTGTCCCTGTTAAGGCAATATGATGTGTCCCTTGTAGTTGTCTAATAGCCTTGGATTGCATGGTTTGCATATTTTTAATGTTTTGTGCCTCATCTAATACGACGGCTGCAAATGTTGTCTGGGCAAGAAAATGAATATCTTGTGTAATTGTTCCGTAAGTAGTTAATACTACTTGGCAAAGATGAGGATTAAATGTATCCTCCTTAGCACGTTGAGCGGTATAGTGTGTATAAACATTGAGATGTGGCGCAAATCGTGCTAACTCTTTTTGCCAGTTGCCTAATACTGAGGTCGGGCAAATAATAAGTGATGGTGCAGCAGACGGTTGTTCGTCGTAGAGAGCTGTTAAGTACGTAATCAATTGTACAGTTTTACCTAACCCCATATCATCTGCAAGGCAAGCACCTAGATTTTGTTGACGCATAAAAGTGAGCCATTCAAAGCCCTGTTTTTGATAAGGGCGTAATGTGGCTTGTAGTAAAGGCGGCACAGCCAATGTAGGAATCTGTTCTTTATCACGCAAAGTGGCAACAAATTGTTGCATGGTCTTTTGTAATTGGAATGTCAGGAGAGGATCTATATCGTCTTCTAATTCGGGCGTGATTTCCTCCATAACATCTGTTAGCAATAAATCTCGCACTGTCACTTTTTCTTTAGTTGCTTTATCAATAATCGCCTTAATTTGCGTTGTCCATTCGGCATCTACTTTAAACCAATCGGTGCCAATACGCACTAACTCACGTTCACTTTCTACAAGTTGCATAAACTGCTTTGCATCAAGTGTATGTTCCCCTAAAGAGACTTCCCAATTGAAATTCACTAAATCATCCAGACTAGTAATGGCTTTAGCTGAGCCTGCTTGTAAGGCAACACGCATTTTAGTAGGTTGTAAAGATTTTAGCCAAGAAGGTAAAATCACCTCAAAGCCAAAAGCTTGTAATAAGCTAACGTCATCACGTAAAAATGCACGCACATCGCCTTCTGACATTGCATGGCTTAAAAATTGCTCGCTATGTTGAGATAGAGATAATAAGTCAATGAGGCGCGCTTGTTCTTGTTGGATGTTAGGCGCTAATGCCTTCCACTTTTGCGGTAGCGCCTCCTCGATAGCACTTGTTTTCTTGCGCTGTGCAGGTGTCCAATAAGCTGTTGTATCGGTATATAACACCGTTTCTAGTAGCCAGTTATCATCTGTTACAGGTTCACTTAGGCGCACAGCCACATAAACATCATCAATTTTACGGTGTGCTTGCAATGGCCAACCGCCATTTTTTAATGTGGGTAATAATGTTTCAAGTTGCGCCTCAGCAATACCTTGCTCATGTAAAGCGCTTAATACAGCGCTTCGCAGCAATGTACCATGCTCACAAGTAAAGTTTAACTGCCCATCAAATGTGGCATAATCAAATAACTCATTGCTCTCCCATAATGGCAGTAAGGTATTCAAGGTTGTATCAATTTGTAAAAAGGGATTGCGGTATGTTTCGCTTAGTACATCTAATAATTGATATAAAGGTAAAATCAAAGATTCTCTTTCTTGCGCAGTTGTACCGAAGAAGTTTTTAGGATAGCGATAACATAATAATTGATTTAATTGTTTGGCTGAATGCGTTGGAGATTGTATATGCACATAGTCTTGGTCATCAATTGTTGTATGTAATTGTAATGACTTAGTAAAGGGCGTTTGTGTCATAAAAATAGATTTCCTTTCTCCAATTCTTCTTGCAATGCACGTAAACGTTTATATTGTTGTTGAATCGTTGTCATATAGTCGTTGAAGAATTGACGTTCATTTGCTTTTTTTGCAGCTGTTTTCATTGTCTTCCAAATACGTACAGCACGTTTATAATGTTGACGCGATTTCCCGTCAAGCTCAAGCAGGGCAAAATGGTGTAGTAAAGGCAACGCAGCTTGCGGTTGCATTTTTAATACTGTTTTTAATCCATTGGCTTCGACTTGGCTATACGTTTTAGCATGTAGTAAGTGTAAGGCAATCCATTCATCAAAACGGTTTTGTTCAATTAAATAGCGTGAAAAAGGTGCAATACCACTTGTCCCGAACGAGGCAAAAAGTTGCATTTCTTCCTCTACACTCAGTGTTAATGGTTGTACAGCTTGGTATACACCGCTTGTAAATTCGTCACGTTGATGGGTAGGCAATGTATCAATATAGTCTGCTAAGAGAGGCAATAGTTCTTTCGCTAATGCTTCGTTTAAGCGAGCATTTTTATCATTGGCTAATTGTAATAAATAAAATAAGGTTGGCACATCGTCAATATTTATTGTACATGGCTCATCTAATAAAATAGCAAATACTACTTGAGCAGCTGGTAGTTGTTGTTGGTCAGCTTCATCTTTTAATTGTCGTTCTGTTGGCAATAAGTTTTCAATGATAGTGGTATAGATGGTTAAGCGTTCGGCTAAATGCTCTGGCAATGTTAAAAAGTCACGAGCTAATTGTAAGATGGCTGTATAAAATGTATCCGTTGCAAATAGTCTCGGCATAGCGTGTAGCTTTTCAGCATAATTTGTCAGCTTTTCACTCGTATCTTTTAACAAAAATAAAAAGGCGGGTCGCGTTAAGTGAAAATGCCTGCTCTCTTGTTCGTCAAGCATTTGCCAAATGCGTTTTGTGAGATATAACTCCATAAACAGCCAGTAAATGGGTTGCCATTCACGCTCAAAAGGCATCGTTTTACGCAAGTCTTGCGTAATATGGTTTTTTGCATAGTACAAGTTATAACTTTCAAATTGTCGTTCTTCTGAGATGTAAAGTAGCGCTTGCTCAGCTCTCATTGCCCAAGCTTGTGGCGTGCGCTCATTGGTTAATGTTTGCTGTTGTACTTGTTTGGCGGATAACCACTCACTTTGCCAGTTTTGCACAGAGTGGAGATACTGGTAAAATGTTAAAAGTACGGCTAATTTATGCACACAAAAATTAGCCCCGTCACATGAACAATATAATGTATTTTGTGAAGGTGCTAACGTGATAAAAGCGGTTTGAGGTTGCGTCATTACAGCTTGAATACCTAAAGTCGCTTCGTTATAGGATTTAATTTCAATCGTTTGATTACGTATATAAAAAATGGCACGCTTAACAAGTGCTTCATCTGCCTCTACGTTAGGGTTAAGTTGCGCCTCAAATTGTGCGAGTTGCTGTTCAATAAATTGGCTATGTGTTTTAGCGATGGATGAGACCGCAATTCCCAATATGGTTCGCCTCCTTAAAAATATCATCCTATCATTATACTGCTAAAAGGGAAAGAAGGTAAGCGTTATAAATGGCGATATGAAGAAACCTCATCATAAAGTAGAATATTCAGAAAAGTTTGATTAAAGAGCAGAAATCGTGTTATAATGTAAAAAATATCGGAAAAAGGGGTGTAAGCGTATGATTGAAGTAAAGTACATGAAACCATTTTATACAAAAGTTACAGGACGTAAATTGAGACTCGTTTTTGCCTATCAATATTTCTCTGTTATTAAAGAACAAGAATTATACTATTTTGTGCCAATTGAAGGCAAAGAAATGATTGTAAATCTTGATACGATGCAAGTTGAAAATTTAGGCGACATTTTTGTATTTCAAAAAGGCAATCGTTTCTTGCGCTTACCGCTCTATCAATTAATGTTAATGTCAAATATTCAAGAATATTTATTACCACTACTTGAAGAGCTAGTAGCAAAAACACCGAAAATTGCACCACCTCTAGAAAAGGTAGAGCAAGATGAGTTTGAAGTGGCTTGGTTACAACGTAACTATGATTATTTGATTGACTGTGCGTTAGATCAAAATGATGCCAATACATTTTATGAGTTAACAGCAGCAAAACAACAATTGGAGGTTTAATTAAAGTGAATATGAGTCAATAAGACGATGAATTTTCTAACATATAGAGAAGATTCATCGTCTTTTACTATACAATGAGCTTACATATAGGTCGATATTATGATAAAGGGAGGAGAGCAAGGATGCGTATAGGAGAATGGTCATCGCAAGGGATGTCGATTATAGGGCATATGAATCGCAACTGGGCAACAGCCAATAAAGCAATGCTTAGATTAAGCACAGGTTATCGCATTAACAGCGCAGCAGACGACCCTGCTGGTTTAGCGATTTCAGAAAAGATGCGTGGGCAAATACGTGGGCTCAACATGGCATCAAAAAATATCATGGATGGTATTTCTTTGTTGCAAACGGCAGAGGGTGCAATTAACGAAACACATGCTATCATTCAACGGGTTCGGGAATTAGCCGTACAAGCGGCAAATGATACAAACACAGATGAAGACCGTCAAAAACTACAATTAGAAGTAGATGAGTTATTAAAAGAAATCACACGTACCTCTACAGACACCGAGTTTAACACGCGTGCTTTGTTAAATGGGGACTATAAAGATCAAGGGCTTAACATTCAAGTTGGGGCTAATAGTGGGCAGTATATGGAGATTAACATAGGCCATATGAGTGCAGAGGCACTCGGTTTAGATAATCTTTCGATTGCGACACAGGAGGATGCGAATCATGCGCTTGGCACATTAGAGCAAGCCCTCAATAAAGTATCCCATCAGCGAGCGCAACTGGGTGCTTACCAAAATCGTTTAGAGCATGCTTATAATGTGAATCAAAGTATGGCAGAGAATTTGCAAGATGCAGAGTCGCGTATTCGAGATACAGACATTGCTAAAGAAATGATGAACATGGTGAAGGCACAAATTTTAGCACAGGTGGGGCAACAAGTATTAGCTATGCATATGCAAAGAGGGCAAGCGATCTTGCGTTTATTAGGCTAATCCCACAAAGAAGGCACTGACAAGCGGTAACTCGTCAGTGCCTTTTTTTATGATGCGTCGTCTTCATATTCTTTGGTTAAGGTATAATCTTTAATCTCCGTATAACCGAGGCGTAGTAAGTCCTCTTTGACACTGCGTAAGATGACGATTTCTTCCGCCATTAAAAATTGAATTTTACTGCGAATTAATGTGTCATAAATGGAACGGTCATATGGGATATTGAGCTTTTTATAATAATCGAGCACATTAATAAAGTCTGTTAAAGTTAAAACATCGTAGTCTTGCCCTTCAAATGAGCCATCTCCGTTAATTTGGTACCATAAGTCACCATTAGGGTTTTGCCAAGCTAAACCTGTATCCTCAAACGCGTTTTTTATTTGCAAGGCTGTGTCTAGGTAAGCCTGCTTGCCTGTATCCTCATATAATTTAAATAAAAAGGTCATTTCGCCAAACGCATGATTGAGTGAGACATGTGTTTTTTTAGTTTGTGACTCGGCATAATAATCTAAAATATAGTAACCATTTTTAGTTTCAAAGACATTGCCTACTGTTTGTTGGGCGACTAAATAATTGCCATACAGCTGGTCGCTCTCTTGTAAGTCTTTATCGTCTAAAAATGTACCTACCATACGTAGAAACAACGCGATATTTTCATTGTGGCGTGTATCGAGATACGGCGCTTTAATGCCATAATCATTTTTAAGCCATGTGCTTGTGTACTCGGTTGGCCAAATGTCTGTATCGGTTTTATAGTCTAATAAATAGTTAGTGGCATTGATGAGTAAGTCGTAATATAAACGCTCAGGATTGGTTTCGTAGCGCAGTGCGATATTTTTTTGCTGCATGCCAATGAGCTTGCGACCGTAACCGAGTTTAGTGGTGGGTTCAATCGACCAAGGGAGTTTAGTGTAAGCGCCATCCGCTGTCAGCCATTTGGGTGCGTTAATATAATAATCTGCCATATAATTATCGAAAAATGTAAATTCTTTATCATCTTCTAATAATGACTTACTTCCTATTAAAAGCCACCCTTCACTTTCGTCGTTTTTGGCTGGTGTTTGTAAAGGGATTTCCATAACAGCATGTTGTTGTCGCTGCTTTAAGGTGTGTTCACGCTCTTCTTTTACTAAATCCTTTAATGTACTCGTTGTACCATCTTCATATTTCTCCACAAGGCGATGGGAGATAAAGTTTTGAGAGAACAAGACATCCTTACCATCTGCACGTAACAACCCTTTAAGTGATGATGTCTCATCAGGACCGTAGACGCGGTCATGCTCTGGCTGAGTGGGTGTTTTAAATGGTTTGAATGTGTACGTTTTAGTAGGCAAGCCAATTTGTAAAGTGCCTTCAAGTGGTTGGTCTGTCGTGTTAGTTAAATGATAAAACACAAATTGGTCGTCATTATCGAGTGTGCGCACTGTAATGGTGAAAGTGCCAACTTCTTTGCCATCTTTCACAACATATGTATATTGATCGTCTGTTGCGTACTTTTTTTCGGTTGTCATTGTTGCGCTTGGAACAAGTTCTAATCCCGTAACGTTCAATATGATATTATGATGTAGTGCTAGTAATTTATCGTTGGGGTCAAAGCGTTGCCATTGTGTGATAAAATACCAAAGAACACCAACGAATAATAGTACAGTAGTACATATGAGTAAAACTTTTTTCAAAACTTCTCGCCTCCTATGTTTATCAGTATAGAGAAAGGCAACAAGTGTGACAACTGACAAAAAACACCGAATACAGTTCACACTGAAAAGAGAAAGTTGTATACTACTTCAATAGACGAGTTTCTGAAAGGAAGATAACGAACGATGACGAAATCAATTTGTGTTATGGGGCTAGGTTACATTGGATTGCCAACAGCGGTAATGTTTGCCAACTATGGTGTGCAAGTACATGGTGTTGATGTAAACCCAGCGGCTGTAAAAAGTATTCAAGAAAAGCAATTACACATAGAAGAACCTGGTTTACAGGAGCGTTTAAATAAAGCGGTAGACGAAGGCTTGTTAACAGCATCCACAACACCAAAAGAGGCGGATATTTTTATTATTGCTGTGCCATCCCCAATCAATGCCGACCATACGGCTAACTTAGAGTACGTACGCCAAGCGACAGCAGCAGTTGTGCCTTATATTAAGGAAGGTAACCTCGTTGTCCTTGAATCAACCGTACCACCTAAAACGGTAGAAGATGTGATGTTGCCAGAGCTTGTTAAAACAGGCTTAGTAATTGGTGAGCAACTACATGTAGCACACTCACCAGAGCGTGTAATCCCTGGTCGTATTTTTGATGAGTTAATTCAAAATGACCGTATTGTTGGTGGTGTATCACAACAAGCGGCCGAGATGACAAAAGCATTATACGAAACATTCGTACAAGGTACGATTCATTTAACAGATGCCACAACAGCAGAGTTAGTGAAAGTGATGGAGAACACATATCGTGATGTAAACATTGCCTTTGCCAATGAATTAGCACAACTTGCTGAAAAGTTAGACGTGAACATTTGGGAGGCAATCAAGCTAGCAAACTATCACCCACGCGTAAATGTACACTTCCCAGGGCCTGGTGTTGGCGGTCACTGTATCGCTGTTGACCCATGGTTTTTAGTAGAGTTGGGTGGCGACACAGCACAAATCATTCATTTATCACGCCAAACGAATGACAGCATGCCACGCTTTACAGCGCAAAAGACGCAGCGCATTTTAAATGAGGCTAAAATCTCTGGCGGTACAGTAGCTGTCCTCGGTTTAGCGTTTAAAGGCAATGTGGATGATATGCGTGAAAGCCCGTCAACTTACGTCATTGATGAGTTGCAAAATTTAGGCTTAACTGTAATCTCGCACGACCCACATATTAAAGACAATAAACATGCTACGCAAACTCAAAGCTTAGAAGAAGCGGTAAATCAAGCCGATGTGATTGTCGTATTAACCGACCATAATGAATTTAAAGAGCTAGACCCAACAACACTAACACCGCAACATAAAATCGTGTTTGATACAAAAAATTGCCTTGATAGCAACAAGTGGCAACAAGCAGGGTATCACCATCATTTATTAGGAGATGCTAAAAACGTATGAAAAAAGAACGTGTACTGGATATCTTAGTGAATACGCAAAATTATGATGAGCTAATGGAAGATGTTTTTGCACGTATTGAACGCAACGAGAAGTCGTTAGTCGTTGCCATCAATCCCGAAAAAATCATGAAGGCAAAGCAAGACCCATCCCTGCGCCGTTTGTTAAATGATGCAGAGATTCAAATACCAGATGGGATTGGTGTGATCTTAGCATCTAAATTACAGCAAGGTGACATCACTTCTCGCGTAACGGGCGTCGATATGATGCTGCGTTTATGTGAAGAGGCGGCTAAACGTGGCGAGCGCATCTTTTTATACGGCGGTAAGCCAGGCGTTGCCGAAAAAGCGAAAGCTAAACTCGAAACATTATACCCTGGTATTCAAGTCGTAGGGACACAAGACGGCTATGAAAAAGACGAGGCGTTAATTTGCACGCGTATTAACGAAGCTAAACCTGCTATTTTATTCGTAGCGATGGGTAGCCCTAAACAGGAGAACTGGATTAACGAGCACCGCGATCAATTGCACCCTACGATTTATCAAGGGGTGGGTGGCTCATTTGATGTGTTAGCAGGCAATGTAAAGCGCGCGCCACAAATGTTCCAAAAAACAGGTACAGAATGGTTGTATCGTTTAGTGAAAGAGCCATCTCGTATTAAGCGCCAAATGGCGTTGCCACAGTTTTTGCTTGAGGTTGTTAAACAAAAAAATAAAAAATGATTGTCCTTTTTAGAGGTAAATGATAAACTACTGTTGTATAGGAAAATTTCCTCTATAACTTATATAGAAATTCCCTGCAAGGAAATCGGTTGGTAGCCCAAGCGAAAAAAGCTCAAGCACAAAAGTGCTTGAGCTTTTTTCGTTTTGTAAAGGAATAAGGCAAAATGATTACAAAACGCATACTTTATGAAAGAAATATGACAACAACATTACAAAATAGCAAAAAATACAGTTAAAGCTTGAAATTACATGCTATTTAGCCGACAATAAGGACAAGATGAACAAATGTGTGTTTTGCGACTGGGCTAGAGCATCGTCTCTATTAAGCAAAATGTCATTGACATCTTTTTGGCATACAACTATACTTTTATGTGTAGTTGTTTAATGTGTGCTTTCATGCATACCAAAACATAATTTTTCGAACTCAGAGGAGGAAATTTTTCAATGGCTAACCAACCAAAGAAATATCAAAAATTCGTAGCAACAGCTGCGACAGCTACTTTAGTAGCAGCAGCAATCGTTCCTACAGCATCAGCAGCAGGCTTCAACGATACTTCAAATTACGACAAAGAAACTTTAGCAGAATTAGATCGCGCAGTAGAATTAGGATTCGTTAAAGGATTCGAAAACGGCGACTTCAAACCTGCTGACTACGTTACTCGTGGCCAAGTAGCTAAAATCTTAGCTCGTCATATCGCAGCTGAAGAAGGCTATGACACTGACTTAAACGGTCTTAAAGAGTATGTTGAAGAATTCGAAATCACTGATGGTTTCTCAGATGTATCTGAAAAACGCGACAGCGAATTATACTTTGCTTCTCTAATTGTTAAAGACGCAGAAGTTTTCACTGGTAACGAGAAAAATCAATTATTACCAGAGAAAAACATCACTCGTCAACAAATGGCTAAAGTATTAGTAAACGCATTTGGCTTAGAAGGCACTGACAAAGAAGTAGAAATCTCAGACCTTGACAAAGCAACAAAAGAGTTCCAAGAGTACATTGTAATCTTAGCTCAAAACGGCGTTACTAAAGCTAACCCTTACAAACCAGGTGAAGCGGTTAAACGTATTCAAATGGCTAGCTTCTCAGTGCGTGCTTATGACGCATCACCAGCAGCAGACTTAGTAGAAGTTGCAGCTTTAGAAGTTAAAGATGCTACAACTTTAGCAGTTTCAGTAACTGAAGCTAACAAAGATTTAACAGCAGAAAACTTCAAAGTACAAGTTGATGGTAAAGAAGTAGAAGTGAAAGCAGCGGCATCTAATGGCGACGGCTCTATCTACACATTAACGATCGCTTCTTTAGATGGTAAAAAAGGTGAAGTAGAAGTAAACGGCGTTAAAAAAGCTTACGATTTCACAGCAACAGTTGTAGAATCAATCAAAGCAATCAACGCTTCAGAATTACAAGTAAACTTCTCACAAGCAGTTGACAAAAAAACAGCTACAGATAAAGCTAACTATCAATTAAAAGTAAATAATGATACAAGCGCATCTATCTTAGATATTCAATTATCTGAAGATGGTAAAGTAGCTACAATTTTACTAGACCAATCAGTTCAAGCTAAACCAGCATTCCAAAATGGTGATAAATATGTAGTTCAAACTAACGATGCTATCCTTTCAAAAGAAGGTAAAAAAATCGAGAAGTTTGTTACAGCTGAAACTACATTCTCTGAAACAGCAGCACCAGGATTAGTTAAAACAGTTAAAAAAGGTGACACATTAGAATTTACATTTGACCGTCCAGTAGCTAAAGATGTTACTTTAGTTAAGGTTGATGGTATTGAAATTGGCGGTAAAGAACTACTTCCAGTATCAGTTAAAGCAGGAACAACAGATGTTTTAGGTACAGCTGGCGATTATCGTTATAAAGTAGACATCACAAATACTGATGCTAAAACACAAGCTAAAAAATTAGGCGAACATGAAGTTGTAATTTTTGATGTACTTGATACATCATCAGCATACGCTTCAAAAGCGAGTGTGTTAAATGGTACTTACACAGTGACTGACCAAGTTACAGCACCAGAAGTAACAGGTATTGAAGCAGTAAATGCTAACCGTTTCTTCGTATCTACAAACGTAAAAGTAGATCCTTTAACAGCAAATAATTTCACAGTAAATAAAGGTGCTCATAAGTTTGACAGCAAAACTGCTTTAGTTCCTAATGAAACTGTAGCTGTAGCTGAAGTTGCTCAAACAACTTACAAAGGTAAAGAAGGTATTTGGGTAGTAGTTACAGACGCTAAAGATGGTAACCCATTATATCGTGCTAATGAAACATCAGTTGATTTAACAGTTACTTTTGAAAAGTATACTGCTGATGGTTTAGTTGGTAAAAAATCAACACAAAACGTAACATTAAATAAAAATAATACAAAACCTGTAGTAGAAACAACAACATTAACAAAAGATAACAAAAACCTAGAAGTAAAATTCACTAATACATTAGTATTAGATGCTTCACCTTTAACAGAAACAAAAGACTTTGTTGTTAGAGATAAAGATGGCATCATTGTAACAGGATTTGAAGCAGCATTAAAAGACAGCGATGCACCAAATAAAACAAATGATATTATTTCTCTAAGTAAAAAAGTAAATCCACAAGATCCAAATTCAGCTTTACAAGATTTGTCTGCAGCTCCTTATACAGTAGAGTTTAAAGAAGGCAAGTTCAAAAACGAAGAAAATACAAACACAGTAGCAGGTTATATTGTAAATACTGTTAAGAACAGTGCGTTCACAGTATCAGTAGGTAAAGAAGCAGAGTCTAATTTCCAATATACACCATTCGCGTTAAACCAAGAAATTACAAATAACGACAAACTTACAACAGGGCAATATCGTGTGAAATCAACTTTTGATGAAAACTCAATTGAATTTGCTTACCCAGCAGATATGTCTGATACAGCTCGCGATGTAGCAAACTACACACTTGATGGTAAAGCTTTACCAGCAGGCACAACAGTAGACTTTGTTAATGATCGTAAAACAGTGAAAATTGTATTCCCTAAAAATACATTTGCAACTGGTACACAGTACAAATTAGGTATTACTACTAATGTGAAAACAGCAGCAGGCTCAATTATTGTAGGTTCATTACAAACAAAAGAACCTGTTGAAAAAGTATTCACAGTAGCAGATAACGTAGCACCAGAATTAAAATCAGCAGTTTATTATGTAGGTACTGATGACGTTACAAACCAAACAAAATCGGATCAAATTGAAGTAACATTTAATGAAGCAATTCAAGTTGCATCAGCAGTTAACGATAAGGATGCTAATAATAAGCAATTAGCTGCTAAAGATTTAGCTGTAGTAATTAACGGTAGCACATATGCTGTTACAGAAATTGCTGCGACTTCTAAATACAATGGTAGTGCTACTGTTGCAGACAAAGATGCTATTGATAACGATAAATTAGTATTAACACTAGAAAGTCCTGTAAATGTTAGCCAAGCTGCTACAATTACAATCGTTCCTAAAGCTACAAGTGGTAAATCAGAAATCACAATTAAAGATATTGCTGGTAACCAAGCTAAAGAAAACTCTTCAGTAGAAGCTAAAACTTCTAAATTCAATTTAGAATATGCAAATTCATTAGTGCTTAAAGCGCAACAAGCAGAATTAGCTGCAGAATTAGCTAAAGTGACTAACTTAACAGACACAAATCCAGTTGCAGCAGATTTAGAAGCTGCATATAGTATTGATACTACTAAAGCAACAATTACTAGTGTAACGTCAACTGGAAATCCTGATGAGTATGTGGTTGAAGTAACACATAAAACAAATACAGCTTTAAAAGATACTAAAACAGTAGTAGTAACTCCTTAATAAAAATAAACGAAACGTTATACTATAAATCAATAAAAGGTTTCCTTTCTAGCATTTGCTAGAGAGGTTTCCTTTACACTATAATTTCAAATATTTTACATAAAAAGAAAATGATAGGAATTTGATGAAATGTATGTGTTTTGGTACTAAAATATCAAAATATAACTATTGAAATGAGTAGATTGGCGAAATTCCAATCCTTGCTAATAGTACATAAGCATGAGCTTAATCCTCCTGCGTCCAGTGAAGCACAATCATGTGGAAGGGGCGAAGTCAGGTGAAGTCGTACTCAGGTAGTCCTGAGGCGGAGCTCCATAAAAAATATCTATGATTAGGACAACGAACCCATCATTTAAAACCATATAAATAGCTAATATGATAAAAAGCTACGCTAGGGGTTTTATATTAGACAAATAAGTTGAAATACTTGTTTTGGCAATAGGACAATTAACTATTAAACTATTGATGTTTATATGTGTATAGTGGGAATCTAAGGGTATTAAAAAGAGGGATCATTTTAATGGAACGTTTGAAGTTTTTTATAGCGAGATGTGATTGCATCAATAACCTATAAAAAATGGCAGCAGGTTCGTAGTAGTAGGGAAGGTTAGCCGTTAGCACTTGCTTGGTAACAAGTAAGGAGGGTAAAACTAACACGAGCGAAGGAACCTAGTCAGTAAGTATGTCAAACTTATTGATGGCACGCCGTATGCGATGAAAGTCGCTTGTACGGTGTAGGCTCGCTATAATACATAAGGCGGGAATAGCGCAATTTCAGTTGCTAAGACAGATTTAGATGCAAGCATTACAACAGCAAAAGCAACAGCAAATGCAGGTAATACAGAAGGCAAAACAGTAGGTGATACTGTAGTTGGCTCAGGTACTAAACTTAACCAAGCAATTGCAGCAGCAGAAACTGTAGCAAATGATACAAATGCAACTTTACAACAATTACAAAATGCTAAAGCAGACTTAGATGCAGCTGTAACAGCATATAATGATGCAGTAGTTAAAGATTTAACAAGATTAGATAACACTCCGTTGACAATAAATAAAACTGATGTAGATAGCTCTAAATCAGTAACTAATCTTGGAACAGGCGAAGCATTAGGTACAGAATCAGATGATACAGCAGTTGCAACTGTTGCAATTAATGCAGATGGTGAAACTGTAGAAATTACAGGTGTAGATACTGGTACAGCTAAGATTACTGTATTTATTCTTAACTCAGATAATGAGGTTATTGAAACTCGTACAATCGATGTTACTGTTCAATAATTAAATACACTCTTATTCTATAAACTAATAGAATAAATATAACCTTGTGTTCCTTATCAATTTTGATAATACACAAGGTTTTTTCTTATAGATCAATATAAAATGATTTTTGAGGAAAAAGGTAAAAATATATTATCTTCAGCAGTTTAAATCTCTGTTTATAGCAAAAAAAGACGAAGCGATGTTTAAAATCGCTTTGTCTTTTTCTTTGTATCCGAACCTTGTTTATTTTTAATACATCTCAGCCGCTACTAATGTGCGTTTTAGCATATTTGCCATCTCTTGTCGTTGGAGAGGGCTATAAGGTTTTAAATAGCCGTCTTTAGGCTCAAGTACGCCAAGATGCGCTAACAGTAAATAAGCTTCTTGGGCTTCAGCGCTCATACTACCCCAGTCATGAATCCCTTCAGGCTTTTCATCATTATACTCTAATTCCAAATCTAATGATTCGAGCATACGCTTCATCATGACGAGTGCTTGTTGACGTGTTAGTTGTCCGTAAGGCTTGAATTCATGCTTGTTCACGCCATGGATAATATCTAACTCATACAGGGCAAGGATATCTTGCTCAGCTTCAATCCCTTTTGTATCACTAAAGGGATTTTCCGTATTTGCACTCGGTTTAGCATCTAATGCACGGGCTACCATCATCGCGAATTGGGCACGTGTCAGTGGTGAGTATGGGTCAAAGATAGATGTTGTTTTCCCTTTAATGATATAGCGATTGGCTAAGAAGTTGATCTCGTCTTGGTAGTCGCTATTACGTATGTCTGTAAAGTTGACAAAGCTTGGCATGACGTTGTATTTGCCCACCGTACGTGGTTTGATGACCACGCTATTGGCATCATCCACATAAAACGGGATGGCTGCAAATGATGTATTTTCTGTCGCAAGTAAATGTAAATCATCACTATCCGCGGTTAATACATCTACTGGCAAGGTAATTT
The DNA here is from genome assembly GCF_014643595.1 of Lysinibacillus alkalisoli. Classification (GTDB taxonomy): domain Bacteria; phylum Bacillota; class Bacilli; order Bacillales_A; family Planococcaceae; genus Metalysinibacillus; species Metalysinibacillus alkalisoli. The sequence continues at coordinate 449,915 of NZ_BMJT01000001.1, forward strand.
GCGCATAGTCAGCCAAATAGTTGACGTTGCGTGCATTGCGTTTACCAGGGTCTAACGTGATAGTTAAAGTGGCAGCATGCTCTAGTTTACTATCAAATGTAACACGTGCATCGGTTACGTTGGCTAAGCGGTCTGTTACACTTTGTGCAGGCAAAATAATGTCCACATCACCACTCGTTAAGTGCAAGTCTTTTGTGCCTTCTTCTGCAATGGTCTTTGTGACAATGCTGTTAGGGATGTCGAATGTATGCTCAGTTGCTTGTTGTTTGCCCTCTACAACGATTTGGTCGTTAGAGGTAGGCGGCTTAATGACAGGTGGCTTTGGGTCTTCCTCTTTATTGCCTTCTTTTACTTTCTTTTCAGCGGCAAGTAAGTCGCTGTAATTGCTCACCTCAGGTTTAGCGTCTTCTGGTAGACGGTCGTATGATAAACGGGCATCGTATGTGGCAGCTTTAAATTGCGTCCACTTCATCGGTTGGTTCGTTTTATCAATTTTTTGCATGACGGTCACAATATCTTTTTTATAAGGTAATGCTTTTTCAAGACGTAAGAGACGTTTATAGTTTTGTACACTGTATTGTTCGTTCTCGGTTAGTTGATAAAAGCGGTCTAACACAGGGGTCATTTGTTTTTCTAACTCACGCGAGTCAAGATAGAGTTGGTCAATAGCCTTCTCTAACTCAATCACGACATAAACGCCCTTATCATCCTTGTTTGTATCACGGAAGCGCATTTTTGCGTAGGCTTCCATTTCTTCTAACTGCTTGTACTCGTCTGTTAGGAGTGCTTGTTCAGCAGGAGTAAATTTTGTGTAAGCTTCACGCAGTAAAATAAGTCGCTCGACAAAGTCTTTTACAATCTCGACTGGCTCATCAACGGTTGCATTTTGTACTTGTTGCATATGGGTATAAATGTTGTCGATTTGACCTTGCCAGCCACTCAGTTTGTTTTCAATAGCTTGTACCGTGCGCTCTAATGTTAACAGTCTGTCGTAACGTTTAATATTGCGTTCTTCGCCAATAGTGATGGTGTCATATAATTCACGCAGTGCTTGCACTTTTTCAATGAGGCGCGGGTCATTATCCTCTAGCACCTCTAAACGATAGTCAAAGTCAGCGCCTACTTTATTATATTTTTTAACTTCCTCGTACATATTGTAGAGCTTTTGGTCTTGCGTTACTAATGTTTGCTGTGCAAATGTCAGTTGATGGAACGTATCACGTGAGCGCAAGATTTGCTCTTGATAATTGCTCATATCGAGATTCAGTTTTTCCAGTGTTTTGTCGAGCTCAAAGGCAAGTGATAAGTTTTTAATGACTTGTTGCTCGGCATCTGTTAACTCACGATAATTGGATACATCACGTTGCTCCTGTTGAGATAGGGCATCGTAATTTTTGCGCGCCGCCTCTACATCTGTGCGGTATGTTGGCTTTAAGTCATCCAATAAGGCAATGCCTACAATGACATCAACGACTTTCTTTTCAGAAGGGGTTAATTTGTTTTGCGCCACTGCCCACTTTGTTTCGGTTTGTTGCGGTAAGTAAAGGCGGGCATCAGGGCTTAATTGATTATAATCTACACGAATATCCGCTACTTCATTTACGGTGACGTGGTTTAAATCAAGGGCATCAATTTTACGCTCTACATTTTTAGCGTCACGCTTGTCAACATCAGCCTGTAATTCAATCGTTGTCACTTGGTCACGGCCATTAATAGTGCGGTAAACGAGTTGCTGTGTTTTGCCATTCTTTTTAATGGCTACCTTTTTTCCTTGCTCTCGATTAACGACAGTGAAGCCTGTACCATCAGGGCGGATTTTATATAAATAGCTGCCATGTGATAAACCGATAAAATAAATCCAGTTGTTTTTAGCATCGTAGGCAAAATCTTGTACACGGTAACCATCTAGTTTTTTATTGTTAATGACAAGTTGGTCTTGTGGATTAATTGTAATCGTGTAATTTTTAGAGATATCTAATTTTTTGGCAGTGCGGTATTTTTCGTATTGTGCATCTGTGGCATGAATATTGCTGTAGTCTTTCCAGTTATGCGTTTTACGCATCGTATTCGTTGATAATAAAAAGGTATCATACGGGAATACTTCTATTAAACCGGTGTAACCACTGCCAAGTGCCGCATCAATATGATACCAACGATTATCGAGATACACATAGTTCCAAAAATGTTGGGCATCTAAATTTGTAGGAGGTGCGCCTAAAATCGAGCCTTCTATTACTTTTGCTTGGATTTTATTATACGTAAGTAAACGATACATGAATAAAGCGTAAGCTAATGATGCACCGTTATTTTTTTTGAGTAAAGTATGTACCGATTTCGCTGTATCGGATTGATTTAATGTTGTGAGTAAATGGTCTGTCGTGACGTAATCATAAATGGCTTTTGTTTTTTCAAAGTTAGTCATATTAGCGGTGATAATCTCGTTAGAAATCGCCTCGACTAACTTATCCACTTCTACTTCTTGGTCAAGTGTATTGCGGTACTCTACGGTAATGGCCATTGTCATTTTTTCTTGCCCGTCGATCCCTTCCACTTTATTCTTTTTAATCGACCAACCTAAGTAGGGGTTTTCTTCTTTTAAATTATAGTTTTCATTCAAATAAGACTCCACGTGTTGAATGAGGTCTTTCACTTGTATGTTTTGATTTTTATTGCGATTAAAATGTAATTCAAAATACGTTTCGTGATTGAATAGTCGCACGTTAATTAACTGCTCAAGCTCACGATGGGTATTTGCCACATTCGTTGTCGTTGCGCTAGGTGGTGCATCTTTAACAGTAGTAGCTGCATTAGCCTCACCAACAAAAGCAACTGTAGAAGGAATAACAAGCGTTGCTGCTAATGCGTAGTGTCCGATTTTCTTCATGCAATCTCTCCTTATAACATCAATAAATATAGCTGTTCTTTACTCTCCTCATTATATCGGCTCAAAATAGAGAAAACAAAGCGTTATTCACAAATTTGCAAGTGATATAGGGCTAAAGACAGTGAAAATATGGGTAGATATTACGATATAATAAAGGAACATACTAACAGTTAAACGAAGAGAAAGGAAGAAAACAATGACAAAAGTACATAAAATAACCGCTACTTTAGCAACAGCGGCATTGTTAACATCGACGGTTGCGCCTTATGCAAGCGCCGCAACGTATGAGATGAGAGAAGTCTATGCCCAAATTGATGGCGTCACGTACACATTCCCAAGCGCCGATTTAGGTAACTTATTAGCCGCAGGTAAAGACGTTACACATATTAAAACAAATACCAACCATGTCGTGACAATGAAAGATTACGGGTATGAGTTAGCTAAACATGGCAAATGGAGCGTAGACCGTATACTCGGCAAGCTAATTAAAAACGACAAGTATTTATCAAATGACGAGATTAACCGACTACAAGTACGCTACGGGGCTAAGGTGAATGTAAATAAAGTAGACGGCAGTATTCATGTTACTGTACCTACTACACCAACGCCTTCACAACCTACGATTTATTTAACCAATATAACGGCATTACAAGATGTGAATAATGCAGTGTCTGTACGTATTACAGCAAATGATATGAACGTAGCATCTCGAATTGATGGGAAATGGATTGAGTTGCGTAATGGTAATGAGCGTGTGCGCTTGATGTATAGTGGTGGTGGCATTTATCAAGATGAGGCTATATTCCGCACAATTGATGGCAAACCTTTAAAAAATAATACAACGTATAGTGTACATGTGATAGATCACTGGGCACAAAGTTGGGTAAGTTCGTTAACTGTACAAAATGAGTCACCATATTTTGCAAAAATGGCAACAGATGATACAGCTATTCAACCAACAGCGGATAATGAGACAGAGAAGTTACTAACGTATTACGGTGTAGACCAATATAATAATCGCATTGATTTATTACCAAGCACTAAAGTAGAGAGCGTTATGATTAATGGTAAGACAACAACTAATTTTGCCTATAGTAACGGACAGCTAACACTGCATGATAAAGTAGTGCCTAAAGATAAAATTGAAGTCACTTTCACATATAAAGTGAAAAATAAAACAGAGCGTCAAACCTTTGTTACAGACGTTGAAGAATTTGCACCAGCAAAGGCAACGCAACTCTCCTTAACGATTGCACAACAACAAGCTTACCGTGAGAATGATGAGGTCGAAATGAACGTAGCCGTACTTGACCAATATGGTAAGCCAATGACAGGGCAAATTGTAGAGTGGCAAGTAGGCAGTCAACTAAAAACAGGTACACAACAAGAAACATTTGTCTTAAAAGACAATGGCAAAGTAACGATTACGGTTAAAGTTGGCGACTTAACAATAACAGAGACGATTGATGTGTTAGCAGCACCAGTAGTAGACCAAGTAATGATTGAATATGATGACAAAATAAAATATTTTAACGGTGACCCTATTGCGCTTACCGCAAAAGTGTTAGATCAACATGGCATTGAGATGAAAGGGCTAACCGTAGATTGGCAGGTAGGCAGTTTAGAACGAAAAGGCGCTACGCAAAAAGAAACTTTCACATTAGCGGATGAAGGTAAAGTGGCGATTACGATTACGATTAATGGCAAGACTGCAACAAAAGAGCTGCAAGTAGAGCCAACACCTAGCTTATCTAAAGTTCAAACGTCATTAGTTACTTTTGCTGAGGGTGATGTGGGGTATCATTATGAGCCAATCGAATTTAGAAATACGAAAGATGTTATATTAAAGCCAAAAGAAATTGATCGTACTAAACTAAAAGCAACAGCACCAACAACGCCAGCCTCTACAGCAGATGTATGCATTGTTTATGTGAAAAAATCAGGTACAAGTTACGAAGAAGTTTCGCAAAATGAAGCTACGCATATTGCCTTGAGATTTGACCAAACGAAGTATCAACAAGGTGAGCATATTGGTGGTGAGATTATCGCAGCACCTGGTACAAGCGACAATAAAGCAGAGGTTAAAGGTACGTATAAACTACAAGTGTCTGAGCCACGCCGTTTGGCAACCATGACGATTGAACCACAATCGGGTGTCATTGGCATTAATGATACGATGACATTAAAGGTCAATACATTAGACCAATATGGGCGACCATTTGAGGCAGCATTAAGTGCTAAAGCGATACCGACAAGTGTGTTAGAGATTGTTTCAAAAGATGGCAAAGTAGTAACCCCTATTTATAAAAATAATAAAATATCCCATTATGAAGTAATTGCCACAGGTTTAAAAAAGGGTAAGGGGCGTGTTGAAGTCTCATCAGGTGATATTAGCGCTGTAGCTAATTTAGAAGTAGCACTCGCTGAAATTACAGAAGTAAAGCCAACAAGTGCACATACACTTGATGTTGTGTTTAATCGTACTGTTAGTAAATTGACGCCTGAAATGGTGCAGGTAGAAGGCGCAAAGGCAACATTACAAGTAAAGCGTGTTGAACTAGCAGCAGACGGACGTAGTGCAAAAATCACATTGCGTGACCGCATGGAGCCAAGTGAAAGATACCAATTAGGCATTACACTAGGTGAGGATACGATTAACAAAGATTTCACTTACAAAGTGGGCAATGTAAAAGCCATTGACATTAAAAATCAAACCGTGATTCAAGGACGTAAATTAGACTATCGTGTGCTAGATGAAGCGGGCGTTGATATTACAGAAGATGTAGAGTTATCTGTATCAAGTGAGTATGCGGATGCTTTTGTTACAGGTAAAGGTTTTATTCGATTAGCGGCAACAGCAACAGGTAAGATGCCTATTACGTTAACCGCAGGTAATGGTGTTAAAAAGACGGTTACCATTACAGCAGAGTCGAGTATTGCGGCACCACGAAAGCTTGGAGAATACTGGACAGTCTCGACTACAGAAGGCATCCTAACAAAGAATGAATATGAGTCACCAACTTTTGCGCAAGATGAGTTGATTACTGAAAAAGAGCTGGATAAATATTTAAACTTGTCAGTACGCGACCAATTTGAACAAGATGTAGATATGACGGATTTAAAAGTAGTGTATGAATCAAATGCACCGAGTGTATTATTAGTTGACCAAATTACAGGCAAACTTACACCAAAGGCAACGGGTACAGCAACGATTACGGCTAAACTAGTAGATCAAAATGATAATCCTGTATTAAATCATGAAGGCAGAGAGATTACAGAGCGTATTCGTTTACGTGTGCAATCTGAAGCGGTATTAAATGAAATTGTATTAAGTATGGAGCAAATGGCATTAGTGCAAGGTGTCGAAGGTTTTGATAAGGATAAAGTTACAGTATTAGGTAAGAACCAATTTGGCGAACCTTTTGCACTCGACAACAGCAAGATTAAAGTCAAAGTAGATGATGATAACATCGCCACAGCCACTGTACAAAATAGTGAGGTAAACATCACAGCCGTTAGCGAAGGCGAGACAACGGTAACAGTTGAGTATGAAGGACACCAACAAACCGTTAAAGTAGGCGTTAAAAAGCCACAAGCAGATGCTGCCCATTATGCCTTCTTTAATGTAAAAGACTTATATTATGTAGAGGAAGAAGGTAAGCCGACAAGCTTTACACCTGTAATTTACGGTGTTGATAAAAACGGGTTACCAACGAAAAAAGCAACAGCTCCTATACAGTTGAATGGTAAACCATTTACAGGTGAAGTTAAAAGCGAAGACTTACGTAAATTAGACGAAACGCACTTTACACTCAGTGCCACAGTAGATGGCGAGGTTGTAACAGCTGAGTTTGATATCATGGATAATCGTAAAAAGCCAAGTGTTACGATTATTGATAATCAATTATTAGCTAAACCTGGCGATGCCTTAGATCAAGTATTGTTGCGCCAGCTTATGTTAGTAGATGGTCATAGTAAGCCTATTACAGCTATTGAACAAGTAAAGTTTGATTCTACAAATAGCGGTGTTATTGCCTCTAATAGTAACCAAGCAATTAAAGGGAAGCATGGAGATTACGCAACGCTATATATTGCTTCCTTTGTCGTAAAAGATAGCAAAGGCGAAACATTTGAAATTGATATGGATGATGAGCCGTTCGTAGTAAAGGTTGATACAAAGGCGCCTGAGATTACAGATGTTACAAGCGTAGTACAGGCAACGGAGCAAGCTGCATTTCATTATAATGCGAATGGTTTAACATTTGAGGCAGTGGCCAAAGGTGTAGAGGGAAATGGCAAGGAAGTTGAACTAAGGTATGCTGATAAAGGTCAAGACTATGTGCCAACAAAGGTTGAAGTGAAAGGTCAACGTGTAGTGGTAACAGTGGGTTATAGCACAGTAAATCAAGATATCGTGTATGCTACTGAGCGTGAAGTCGGTATAGCTGTTAATACAGACGAAGAGGCGAGTAAAATTATTCGTGCTAGTTCCTCCACGCCTGAAACACCTGTAAATTTAAATGGCGTATCAGGGCACCGTACTTTAGCAGGTGGTAAGAGTGAAGTACAGCAACTGACGATTACCTATTCTAAAGCGTTAGATATGGTAGGGTTAGGTGACTTTAGTATAGATGGTACAAAGGCAACAAAAGTAACACCAGCAGGGGATAATAATATTATTATTTTAACGTTTGAACCATCTAAAGAAGTGGGGATGACAGCTACATTGGCAACCTCTAAAGTGAAAGATACTATTGGTAATGAACAAGCAGCTACTAGTACAACATTACACATGCAAAACGGCAAATTACTGTTGAAGCCTTAAGCGATAAACATGGATGAAGCGATTTTTAACATCGCTTCATCTTTTTACTGTTAACTATATAATCTAACTTATGTAATTTCATCGAATAAACGAGCCAATTTCGCTTATCAATAAAAACAAGTTAACAAATGTTAATAGTGCAATGAAATTTTTACTGCTATGATAAAAGTAATGTAAAGGAGGAGAGATATGAGGAAGAGATATTATGCGATGTGGGCAACGACAGCCGTAGTGATAGCATTAGCACCAGCAACGACAGAAGCGGCTACATTTACAGATTTAACTCATAATACACATGCTGAGGCCATTCAGCAATTAGTACAACAAGGCATTATTTCGGGGTATGCGGATGGTACTTTTAGACCTGAACAAACATTGACACGTTCAGATGCTGTTAAGATGATTGGCAAATGGTTAGTAGCTATAGGTTACGATTTACCACAAGATGCGAATACGAAAGCTCGTTTTACAGATGTTGCCGTAAATGATCAAAATGATTTAGTACAATATGCTGCATTGTTATATGATTATGGTATTTTTCTAGGCGCTGATGGTGAGCTGAAGCCTCATGAGAAGATGACACGTGAAAATATGGCTTTAATTTTAACACGTGCCTATGATGAGATTTACGGCGTCCATACCATTCGCCAACTTGAAAAACAAGAGGTGACGTCTGGAATTACAGATTTGCTACTTGCGAAGGAGGAGGCACATTTATCTTTACAATTGTTGTCGTATTTGGAGATTACAAATCAATCCCAATTTAAACCTAAGCAAGCTATTACGAGAGGGCAGTTTGCCTCTTTTGTGTCAAGGAGTCAAATTATTGATATGACTAAACTAACGACAACAGAGGTGGTAGCAGGTAGTATATTTGGTGATAGTGACGGGGCATTACGTACGGCTCAATTTAGAACACCGACAGCCATTACTACATTAGCGGACGGTTCACTCGCTATTAGTGACAAAAATAATCAGAAAATAAAGATAATTAAAGAGGGCAATGTGAGTACGTATGCAGGCACTACTATTGATTGGGATGATTATGGCATGCCAAAGGGCGGTTTAATCAATGGCAAAGTCGAACAATCTTTATTACAAGAGCCGACAGCAGTGACAACAGGGCCAAATAATGAAATCTGGATTGCTGATACAGGCAATCATGCTATACGCAAAATCGTGAATGGCGAATTACAAACGGTTGCAGGAAATGGCATACAAGGTACTGCAGATGGTGCGGGAGAGCAGGCTCGTTTTTATTCACCACAAAGTATTGTGGTGAATAAGAAGGGTGAGGCTTATGTGGCAGATACGATGAATCATGTGATTCGTAAAATTGCGACAGATGGTACTGTAACAACGATTAATGCGCCAGCTAGTCGAATGACAGAATGGAATTTAGATATCTTATTAGTAGGTAGTTTTAGAGACGGAAAAATAACAGAAGCACAATTTAATGCGCCTATGGGCTTGGCATTAGACGAACATGATAATTTGTATGTCAGTGATACAGGCAATCATCTGATTCGTTACATGGACTTTACAAACCATACTGTAAAAACGGTAGCAGGAGACCCAGCAAGCATTACAGGTCAATTTATTTTTGAAAAAGGTGGCAATATAGACGGTAAGGCAATAAAAGCCCGTTTTAACTCACCAAGAGGGCTCTATTATGACGAGGCATATGGTTTATTAATTACGGATACTAGTAATGGTCAAGTGCGTCTATTACGCAATGGTCAAGTGCATACCATTGCTACAAAAATGAAGCAACCTACAAGCATTACTAAAGATAAAGATGCTTGGTATATCACAGATGCGGGCGACCATCAAATTAAACAATTTTATTATAGTGAAAAGGAGTAATGCATAATGCCTATTAAAAGATGGATTCAATTGGCAAGTTTAGTATTGTTACTCATCATTCCAACATACGCAGCTCAAGCAAAACAGCCTGTAGCTCCCCCTACGTATGAGGAAGTAGTAGGGACGGTATGGATTTGGAAAGAGAATGGTATAAAGGTACAAGCATATAATGGTTTACCCATTGAAAAAGGTGATGAAGTAAAAACAGATCAAACATCTTCTATTACATTATCTTGGCATACTACAGCTGATAAAATTACAGTAACCCAGCAAGCTTGGTTGAAAGTAGAGGCACTGAATAAGCAAAAAGGCGCTACGCTTACTTTGTATAGTGGTGAGACATTTACGAGTATTAATCCAGAGGCAAAACGTAAATTTATTATAAACACGCCTACTAATCAATATGTTAGCAAAGGAACGAACTTTTTGATTACCGTTTCACCACTAACTGGCGCTAATTCTCTAAGCGTTTTATCTGGTATTGTAGAAATGAATTCCCTTATGACAGTTGGCGGCACACGTAATACGATTTCGCCTGCTCAAACCATTTATGTGGTACCTGGTAGCAAACCCATACAGACACCAGTGCAAGAATTATATACTGATTTGTCGCCAACAATCTTTAGAGCGATAGAAGAACAAACTTCTCGCATTGTGTCAGAAAATGAGAGGTTAATAGAGCAAGATGTGATTACTGCATCACGTGAAGAGCATATGCGCTGGGCACTGTTACAAGCTATGACAAATTACGAACAAACATATGACTGGAAATCTAATCTTGTGAGTGCTGAAACAAGAAAGCTTTTAGGCAATCCTAAACAAGTACAATATACAGAGCAAGAGTTACAGGCACTTAAAAATCAACAAGCTATGCAAGCATTATTGGCACAACGATTAAAAGACCAACAAACACAAGCAGCTAATAATAGAGAGTTACGTGAATTAGAGGCAGAACGATTAAAACAATTCGTACAGCAACGTGCGTTAGAGCAAAAAGCGTTAGAAGAGCAACAAACACAACTAAAAAATCAATATCTCAATCAGCTTTCAGAAAGTGACAGAGCAAGATTACAAGCACAACAACAACAGCGTGAAAAATTACTGCAAGAACAATGGCAAAAATTAAAAGAATATGATAAGCCATTACCAGATATTCCTGTTATTGACCCGACACCACCCACACCATCAGAGCCGTCTGAAGACGAGCAAATATTAAATGCAGAGCTTTACGAGCTGCAAGTACAAGTGAATCAATCATTGCAAGAAGCATTGCATTACACAGAAGAGACAAAGTTAGCTGTTGAGCAAATCTTGGCAATGCCACAGCAAAATTTACAACAAAAGCAATCGAAAAAAGAAGCTTTATTCCACGCTTTAAATATGATGTATTTAGATGAGAGTAAAGCACGAGTACCAAGTGATTTAACGAAGTATACAACAGCAACACGACAACGCGTGGAAGAGGCATTACAATTACCTGAGCAAACGAGCGAAGAAAAAGCACAAAAAGGGTACGCATTAACACAAGCAATAGATCAATTAGTCACTGTAGATCAAGGTTTACAACATATTCTACAACAAGTACCGAGTGATTTAACCATTTATACACTATCAACACGACAACTCTTAGAAGAGGCACTAGAATTGCCTGAACAAACAAATGCAGAGAAAGCTAGTAAAATTATAAAGATACAAGAAGCATTACAGCAATTAGTGAAAATAGTGGATGATGATATCCAAGTGGCATTAGATGATGCAAAATCACAAATCCCAACAGATTTGAGTATGTATACAGAAACGGCACAGCAAGGAATAGATACAGCTTTAGCGATGCCAGAAGAAACAAACGATGAAAAACAAGCAAAAACAGCAGCTATTTTAGCAGCTATTGCTAACTTAGCATAAGGTGAAGAAACTAGCACAACAAGAAAGATCCGTATGCTAGACTGTTCGATTTTTTACGTTTATTCCACATTAAAAAGCTTCAGCATTGGTTGTGCTGAAGCTTTTTGTTTTTAGCTAGCCAGTTGTCCTAGTATTTTATATTTCTTTTGATAATATGGTTTGGTCATCTGTAGCTATGACTTCGACTTTGCGTTTTGTTGTTAACAAAATACCAAGCCCAATTGCCAAAATAATAGCAAGTGAGTACATACCAGAGCTTAACGTGAATACCCCTAAAATCATTGGGCCTACAAAACCACCAAGTGCGGCAAAAGAGTTAACGAGTGCAATGCCAACAGGTGCAGTTGACTCTGTGAAAAAGAAGGTTAAGTAAGCAAAGAAACAACCCGTAAACCCATATAAACCTGCAGAGGCAATGGATAGCATTGCTACCATACCCCATAAAGAAGTCACTATCCCACAACCGATAAAACCGATAATCGCAATACTTAAACAACCAATTAAATGTGCTTTATGATTGCCAGTGCGGTCTGAATTCCAACCTGTAAAGATAATAGATGGAATGCCAATAAGTGCAGGCAACATCGCAATCCAACCAATCTCTAAGTTGGTGGAATTTTCCGATAATGATTTGATGATACTAGGAATCCAAAATGATAAACCATACACACCTGTGTAACCTGCAAAGTAAAAGGCAGAAAGTTTCCACACCGTAGCATCTTTTAACATGGCTAACTTTGATACTTTATTTACTTTGCGACTCGCCTCGCGCTCTTGTTCAAGCTCGTTTTCTAACCAGTCACGTTCTTCAGCGGTTAACCATTTGGCGTCACGTGGACGATTTGTTAAGAAGAAGATAGTAATGATACCTAATAAAATAGCAGGTATACCTTCTAGAATAAACATCCAACGCCATCCAGCCATTGATGCCCATGTAATATTATCAATAATCCATGTAGAGAGCGGCGCACCAATTAACCCACCTAATGGTAAAGCGAGTAATAGCACAGCAGTTGCCTTGCCCCGTTGTTGCTCTTTAAACCAATACGTTAAATATAAAATAACCCCAGGGAAGAACCCTGCCTCTGATACCCCAAGTAAGAAACGTAAAATGTAAAGATGTGTAGCCGATTGAGCAAACCCTGTTAAGACAACGACAATGCCCCAAGTAATCATAATACGAGCAATCCAAATTTTAGCGCCAACCTTTTCCATTAACATATTACTTGGCACTTCAAAAAAGAAGTAACCAATAAAGAAAATCCCTGACAATAAGCCAAAGACTTCGGCAGTTAAGGCAAGCTCAGCATTCATTTGCAAAGCGGCAAAACCTAAATTTACACGATCTAAATAAGCAATAACATATAACAATAAAATAAAAGGTAAAATACGAACCATCGTTTTCCTTGTAGCCGATTGAGCAATTGGTGACATATGAATATCCTCCCTTTGTTAGACTGCGGTCTATTTTTCAACACTATAAATCTTCTTGCTTGTATTGTCAAAGTATTTTTCTGTTAATTGCAAATATTCTCTACAATACTATTTACAATTCGTTAGTAATGTATTAATGTTGTTTAAAACAGACTGCGGTCTAATTTTAGGGGGTGGCGATTTTGTGGAGTTTAATTACGATTTTAATTTCTTTAATACTGCTTGTTGTGCTAGCGATGCGTGGCTTTACGATTATTGTTATTGCACCAGCAGTTAGTTTGGTTGTTATGTTACTCAACCAAATGCCAATACTAGAGACATTTCAAGATGTGTATATGTCTGGCTTTATTAATTATGTGAAAAATTATTTCCTTATCTTTTTATTTGCCGCAATGTTTGGCAAGTTTATGGATGACAGCGGTGCAGCACGCACCATTGCACAATACTTATTGCGCGTTTTAGGAAAGAAAAGTAAATTACGTGTATTAATTAGTATAATGGTTGTATGTGCTTTCTTAACGTATGGGGGTGTGAGTTTATTTGTAGTAGTGTTTGCCATTTTACCAATCGCAAAGCCTATTTTTAAAGAGATGGATATTCCGTGGCATTTATTTATTGCCGCATTCTTTACAGGTATTGCTACATTCACGATGACGATGTTGCCTGGTACACCTGCCATTCAAAATATTATTCCCATTACGTATTTAGGCACAACAGTAACGGCTGGTGCTTGGATTGGTTTAACAGCTACTGTGGCTGTTATTGCTTTTAATATTTGGTACATGAAGTATGCGCTAAAGAAATCTGAGCAACGTAATGAAACGTATGCATCCATGAAAAATTTAGAGCAATCGGATGACCCCAGTTTAACAGCAGATAAATATGCGAATAAAAAATTGCCTAATTTATTCGTGAGTTTAACCCCACCCTTACTATTGTTGCTCTTGCTCAATGTGTTTAAGGTGGAAGTATTATATACATTAATGATTACAGTAGTTATCACATCGCTTGTATTTTGGCGCTATATTGATGCTAAAAAGAAAACACTGAATATTGGCGCAACTAATGCGGTGTTACCTATTATTAATACATCAGCAGATGTTGGTTATGGTGCTGTCATTGCCGCAACAGCAGGATTTACTGTATTTCAAGATATGATTGCCGATATTCCGGGTAATCCATTAGTATCACTCTATGTGGCAACGACCTTATTAGCAGGGATTACAGGTTCTAGCTCAGGTGGTTTAGGGATTGCCATGGAGACATTAACAGATACGTATTTAAAGTTAGGTGTTAATCCAGAAGCCTTTCACCGCGTGGCATCTATTGCATCAGGTGGTTTAGATGCACTACCACATAATGGCGCAGTTATTACAACATTAGTCGTGACAGGTCTTACTCATAAAGATGCGTATAAGCATGTTTTTGTTACAGCCGTATTGGCACCTATTATTGCAGCGATTCCTGCATTACTTGTCGCGATTACATTTTATTAGGAGGGAAAAGGATGAAAAATTTAGGTGTACTTGGTTCAGGGACGATGGGGTTTGGCATTGCGTTTTATTTTGCCATCCACGATTATCAAACGTTGGTATATGACGTTAATGATGAAGCACTAAATAAAGCAAAAGAGAAATATGATGTGTATTATGATTTATTTTTACAACAAGGCTACCCTTTGCTTGTAACTAAAGAACAAGGACGAGCTAATCTCACATGGACAACAGATGTAACCGCGTTTACAGAGAGTGACTTGATCATTGAGAGTGTTGTGGAAGTGTTACCCATTAAACAACAACTGTTTCAGGCGCTTGATGGTATTGTAAAAGAAGAGGCGATTTTGGCATCTAACACATCTAGTTTTACATTATCAAGCATTATGCAAGATGTAGAGCGCATGAAAAACCGTGTCTTATTAACACATTTTTTCAACCCTGCACAAATTGTGCCGCTCGTTGAATTATTAAGTGGTGAACATACTGCGCCAGAGGTTATGACAAAGGTGCATGCATTCTTTGAAAAAATTAATAAAACACCTGTCACTATTAAAAAGGAGCTGCCTGGTTTAGTCGCTAACCGCATTCAAACGGCATTAGCAAGAGAGGCATTGGCATTAGTAGAAGATGGTGTTATTTCTATGGATGACTTAGAGAAAGTATTATTTGATGGTCCAGGATTCCGTTATGCGACGAGCGGTTTATTGAAAATAATGGATTTTGGTGGTTTAGATGTATGGGATAAGGTGTTAACGAATTTACAAGGTGAGATTGAGTCATCTGTACGACCATTTCCTATGATAAAAGAACGCGTAGCAAAGGAAAAATACGGTATTAAAACAGGGGAAGGGTTCTTTACCTATCCTGGTGGCAGTTTTGATGAATTGGTATTAGTACGAGATGGTGAATTGTTACAACATTTATTACACACTCATCATGTGCAAAAGGAGGAGAAGTAATCATGCAAAATATTGTAATTGTTACAGGGGCTACAGGTGGTATAGGACAAGCGATTGTAAGTCAATTTATGGCGCAAGGTGATTATGTCTATGCCATGGATTTACATGAGGAGGCTGTACAGCAACTTGCCTCAAGTTATCAACATCACCATATTAAAGGTTTAGCTGTTGATGTGACAAGTGAAGAAGCCATACAAACCGCCATCGCACAAATTATACAGGAGCAACAAAGGATTGATGTTGTCGTAAATAATGCAGGTTTGCAATATCGTGCTAAAGTGGAGGACTTTCCGTTAGCACAATGGCAACAACTGATTGATGTTATGTTGACAGGCCCTTTCCTTATGACTAAACATGTCTTCCCTCATATGAAAAGAGCAAAGTATGGGCGTGTGATTAATATTTCTTCTGTACATGGGTTAATGGCAACACCTGAAAAAGCTGCTTATGTGGCTGCAAAGCATGGTGTGATTGGCTTGACAGATGTTACAGGGATTGAGGGAGCACCGTATGGTATTACAGTTAATGCGGTATGCCCAGGTGTAGTACGCACACCATTAATTGAAAAACAATTACAAGATGTTACGGAGAGTGAAGGCATTAGTGAACAAGAAGCCCTCAATCGCATTGTTTATCCAAAACGTGCTATGGCGCGTTTTATTACAGCAGAAGAAATTGCTAATATGGTCGTTTATTTAGCCTCACCACAGGCAAGTGCCATTACGATGGAACATATTAAAGTAGCGGGAGGAATGTAACATGGTATATATCATGAGTGGAAGTCGAACAGCATTCGGTAGTTATGGGGGACGTTTTAAAGACCATTCTGACTTAGAATTAGGTGTGACAGCAGTAAAAGGAGCATTAACACGCGCTAATATTGAAGGTAAAGAAGTAGATGAAATTATTTTTGGTAATGTCATTCAAACGACGACGCGTTCGCCATATTTAGCAAGACATATTGGCTTATTAAGTGGTATGACAAACGAGTCACAAGCTTTAACGGTTAATCGCTTATGTGGGTCAGGGCTTGAAGCAATTGTACAAGGATATAAAAATATTTTATTAGGTGAGAGTGCTATTGTTTTGGCTGGAGGTACAGAGAATATGTCGCAAGCCCCTCAACATATTAAAGGAGCAAGATTTGGCTCGCCTAATAAAGCACCCATTGTTGAAGATATGTTATGGGCAACATTAACAGATGCTTATATTGGTTGTGGTATGGGGATTACAGCAGAAAACTTAGCGGACCAATACAATATTAGCCGAGAGGAACAAGATACATTTGCCATTCACTCTCATCAAAAAGCTACACAAGCGCAACAAAGTGGTCGCTTTGCACAAGAAATTGTGCCATTTATGTATACAGACCGTAAAGGCAAGGAACATCAAATTGACCAAGATGAACATATCCGTACCGCATTAGACCCGAACAAAATTGCCTCACTACGCCCTACCTTTAAGCAAGATGGCACAGTAACAGCAGCTAATGCAAGTGGGATAAATGATGGTGCGGCAGCCGTTGTCTTGATGAGTGAGGCAGCAGCTAAAACGCATCATAAGCAACCGTTAGCTAAAATTATTGCCACAGCTGTTGTAGGTGTAGACCCAACAATTATGGGCATTGGCCCCGCACCAGCAACGAGAGCAGTCATTCAAAAAGCGGGGTTACATTTAGATGATATCGACTTATTTGAGTTTAACGAAGCTTTTGCGGCACAATCATTAGCTGTTATTAAAGATTTGGGTGTGGATGCCAATAAAGTAAATGTGAATGGTGGTGCTATTGCGCTTGGGCATCCTCTAGGTGCAAGTGGTGCACGTGTTACGTACTCACTTGCAGAGGAGTTGAAGTTGAGAAATAAACGGTATGGTGTGGCATCTTTATGCATTGGTGGGGGTCAAGGTATTGCGATTTTACTCGAAAACGAGACCTTTAATCAATAAGTCGACAGAAGGCTCCGCAGCTTTGGCAAGTGGCGTTGGGTCTTGAATGGTACACCAGTAATAAATAATACCCATTGCAACTTGTTTTACGCTTTGTGTAACTGTTGCAACGTGTAAGCGTTCGTAATTGAACTCGCTTTTTACTTCTGTTACGAGCTGTTCAAAAATTTGAAAAAGTTTACGGTTAGGGTTTCTAAAATATTTATGTGTTGTTGTTTCTAACGAAGTAGAGTAGACAATCGTTAAGAAATCCTGACCAAAATTATGCTCTAAATAATCAAACATGTGTAGCAAAAAATAACGCAAACGTTGTTTAGCATCATAATGTGCAGGTGCGTGAAGAAGCATCTCTTTATAATACACATCTGCCGCTACAAAATGTTCATTAATAATATCTGATTTTGACTTGAAATGATGGTAAAACGAGCCTTTAGAAGTTTGGCATTGTTTAATAATTTCATCCACAGTCACATTATTATAGCCCTTTTTGCGAAAGAGCTGTATGGCTGTGTCTGTGAGAAGCCTTTTCTTAGCTTCTCCTTTAGGCGAAATGGGAGAACTCACAATAATCTACTCCTTTCAACATGTATCTTCTATAAAGTATACAAGGCTAGTGAACAACCGTCTATGACAATAAAGGAGTGTAACATATGAAAAACAAAATGGTTACTCATACAGATGAGTTATTACATGTTTTCCAGGATAATCAAACGATATTAGCAGGTGGCTTTGGTTTATCAGGCTCTGCCCTCACGTTAATTGATATTGTAGCCAAATCCCATGCACAAAACTTGCATATCGTTAGTAATAATTTAGGAGACCGTGGCATTGGCTTACACAAATTATTTATGCAAGGTCAAATTACAAAAGCAACAGGGTCATTTTTTACGATTAATAAGGAGGCTGTTATGGCTTGGTCTGAAGGGAATCTAGCGATTGATTTATTACCTCAAGGCACATTAGCAGAAGCGGTGCGCTGTGGTGGTGCAGGTATTGGAGGCTTTTATACAAAAACGGGTGTAGGCACAGCGTTAGCAGAAGGTAAAGAGGAAAGAACAATAGACGGTGAGCGTTATATTTTTGAAAAAGCCATTAAAGGTGATATCGCACTCATTCGTGCTAAAAAAGCAGATCGATTAGGTAATCTCGTTTATCACACAACCGCACGTAATTTCAATCCGATGATGGCAACAGCAGCGACGACTGTTATCGTTGAAGTGGATGAAATTGTGGAAAAGTTAGACCCTGAAGCTATTGTGACACCGCATATTTATGTGGATTATATTGTACAAACAACTTATAAGAAGGAGGGGGATTTTTATGTCGAAGCTTAATGCGAGAGAACGTATTGCAAAGCGAATTGCTGCTGAGTTAGAAGACGGGCAAGCTGTTAACTTAGGTGTAGGTATACCAACACTCGTTGCTTCATTTATCGCTGAGAAGGAAGTCTATTTACAATCGGAAAATGGCTTAATTGGCATGGGGCCTCCACCCGAGGAGGCGGCTATTGATGCCGATTTAATTTCCGCAGGTAAAGAACCAGTTACACTAGCAAAGCACGCTGCTTTTTTTAATAGCGCGGATTCATTTGCGATGATTCGTGGTGGGCATATCGATGTTGCTGTGTTAGGTATTTTACAAGTGAATCCTCAAGGAGAGGTAGCAAACTGGGCAGTGCCAGGTCAACCGATACTAGGTGTAGGTGGTGCGATGGATTTAGTAGTAGGCGCTAAAAAGGTAATTGCTGCTGCTACTTTATTTGCGAAAGACGGCTCCGCAAAATTAGTACCACAATTAACGTACCCGACGAGCGGTATACGCTTAATTGATATGTTGGTAACAGAGCATGCCGTGTTTGAGTTTACAACAGATGGTGTTGTGGTGACTGAAATAGTAAGTGATATGGATTTTGCTACTTTGCAATCTCATATTAATGTACCATTGAAACAATTAAAACCTATGAGTTGCGAATAACTAACGAGCTGGATATAAAAAGTGGTAAAGGCGATGTGTATCAATCCCTTTACCACTTTTTATTTTACAAATTATGGTGATATCAAGTGTTTTGCAATTGTATTAAGATCAAAAGTGCAATCCTTTTGGTTAGGAGTGGCGTAACTTTGTAAATGCTTTACTTGCTTTTAATGCTGTGCGCAGATCTTCTTCAAAGATTGGCATGAAGGAACGTGAAATCGATGCGGAAATAGGATTGTCATCAAAGTGTGTTACAATATTGCCTACGATAGGATAACAATAGGTGGTGTCACAGAAGTAATCTGTTGCATCAAATGTATGTGCACCTTTAGGTAATAACGTCGCATCATGTAACGGTGTTGTTTTTGCAATTGCCTCCTCACGTGGTGTGCGACAATCCTCAATTAAATCGCCCTAACTTTAAAAATGGCATGATAAAAATCCGTATAGCATTGAAATAATTGAAAGAATATAGTTTGTTGGCGCGTTAGTTATATTAAAAAATAGTAATTTATGTATGAAATACGATGGGAATGATAAATTATTTCTATGATATGCTTAATATAGCCATAAGTAATAGATGAGGAGGCAATCAATGATGAAACCAAAGATTTTTATTGAATGTGCATTAGACCAAGATATAATGGCACTAGCAGAGCAATATTTTGATTGTTCAGTCGGAACAGCAAATCTGACATTACAAAATAAATATGATGCTTTACAAGGTTGTGTCGGTTACGCAGTGCCAATGGGTAATATTACGAGGGAGTTATTACAAGCGTGCCCAACGTTACAGGTCGTGAGTAATATAGCAGTGGGTTATGATAACTTTGATGTACAAGCGATGGCAGAACATCATGTAATAGGAACACATACACCTTATGTATTAGATGATACAGTGGCAGATTTGACAGTAGGTTTAATGTTAGCGGTTGCTCGTCAGATTACGCGTTTAGATAAATGGATACGCACAGAGCAGTGGCAAGCAGGTGTACCAGAGACGCTTTTTGGTATTGATGTATATGGCAAAAAAGTAGGTATTATAGGGATGGGGAGGATTGGTGAAAAGATAGCCAAACGTTTGAAATATGGTTTTGATATGTCTATTTATTATTATAATCGCTCTAGAAAGCCCCGTATCGAACAAGCATACGGAGCTGTTTATCAATCGTTGAATGAGATATGTGCTACATGTGATTTTATAATCGTGATGTTACCTCTCACAGAGCAAACGAAAGAAATCATCGGTCAGGTGCAATTTGCTTGTATGCAAGAACATGCCATTTTCATTAACACAGCAAGAGGTGGCGTTGTAGATGAACAAGCACTTCTTAACGCATTGAAAGAACAGCGTATTCAAGGTGCAGGATTAGATGTATTTACGACAGAGCCATTACTAGCTGATCACCCATTTACACAACTTGACCAAGTCGTATTAACACCACATATTGGCTCTGCTACATTAGCTACGAGAAATGCTATGCAGCGCACAGCTATTAATAACTTAAAGGCTATTTTGTACCAACAAGGAGAGGCGCATATTGTGCCTGAATTACAACATCTTGTTAATAATGAAAGATAACTATGTAATCAATAAGATTAATTTGTTCAGAATTTTTTCATAAATGGTCTTTTATACTAATTGTAGATAACAAATGAGAGTGTTATCCAAATGAGATGTCCGCAAAATCTCAATAGCTAAAGAGAAGCCTTCTTCTGGTTACGAAGAAGGCTTCTTTTTTATTAAGAATGATGTTCAGAATTTTTTCATAGTATGCTAGCTATAATAACATATGCAGTAAGTTATTACTGTAAATACTAAATGTCTGCCAAGCATCTTAGTATATCGCATAATCGTTTTATCTTAGAGTAGGTATTTTACCTAAACACTCTAGCCAAATGAAGAGGTGTAACTTCCTCATTTGCCTATCTCGAATATGTAGCTGCTCACTACGTATTCAAAACGAACAGTTTTTGCTGTTCGTTTTTTATTTTTTAACGATAGTTGTTAAGAAATTTTTCATAATTCATTTATTATAGTACATATTAGGCAGTGCAGTCACTGCCATTACTAGATGTCTGCCAAGCATTTTAGTATCACGTAAGTCGTTCGTATTAAAATACAAGCCTATGCTTGTACATCCTCAAGTCAACATATCAATTGACGACTAAAAAGACGCAGCTGCTCACTGCGTTTTTTTAGTATAAAAAAAGCGTTAAACACGCAAGCATTAAATAATATAATCGACATATTTATTTTGTATCGCTTTGGGTAAATCTAAACCGAGTTCATTTTGCCAATGTGATTTTACTTCATTATAAAAATGAATGAGCTTTGTTTGCTTATGATGTGTCGCAAAGTAAGCCATTATAGCTAATACCCACTCCTCATCATATAATTCGAGCTTTTTAACAAGGGCTAAAATCGCAATCATAACATTGTCTGTACATGTTTCGGTTGTCACATAATGTAATAAAGAGGTGGTAATGTCTTCACGTAACTTCTCTCTTTCAAAATGTGCCCAGTGATAATTTTGTACTTCAAAAAAATCTCCCCGATATAAGTCCAACAGACGAATAACATCTTTTTCTGTTAGTGTAGGTTGTACTAACAAGTGAATCAATTCATTATAATCACTAGTGACATCTACATTAAGCACATATTGTTTGCTTTTTAAGGTAATAGCATTGTCATAACCTAATTGATGTAAGGTTTTTCGCAATTGATACAATGTAGAATGCATTAAATTTACAGCCTTATCTTGCGCTAAATCTGTCCATAATGCGTCTAAAATAAGTTCTCTCGTAATGGCTTCGGAGCGGTGATACCATAAATAATAAAAAAGCTCCTCTACTTTTTCAGTACGCACTTTAATTGTAGAGCCATCTTGATCGAGCATTCGCCCTTGATACAACGTTTTTATATGAATGGTCTGCTGAGTAGCAGCTTGTTTTGTTGAGGCTTGTGATAGTTTAATCATCATTTGTACAATGCGCTTTTGTTGAACAGGCTTTAGTAAATAATCAATCGCATTTAATTCAAAGGCTTGCACAGCATAATCAGAAAAAGCAGTGATAAATACAATTTTAATGTGTGGAAAATGTTCATTAATCCGATCTGCAATTTCTAAGCCCGAGGCAATACCTAAATCAATATCTAAAAAAACAACATCTGGTAGATGTGTTGTAATTAGTGGTAGAGCTTGAGTAGCATTCGTAGTAGATGCTACTAAATCGAGTTGAGTAATATCTGCAATCAACCGTTCAAACATCTGAATGGCAATGGGCTCATCATCAATAATAATCGCTCGCATATTATATCCCTCATTTCCTTCTATATTCATTAGTCATCATATCGTCTCTTTATTATATCTTTTGAATTTTATATTAAAAATAAAGATAAGCTAAATAAAACAATCTTTTTACATATGCCTTTACTCATAATAGTATGCTTCACTACGTATGAGTGTAGCAAAAAAGTAATGCTAGTTGCCACCTACGTATTATTATACGATAGTAAATCAATATTCATACAAAAAAAAGACCGAAAATACAAAAAAATACACAAAACAAACAATTTTTAAGAAAAAGGCGTATACTAGCTGTATAAGAAATATAAGGAGGCGCATTGTGTTGAAAAATCATCGCTTTACGAATTATGCATTAAGTGATGTAAAAAAAGATTTGATTGCTGGATTAACAGTAGGGATTGTTGCCATTCCTTTAGGGATGGCTTTTGCCATTGCATCAGGTGTAAAGCCCGAGTATGGTCTTTATACGACGATTATCGCAGGATTTTTAGTCGCATTATTTGGTGGTTCTCGCTTCCAAGTAGCGGGCCCTACAGGTGCATTCATTCCGATTTTATTAGCTATTGTTTTGCAATATGGTTATGAAGATTTACTAATTGCGGGTTTACTTGCAGGTATATTTTTATTGATTATGAGTTTTATTGGGGTAAGTCAACTCATTCATTTTGTACCGCGCTCTGTGACAATAGGCTTTACAGCAGGGATAGCCGTCATTATATTTTCTGGACAAATTGCTAACTTCTTTGGTTTAACAGGTGTTGAAAAAAAAGAATACTTTCATGAAACCATAATGGAGTTAATGGCACAGGCACATACTTGGAATGGCTATAGTGTGTTACTTGGTGTCATTGGTTTTGTTACGATTTTAAGTATTACAAAATTTGCACCACGTATACCTGTATTATTATTTGCATTAGTTGTGCCAACGATTGTCTCTGTCATTTGGTTAGATGGTAGAGTAGAGACAATCGGCACAGCATTTGGTGGTATCCCAAAAACTTTACCACAATTTGCTTTACCGACAATTACTTTTAATAAAGTGCTAGAGTTATGGCAACCAGCTCTTATTATTGCCATGTTAGGTGCGATTGAGTCCTTATTATCAACTGTTGTAGCAGATGAGATGACACATACAAAACACAATCCAAAGCGTGAATTATTTGGGCAAGGGCTGGCTAATATTTTTACACCATTATTTGGTGGTATCCCAGCAACAGGTGCGATTGCACGTACAGCAACTAATATTCGTTCAGGAGCGGTGAGCCCGTTATCAAGTATATTCCAAAGTGGATTTGTTTTACTGTTTCTTGTGTTATTAAGCCCTTATGCCTCTTATATTCCACTAGCGGCTATGGCACCCATTTTAATGTTTGTAGCATGGAATATGAGTGCACGTAAAGTTTTTGCTCAAATCGCTCGTGTGCGTTCGGGAGATGCTATTGTATTATGGGTCACATTTTTATTAACGATATTTGTTAATCTAACAGTAGCAGTGCAAGTGGGTATTTTGTTATCTGCTGTTTTCTTTTTAAAGAAAATGATTGGTGAATTACGCATTAAAAAACAAAAAGTTACAGCAGCTGAGGTAATGCAATTTGGAGAGGCTACAGTGAAATATAATATTCAAGGCCCTCTTTTCTTCGGCACAGCAAAGAAATTTGAAGACCAATTTGAGTCGTGGATCCAAGAGGATGTAAAAACCATTATTATGAAAATGGAAGAAGTTTCTGTTATTGATGCTACTGGTGAGGCAGCGATTGCTAATTTACTTGATTATGCCGAGAGTGAACATATTCGTATTATTATTAAAAAATTACCTCAAGAACCGCGCAGTTTCTTAAAGAAAAGTGGCTTATATGATAAAATAGGTGCTGATAATTTTTATATGGTTAAAGATTTAACATGAAGAATAAAAATACTGTGTTAAAAGTTTGTACTTTTATTGCAGTATTTTTTTATTGAAGAGATAGAGTTGAACAATTTTGTGCTTTTCGTTAAGGTAGTAGGATAGATAAATCATTACACATAGGAGGAAATATAATCATGAATCAAAGTAAATGGTTTAAAGGTGCGGTAGTATTGTCGTTAACAACAAGTGCTATTGTTGTCCCAATGCAAGCGCAAGCGGCAGGTTTTTCAGATGTGGATGCTAATTCGGAAAGCGGTAAAGCTATTCAAGGGCTAGTAGATCGAGGGATTATTAGAGGTTATAGTGATGGCACATTTAAGCCTAATCAGCATGTGACAAGAGCTCAAGCAGCCTCTATTCTAGGAAAAGTATTACAATTAGATACTACGAATATAAAGAATCCTGAGTTTAAAGATGTTGGCACATGGCATCAAAATTATAAGGAAATTGCTGCATTGGCTCAAGCAGGCATTATGCCAGGCTATGCGAATGGCGAATTTAAGTTATATCGTGCTATTACACGAGAAGAAATGGCAGAGATTTTAGTGCGTGCCTTTCATTTGAAAGCACCTAATAAAGTAGAGATGCCATTTGATGATGTACGTGTTGGCTCAGAGCTGTATGATTTAGTGGAAGCATTATATGCATTAAATGTAACAAAAGGTGCTTCAGCAACAAAGTTCGGCCCTAATGATGTTGTGACGCGTTCGCAATTTGCCTTATTTATTACACGTGCAGAGGCAGTCAAAGGAAAACCAGTAGATCCAATCGATCCAGATCCTGTCGACCCTGTCGACCCAGATCCGATTGACCCTGTTGATCCCGTAGATCCTGACCCAGTAGACCCAGTAGATCCAATCGATCCAGAGCCTACAGAAAAAGATAGTTACACGATTAAAGCTTCACAGTATGGTTTGAAAGAATTAACCGTTATTAATAGTGATCAGGCTAAGGCTATTGTTAAAGTCACTCAAAGCGCTACAGGCATTCAATTAGATGCCATAGAAGATGGCACAGGTTATGTGGTCATTGGTGATGAAGAGAATCGTTATTATATTGATGTTACAGTAAAAGATAATACACTTGAAGTAAAAGATATTACGTTATTAGGTGCTTATCAGCCTTCATATCAAATAAACGCAGATGCTATTACACATGCTATTGATAAGGTAAATGTAGAAGAGAACGGTTTAGTATTAC
This sequence comes from Lysinibacillus alkalisoli, assembly GCF_014643595.1. Lineage (GTDB taxonomy): Bacteria > Bacillota > Bacilli > Bacillales_A > Planococcaceae > Metalysinibacillus > Metalysinibacillus alkalisoli. The sequence continues at coordinate 475,625 of NZ_BMJT01000001.1, forward strand.
AACCAAATTATTATACAATTGATAATCATAATGTTGATATTAAAAAGAGTGGCGATTATATTTTACGTGTGAGCTCGTATCGTGGGTTCTCTACTTTATTAGGTTTGTCTGTAAAGAATAGCAATGGCAAATTGGCATATAAATCACTAGAAGAAGTGAATGAAGAAACCTTACAATTAGAGAACTTATCCAAAAATAAAGTAAAAGATATTACAGTACATGCTTTAGATAATACAAAGTTAAATTATACAGAGAACAATGGCACTATGAAAATAGATGTGAAAAATAGCGATAAAGGTTTTTATGTCATTGAAGTGGAGACTGTAAAGGGAAGTGTTACAAAAGTAGCTGTAGAAATTCATGATTTATATGCATATAAGAGTATTTCAACAACGGTGTTAAAATAATAATGAAAGAAGCTTCGCTCTGTGGCGAAGCTTCTTTATTATATTCTTTGATGATCAGCGCGCCATTGTTGAATCGTACGTTTAATATCATCAGGAGAAAGTTTTTCTTTGATGGCTTTATCAACTAATAGCAAATATTCATCATCAGAGGCAAAACGTAAAGCGATAAGTTGTTGTAGTGTTAGTTCATTACTGAGTGGCTGTTGGGTGAGTGTGTAGTAACGAAATTGTTCTTCTAAACGAATGATACGGTCTTGTAACTTGAGACCATATAGGCGCGCTAACATCCCGCCAATAATAGCTACGACTAGTGTTGTTGCTATTAATAATGTCAATAATGAAAAGTTAGTAATTAATAAATAAATGGCACTAAGTAAAGATAGTAAACTTAATGGTAGCCAAATGTAATGTTGCAAGGGGAATTTTCTTGAATGGTTATTATAAGATTGCATATGTATCACCTCTCTTCATACCTATAAGGGTATTATAACGTAAATGAAATAAATAAACGACCAAACAAAAAGCTCAAATCATGTTATGGATGATTTGAGCTTTTAAAATTAACGCATAATACTATATTTTACATAGTCTTTCCATTTTAACTTCTTAAATTGTTTCCAATAGGCTTTATCGGTAGTAATAGGCATTGTGCGGAATGTGCGTGCCATAACATCACGTTCTGTTTGATTTAAGATTGGTGTGCCATCTTCAATAATGGATTGGAAGATTGTATTTTTCTTATATTCAAAGTCGATTGTGATAGGCTCTAGACGAATCTTTCCGTCATAACCTACTGTGTAGACATTCTCACTTTTTGTTTTAAAGGTTTCACCTTCAATTTCTTCTACTTCCGTCACTTTTTTGACCCACTTAGTAGGCACTTTATTAGCCTCAGTGCTTTGGTCTGTAATAATGCTTACCTGACTTTCAGCTGCGTAAGGCATATCCGAAATAGGTGTATCAGGTGTCATAATGAGTTCATAATAAGCTTGATTTTCTTTTAAAGGGTGTGTTGTTTTAAAGTGAGACGCCCAGTACGTTGTTTGATCGATGGGTAACAATACCTTTTGAGTTAAGACGGCTGTTAATGTATCATCCTCATCTGCATCCTCGTCCACAACTACCATAATAGGCTCATCCTCTTTAGGTGTGTGCTTTAACATAAAGTTTACAACATCATCTTCCGTCACTTGTTGCCAAGTCTTTTCATTGACGTATGTACGTAAGGCACGTTCATCACTGTAAATATCAAAGACAATATTACCAGCATCTTCTTTAATGTCAGCGATGACACCATCAATAGGACTGATGACGCCTTGCTTAGCTTGTAACTCACGAATTTGTGCGTCAACAATTTCGATTTGGCGTTTGGTTTGTGCAATATTACCTTCAATAATTGCAATAGCCGTTTTGTTAGAGTCTTGTTGTTGAGGTAAATCTACTTGAACATTTACATTTAAATCTTTATCACGTTGTTGTGTTTTAATGCTGCCTTGCGGGTTGCGACTTGTAGGTCTATTCTCGCGTTGTGCAGTAGATAATGCAGATTGCAATGTGCTAAGTTCACTTTGGTAAGCACTTTTCTCAGCATTTAGCCTTGTGCTCGCATCGTCAATTTCTGAACCTTTATAAGTTGCTAATTCATCTGCTGTTGTAATTTGTTGACCTACTTGTACTTTAATATTTTCAATCTCTTTAGTAGGTACAGCAATAGTTTGCTTATTTGCAGGTGTGACAATGGCAGGCTTATCAATTTGCGCCTCATGTTCAGCGGCTTTTGCTCGTTTAAATTCATCAATAAAATAGGTGCGTGTGACTTTACTGTCTTGCTCAAAAGTGGCATACATACTAGCGATCATGAGGATTAACATGACAGTTAAACCGATAAATTGCCACGGCTTTTCTCGCATAAAATGAAGTAACTTTTTCATTAAGATAGCCCCCTTACAATCCAGTCTTGTAATGGCAGAGCGCTAAGTAAACCAATAATGATAGCAAATAATACATGAATACCAATAATTCTTGTTAATAACTGCTTATGAGCACTTGTCTCCATCCAACGTTTAATAAATGTGTACTGAATGATAATCGTTAATACACTAAATATAGTAAGTTGGTTAAGTGCAAATAGTACAAAGTCTTCATTCGTAACTTTTGCTACTAAAGGTGCTACAGAGAAGAAATTTAAATTCGTTGCATAACCAACGATATAAAAGACGATAAATAAAATGAGTTTTTCAATCATTAACGTTGCTACAACGTATAATTGAACTTTACGAATCCATTTTTGAGATACTTCCGTTAACATAAATAAAATTAACGAAACGAAGAAATAATGGAAAATAAAAAATAGACCAGCCCAAATTAACGTGGCAATAAATGAAATCATACGTGCCGTGAAATATGTTTTTGCATCATTTGTAGCAAATAGATGCGAAAAGCTAGAAGTGCCCATGCCCCAAATGTTTTGTACAGCAAAAACTGCTAGAGTAAATAATAGTACAAAGAATACACGACGTTTATAACCGCGAATTTCATTACTATTTGATACGGCAGTAGTTAATGTAGAGGGGTGGAATAAGCTATGAAAAAATGAATAATTGTAAAACATCTACAGCTTCCTCTCTTCAAAATCAACCTAAAATGACGTTACTATCCAATCATTATACAACCATCTCCATCTTTACGATACCAAAAAAACGACGGTCGTTTAAATAAAATGCCCCTGAAACAAAAAACCTAAACATTATACTTATATCATTATGTCTGAAATAGCTGTAATTTCCTATGAAATCGTCGATAATAAGTATAATGAATGATCTGAAGAAGGGATGAAGGTTGTGAATAAAAAAATACAAGCGAGTATTTTAGCAGGGGTGTTATTAACACCATCTATTTTGGCACCTATCGCTGAAGCAGCGACGACAACGGAACAACTGCCCACTAAAGCGATGTTGTTACAAGCAACACCAGAAGAACTTAAAACACAATTGACGACTTTAATTGCAGGGTTGAATGAAAATTCAACACGTGAAGACATCACATTAGCCTCAAGTTATATGGCAGATGATTTAACAAGTATAGGCTTTACTAACGAAGAACAAAATTTTATGCGGGCAAAACTCGTTTATGTCGAAGCCTATTTTACATATAACGAACAAATACGACAGCTTGGCTTGCAAATGGCGCGATTAACGCCAACGAGTGCTACTTTATATGATGATTATAAAAATGGCACAGTGGAGTCAGATCTTAATCAATTATTCCAAAAGACATTAACGACAAATCAAACGTATGAAAATGTAGTGAAGGCAACAAGTAATGCAATTTTAAATCAATTTTTAGGTGACGCTTTACAATATGGTAATGGTGATATTAATCAAAGAACGTATTTTAAGAATAAGGGTGCAGATATTCAAACGTTTGAACAAACAATCACAGATTTACAAGAGGCAGTACCTGTTATTGATCAATTGCGTGTGATTGAAAAAGCGACAGATTTAATGGCAATAGAGGCGGATGTGAAGAATACACGTGAAGAGTATAATAATTTGCGTGCAACCGCCAAAAAAATAGCGGAGTTATCCATTACGCCAACATATAGTACAGCAGCATACCAACATTTTATCAATGTTGAAAAGTCGTTAAACGAAGCGAAAACATTAAGCGAAAAGATTCATGCAATAGCAACCAAAAATTATAAAACAAGTGTCGAATATACAAGGGAAATCGATAATACTGCGAAAGTCTATGCCACATTACCAAAGATTGGACAAGATTTTGTCAATCAAATGACAGCTCATATCATGCCTACTTATATAGAGGAAAGCGCAATAGTAAAACAAGTTACCACGTTAAAACCGACCAATAAGCCTGAGTACCGTACACAGTTAAAAGAGATAGTTGAGCAAGCGACCACTTTTAAAAATACAAGAGGCCGAGCTATTTTTAATGAAGCAGACTTAAATGGAGCATTAGATGTCGTAACTCGAGTAGAAGCAGTAGAAGAGAAGATTAATACTATTCAACAGGCAAAAGATATTGTAGAGGCGCGCAGTGCTTACAATGCTTTAGATAAAGCTGAACAACGTATTGTGACAAATCTTAAAGTATTGACAGATAAAGAAAAGACGATTAAACATGTCCAAAAGTTGGACCAAGACATAGCTAAAGTACGCCCATTAGATAAAAATTTTGCAGCACGTATGACAACATTAAATAAAACATACCTTACATTAACCGATTCTGAGCAAGCATTATTAAGCAATAAAGCACAGTTTGAAGCCTTCTTACCATTTGCACAATTAACGAAATCTATGAATGATTTAAAGCCAGGGAAGGCAGGTTATGAAAAAGCGCTACAACAAGCACGTCAACAATATGACGCATTAGAGCACATTACTCTGCCAACAGAGCTTGCTCAACATGATGAGGCAATTGCTAAATTAAAATCAGATGCATTAAAAAAACTCGATGTTTTAGAAAATGAGCAGGCGACGGTAGCCGTTATTATTGATCAAATTAAAAAACTTGATGATAAAAATTTAAGTAAGAATGACTATATTGCCACTTTAAAAGAAGCACGTGAGAAACTTGATTTATTGCCATCCGCTATTAAGAAACAAGTAACGAATACAAAAGATTTACAAAAGCATGAAAAAGAATTTAATGCTGTATTAAAAGTCATTGACCAAATTTCTAAATTAGATGAACAGGCAAGAGACTTTGCTAATAAATTAAAGGCAGCAAATAAAGCCTACGATAAGTTATCGACACAGCATAAAGAATATGTTACAAACTACACATTTGTAGAGCAAGCTAATCAATATGTTACTGTCATTGAAGCAATTAATAAATTAAAGCCAGCTAGTAAGACATTCCGAGCGGATGTTGCGAAAGCACAAGAGCAGTATAAAGCGTTAGAAAATAGCCATCAACCAAAGATTACAAATTACAAAATGCTAGTTAACTATCAACATATTATTGAACAAGCGGATTTATTTGATGCTAAAATTGAAAGTTTACTTCAAGTACCACCTGAGAATATGTTAGAAGAAGTCGCCAAGTTAACAAAGGAGTATCAACGTTTACCAGCAGATGTTAAGCGCCAAGTGCAAAATGCTAAAAGCTTAACAGATTATGAAAAAGAAAACAAAGCTGTCTTAAAAGTAGTGCAGCTCATTCAAAATTTAGACCCTAATCAACGTGACTATACGAGAAAAGTAGAAGCAGCTCGTAAAGCGTATGATGCGTTAGAGCCAATATCTAAATCACGTGTAACGAATTATAATGATTTAAAACTAGTAGAACCTGTAGCTTACTTAATGGGTGATATTGCTTCATTAAAGCCTTCGAGTAAAACCTATAGTAAAGATGTTGAACAATTACGTAAAGCATACGATGCATTAAATGCTACGGAGCAACGCTTAATTAAAAACTATTACTTATTAGAAGCAGCAGAGGAATCCATTGCTGTAGCGAAGGAAGTAGTTGATTTAATTCAACTTGCTGTACAAGAGCCAAAACATGAAGATTATATGCAAAGACTAACGAATGCGCGCATTGCTTTAGACCGACTCGATACGCAGCAAAAACGTCTTGTTACCAACCAAAGAGAGTTACAAACCCATGAAAAAGCGGTAAAACCTGTACTAACTACAATGGTATTAATCGATAGAATTGATGCCGAACTGTTAACTTTTGTGAAAGATACAACAGCAGCACGTACAGCATATGGCAAGCTAGATCGTACACAACGCAACTTAGTTTCTAACTATGATCGTTTAATGTACTATGAGCCTGTGGCAAAAGTGGTCGAAACGATTAGTAAGATTAAATCAACAAGCAAAACCTATCATGAAGATACACAAAAGGCGCGTCAACTATACAATGGTTTAGATGATGAGAGAAGAGCTTTAGTTAATAATATGGATATTTTAGTAGAGGCAGAGAAAAATATTGCGAGCGCAGCCGATATTGATGCGTTAATCGCAGCTTTACCAGATTCTCGTAATGATGAGTTCTTAAAAAATGTAGCTAACGCACGCAATGTCTATAATGGCTTGTCAACAGAGCGTAAAAAAGCAGTGAAAAATTATTCAATATTAGTAGCTATGGAAAAGATGGCGAAACCTATTCAAGATGTCGTGAATAAAATTGACAATATCTTTACAGCACAAGATATGGTGAGACAGTATAAAGTGGTTATGACAGCTTATGATAAATTAACAGCAGAACAGCGAAAATTTGTCTATAATGCCAACGCATTTTTAACATTGACTGATGTTATTAAGGTGTATGATAAAATTGCGGCCTTAAAAGTATCAGACCCTAATTATTTTGGTATGGCAGAGTTAGTGCGTAAAGAATACAACACATTGAGTAACGCAGATAAACAGCGCGTTCAAAATTATGACAAATTATTAGAGGCTGAGGCACAGCGTAAACAAGTGGAGCATGTTATGGAATTAATTGCTCAAATGTCGGCAACATCATCACAATACTTTACACAATTTGACCAAGTACAAGCGCAATATCTGGCACTACCAACACCTCTACGTAAACATGTGATGAATTATGATAAATTAGAGAAAGCCAATAAAGATATTACAGCAGCACGAAAGGTAATAGAGCTTATTACGATTATTGATGAGCAGAGTACGAACTTTGAAAAACAAGTATTAGCAGCACAAAAAGCGTATGATGCTCTCACATCAGAGCAAAGAAAATTAATCAATAATGCATGGTTACTTGATGACTATTTAAAACAAATTTAAGAAAGCTTCCTTATATAGTGGAGAAAAAGGCAGAAAATAATCATTTATGCCTTTGTTCTTCACTATTTTTTATGTCATAATTTTGAAAAGACACTTTATCATTCCATGTTTTTGAATGGTTCTAAAAGGAATAGGAAACAAGACATGTTACAATATTGAAAGAAGTAAGGGGAGGTTGTAATGAGACAAAAAATAATCGTTAGTGTATTTACAGTACTTGTTTTATTTAGCACAACAATTTCGGCGTACGCTTATCGTGATGTATCGTCTAAGCATTGGGCTTATCCTGCTATTACAGAAGTAACGGATTTGAATTTGATGAAAGGTAAACAGGATGATTTATTTAAGCCACAACAAAAAATCACAAAATTAGAAGCAGCGATTGCACTTGCACGGGCGACTAAAAAACCTGCTGAAATGACATCGCATGAATTTGTTGATGTAGCAAAGAATAGTGTAGGCTATGAAGAAATTAAACGTTTAACCTCCTTGAATATTATTCCAAAAACAACATACTTTAATGGGAATACGTTGATGACAAAGCGTGATTTAGCTCTTTGGGTTGCACCAGCCTTTGACATTGAAATTGATCAGAAACACGCTAGTAAGTTTACAGATGTGAAGGTTGGAGACAGTGCTTATGATACGATCCATGATTTAGTAGACCTTTATATTATGAAGGGTGCAACAAATCAAATGTTTTTACCACATGCTACTATCTCAAGAGCACAGTTTGCTACGTTGTTACAACGAGGCTTGCAATTTAAAGAGCGAGAGGCAAACTATGAAATTATTTATGACTATGTAAATAAGCGCTATATTGATACAACCAATTTTCATGTTGAAAAAATGGAAGAAGTCGTAACATTAACAAATGAAGAGCGCGTAAAAAAAGAACTGCCTCCTTTAATCTACGACCCTAAGTTAAGTCAAATTGCATTAATTAAAGCACAAGATATGATTACAAAAGGTTACTTTGATCATAAATCACCAACATATGGTCAGCCTTGGGACCAAGCTTATTTGTTTGGCTATCGTTTTAATGGTTATGGGGAAAATATTGCGCGATACTTTACTACACCCGAACAAACTGTGCTGGGATGGATGAAGTCGGAGGGGCATCGCGCTAATATTTTAAAGCGTAAATATACACATGTTGGTGTAGGAATCTGGCAAGATTACAACGGTCATTATTACTGGGTGCAACATTTTGCAGGGGAAAAGTGAGTTATATAATGTTACTATGTTACAGCAATATTACAGAAAGCTGTTATAAAACAAAAAACAAAAAAACAAAACGTCTCAAAACCTAGTTATATCAAGGTTTGAGGCGTTTTTTGAAACCGTTACACAATTGAAAAGTAAAAACCTCTTTATTTATGATAGTCTATATACAGGTCAAAAAGACCTCAGTAAAAAACGACAATTACACATAACGTTAACTATATGACTAAAAGATTTGAGAGGGGCAATTGAAACTAATGAAGAAGAAATGGTTATTACCAGTATTTGCAGCATTTATGATTTTTTCAGCAACACCAGGTGAGTCAGACACAGCAGAGGCGGCAACACCATCACAACTTATCCAAAACGGTAACAAATATTTAGGTATTCCTTATCGTTGGGGTGGTACAACAACATCAGGTTTTGACTGCTCAGGATTCACTCGTCAAGTATTCCGCGATGTAGGTATTGACATTGGTCGTACGACATGGGATCAATACGCTCGTGGCGCTAAAGTATCAAAAAGCAATTTACAAGCTGGTGACTTAGTATTCTTTAATACAGCAGGTTCACTAACACATGTTGGGATTTACACAGGCAATGGTCAATTCATTAACTCTAGTACGTCTAAAGGTGTTAGCTATGCAAGCATTAACGACCCATACTATTGGGGCGCTCGTTACCAAGGTGCAGTACGCATCTCTGGCATCAATCCTGTAGAAGCAGCTAAGCCAGAAGTAAATGCATCAAGCTTTGATAACACAGTATATGCAAACCGTGGTCAAGTAGCTTACGAAATTGCTACAGCATTAGGTTTAGATACTTCAGATAAAATTGCAGACTTTAATGATGTTAAACATACAGATGAGTATGCAGGTGAAATTGAAGCGGTACGTAAATTAGGTATTTTTGGTGGAGACCGTAATGGTAACTTCAATCCAGCATCACCAATTACACGTGGTCAACTTTCAAAAGTGTTAGTAACAGCATTTGGTTTACAACACCAAGGTGGCGAAACATCATTTACTGATGTAGCAGCAGACAACCAATTTAACGAGTTCATCCAAATTTTAGCTTCTAACGAAATTACAACAGGTAAGATTGATGGTAGTTTCGGTGTTGGCGAAAATGTAAAACATACACAATTAGATGCTTTCATTGAGCGTTCTATTATTAAGTAAGTAGCAACTTATTCATTTATAATGAGCTACAAGTTGTTGACATAAGTGTTCTTACAAATAGGTATAATATCAGGGAGAATTGCTTTGGCAATTGCTCCCTCTTATTATTAAAGGGAGTGTTGTCTTCACAAAATAAGGGAAATACGACGGAATGTACCTCAAGTTTTGGGCCAATGAATAAATAATGAGTGATTTGAAGGGAGGACGTCGTTGTGTGGCGTAAAGAAATATGGAGCACAGTGATGCTGTCTATTTGTTTTGTCTTATTACTTGCACCGATTGCACAAGCAAATAGTCAGTTTAATGATGTAAAAGCAAGTCCAAGTATGGAGCAAGATAAAGTAGATGCGATTAATTTATTAGTGGAAAAAGGTATTATTAGTGGTTATACAGAGAATGGTCAAAAATTATTTAAACCTCATAATAAAGTAAATCGTGCACAAGTAGCTAAAATGGTGGTATTGGCTACAGGTCAAAAGCCATTGAAAGTTGAAAAATCGAGTTTTACAGATGTACCTGTAACAGATACGGAGCGTTCAGGTTACATTGAGCGTGCCCATCAATTAGGTTATTTCCCTGCTAAAACAGGTGGTAGTTTTAAACCTAATGAAGATTTAACACGTGGTGAAATGTCATATGTATTAGCTCATGCATTTAACTTGGATTTAAAAGAATATGAAGGTATGGATACTGTCTTTTCAGATGTGAATGCTAATCATACGTACGCAAAAGAAGTAAATGCTATCTTCTATAATGGTATTGCCGTTGGTCCAAGTGGTACACGTGCTGACTTTGGTGCAGCAAATACCATGACACGTGCACAATTCTCATTATTTATTGCTCGTGCTATGGACGATCGTTTCCGTTTAGATTTACCTGTTAAAGGTGAAACAGATATACCTGATGCAAAAGATGTGATTGCTATCGTGCGTTCTACAACAGATGGCTTAAATGTACGCTCTACGGCATCTTCTACTACTAACAATAATATTGTAGGTGTTGTCAATAAAGGTGGCAATTTAGCTGTGTATGATTTCTTAGGCGATTGGGTAAAGATTTCGTATAAAGGTAAATTTGCTTACGTTTATAAAACGTATTTAGAGTATATTGACCCTGATACACGTGAGTCATTAGGTAGTAAAACAAAAGAAGTTACCGCAAATGATGCATTAAATCTTTATTATGGTGCCTCTTCAAGTTCTAAGAAAATATCACAATTAGGCATTATTGCTAAAGGGACTAAATTACCTGTCTATAAAACAGTAGGTGGCTATTACCAAGTGATTTATAAAGGTGTGCCAGGTTATGTCGTAGCAAATGCTACAACGGATGTATCAGCTCCAAATCCAGACCCAGATCCAAACCCAAATCCAGGGCCAACGAATACGATTGGTCGCGTGACAGTTGATTTTGTTAACGTTCGTGCACAGGCTAATAATCAATCACAATTATTAGGTCAATTAAAGTATGGTCAAAAAGTTTCGGTTAATAAAATTTCTGGCTATTGGGCGAATGTCAATTACAATGGTCGCTCAGCTTGGGTATATAAATCGTACTTAAAATTATTAAATCAAAATGGTAAACCATTACAAAATCGCGTAATTGTGATTGACGCAGGACATGGCGGTAAAGACCCAGGGGCATTATCATTTGATAAAAGATACAGAGAAAAAGATATTACCTTAGCAGTAGCAAATAAAGTGAGTGCAAAGTTACGTGCAGCAGGTGCTGATGTAAGACAAACACGTACAACAGATAAGTTTTTAGAGTTATGGGATATTACAGCATTTACAGATCGTAATGAAGCAGAGATTTTTGTAAGTATTCACGTTAACTCATTTGCAAGTGGTTCAGCACATGGTACAGAAACATACTACAGTATGTCAGCAGGTGATATGTACCGTGAGGATATTGACTTAGCAACATTCATTAATAATAATATTGTTAGTGATTTAAAAACTTATAATCGTGGTGTTAAGAAGATGGGCTTCTATGTTATCCATAACACAATTGTCCCAGCTGTTTTAGTAGAATTAGGCTTTATCACGAATCAAAATGATTTACCAAAACTCATTAATCAGCAAGATGCTTATGCAGATGCAATTTATAGAGGGATTGTACAATACTATACAAAACAATAGTACACAAAAAGGAATCGCAAGTGACTGCGATTCCTTTTTATTATTTAGATTGGAAATATAATGTACGATTAATGAATTGTGCAAAGTTTTGACGATTTACAGGATGATTAGGACGGAATGTTTGGTCTTCATAGCCTGTTGTAATAGCAAGTGCTGCTAGCGTTTGTACATAGTTGTAATAAGGGCTTGATGTTGGCACATCGTGGAATGCTTTGTGTGAGATGCCGCGCAACTGGAAGCCATTTGTCAATGCTTGTGCCATATCACCACGTGTCATTGGTGCTTGTGCATTGATGCGACCATTTTGTAAAGAGACAATGCCATATTTTGCAGCTGTAGCGAGCACATCATAGCCATATTGCCCTTTTTGTAAGTCATTGGCTTGTAAAGTATGTTGTGTAGTAGGTTGGATATGTAAAGCACGTAAGATCATTGTTGCAGCTTGTACACGCGTGATGGCATTTTGCAGTTTATACGTATGATCGCCATAGCCTGTAACAATGCCTGTAGCGTATAGATTTTTGATGTCATAATAAGCTGGATTATTTATTGGTACATCACGGAACATTGGCACGTTTGCAAACGTCGCATTGTTAGAGCCATTTTTACGCGTGAATGTTTTTGTTTCAGCCATTGTCTTGAAATTAAAGCCATTCCCTGTTTGGTCAGGGCGTCCTTCTGTGAAGCTAACACGCACCGTATAGGTACCAGCAGGTAAACCTTTCATGTAAATCTCAAACTTTTCACGGTGCACACTAATATCACGTCGGTCTGCGTTATTAGTTGTAGCGTCTGCGGCTAACCCTGGTATGTAGCGTTCATGGCTAACACCGACACGTTTATTATTTTGATCAAATACTTCTGCTTTTAACGTGCCACGTGCAGGGACATTACCATTATTTTTAATAGTAGCTGTTGCGCGATATACAAAGCCATTTGGAGAGATATAAGCTTGTAGTTGGTCTGTATACAGGGACAGGTTATAATAACGTTTAGCATTGCTGTTATTAGGTGCAATGCTCCACTTCAACGCATTTTTCATGAATACTTTAGCATCATCTGAACCACTGTGACCAACAAAGCTATGACCGCGGTTCTCTTCTTCCCAATGATCATTAGCGACGACATCAATGTAGTCCATGATTTTAAAGCCGATTTGGACGACGCGACCTTTACCATATTGAATGGCATGTGCAGCGCCAAAGGTGTCACTATTCATAGTAGCTGCTTTGTCAGTGTAGTCGTAGTTTTTAAAAAATAAGATAGGTTGAATGTTACTGCGTTGATTTTGCCATGGTTTGATGATTTCAACCCAGTTTGTTTTTGTATCCGTCATTTTTAAGTTGCGTCCAAGTTCTTGTGTAGACCACTGTATAATGGGGTGTGATTGGTTGGTATTGACTACATCAAAGTTGCGTAGTCTAACATCATCAATAAAACGAGATTGAAATACTTCAGTTAAGTTATCCCATTCAAATACCCAAGAGTCAACATGAAAAATTAGTGGAGAGATATCGGGTTTACCTGCTTGAGGGAAGTGTGCCGATTCATTGCGCGCCGTTTGGAAGGCAAAGACAGCACCACCACCTGCTTGTACAAAGGCTTTTACATTTTCACGTTGTGTATGGTTCATCATGACAGTGTAAGGAAATACGATGGCATCAAATTGTTTTAATGAGGATAAATCATTTAACATGGCTTCATTTACTTTATGTACGTCAAATCCAAGTTGTTGATACATATGGTAAGCCTTTAGTTCTTTATCGTAAGTAGAACTATAGTCCACTTTTGCTGAAACATCCTTGTTTTTATACTTGCCAGCAGGATGCACTGTGTCTGCATATTTTTCACTGCTTTCTGAAAACATTATGCCAATTTTTTGTGCATTTGCTTGAGCTGTAGGTATAATTAATAAGAAAGTAAGGAGAAACAGACTAAAGACTATTTTTTTCAAAATCTAATACCTCCATTTCAGTTTAGTATTACCAAACAAATTGTAGCATAAATTATGTGACAAACGTATAGATATATAGGATTTATGATATAATAATTAAAGTTTTGTGTTAGACTATAAAAATGTTGGTAAGTTAATTTTTATTTTATTTGAGGAGGTTGTACATCGATTTAAGATGGCAGACGTATGAAAAATGTAAGAACTTTATTAGAGAAAATGAATCGGATTGATACATTTTCACCATACTTTTTTTTACCGTTTATTCTAGTGCTTTATTTCTTCACGAGCTTATTTGATTTCCACCGTTTTGAGCTCTTCAACATTACTTATTCTATTTGGCCATCTGTTATTGTCGCGCTTATTTTCTATTATATAGGTGTATACGTAATTGACCGTTTAGGTTGGACATTCCCATCCTTTGGTTTAGCGAAATTGGGCAAGTATGTTGTGCATTTTATTGTCGGTTTAATGTTAATTGGGTTAGTGGCTTATGTACTAATTACAATTAAAGCTGGCTTTGGCTTAGCCGATGAATCTGTACGACGTAATTTACCACCTAAATTAATGTTCTTCACACATTTATTATGGTTTGGTGCATTACTGTTACTTTCTTATCGTATGGTAAAAGAAAAAGCCATGACATGGAAAAAAGCCATCATCTATGCAGCAGCATTTGCAGTAGTTATGTCTTTATTCTTATTAATGGGTTATCGTACACCATTAGTATTAATGTTATTTACAGGGATTATTGTGTTCCACTATACTGTACAACGAGTGAAACTGACTTGGTTCCTTAGTGCGTTGTTGATTATTGGTATTACCTTCTCTATGTTTGGTTTCTTACGTGTTGTGACAGAGGACACATCAAAAGAGTTTAACAACCGTGACCAACCAGATATCTCAGAATTAAGTGAAGATAAAAAAGAACGTCTTGTAACAACAGAACAAAAAGTAAATCAAACGCCTAAATGGATTCGTGGATTGAATGGAGAGAGTGTGACAGGGCATATTGTATTAAGCCGTATTATTGAATATACTGATGAGAATGGTTATTTGAATGGTGAAATACATGCAGGTGTCTTTAATACAATCTTACCAGGTGAACAAGTATCGCCACGTATGCGTGTTACACAAATTGTTAACTCATTAAGTGTAAAAGACGGGAAGTTTATCACACGTGAAAATCGTACAACGACCCCAACATTTATTGGGCAACTATTTTTAGACGGCGGCTACTTATTAGTCGCAATTGGCTTCTTATTATATGGAGCAGTCGTATCTATGGTTTACAATAAAGTAAAACAAGGCGGTACGCATACTTTCCATACCGTAGCATATGCCTTTGTTGTGACGATGTTTACGATATCAATGCACACTGGCTTGCTTGATTTGATCTTTGTGTTAATGTTAGGTTTTGTAATATTAGCATCAGCCATTATTAAAACGGAGCCTAAAAGTGCTAGTGGTTTACAATTTAATCTAATGAAATAATAATAAGCTGTATCTTATTTAAATGAGATACAGTTTTTTTGTATAAAAAATGAGTTCAGCCATGGACTGAACTCATGATTAAAGTTATTTTACTGTTGGAATGATACGAACATTAGCTTTTGGTACATAGACACGCCCATTGTATAGCTTGTCAGACAATAATTCATACCAATCAGGGATATTACCACTTGTAATAATGACAGGCATGCCTGCACGCTTATACGTAAAGAATGGTGTGTTATTGTACGTTGTGGCTACTGTACGCACAGGTAAATTAGCAGATGTTGTTAAGCCAATCGTGTATTTGCCCGCATCTTTAAAGCCCATCGCGCGGTCAGCACGGTAGTAGTGACCTGCAATTTTAGCTCCCCAGAATGGGTCAGAAGCGTATTTAACATTAAAGCCAAATGCTTTTGAGCCTACAACAGCGCCATTTGCATACCAACCACCAGGTGTAATATAGTTTGGTTGCCAAAACTTAGAAACTAACTCGTTAATGTTTGCTTCAATCGAGGCAAAGTTTTTATTTAAAGGATTTGTGTCATACACATATAAGCCAAATAAGTTGTTTAATTTTTGTGCATGATCACTCATGCCGTAAGCACTCTCATGGAATGCTAATGATAAAATAAGCATGGCATTAATATTATGTTGTTGCTCCACACGTTTCAATGCAGAACCAATACCGATTAATTTACTTTTAGAAGCAGCATTTTTATGATTCACGCCATTAATCCAAATGCCGCCATTGGCATCTAAATTACGCAATTGTTGCATAACATAGTTATCAATCTCTTGGGCTGTGTAACTTGTTGTAGAGCGCGCTGGTAAGAACTGATAATAGTTATACGCCTCTTCTGATGTACCATCTCCATTGAAGTGAATGCCATTCCAACTATGATAGCGTACGTTTGGCTTCATTGAGCTAGGTGCTTTACCTACAACATAAGATGCATAGTATTGATTAGAAGAGTGTTTATATAAATAATGAATTAACTCACCATTTACATTTTGATAATAAGAACGACCTTTAGAAGTGCCAAAGGGATATAAAGTAATATCATTTAAACTTACCGTACTCACGTGACCAGAAAGACGAACACGCGCATTCTTACCATCACTACTAATAAACTCCATCTCCGTATTTTCAGCTACAGCCATAACATCATTAATATTCTCTGATTTATAAGAAATATATTTATTAGCTACCGCAAATCCTGTTCCCATATTAACGACACGTCCATGCAAAGTAATCACATGATTATTCCCCATTGCTTTAGAAGCATCGCTAAACGAAGCAAATCCTCTTACAGGAATTAAACGACCATATTCAATTTTTTGCAATTGGTAATCGCCAGTAGGTGCTGGGTTGTCTGGTTCCTCAGGCTTTTCGCCAGGTTTAACTTCAGGGTCGTTAGTATATTGCATTGTGCGATAAATAAATGTTGCTGATTGAGCAATTGTTGCGTTATTTTGGGGATTGAAATAACCTTGCTTTCCTTGAATGATGCCCATTTCGGAAGCTGTCATGACAATATCACGATAATCAGCATTGATTTTATCATGGTCAGCAAAGGTTTTTGTCCCTTTCTTTTTGTCGATTTTAGCATAGTCCATTAAACGATCTAGCATAACAGCCATATGTTGACGAGAGATGTACGTATCAGGTTTAAAGGTATCATCTGTGTAGCCTGTTACAATACCAGCTGTTACAGCTCGAGCAATATCTTCATAATAGGGTGAGTTCTTTGGAACGTCAGTGAACGAAACGGCATCATAAGCGGTGATTTGTAGTGATTTGACAATGTATGATGCAAATTGTGCACGAGTAACACTAGCATTGTAGTTAATTGATTCTTCAATGGCCCCTTTTTTTAATAAATAATCGAGTCCATCTTTGTGTGACCCTGCTCCGTTAAATGCAGCTTGAGATTGTGGTGCTAGTACAAGCATAAAACAGATAGCAAGTAGTGAAATAAATGAGAGTTTTTTCACGATGTCGCCTCCTTAGTATTCAATAGCTAAATTCATTCTAACATAGCTGTAACATGATTAATTTATTGAAACAGTATTATAAAGAAAATGCCACAATTGTAATATAGCAATTCCCCCCATTGTTTGATACCGTAAAGAGAGTATGAATTATTAAAATCGTAGAAAGGAAGTAAAAAAATGAGAAAATGGCAATCGGTTTTTATGGTAATTATCGCTGTGTTTACAATGCTATTATTACCTACCCATGCCTTTGCGTTTCAAACAATTGATAAAAGTTTTGGTCTGTCAGAAGATGTTTGGTATAAACAATATAAATATTCTACAGGAGCACCTCAATCCATCAATCATATAGCAGTAGATGTAGCGCCTGGTAAAACAGAAGTACAATTGGGTTTACCAACCCGTGTAAATGGTAAAGAAACAACAACCTCCTTAGCTATGAAAAATTCACGAGAGGGCAATCGTGTTGTAGGTGCTATTAATGCAGGCTTTTTTAATATGGCAGAAGGCTATCCGTTATTCCTACTTGCAAAAGATAATGTCATTGTAAATGGTGGTACAGTGTCACAAGGTAGTGACGAATATTTAAATGTACCTACTGCATTTGGTATGACAGCTGATGGGAAAGGTTTAATTGATTACTTTGATTTTGGTATTACATTAAAGCGAGGCGGCAAAACGGAAGCGATGTCAGGATTAAATCGTCAACGTAATATTTATGAGGCTGTTATCTACACACCACAATTTTATAAAACACATACCGATACGAATCAGTATGGCTTTGAATTTGTTGTGGATACAGGGCAAGAGATTACCCGCAATACGTTTGGGCAAACTTTAAAAGGCAAAGTGACCCATATTAAGCCCTATAATTCTACAGAGCGTTTAACTATTCCACGTACAGCTTTCGTCGTTTCTATGCAGGGTGGTGATTGGCACAAAAAATATGGAGATGTTAAAATCGGAGAAGAAATTGCTGTGAACTTTAGCATAGATGATAAATGGAAGAATGCAGATTATATCATTGCAAGTGGCCCTATGTTAGTAAAAGATAGTAAGCCATACATTATGATGAGTACAAATAGTTGGCGTGCCAAAGAAAAGGCTCCTCGCACGATTGTAGCTACATCAGATGGTGGTAAAAAGGTGCATCTTATTACAGTAGATGGACGTCAAAGTCATAGTGAAGGCATGAACATGGTACAATTGGCAAATTATTTAGTGTCATTAGGTGTGGAGCGAGCGATTAACTTAGATGGCGGTGGCTCAACCACAATGGGCATTCGTAATTATGGAAGTAATCAAATCGTGTTAGCTAACCGTACATCTAATGGTGGTGGCGCACAAAGGGCAGTATCTACGATATTACAGGCAGTGTCATTAGAGCCTGTTAGTGTTGCAAAGCATATGTTATTCCGTATTGAAAATGATATCCCTATATTAGAAGGAAATGGTTCGCGTATTACGGTAAGTTTAGTGCAAGATAAAAATCGTAATAGCTTGCCGATTGACGGGCATATTACACTTTCTTCACAGCATGGCACTTTGACTACAAATGGCATGAGCTACCAAACGACAAAAGCAGGAGATGACCGCATCTATGTGATGCATGATGGCACAGTAGTAAATTCATTCCCTGTTAAGACGGTTGCAGGCCCTACTACAATGACAATTGCTGAAGGAGACCGTACCTTAAAAGAAGGTGAGCAATTGCGCTTTACGCTTAAAGATATTAAGGATGATACAGGGCAAAACATATTATATGATGAGCGCCAAGTGAAGTGGTCCGTAGAAGGTGATATAGGGAGCATTGCGGGGAATGGTACTTTTACAGCAAAAAATGCTGGTACAAAAGGTAAAGTTGTCGCTACATTAGGTAATCAATCCGTGGCTGTTAACGTAACTATCGCTAAAAAGGGGCTGTTTACAGATGTCCCACCCAATCATAGATATGAGAAAGAATTAGCTTATTTAGTACAACACAACTATATTAATGGTTATCCTGATGGTAGATTTTTACCGGATAATCCGATTTCACGTCAACATGCAGCATTAATTTTAACTAAAGTATTGCAGTTAGATACAACGAATGTGCAAGACCCAGGTTATAAAGATGTACCTAAGGGGCATGTGTATTACAATGAAATAGCGGCGTTAACAACAGCTGGTATTATTAGTGGCGCAGATGGTTATTTTAACCCGCAAAATAATGTAACACGTGCACATATGTCAAAAATGATCGTAGAAGCCTTTAATTTAACAGGCTCAAACGATAAAGTATTTACGGATGTTTCTCAAGATTTTTGGGCATATGATTATATTCAAACGCTTGTGCATAATGGTGTAGCAACTGGCTATCTCGACCAAACCTTTAAGCCAGGTCAAGCTATTAGTCGCATTCACTTTAGCGTATTCCTTTATAATAGTTTACAAGTCAAATGAACATGGAGCTGACCTCAGCGTTATTTTGTAACGTTTGGGCCAGCTCTTCCTTTGTACAGAAAAAATAAGTACACTTGTGAAGCTATGGTATAATCACTTTATTAAAAAAAATGGCTTGATAAAATGAGCCGGGGATAAAAGGATGTAATGGAATGAAAATAGGTATTGTTGGGAACTATGGGAATGACAATAATGGCGATGAAGCTATTTTATACAGCATTCTCAAACAAGTAAAAGAAACGTTCCCTGTTGAAGATAAGGACATTACGGTGTTTAGTAACAATACACAACAAACATCCGAACGCTACGGCGTGACAAGTTATCCTTTGTATTATCGGAAAGGCAACCTGTATAAAACTTTTATTCATACGTATAAAAATAATAAACGTTATGTAGCACAATTTGATTTATTAATCATTGGTGGTGGCGGCATTTTAATGGATTTTTATCGTAGAGAAGCTCATCTTTATGGCACATATGCCATGATGGCCAAGCAAATGAAAGTACCTTATATTATTTATGGTTGTGGCGCAGGCCCTCTCGATACCATTACAGGTAAGTTATTTATCCGTGTGATGTGTAGTTATGCAGAGAATGTTTCTGTAAGAGACCCCGAGTCAAAGGAACTACTTGAACGTATAGGCGTCAAAAAGGATGTAGCCGTTATTGGAGACCCTGCGTTTACATTAAAGCAGGAAAAAACAACGTATGCAAAAAAGCCAAAGAAAATTGGTGTTTCTGCAGTGCCTTACTATAATGCAAACTATTGGCCAGAAGGAAATATTCAAAAGTATGACGAATATATTACAAGTATGGCAAATAATTTAGATGCATTACTTGAAGCACAGGATGTAGAGATTACATTTTTTGCAACCAAATATCCTCAAGATGTTACAGTAACGAAGGATATTCAAAAAAAGATGCGCTATCATAATCGTGTGCAAATATTAGATGAAAACTTGTATCCAGATCGCTTATTAGAAGTAGTAGCAGAGCAAGATATTGTTATAGGCACACGTTTGCATTCACTTATTTTAGCAACAGATGCTGAAACACCTGTCCTTGCTATTTCTTATCATGTGAAGGTGCAAGATTTTATGTCTTTAGTCAATGCATCAGATCGCTGTTTATCCATGGAGGATATTGCAAGAGATCCTAAGATTGTGGCAAAGTCTATCCAAAAGATGAACGAGAACTGGGATGAGCTTATTATCGAAACGAAACAAATTGCCAATCACATTCATAGCGAAGCCATGAAAGGTAAAGAATTAATGAAAAGGGCGGTGAAGGAGCTATGAAGAAAATTTTAATCATTAGCAACATGTATCCTACCGACAATCATTTATCTTTTGGTATTTTCGTTAAAAACCAAGTGCGTGCATTAGAAGAGGCAGGCATGAATGTTGTGATTGCTGTAAATGATGACCCTACAACAGGTAAATGGCCTGTTATAAAAAAATATATGAAATGGGGCTTAAAAACCCTTACAACCGCTTTTCGTCAACGTAAACAAATCAGTGTTACACATGCCCATTATGCATTCCCTTCTGGAATGTTAGCGCTTATTGTTAAACGCTTATTTGGTATTCCTTATGTTGTAACAGCCCATGGTGGCGATATTGAACGTATGGCTAAAAAAAGCACTCGCTTACACAATTGGACAGAAACCATTTTAAAAAATAGTGAGCATGTCATTGCAGTGGGCCCTGTGCTAGCGGAACAAATCGAGCATGATTTTTCCATACCTAAAGAAAAGATTTCCGTTTTAAGTATGGGTGTCAATCGTCGCATTTTCTATCCTATTGATAAAAATATAGCACGGGAGCAAGTTCATCTTGCACAGGACGCTTTTCATTTTTTATTTGTTGGTAATGTTATTGAACAAAAAGGTGTGGAAGAGCTTGTTCAAGCTTTTCAAATGGTGAAAACATCTTGTGAAAAGCCCGTTAAATTAACGATCATTGGTGCAAGACGTGATGAAGGTTTCCAGAAAAAGTTGCAACCTTTCATTGACGAGGATGTACAATTTATTGATCCATTAGCACAACAAGAGCTTGTTAAGTGGTTTCAAGCGGCAGATGTGTTTGTCTTACCCTCTCATTTAGAAGGCTTTGGTTTAGTAGCGTTAGAAGCGTTAGCTGCAGGTACACCTGTTATTGCTACCCAAGTTGGAGGTTTAGTATCTTTATTAAATAATGGTGCAGGTCACCTTGTGCCACCACATCATGCATCAGAATTAGCACAGGAGATGAAACGTGCAACGACACGTGTGGCGGACGACTATTACCACGTTTCAGCAGTGAATGCGGTGTTAGAGCAGCATGATGAAAAGAATATTACCGCACAATTGCAACAGATTTATGAGGTTGCTGCTAAAGGCGGTAGACGTGTATGAATAAGTTTTTCAAAATCATCGGAGCAGTAGCTATTATTAATATTGTAGCGCGTATGTTTGGTTTTCTGCGTGAGATGGTTATTGGTATGCAATATGGTTCTTCATATTATGCAGATAGTATTTTTACTGCCTATACCATTCCTAATTTTTTATACTTGGCTGTAGGTGGTGCTTTTACAACAGCTGTTATCTCGATTTACAATCGTGAAAATACAAATCGGCCATTATTTGTTAAACAATCATTTACAATCGTATTGTTTACAACGTTGATTTTAACCGCTATTATGATGTTCTTTGCAGACTCAATGCTTCATGTTTTTGATGTTGGTGGGGAAGAAAAATCTGAAAAAATTTATGTGCTAGCAGCGAAATTATATTATTGGATGATGCCATCTTCGGTCTTACTTGTATTATCTTCTTGGTATAGTGGCTTACTTAATCTACATGATAAATTCCATTTGTCCAGTTTTGCGATATTAATTTATAATGCAGCATTTTTAATTATTGGGGTTGCATTATCCGTTGTGATTGGGCCATTTGGTTATGGAGTTAGTGCATTATTAAGTGCAGTTATTATGCTATTCTTCTTAATTATTGGCTATCGCAAATTAAAGTCACATCCTGTTGGGATTTCATTTACACACAATTTATCAACAAAAGAATTGTGGTTAATGGTGTTGCCATTAGTGATTGGTGGCGCAACAATACAATTTTATGCATTATTACATCGTTTGTTTGCAACAGGTTTAGGAGAAGGGGCAATTTCTGCTGTTAACTATGCCTCACGTTTAATGCAATTTCCGCAAGCCATTTTAATAACAGCTGTAACAACGGTTATTTATCCTGTGCTAAGTCGAAAAGAGGGTGAGAATGATATTGAGGGCATTCGAAGTCTCTATTCTAAAGGACTGCATTACCTTCTATTATTGTTATTACCTGTAACCGTATATTCTTACTTTTATTCAACAAACCTTATTCAAGTGGTGTTCCAATATGGGCAATTTAATGAGCAATCGACTGCTATGACAGCTCCTGTCTTTGCTATCTTTTCTTTATCCATGTATTTTTTAGCAGCGAATATGTATATTACACGGTTTTATTATGCTAAAGGTAATTCATTAGCACCTGTCATTTACAGTATTGTTAACGTAATTGGCATTAATATTTTTATTATGGTTTATTTCACAAAAGAATATGGTGCTATGGCAATTGCATGGGGAACGCTGATTAGTTCCTTCACTAATTATCTTATGCTCGTTTTACATGCGCGATTTAAGTACAAATTAAAATTTGGTATGTTTGATCCAAGTGCCCATTATTTTAGAGCATGGCCGCCATTTATTTTAATTACGTTAATCGTATATTTATCTAGTACTTACTTACAATTTGACAACAAGTTCCTTACGTTTTTTGTAGGTGTTGCGATATTTGGCAGTAGTTTAGTAGCGTTATATTGGTTATTTGGTATTCAGGAGTTTAAAGAGTTAGTGCGTAAATTGCTTGCTAAGTTTGGCAAAAGTAAAAAAGATAATGCATAAGAAAAGACGGTTTCTCAAAAGGAGAAACCGTCTTTTTGTATGATTATGCTTGTTGAGCAACGCGTGCTGACCAGCGTGATAAATCGGCATCAGTTGTATCGACAAGATTAGCTGGGAAGATAAATGTCCATGGTTTGGTTGTATTGCCTTCTACTGTGATGGCAGGGTCCATTTTAAACGAGCCGTTGGCAATACGTTTACTATTCGCATCATAAATCTCTAGCGGCAGCTGCTCTAAGTTGACAGCACGATTATTACCATTGCGAATGAAGACCGTGGCTTGCAAGCTACCATCTTCGACCTCACGAATTTGGAAACCTGTGAAGTTTACTTCAGAGTCACCTAACTCAGGCAATTTACTGACGATCTCTTCAAGCTGTGCTTTTTGTTCTTTTGTTAATTGTTCTTCCCAAGATGGGTCTAAATCTAATTGGTGCCCACGTAAATACACAAGGTTAAAGGCGATTTGCCAGCCATCTTCAGGTAGACCGTCTAGCACTTGTTTTTGTGTTTCTTTTTCAAAAGTAAAAATCCAAGGACGTGCGCTTTCAGCAGGGATTGTACCTAGCGCTGAAAAATCAAAACGCTTTGTCGCTAAAAGCTCGCCATCTTTATCTAATAAAAATAGTTCGACATCACCTAATTCAATGGGTTGGTCTAATGATGAACGGAAGAAAGCTCGCACAAACCATTTGCCATCTTGTTGTTCCATGCTAATTGTAGATAAAGATAATTGGTTTGGCTTTAATGGTTGTAAGTCATTGGCTAAGAAGCTAAAAATATATTTTTGCTCCTGTGGCACATCCCACTCGGGGTGGATCGATAATTTTGTTGTAACATCTCTGTCAGAAGTCGGTTTATTTAAATCTTGTAATAATGTTTTCGAGTCAATAGTATTCTCTTTCTTTACTTTATCGTCCTTTTTGAAAAAGTCAAAAATACTCATGTTTATTGTTCCTCCTCTTGTGCATCACGTGCTTCTAATTGTTTCATAAAGTCGACAATATCTATAATGATAAGGCGACGTAACTCTTGGAAGTTGCGTGCAAATAACTGTAAACCTTCACGTTGATAAATACGCATCGGGTCTTCTTGTTGGTATTGACGTAAACCGATACCTTCTTTTAAATGGGTCATCGCTTCAAGATGTTTTACCCAGCCACGGTCAATATGACTTAACATAAAGTTAGGGATAGCATTAATAATACGCTCGTCTTGCGCAAAGGCTTCTAACTTATCTTGTAGTTCTTTTTCATGTGGTGCTATTTGTTTCATAATGAGTGATGTCTTTTGCAACTCACGATCAATGGTCACAGGTGTTAAAAATAAACTGTTTAATGAGCGTTCCATCTCATCAAAGTCCCACTCAATTTGAGCGACATCTTCAGGTGCATTTTCATGTACAGCAAAGTCTACTGTCTCAGAGAGCATCGTTTTCAAATGATGGATAAGTTTATCACCTTGTAAAATGCTGTTTCGTAAACCGTAAACTACGGTACGTTGATCATTGATGACATCGTCTAATTTTAAATTGTACTCACGCATGCTAAATTGTGCACCTTCAACAATGCGTTGTGTGCGATTAATTAATTCAAATACCTCTTTATTTTCGATAAGACCTTGCGCATCTTTCGTCATCTTAGTTTTGAATTTCTCTACATCATCCCGAGCAAAGCGACGGAACATATCGTCTTCTAATGATAAGATAAAGCGTGTTTCGCCAATATCTCCTTGACGCCCCGAGCGCCCACGCAATTGGTTGTCCACACGTCGACTTTCGTGCTTTTCGGTACCAATTACAAATAATCCGCCCAGTTCATATACTTCGGGGGCAAGTTGAATATCCGTTCCACGCCCCGCCATATTTGTGGCTACCGTGACACGCCCACGTTGACCAGCCTCAGAGATTAGATTGACTTCTTGTTCCACAGTCTTGGCATTTAAAAGTTGGAAAGGGATACCTACTTGTTTTAAATGTTTAGCTACCTCTTCAGATTGTAAAATGGAAGTAGTACCTACTAATACAGGTTGTCCTTTAGCGTGCCGCTCTTTGACAAGCTCCGCCACATATTCATATTTCTCTTGTTTCTTTTCAAACACAATGTCTTCATGGTCAACACGTTGACGAGGGCGGTTTGTTGGGATTTGGATTACATCCATGCCATAAACATCACGAATTTCTTTTTCCTGTGTTTTAGCTGTCCCCGTCATACCTGATAATTTAGGGTACATACGGAAGTAGTTTTGAATGGTGATTTGCGCTTGTGCTTTATTTTCTTCCGTAATGGTCACGCCTTCTTTAGCTTCAATCGCTTGGTGTAAGCCGTCAGAGAGAGAGCGCCCCTCTAAAATACGGCCTGTAAACATATCTACTAATTCGATTTTATCTTCTTTAATAATGTAATCAACATCGCGCTCAAACATTACATGTGCACGCACAGCTTGGATAACGTAGTGATAGAGTGTTTGATGTTCTAAGTCGTAGAGGTTGTCGATACCAAAAGCTTGTTCTACTTTTGTAATCCCATCTTCTGTTAAAGAAGTAGCTTTCGTTTCGTCATCAAAATCATAATCTTCGTCACGTTTAAAACGCTTAGCTAAAATGGCAGCAATTTTATGTAGTTCTTCATTAGCCATCATTTTACCTGCAATGATTAATGGTGTTTTAGCTTCATCAATTAATACGCTATCCACTTCGTCAATAATGGCAAAGTGATAAGGACGTTGTACGCGGTCTGCAATACTATGTGCCATATTATCACGTAAATAATCAAAGCCAAACTCTGTACCCACACCATACGTAATATCTGCTTTATAGGCTAGTTTTTTCGCATCAGGTTCCATCATGGGTACATTTAAACCAACAGTCAATCCTAAAAAGCGGTGAATTTGCCCAATTTGCTCAAAGTCACGAGTCGCTAAATAATCATTTACCGTAATAACATGTACACCTTTGCCTTCTAATGCACGAACATAAGAGGGCAAAGAGGCAACGAGTGTTTTTCCTTCACCTGTAGGCATCTCGGCAATATTGCCTTCTGTTAAGACAAGCCCACCAATAAGTTGTACGTCAAAGTGACGCATATTTAATACACGTTTTGAAGCCTCGCGAACTACAGCAAAAGCTTCTGGAATAATAGCTGTCATTTCTTCACCATTTTCAATGCGCTCTTTGAAAATAGGTGTCATCGCTTTTAATTCATCGTCAGACATTGCAACAAATTTATCTTCCAAGGCGTTAATACTATCAACAACCTTGTAATAACCTTTTAATTGTTTTTGCGTTGTCTGTTCATTATTTTTTTTGAAAAATGAGAACATTATTTTACGCTCCTTTAATGGTTGCATGTTATTTACACGCACCTTTTATTTTATCAAATTTTAGTAGGGGTGACTATTAAAGTTCCATGACAACGACATGTGTTAAAAGGAATTTACTATAAAAAAAATATTGCCCGTGGTATAATAAATGGAAGACTGGCATATTTAATATTTTTAGAGGAGGAGAAATGTGGGATACGTTTCTTTAATTGTCGCTTTTATGGCGTCAATTTTACTTACACCTTTAGTAAAGCGTCTAGCTTTTCGGATTGGTGCAGTTGATGCACCCAATTATCGTAAAGTACACTCACGCATTATGCCTCGATTAGGTGGTCTTGCTGTATTTTTAGCCTTTATTATAGGCTTTGCAGTATACCAACCAGAAAGTCCATATACATTAGCCATCGTATTAGGCGCACTGATTATTGTAATTACTGGTGTGTTAGATGATATGTATGAAATCTCTGCTAAAGCAAAGTTAATCGGACAAATCGCAGCTGCATTAATTGTTGTTTTTGTCGGTGGTATTCAAGTGGAGTTTATTAATTTACCATTTGATGGTAAATTAGACTTTGGCTTTTTAAGTATTCCATTCACTTTATTATGGATTATTGGTGTGACAAACGCTATTAACTTAATAGATGGCTTGGATGGCTTAGCAGCAGGTGTCTCGACAATTGCATTATTAACGCTAGCAACAATGGCATTTATTTTAGGCGACACATTTGTTATGGCAACAGCTGCTATTTTAGCGGCTGCATGTATCGGTTTTTTATTTTATAATTTTCACCCAGCCAAAATTTTTATGGGGGATACAGGTGCATTATTTTTAGGTTTCATGATTGCTGTATTATCCTTATTAGGGTTTAAAAGTGTTACCATGGTATCATTTATCATTCCAGTAATTATGCTAGGTGTACCTATTTCTGATACATTGTTTGCTATTATACGTCGTTTCCGAATGAAACAAAAATGGTCTGATCCTGATAAATCCCATTTGCACCATTGTTTATTAAACATGGGCTTCTCGCATCGCCAAACGGTATTACTTATTTATGGCATTGCGATGATGTTTGGTGTAGCAGCGATTATATTCTCTATGGCTAAAGTTTGGGGCGCATTGCTTTTAATTGTAGTCATTGTCATCACCATTGAATTGTTTGTAGAGATTATTGGATTAGCAGGTAAAAACTATCGACCATTACTTAATATTGTGAGAAGTTTAAATAAGTAACACATAAAGAGTGACGAAGCGTAAGTTTCGTTACTCTTCTTTTTATACAAAAAGGTGAGGCGATTTTAAAGTCGCCTCACCTTTTTTATTAATAGTTGTCATTTTCGTTATTTGTATCATTATTTATTAGATCGTCTGTGTAAGTTTCATTTGTCGCTTTCTTTTTGGGTGTGATTTCTAAGTGTTTTTGTAAAATGACTTTTGTTTTTTCAAGTTCATCTTCATCTAACCCATAGTAGTAACCTCCTGGTGTGTTTAAATCTTCACCCATTAAGGAGATTGTTTCAACCTCAGGCATACCACTTGATAAATAATGCACAAATGACTTCATATCAGAGAATGTTAAATCTGTTTTCATATTATCGCCAACAGCTTGTAAAACATCATCATATTTTAAAACGGATTCCATCGAAGCAGCTTTTTTCATAATGGCTTGTACAATTTCTTGTTGACGCTTTCCGCGGTCTACATCTGTATCTTGTTTACGTGTGCGGGCAAGTGCTAACGCCTCACTCCCGTTTAACGTTTGTTTACCAGGCATTAAATGTACAGCTGTACGGTCTAATTCATCTTTTTCTAATAATTCATAAGGCACTTTAGCTTCAATGCCATCCAATGCATCTACTACATCAATAAAAGCATTAAAGTTCATGCGAACGTAAAAATCTACAGGGATTTCTAATAATTCTTCCACAGTTTCAATCGTGGCTAGCGTGCCACCGTAAGAATGTGAATGTGTGATTTTATCCTCATACCCAACAGCAGGGATATGTACATAAGAATCACGCGGAATACTAACTAGTTTAACGGTTTTAGCTTGATTATTGAGTGTAGCAAGCATTAAAGCATCTGCACGTGAAGCATCAGCGCCTTGTGCACGTTGTTCACTATCATCAATACCAACAAGTAATATAGAGACATTATCTGTAATTGGTTTTACTTTTTCATCGCGCTTTGCTGACATATCGCGCCCTTCAATTTTTTCATGTGCTTTAGTAACAGCATATTCCGCTTGCTTTGTTAAATAAACACCATAAGCAGCGGCACAAATGAGTGCAGAGGTTGCTAAAACAAGAATGACTTTAAAAACTTTTACAGTACGACTCGTATTTTTCTTCGTCCTGCTTCGTTCTTTATTTCCCATTTTAATTCTCCTTTAATTTGTCTAGCCATGTTTAACATTCATCTGATAATTATACTACGGTATTTATGGAATGGACAATTACAATTATGTTAGGTAGTTAAAAATTCTACAAAATGGGTTTCCTCTAGAGAAATCAACGCTTTGCCACTCGTTAAATCTGTCATCCAATTAACAAAATTGTCTTTTTCTTCTTCTAATACAGCTGTCACTACTTCTACGTTTTCCCCATACTCGATATGTAACAATGTGTAAGAAGACTGGCGTATTTCGTTCTCTATTTTGCCAAGTAATGTATAATCAATAGTGACACGTATATGGCGATGTAACTTACGCCACACAACTTGCGCAGCTTGTATGCCTTCAGAGGTTGCACTGCCGTAAGCACGTATTAAACCACCGCCACCTAATTTGATACCACCAAAATAGCGTGTGACAACAACAACAGTATCTTTTAGCCCTTGTTTTTTTAATACTTCTAACATAGGGAAACCTGCTGTACCAGAGGGCTCACCATCATCATTAGCTTTTTGGATGTTGTCATGTTCGCCAATGAGGTAAGCAGAGCAATTGTGAGTAGCTTGAGGGTGCATCTTTTTGATTTTATCAATAAAAGCGAGTGCTTCTGCCTCTGTTTCTGCTCGCTCAACATACGCAATAAAGTGAGATTTTGATATAATAATCTCCTGCTCACCAAAACCTTTAACTGTTAAATAATTTGATCTCATAAAATAGTAACACTCCTTTGGAATTTGTTGCGAATTCTTAATGTAATTGCAATATTTTTTTTGATAATAAAATGATATAATTAGCATAAGCTAAGTCGGGTATTTTTTAAAAGCCATAATGATGAAAGACTGGGGACGTTGACACTATGACAGAACAAAGAAATCTTGATATTGCTGCGATTGATGTTGTATTTAATCGCATGGTAGAAACAATAACGAGTTCAAAAGACGATATTTTTATTATAAGCGAGAAAAGTCGTCAAAGTTTTGAAGAAATGCAAAACGAGCTTGCTTATGTGCGAGAACAAATCAAAGAAGCAATAGACAAAAGTGATAGTTTAGAACGAAATACCCAATTGGCTAAACAACGACTCGCTTTTGTAAGTAAATCATTCAACGAGTTTACAGAAGTTCAGATTCGAGAAGCCTATGAAAATGCTCATAATTTACAAATTTCTCTAGCTATTAGCATGAGTGAAGAAAGACAGCTGCGTCAAAAGCGTGATGATCTTGAGCGTCGCTTGCGTGGCTTGTCAGATACGATTGAACGAGCTGACCATATTGTAAATCAAGTAAACGTTGTTTTGAATTATTTGCTATCCGATTTGAAAAATGTCGGAGCAGCTTTGGAACAAGCCAAAATCAAACAAGATTTTAGCATGCGCATCATCGCTGCACAAGAAGATGAACGCAAAAGGCTATCAAGAGAGATACATGATGGGCCTGCACAGATGATGGCTCACGTATTAATGCGTTCGGATTTAATTGAAAGAGTATACCGTGAAAAAGGGATTGACCAAGCATTAGATGAGCTACATGAACTAAAGCATAATGTGAGAAATGCCCTATCTGAAGTGCGTAGAATCATCTATGATTTGAGACCAATGGCTTTAGATGACTTGGGTGTCGTCCCAACGCTAAAGAAATACCTTTCTACTGCCGAAGAATACAATAAGGGCGTGGAGATTCATTTCCAATCCGTTGGCTCAGACCGACGTCTTTCTTCGGATATTGAGGTGTCAGTGTTTCGTCTTGTACAGGAAGGGGTAACCAATGCTATAAAGCATGCGTCCTCTACTGATATATGGGTAAAACTAGAATGGCGTAAAGATGATCTAAATATTATGGTGAAAGATAACGGTAAAGGTTTTAATAAAGATAAAATCTCGAAGGCGCAATCATTTGGCATAATCGGGATGCAAGAACGTCTTGAATTATTGGAAGGCTCAATGAAAATTATTTCAGAGCCTAATCAAGGCGCGCTATTTTTATTTAAAATTCCATATGAAGCAAAGCATATCGAAAGTAACGAGTGAGTGTATTAAGGGGGAACAATTTTATGACGAAAATAATCATTATTGATGACCATCAACTCTTCCGCGAAGGAGTAAAACGCATCTTAGACTTTGAAGAGTCATTTGATGTAGTAGCAGAAGGTGGCGATGGAGAAGAAGCGCTACAACTGTATGACGAACACCTACCAGATGTTGTGCTAATGGACATCAATATGCCAGGCATTAACGGTGTTGATGCTACAGCAGAATTATTAGAGAAACATCCAGACGCTAAAGTAATTATTTTATCCATCCATGATGATGAATCTTATGTAACACATGCCTTAAAATCAGGTGCATTAGGTTATATGCTCAAAGAAATGGATGCAGATGAGATTGTGAATGCCATTAAAGTTGTATCAGATGGCGGCTCATATTTACACCCTAAAGTAACTAAAAACTTAGTAGCAGAGTTTCGCCGTTTAAGTGAGCATGAGAATAAAGGGAATTTCCATCAAACGGATATTCGCCGTCCATATCACTTATTAACTAAGCGTGAATGTGAAGTACTGCAATTATTAACAGACGGGCAGAGCAACCGTACAATTGGTGAAACATTATTCATCTCAGAGAAAACGGTTAAGAACCACGTATCTAGTATTCTTCAAAAAATGGCAGTAAGTGACCGCACACAAGCTGTTGTAACAGCGATTAAAAATGGCTGGGTTGAAGTACGTTAATCACACATAGTGTAAAATACGACGATATACTTATTAAGAGTTGTTAAGGCATGTCCTTAACAGCTTTTTTTATGGCAATAAATTGACAATGTCTAAGGTGTATGGCGCAATTGCAACATAGCTGTAAAAAATTCGTCATAATGTTGTACAAAGTTAAAACGCTTTTACTACAACTTTTTACGTAGTGTGTTACAATATTTCGCGGGAGGTTAGGGAAATATGAAAAAATGGTTAATTGCCTTACTTTTTGTATGCGCAAGTGTACTTGCAGCATGTAATGATAGTGGAGAAGATCAAGCATCTACAAAGGATACTGAAACAAATAAAGTAGGATTTTCGATGGATGGCGGCTCAATTGAAGAAGCAACGAATGTGCCAGAAGATAAAAAGGAAGCAATCTTAAACGCATTCAATGTTTACATAGAATCGTTTAATAATAAAGAAGTAGATCAATATGTGGATACACTTTCGACCAAGTCAAAGGGATTTGTTTATAAAGATGAACAAGAGAAAGTGCAAGCAGAGTTTGATGCCTATGATACGGAACGTATTGCTAAAGATATTACAATCGTTAAATATAGTGAAAAAGAAGCACATGTTTTTGCTAATCTTGAAATTTCAAGAACGGAAATTTCAACAGGGCGCGCAGGGCAAGCTGTTGGGCGTCAAGTAACGGTGTTTGTACCAGAAGATGGTACGTGGAAAGTATCAAGTGTGCACTTTATGTCGTCAGAAGGAAAATAAATGATACTGTGAACTGCTAAGTTGAGCGACAACTATAGCAGTTTTTATCATTTTGGCATGGAAACAAATCGTAAACCAAATCAATCATTCACATTCACTGTAATATACGGTAAAATAATGCCATAGGAGTGTGAAGAAGATATGAAAACGGCAATTGTAACAGATAGTACAGCGTATTTAACGCCGGAAGAACAGTCACGCTTTAATATTAAAGTGATTCCATTAGCAGTTAATTTGGCTGGAGAAGTATTTGACGAGACCGCTATTACACCTTCAGCTTTTTATGATAAAGTGCGTGCCAATAAGGATTTCCCGAAAACAACACAACCTTCAATTGGCCGTTTTGTTGAGTTATTTGAAGCGTTAAAACAACAAGGTTTTGAAGAAGTAGTTTCTATCCATTTATCAAGTGGCATTAGTGGTACATACCAAGGGGCATTGCAAGCAGGTGAGATGGTAGATGGTATTACAGTGCAGGCATTCGATAGTGAAATTTCATGTGCTGTGCAAGGATATTATGTCTTAAAAGCAGGTGAAATGGCAGCAAATGGTGCATCTGCACAAACGATTATTGAAGCGCTTGATGCTATGAAACCAAGTGTAAATGCTTACTTTGTTGTAGATGATTTAGCACACTTACAACGCGGGGGCAGATTATCCGCAGCAGCAGCCATTATTGGCGGCTTACTCCAAGTAAAACCTGTGTTACATTTTGTAGATAAAGTAATTGTGCCGTTTGAAAAGATTCGCACACGTAAAAAGGCAGTGAAACGTGCTGAGGAGATGATGGCGAATGCCATCGCAAGTGGTGCTAATGAAGTCGTCGTTATTCAAGGCAACTGTCTGGAAGAGGCGGAGCGTTTAAAGAATGAGTTTGCACAAAAATACCCTCAAGTCAACTTTAAGATCAGTTATTTTGGACCAGTAATCGGTACACACTTAGGTGAAGGATCTATCGGTATTGGTTGGTGTGAAATGAAATAATACAAGGCTTCTACACATAAGTGTAGGGGCTTTTTTTATGGAGGTTAAGAGATGAAATATAAAGGTTTTATTGTGCCACCGATAATCAGTGATTTTTTAATAGGGCGTGTTTGGGCAGAAGACCAATTGCCAAAGCAGTGGCAAGCTATTGCTAGTCAAGTACCCCATTACATGCATCTCCTAAAAAAATATGGCTATGTACAACAACAACAAGGGATTCGTCAGCAACCTAAACAGTGCATGCGCTGTTTAACAACGTTACAACGCCATTTGATTACGTATACTTTAACGTATTGTCGCCATTGTTTAATGATGGGGCGTGTGACATCACAGACGACATTACTGACATACCATGACAACCAATATCGTTTTATAAAAAAAACCATCGCGCAATATCCACAACAATTGAGTGAAGCGCAACAAAGGGTAAGTCAGGCACTCATTACAAGTGTTAAGGCACGTCAGCATCACCTCGTTGATGCGGTGTGCGGGGCGGGTAAAACCGAGATGCTTTTTCCCATGTTAGATTATGCGTTACATAAACGTTACCGCATCTGTATCGCCACGCCAAGAGCTGACGTTGTCAAAGAACTAATGCCCAGATTGCAACAAGCCTTCCCACAACGTGTAATTCACGCATTGTATGGCGATGCCCCGTTATCGAAAGGTTGTGCACAAATCATTATTGCAACAACCCATCAACTTTATCACTTTGAAAATGCTTTCGACATCATGATTGTAGATGAGGCAGATGCCTTTCCCTTCACGTATGATCACACACTACAATTGGCTGTGACAAAAGCTAAAAAACAAGATGCGCCACTGATTTTTGTTACAGCAACTCCTAGTAAGACGTTACTTGCCCTTGTAAAAAAAGAACAGTGGCAGCATAGTAAAGTATGGCATAGGTATCATCAACACCCCTTACCTGTCCCTCGATTTTCCTCATTGTTTCATTACCAAACTACTTTGAAAAAAAGATTACCACGCAAATTAGCAAGATGGGTGCAAGAAAGGCTACAATGTTGTGAACCCTTCCTAATCTTTTTTGCAACAAAACAATTAATGGCTAGCAGTCTTATCCATTTTCAGCAGCTTGATCCTTTAATAGAAAGCGTACATGCTCATGACTCAGAGCGCACTCACAAAGTACAACTATTACGCGATGGGCAAGTTAAAGGCTTGTTAACGACAACTATTTTAGAACGAGGCATTACAATACCAAATATTCAAATAGCTGTCGTAGGTGCAGAGCACACCATCTTTGATGCAAGTGCCCTTATCCAAATTAGTGGTCGCGCAGGACGCCACCCTCAATACCCAACAGGCGATATTGTGTTCTTTCATCATGGCATTAGCGTAGCAATGAGCAAAGCGAGACAACGAATTCGTATGCAAAATGCTTATAAGGAGGTGTAATATGCAGCAAACGATAACACATTGTGTATGGTGTGATACAAAATTACATGCCAACAGGAGTTGGCAAGGATTGTGGGGCAGGGAGCAAAGAGCTACAATTTGTGAGAGTTGCTTACAACAATTTGAGGTGTTTACGCAGCCAGAAGAAGCTTGTTTTATTTATAATGAAATCGCGAGTGAATGGTTGCAACGTTATAAAATCCAGAAGGATCTGTTATTAGCTACAAGTTTTACACAACAATTGCGTCAGCGACTATTAAAAGAGCGTGCCATTATTGTACCTGTGCCCCTACACCCGCTCAAATTACAAGAAAGAACATTTGCGCAAGTAGAGCAATTGTTAATCGCAGCGGCATTACCTTACGAGGAGCATCTGTTGAAAAAAGATAATATTACGCAAGGTCTTGGTTCACGAGCGGAACGTTTACAACGAGAGAATCCCTTTGTTTTGCGGGATCGTACAGCAGTCCTTAATCGAGATTTTGTGATTTTTGATGATGTTTGTACAACAGGGGTAACATTACAACATATTGTTATGCTCTTTAAAGAAGCGGGTGCAAGAAAAGTCACTACTTTTACATTATTTCGTAGTGAATTCACAAGGATGATGTATAATAAATGATAAATGAGCGAGTAAGGAGGTACTAAATTATGGCAGAAGTACGTAGTTGTCCAAAATGTAATGGGTTTTTTAATTACACAGGTATTCGAGATATTTGTCCAAAATGTTCACAAAAAGAAGAAGATGATTATCAAGTAGTGTATCGTTTTTTACGTAAACGTGAAAATCGAGCAGCGACAGTGGAACGTATTGTAGAAGTAACAGGGGTTGAAGAAGATACATTGTATCGCTGGGTGCGTAAAGGTCGTTTACATACGGCAATGTTTCCTAACTTAGGTTATCCATGTGATAATTGTGGACATTTAACAACAACAGGTAAGCTTTGTAACAAGTGTCAAGAAACATTAAAACGTGAACTTAATACGTTTGAGGCCGCAAAGAGCTTTAGAGAAACTGTTGAGCAACAAGCAAAGGGTACATATCATGTGAATGCGAATAAAAAGAAATAACAATAGTGAAATGATTCACCTACACAGTCAAGAGAATATGGCATTGCATGTGGAGAGCAAACAAATGCCAAGCCATTTTAGCTTGAGCCATCTTAAAAGTGGTAAAGGGAGAGTAATACATCCCTTTACCACTTCTTTTTACGTAGTAGAGGATAACGAAACTAGTGAATACGACATTATCCAATTGGTAGACCAAACGGCTAAAAGTATGAAATACGTAGAAAATTTCATAAAATACAGGAAAAAGGGTATAGAAAATGAGAAAACATCGCGTGTTTTTATATTTCGGCATTAACTTTTAGTAAAGTGAGCCGAAGATATAAGTAGAACAGTAGATAAAAGGAAGGTGAAATGAATGAAAATTAAGCCATTTCATATACAACCATTGCACACATATGCTAATAAAACAAAACCAGCTAAAACGACATCTGGTCAAAGTTTTTTAGATAAAGTTGAAATCTCATCTGCAGCTATTGATATGAAAGGTACTACAAACTTACAATCTGCACGTGCTGAACGTGTAGCGCAAATTAAAGCGGATGTACAATCAGGTGAGTATAAAGTAGATACACATAAAGTCGCTGAAGATATGTTGAAATATTACCGATTCTAAGGAGCATAGGTATGGATAAAATACTACAAAATTTAAGCAATTTAACACGTATGCATAAAAGCTTATTAGAATTAATGACAGCCAAAACGGAGCATCTCATCCATGACAATATTGATGAATTAGATGCCATTATCAAAAAGGAACAAAAGCATATAGCAGCTATTGAACAACTTGAACAACAGCGCCAGCGTATGGTAACGGACTACTTGAAGGCAAATGGATTTGCACATTCCGCGGCACCGACTGTTGAGGAGTTATTAGTAGCAGCTAACGAGCAAGAGCGTAATGAAATTACACAATTTAGAGCACAATTATTACAAACAATTGAAGACATTAAAATCGTGAATAAACAGAACCAAAAATTAGTGTATCAATCATTGCAACTTGTGAATATGACACTTGATTTACTGCAACCTACACCGCCAGTAAACCAAACAATGAATTATTCAAGTAAAGAGGTGCGCCAACCTACTAATATGGCAAGTAAAACGTATGAGGTTTAAGGAGGAGTAATATGCGTTCAACATTTATGGGGCTTGAGGCAAGTAAGCGAGGGCTTTTTACACAGCAATCAGGTCTTTATACCGTAGGACATAACGTTTCAAACGCCAATACGATTGGGTACACACGTCAACGTGTGAATATGCAAGCTACTCAAGGCTTCCCAGCACCAGGTTTACAATCGCCTAAAACGGCAGGGCATATCGGTACAGGGGTAGAGGCAGGCTCTATTCAACGTATTCGTGATGAGTTTATTGACCGTCAATACCGTCAAGAAACAAACCGCTTAGGCTATTGGGATGCGCAAGCTCGTTCAGTAGGTGAATTAGAGGCTTTAATGAAAGAGCCATCAAACTTTGGTTTAAATAAAGCATTTGCTGATTTTTGGAAAAACATGCAAGAGGTAGGCCAGGCATCTAAAAATTTAACAAGTCGTGATGTCGCAATTGAAGGGGCGAAACAGCTAGCAGATTCTTTTAATTATTACGATACTCAAATTAAAGAAATGCAAAGCAACTTAGGTAAGGAAATTGATGTGGTAACACGTGATGTTAACTCTATTTTAAGTCAAATTGCTAGTTTGAATGAGCAAATCCGTGTAGTAGAGCCAAGTGGCTACGTACCGAATGATTTATACGATGCACGTGATAAATTAGTGGATGAATTAAACGAGATTATCCCCGTTGAAGTACAAAGAGTAGCCTCAGGTGGTAATGCAAGTAGTGTATCGGAAGGTTCGTTAACCGTATCATTGAAAAAGAAAGATGGCACTACAGTTAAGCTTGTAGAAGGACAATTATATCGTGCTGTCTCTATTGAAACAAAGGATATTACAGACCCATCAGGGAAAATGTTACCATTCCAAGAGATGAAAATGTCCGAACTTGGAGGGCCGCCAGTTGATGAGGATGGCGACTTCATTGCCGAAGACTTTTTAGAAGGTCCTATTGAGTATGATGATATGTTACCAGGTAAAGGACGTTTATTATCATTAATTGATGCCTATGGTTATGGTAGTGCAGATATGGAAACCGCAAAGGGTACCTATCCAAAAATGTTACAAAACCTTAACGCAATGGCAAAGACCTTTGTAGAGGAGTTTAATAAATTACATAGACAAGGGTATACATTAGAAACAAAAAATCCTGATGGTACTGTGAAGGATGCTTCTGTACAAGGTGGCGACTTCTTTGACCCAGCAGGGATCACAGCGAAAGATATTAAAGTCAATGATGCATTACTTAATAATCCTCATCTAATTGCAGCTTCTTCTGTACCAGGTGAAGAGGGGGACAGCAAAAATGCTTTTGCCTTAGCAGATTTGCAAAATAAACCATTTGCTGCTTTAGACAATGGCTCTATTAGTAGTTATTATGACAGTGTTACAGGTCGCTTAGGCGTTCAAGGTAGAGAGGCTATCCAAAAGTCAAAGGAATCGGCCGTTCAACAATTAGCCATTTATCGTGATCGTGCCTCTGTGAGTT
Source organism: Lysinibacillus alkalisoli (assembly GCF_014643595.1). Taxonomy (GTDB): domain Bacteria; phylum Bacillota; class Bacilli; order Bacillales_A; family Planococcaceae; genus Metalysinibacillus; species Metalysinibacillus alkalisoli. The sequence goes on from NZ_BMJT01000001.1 coordinate 514,423, forward strand.
CTGTATCTTTGGATGAAGAAATGACAAGTATGATTACCTTTCAACAAGCCTATAATGCTAATGCACGTATGATTACAGTAGTAGATGAGACATTAGATAAAATAATTAACGGAATGGGCCGTGTCGGTCTATAAGTTTAAGGAGGTAGTATTGTGCGCGTAACACAATCCATGTTATCAGGCAATTTATTGCATAATTTAAATAGCAGTTATAGTAAAATGAGTGATTTGCAAAATCAATTAGATTCAGGACTCAAAATTAATCGTCCATCTGATGACCCGGCGGGTGCAGTACGAGCAATGGGGCATCGTCGTGATTTGGCACGAGTTGAACAATATAATCGCAACATGTCAGAAGTAAGAATGTGGCAAGATGCTACAAACACAGCATTTATGGAAACAAACCAATTAGTGCACCGTGTTCAAGAATTGGTAACATACGCAGCAACAGATGGTAAAACAGATGAAGACCGTAAAGCGATTAATAAAGAGTTAGAACAATTACGTAAGCAACTGCATACTATTGCAAATACAGAAGTATCTGGTAATCATATTTTTAGTGGTACTAATGTATTGTCGCCATTATTTGATAAAGATGGCAATATGAATGCGTTACCTGGCGGTGACAATTATGTAGAGATTGAAATTTTTAATGGAATTAAATTGGAAGTTAATACACCAGGTGCTACATTATTTAAAAAATTAGATGATACAATGGATGAGATTATTAAAACTGTGAATGAGTCACCAGTAGATATTTCAAAAATAAGCTCTTTACTTGGTAAAATTAATAATGAAAACAATCCAGATAGTATGCGTTCCTTAGTATTATCCGAACAGGCTAAATTAGGTGCATTACAAAATCGTGCAGAAACAATGGAAGAACGTTTAAGTTTTAGAGAGCTTTTAGTTGAATCCCAAATGAGAGATAATGAAAGTGTAGATTATGCTAAAACAATTACTAATTTTATGACGCAAAAAGCAATACATCAAGCTGGTCTTTCAGTAGGTGCACAGGTGATTCAACCTACACTTGTTGATTTTATTCGATAATTTTTGATGGGCACTTGAACATTTACTAGTGTTCAAGTGTTTTTTTACTTAAGATTTAGGAGGTGAGTTATGATGATGCCACAAATTCAATTGCAAATTAATGACATTAAAATGAATTTACAACCTGCAGCTGTAACAGGGCAACAAGTGATTAAGCAACCACAAGCTGATTTGAAAATTGAACAACCAGCCGCTATTATAGAGATGCATACGACAAATAGTGAGCTTAGGATTGACCAATCTAGAATGTGGCAAGAGATGGGGCTATTATCCCCTATGAAGTCGGTAGCAAAGTACGCGCAAGATGGTAAACAAGCTAATTTAGATTTTATCGCCCAGACAGCACGTGAAGGAGATCAAATGATGTTAATGTCAGGTAAAGGACAGGGCTTTAGTATTGGACAAACTATAGCAAAGCAAAATCATGGACCACAAGATACACCAGTAAATATTACATTTATCCCATCAGGTGATGCCATTGACATTCACTTTACAAAAGGTACACTCGATATTAATGTGAGGCGGCAAGAACCACGCATCTCAGCTCAAGTGAATAAACCCATTCATCAATACACGCCTTCCAAAGTAAGTTATACGATGTTACAAAGACCAAGTGTGCATCTCATTGATGTCATTAAATAGGAGGAATAGGATGAAAATCGAAACGAAGTTTTTAGGAGAAGTGGCGTTTAAGGAAGAAGATGTTTACACATTTCCGCAAGGTTTACCTGGATTCAGTGATTTACAACGATTTATACTTATGCCAATTGATGCAGACTTACCTTTAGTAGCACTACAGTCTGTTGATCAACCTACGATTAGCTTTATTATGGCGTACCCATTTGCATTTGATGCAAATTATACTTTTGATTTAAGTGACGAGGATAAACAAACATTACATATTGAAGGTAATCACGAAGTATTACCTTATGCTATTATTACGATGAAAGAAACATTACAAACATCAACAATGAATTTATTGGCACCTGTCGTGCTAAACATTACAAAAAAAATGGGGAAACAAATTGTGCTGCAAGATAATAAAAAATATCCACTACACTTCCCGTTAGGAAAAGGTGTGACCAAGTAATGCTTGTATTATCACGAAAAAAAAATCAATCTATTATGATTGGTGACCAAGTAGAGTTGAAGATACTGTCAGTAGAAGGTGACCAAGTAAAGATTGGTATTGTAGCGCCAAAGTCTGTTAAGGTGCACCGTACAGAAGTATTTGAGGCAATTAAGGCACAAAATGAAAAGTCACTTACTATATCTTTAGATGTGTTGGATCAATTAAACTTTAAGAAAAATGACTGATTCACACGTGTTCATAAAACGTTCAAATATCCTAAAGAGAGCAGTATCAAGGGTTTAAACACTTTTTATTATAAACTTAAAAGTTTTTCTAAAAAAAGCTAAACAAATCATAAGTACATGCGATATAATGTATGTAAGAGGCAAATAAGCTTCCTACATAATAAAGCCCACATGGATGTGAGCAAAATAAAACAAATTCAAGGAGGAATTCTATCATGAGAATTCAACATAACATTTCAGCTTTAAACACACACCGTAACTTAGCTTTCAACAACGCTCAAGCTTCTAAAAACCTTGAGAAATTAGCTTCAGGTTACAAAATTAACCGTGCAGGCGATGACGCTGCAGGTTTAGCAATCTCTGAAAAAATGCGTGGACAAATCCGTGGTCTAGACATGGCTACTAAAAACTCTCAAGATGCAATTTCTTTAATCCAAACAGCTGAGGGTGCGCTTAATGAAACACATGCTATTTTACAACGTATGCGTGAATTATCTGTACAATCTGCAAGTGATACTAACGTAAATCTTGACCGTGAAGCAATCCAACAAGAAATTACTCAATTAACAGAAGAACTTGACCGTGTATCAGAAACAACTGAATTCAATACACAAAAATTACTTGATGGTTCTTTCTCAGGTACTTTCCAAATTGGTGCTAACGAAGGCCAAGAGCTTAAAATGAATATTGATAAAATGGGTGCAGCTGCACTTGGTTTAGTCAATACAACGACATTAGGTAAAGATGTAGAAAATACAGCAACTGTTGCTGGTTTAGCAGATGGCACATATAAAGTTAACTCAGCAGGCGATAAATTAATCGATGCTAAAGGTAATGAAGTGGGCGATGTAGCAGCAGGCGTTGTAACTGGTAAGAATGGTGCAGAATATAAATTTACTAACGCAACATCATTAAAAGATGGTACTTTAACTATTAAAGATGGTAAAGCAACTGCTCAAACAGAACTGAACTCAGTATCTTCTAAATTAGCAGCTGGTAAATATGAAATCGTTGGAGATCAAGTAATCAAAGATGATAAAGTAGTAGGTAAAGTGACTACAACAGCTGGCACATATGAAATTAAAGTAGGTAACGAAACTGTAACATTTGACAAAGATGATTTAAATCTTGCTGATGATTTAGCAGCAGGTTCTAAATTTGAGATTAATGGTGTGAGTGTATCTACTCGTGAGCAAGCTTCAGGTACAATTACTAAAATTGATGATGCACTTAAACAAGTTTCTGAACAACGTTCAGCACTTGGTGCGGTACAAAACCGTTTAGAGCACACAATTAATAACTTAGGTGCTGCATCAGAAAACTTAACAGCTGCTGAATCACGTATCCGTGATACAGATATGGCTAAAGAGATGATGGAGTTCACTAAGAATAACATTCTTATGCAAGCTGCACAATCAATGTTAGCTCAAGCTAACCAACAGCCACAAGGCGTTTTACAATTATTAGGTTAATACCTAAAAAATTAAGCCATAGCGCATTGCGCTATGGCTTTTTTTCATGAGAGGAGTGATAGTAGATGTATATCGAACAAAATATTTCAGCGTTATCAACAAATGAATTAAATTGGATAGCAGCGATTCAAGACGCACTGGAACCAGTATGCACTAAAATTGATGATTATGCAGCGTACTTTACTTATAGTGATGGAGAAGTTCGTGAAGTATGTGATCATGTGCAAGAAGGATATCAAGGGCGTCAATCGTATCGAGAGATTTTATTTGTTTTTGGTATCTATGCTGTACATGAATTACAACATATTTATAAAACAAAAAATAAAGAGACAATCATTATTGTAATTGAACCTAATATAAGTTTTTTTACTACAGCACTACATCAAAAGAATCTAGATTTCTTTGGTAAAGAAAATATTTATTTGTTTGTTGATGATGCTATTGACAACATTATTACTTTTTTGCAACCAATGATGCATGATATTAATTTTGTCAAATTAGTGAAACAAGTGAATTTTTATTTTACATCTTACTACAGAATGTATGATTTGAACTTAACTAAACAATTGATTACATTAATTCGCCAAACCATATTGTCAACCATACATACATTTGGCAATGATGTGGAAGATAGTTTAATTGGATTAAGACATAATTTATATAATTTACCTTATATATTAGAGTCTAAAGATACTAGCAAATTAATGAATAGTTATAAAGATGTACCAGCTATTGTAGTAGCTGCTGGTCCTTCTTTAAATAAAAATATTAAATATCTTAAGGGTGTAAAGAGGAAAGCAGTAATTATTGCTGTAGATACGATTATTAACCGTTTATTAGATGAAGGAATTACACCTGATTTTGTATGTTCAATTGAACGTGTCCCACAAGTGTATGACTATTTTTATAAAGATAAAATATTCCCTAAATCTATTAACTTAGTAGGTCCAGCGGTATTAGATTCAAGGGTTTTTGAAACATTTGAAGGTAATCAAATCATACCTTTTCGGAATGAAGTAGCAGAAACAGAGTGGTTACAAAGAATTATGGCTCAGCCAATAACAGCAGGTATTAATATGGGCTCATCTTGTGCTCATGTTGCTTTTGGTATGGCAGATCACCTAGGTTGTTCACCTATTATTTTAGTTGGTCAGGATTTAGCTTACGGCTCTAATGAAAGTGAAACACATGCAAGTGGTACTTTTTATGATGCAGAGGAGCCCACTAAAGAACAGAAAAGAGACCAAGATTATGTAGAAGGATACTATGGTGAACAAGTATTAACGACTCGAATATGGTTACAGTTTAAAACGTGGTTTGAAAAACGCATTGGCGAAGCCAATTTAAAAGTAATAGATGCAACAGAAGGCGGTGCACGCATTTATTTAACAGAGCAAGCGACATTAAAACAATGTATTGATATATATTGTAGGAATGAAATTACTCCCGTGATAGACACTTTAAGTCAAATAGAGACATACCCTATAGAGATATCCAAATTGCAAGCTAATCTTAAACAAGAATTAGAATATTATGAAGCATTTTTGGAGAATATAATTGATTATTTTAACCGTATAGACCAGATGGAAATTACACACAAAACATTTTTAAAGTACAATGAACAATTAAGTGTAGTGCATTATATTGTTAAAGATGCCATGAGTAATAAAATAATTATGCACAATTTACAATCTACTTTACTAAAATATTTATGGTCACATAATAGTAGAGAGCAAATTATTAGCAGAGAACATGTGCAAGATGAAAGAAATGAGCAAATAAAATTATTAGGCGTAATGGCAAAAACAATTTATGAAATAAAAGGTGTAGTTCAAGAAGCTTATGACAAGTTAAGTGAGGGTGATTGAAGTGAATGAGTTATACGAAGTTATACAAAGCTATAATGAGTATTTAAGAAAATTACCAGAAGGGTGTAAAGTGATAGCAACATTGTTAAGAGAAAATGAATTGGTACTAGCCAAAGAAAATATTATGTATTTTTCTGAAGGTTTATTGTGGTTGAATGACGCGCAACAATTATTGCTATTACATGATATTAAACATAATTTGGAGTTTGATCAAATTCAACATTATTTGGTACAAATTAATAATGCTCTAGAAAAAGAGGCATTTCAAGAAGTTGCTACTATTTTTGATTCCGAGTTGTATACACACTTTAATCAACTTTCTGTAGTGCCAGAAGCATGATTAAGTTGGTATCTGGGACAAAGGAAAAATATTAGACTGATTCTATTTCAGTCTAGTATTTTTTTGTTTATAAAAGTATAAGCTATTCATAAAGTGAGAAAAGTTGTAATTTGATCTTTCGGAAAAAACAAATCATGATCTAGAGAGTTTTATATAATTTTTTATTGAAAGTCCGATATAATAAATAGTGATACATAGATGGAGGCGTTAAAGGTAATGAAGAAAATTTTAGTTACAGGTGCAGATGGTTTTATAGGTTCACATTTAACAGAGCAACTTGTTCGTCAAGGTTATCATGTGCGAGCATTTGTTAATTATAATTCATTTAATTCATGGGGCTGGCTAGACGAGTCTCCAAAAGAAATTACAAAAAATATTGAAGTATTTGCGGGCGATATCCGTGATCCACATGGTATAAAGGTGGCTATGCAAGGTTGTAGCCATGTATTGAATTTAGCGGCATTAATTGCGATACCATACTCGTATCATTCACCAGATACATATGTGGATACTAATATTAAAGGTACATTAAATATAGTACAAGCGGCACGTGAATTAGATGTAGAAAAAGTCGTTCACACGTCTACGAGTGAGGTATATGGCACGGCTTTATATGTACCTATTGATGAAGAACATCCATTGCAAGGGCAATCACCTTATTCCGCTTCTAAAATTGGTGCAGATCAAATGGCGCTTTCATTTTATCGTTCATTTGATACGCCCGTGGCAGTTATTCGTCCTTTTAATACCTATGGTCCACGTCAATCTGCTAGAGCAGTAATACCGACAATTATTACACAACTAGCAGCAGGCAAAGAGAACATTAAATTAGGTGCAATTAGCCCCACGCGTGACTTTAATTATGTGATGGATACGGTTAGTGGTTTTATCTCAGTGATGAATTCGGAAAAATCAATAGGTGAAGTCATTAATATCGGTTCTAATTATGAAGTATCTATTGGAGATACAGCTAAAATGATTGCTGAGGTTATGGGTAAAAAGATTGAAATTGAAACAGACGAAGTGCGTTTGCGTCCAGAAAAAAGTGAAGTTAACCGTTTATGGGCGGATAATCAAAAAGCTAAGCAACTATTAGATTGGGAACCACAATATGGTGGAGTAGAAGGTTTTAAACGAGGTTTACAAGAAACGGCAGAATGGTTTTCAAACCCTAAAAATTTAGCGCAATATAAGGCAGATGAATATAATATATGAGTATATCATTAATCATTAATCAAATTAAAGAGATTTATGGCCCTAATTTTATTCCTTTACATGAACCAACTTTTACAAATAAAGAGCTTGAATATATCACAGATTGTGTGAGCTCTGGTTGGGTATCATCTGTTGGTAAATATGTTACAAAATTTGAAGAGGATTTAGCTAGCTATGTAGGCGTCAAACGAGCAGTAGCAGTAGTTAATGGTACAGCAGCATTACATATTGCACTTAAAATATGTGGTGTGCAACCAAATGATGAAGTGTTAATGCCTGCATTGACTTTTGTAGCAACTGCTAATGCAATTAGTTATTTACAAGCTACCCCACATTTTATTGATGTTTCTTATGACACATTAGGGGTGGATGCTACCAAGTTAGCGACTTATTTAAAACAGCAATCATTCATGAAGGATGGTCATTGTTATAATAAAGAAACAGGAAGAATAATTCGTGCAATTGTGCCAATGCACACTTTTGGGCACGCTGTGGAACTTGAAACATTACAAATAGTGTGTGATGAATATAATATAGTAGTAGTAGAAGATGCAGCAGAATCGCTAGGTACACAATACAAAGGCAAAATGACAGGTAGCTTTGGTAAGGCAAGCGCTGTAAGTTTTAATGGCAATAAAATTATTACTACAGGTGGTGGTGGTGCTATTTTAACAAATGACGATACATTAGCAGACTACGCCAAACACTTAACCACAACGGCTAAAGTTCCTCACACATGGGCTTATGAACATGACGAGGTAGGTTATAATTACCGGATGCCGAACTTAAATGCAGCACTAGGTTGTGCGCAACTTGAAAAAATGACAACATTTTTAGCACAAAAAAAAGAACTTACGGAGCGTTACCAAAAATTATTTAAAGGTATGGAAGGCGTAAAACTCTTTACCCAACCAGATCATAGTGACAGTAACTATTGGCTGCAAACATTGGTTTTAGACCCTTCTATTTATGAACGAGATCAAGTCTTACAAGAGTTGAATGATAATGGCGTCATGGCACGTCCTATTTGGACACCAATGAATGAATTAAAGCCTTATGATACGTGTCCTGCAATGGATTTAAGTGTGACTGAAGATTTGAAGAAGCGTATTATTAATATTCCTTCTTCACCAGTGGAGGTAAAGTAATGCGGAAGATATGTGTTGTGACAGGTACAAGAGCAGAGTATGGCTTACTAAAGCCCTTACTTAATAAAATAAAAGCTGACGATAAGCTACAATTACAGCTCGTTGTAACAGGTATGCATTTATCACCAGAGTTTGGGCTAACCTATAAGCAAATTGAAGAAGATGGCTTTACGATTGATGAAAAAGTAGAAATGTTATTGTCTTCTGATACAAGTGTTGGCGTAGCAAAAGCAATGGGCCTTGCCACAATTTCATTTGCAGACAGCTTCAATCGACTAAAATCAGATATTGTTGTGATACTTGGTGATCGCTTTGAAATGTTAGCAGTAGCTCAAACAGCACTAATTATGCAAATTCCTATTGCACATATTCATGGTGGAGAAGTTACGTTAGGTGCTTATGATGATGCAATTCGTCATAGCATTACTAAAATGGCAAATTGGCATTTTGTGAGTTCAAATCAACATCAAAGACGAGTGATTCAGTTAGGAGAGCAACCTAGTTCAGTATTTAATGTAGGCGCTCTAGGCATAGAGAACATAAAGGATTTGCCATTATTAACTAAACAACAAATCTACAAGCAACTTCGTATAAAAGAAGAGTGCCCAACTTTTTTAGTGACTTACCACCCTGAAACAACTACTGAAAATACTATGTTAGGTTTAAAAGCGCTTTGTAATGGATTACGTAAATATCAAAATTATAATATTGTAATAACTAAAGCTAATGCTGATAATGGCGGCAGAGAAATAAACAAGCAATTAGAAAACTATGCGTTAACACAAGATAATGTCCACTTTTTTGATTCACTAGGGCAGCTTAATTATTTAAGTTTATTACAATATGTTACAGCTGTAATAGGAAACTCTTCTAGTGGGTTAATCGAAGCTCCATATTTTAATATACCTACTGTTAATATTGGTGAGAGACAGTTAGGAAGAGAGTGTCCAAAGTCAGTTATTCACTGCAAATTAAATGAGCAAAGTATAGAGCAAGCTATTAAAGACGCTCTTTCTTATAATGATGGCTATGAGTACATTTTTGGAGAGGGAGACACTTCAAAACAAATACTTACGATATTAAAAGAAGAAAAACTACCTACTGTAAAGGAGTTTTATGATTTATGAGCACATATATTATTGCTGAAGCGGGCGTAAATCATAATGGTTCGCTCGATTTAGCAAAAGTTTTAATTGATATTGCAAAAGAAGCTGGGGCTGATGCTGTAAAGTTTCAAACATTTAAAGCTGAAAATTTAGTAACTAAAGATGCAAAACAAGCAACTTACCAAGAACAAAATATGGGACAAGAGACTTCGCAATATGACATGTTAAAGCAATTAGAGTTAAGTCATGAAGCATTTTTTGAGCTAAAACAATATTGTGATAAAAAAGAAATTGATTTTTTATCTACACCGTTTGATGAAGAGAGTGCGCAGTTTTTAGTAGAAGATTTAAAAATGACTTCAATAAAAATCCCTTCAGGTGAATTAACTAATAGCCCATTTATTTATGAACTTGCTAAGTATCGTAAACCTATGATTTTATCAACTGGCATGGGGACGTTAGATGAGATCGAGGAAGCATTAGGTTTTATTGCTTATGGTTTAGCTAATAAGCAATATGTCACAAAAGAAAATAGCAAACAATTTTATCAAACTCAAGTTGCTAAAGATTTATTAAAGGAATATGTTACTTTATTACACTGTACAACGGCTTATCCCACTCCAAATGAAGAAGTTAACTTAAATGCCATTACTACTTTACAGGAAAACTATAATATAAGTGTGGGCTTTTCAGATCATTCACAAGGGATCATGGCAAGTATAGGTGCAGTAGGGTTAGGTGCTACAGTTATTGAAAAGCATTTCACAATAAGCACCGGACTTTCAGGCCCAGACCATAAAGCTTCTTTAGTACCTAGTGAGTTAATAACTCTTGTAAAGCAAATTCGTTTAATGGAACAATTGCTAGGTACAGTATTTAAGGAACCAACTCAAACGGAGCTGGCTAATAAACTTGCTACTCGTAAAAGTATTGTAGCAAAAAGGGCTATAAAAAAAGGAGAATGTTTAACTGTTAATAATATGACTGTTAAGCGCCCAGGGAATGGGATTGCCCCTTCTGAATGGTGGCGCTTATTAGGAACAGAAGCAGTAGCAGATTTTGAAGAGGATACACTGATTTATGAATAAGCCAGTAATTATTATTGGGAATGGTGGACATGCTTCTGTATTAATTGAAATGTTACAACTAAATGATAGGGAAATTATAGGATACACAGCTCCGAATCCGAGTAAAAATGTACTAAAATACCTTGGGAATGATGAAGAAATCTTTAAATACAATTGTAAAAGTATTGAATTGGTATTAGGTATAGGTACTGTGAAAGCAAGTGATATAAGGAGAAAAATATACGCGAACCTTAAGGGGAAAGGGTATAACTTCACGACTTTAATCCATCCTACAGCGATTATTGCTAATAATGTAAAAATAGCATCTGGTGCTCAAATTATGGCAGGGGTAATTTTACAGCCGAATGTTAAAATAGGTGAGAATAGCATTATTAACACAGGTGCGCAACTTGACCATGATTGCATTGTTGAATCCCATGTCCATATTGCACCTGGTGTCATATGTTCTGGCAATGTCATAATTAAGGAAGCTGCACATTTAGGTACAGCATCTACAGTTATTCAAGGTATTATTATAGGTGGAAAAGCAACGGTGGGTGCAGGTGCTGTAGTAACAAAAGATGTTGTAGCAAACGCCACTGTGGTCGGTGTCCCAGCAAAAGAGGTGTTGAAATGAATGATATTCTAGTAACGAATGAAACGACTTTGATGGATACAATGAAGATATTAGATCAATCAGCCAAACAATTTATTGTGGTAGTCAATGAGGAGAATAAATTACAAGGTACAGTAACAGATGGTGATATTAGACGAGCTATATTAAGGGGTTTGCCATTAAATATCCCTATTAGTGAGGTGATGAATCCAAACCCCATATATGGATTTTCAAAACGAACTATGGAAGAACATCGTTTATTCATGCAACAACATAATGTAAAGCAATTACCATTAGTAGATACAGATAAGGTTGTAAGAGACGTACTATTTTATGAGAATATCATTTCTACAAAACGTAGATCTAACACTATCGTCTTAATGGTTGGGGGGTTAGGTACAAGGCTACGCCCACTTACGAATGATTTACCCAAGCCCATGTTGCCAATTGGTGGTAAACCAATCTTAGAAAATATTATTATGCACTTTAAATCTTTTGGCTTTGTCAACTTTATACTTTCCGTTAATTATAAAAAAGAAATTATTAAAAATTATTTTCAAGATGGTAGAAGTTTTGGTGTTACGATTACATATATAGAAGAAACTGAACGATTAGGCACAGCAGGTGCACTTTCTTTAATAAAAGAGGATATAGATGAAGCTTTTTTTGTCATGAATGGTGATTTATTAACGAATACTAATTTTGAGCAATTATTAGACTTTCATCTAGTTAATCAAGCAACCGCAACCATGTGTGTACGGGAGTATGAGTATCAAGTGCCTTATGGCGTAATTGAAGTCAACGAACATAAATTGGCTTCTATAGTAGAGAAACCTGTGCAAAAACATTTTGTAAATGCAGGGATTTATGTATTAGAGCCTGAAGCTTTGACTTACATACCTAAAAATCAATATTATGATATGCCAGAGTTGTTTAATTGCTTAATTCAACAGCAAAAAGATGTCTCGGCATTTCCTATCCGCGAGTATTGGATGGATATAGGGCAATTAAAGGACTATGAACGGGCACAATTAAAGTATAAAGAAAAGGAATGACGATATGAATGTACTAGTAATTGGTTATGGCTCTATAGGAAAACGCCATGTGGAAATATTGCAAAGTTTAAAATGCAATGTTTTTATAGTCAGCAAGCAATTAAATAAAGATATTTTATGTTATCCAACTTTAGAAATTGCCTTCGCTGAACAAACGTACGACTATATTGTAATTGCTAATAAAACAAATGAACATAAGCACACGCTTGATAAATTACAACAACTAGGATGTAGTTGTGCAGTATTAGTAGAAAAACCATTGTATGCTACATATTGCGAAGCTATTTATGATTTTGAAATTTATGTAGGTTACAATTTACGGTTCCATCCCATTACTCAGTATTTAAAAAATAGTATTGAGAAAGAGAATATTATTTCTATACAAGGTTATGTTGGACAATATCTGCCTTCATGGCGCCCAAATACAGACTACTCGGCTAGCTATTCAGCAAGTAAAGCTAATGGTGGCGGAGCATTAAGAGATTTAAGTCATGAGTTAGATTTATATCATTATTTATTTGGTGAATGGTATTCTTTACAAGCTTTGGTAGAAAAGGTTACGAACTTAAAAATAACTAGTGATGATCATGTGCTTTTACAATATAGGAATAGAGAAGGTAGCTTAGTACAACTAACACTTAATTACTTAGATCATATTCATCAGCGTAAAATAATTGTTAATACTACTACTAGTACTTATATTGCTGACTACATTAATAATACAATCGTGCATAATGAGCAAGTAATTAGTTTTAAAAGTAAACGAAATGATACATATTTTTTACAACATACAGCATTATTGAAAAAAGACTATACAATTGTCTGTAACTATAACGAAGGACTATATACAAATAAAATGATCGATAAAATAGAACAAGCTTCTATAGAAAAGGTGACGATATTTAATGAATAGATTGTGCACAATATGCGCTCGGGGTGGCTCTAAAGGAGTAGTTAATAAAAATATTAAACTATTATTAGGAAAACCACTAATTGCACATACTATCATTCAAGCAAAGAAGAGCGGGTTATTTAACTATGTAGCAGTGAGTAGTGATAGTGAAGAAATATTATCTGTTGCGAAAGCATGGGGTGCTGATATTTTAATAAAAAGGCCTGATGAATTAGCAACAGATCAAGCAGCAAAATTACCTGTCATTCGTCATGCATTAAAAACAGCAGAACAACAAACAGGACAAACATTTCATATACATGTTGATTTAGATGCAACATCACCTTTACGTAATGTAAGAGATATTCATGGCGCTGTTAATATGTTAGAAAATGATAATAAAATTACAAATGTGATTACAGGTGCTCCAGCAAGAAGAAGCCCTTATTTTAACTTAGTAGAACTAAACACCGAGGGATATGTTGAGTTATCTAAAGAATTATCAACATCTATTGCAAGAAGGCAAGACTCACCTAAGTGCTATGATATGAATGCGTCAATTTATATATGGCGCAGAGAAGTGTTATTAGAAGAAGATAAAGTGATTCTACCTAAAACCGCTTTATATGAAATGCCAGAAGAACGTTCTATAGATATTGATTCACCATTAGATTTTGATTTTGTAGAATTTTTAGCGACTAAGCGAGGAGAACTATGATGGAATACTTAAATAAATTTAATTTAAGTGATAAAAATGCAATTGTAACTGGTGGTGCAGGTATATTAGGACAACATTTTTGTAAAGGATTAGCAGATGCAGGAGCGAATGTAGCAATTGTCGATATTGATATGGAGAAAGCTGGAGAACTAGCTCGGTTTATTAATGAGAAAACAAATACGAACGCCAAAGCTTTCTTTTGTGATTTAACAAAGGAAGAATCTGTACTAAAAGCTGTTAATGATATTCAAAAATACTACGGAGAAATTCACATTTTACATAATAATGCTGCAGGGAAATCAAGTGATTTGGCAGCATTTTTTGCGCCATTTGAAGAATATTCTTTAGCTCAATGGAAAGAAATTATGGCTACAAATTTAGATGGCATGTTCTTGATGGCGAAGTATGTTGGGAAAATAATGAAAGACCAGAGAAAAGGTGGTTCTATTATTCAAACTGCATCAATTTATGGGGTAATGGGGCCTGATAACCGTATCTATGAAGGATCTCATTATTTAGATCGTCAAATAAACACACCTGCAATTTATTCAGCTTCGAAATCGGGAGTTATTGGTCTAACTAAATATTTAGCGACTTACTGGGCTAAGGATGGTATTCGAGTTAATACTATTACGCCTGGTGGTGTTGAGAGTGGGCAAAATGATATCTTTAAACAAAATTATAGTAACCGAATTCCGCTTCAACGGATGGCGCAACCAGAAGAGATGGTTGGTGCTTTAATTTATTTAGCCTCAGATGCTTCTAGTTATGTCACAGGTCATAATATTATGATTGATGGTGGTTTAAACGTTTGGTAATTGATGTCGTTTTTTAAGTAAAGAGTAATTTAAATTGAGTTTTAAAGTAAATCAACTATCTGTTATCGAGGAACAATTGGTTTTTTAGACTAAACTTAAAAATGATTTGTTTTGAAAGATGAATAATATAAAAAATATTAAGAATTAAATCAATTAATACTTAAATATTAAGTTGATCATTTTAAAAATATAAAAAGAAATCTTGCCTATTCTTATGTATTAGAAATGTATATTTTTTACTGACTTTCAAATACATTATTTATAAATAGTAGATATTGATGGATGGTAAAGTATGGATTTTTTATGAAATGCATTATTTAAGTGCTAGATTACAAGAGTAATTTATCAAATCATTGCTACATTATCTCAAATACAAATAATATTTATAAAAGGGATATCTAGGCTCTTTGGCTTTTTAATTAATTTCTGTAATTAGTGTGGAAGTTTGATACCAACAACCGATATTACATATATAGAACTATATAATACAAGGATGTAGGGGGTAACGAACATGCGTATTTCATCGCAAGCGTCGTCAACGGATATGACGGCAAGCGTGTCAAGTGCCAATCAAAACATAGCTTCAACAAACACGGCAACAAATGCACAACGACAAGCAACACAACAGGCAAGTAAACCAAAAGTAGTAGATCGTCCAACGATTACAGAGGCAACCAATGCACAGGCAGCTGAGGGTATTAGTAAAACAGCTGAAAATAAAGAAAAATTACAAGATGCCGTCGATTCATTAAATGAATTTATGAAAGAACATATGCCAGCACCAACAGCATCAAAGTTTCGTTTACACGAAGGGTTAGATCGTTATTATGTGCAAGTAGTAGACGCACAAACGGACGAAGTAGTTAAAGAAATCCCACCAGAGAAGTTATTAAATGCTTTTTATGAAATGCAAAAATTAGTGGGAATGATTGTTGACGAAAAAATTTAATTCGATATAAGGAGGTAACCAATTATGGTTATGCGTGTAGGTGGATTAGCATCAGGTATGGACATTGATGCTTTAGTAGAAAAGTTAATGCAAGCGGAACGTGTTCCCTTAGATAAAACATTCCAGAAGAAACAAACATATGAATGGCAACGTGATGCATACAGAGGAGTAAATACACAACTTACAACATTTAGTAATTATTTGTTTGATGATATTATTCTTTCAGGTAAAATGAATCAAAAAATAGGGACATCGACAAATAGTGATTTAGTAAGTGTTAAAGCTAATGCAGGAGCAACAGGTAATATTACAATTGGTGGTGTTTCACAATTAGCAAAGGCGTCACAAAATGTTGGTGCGCAAACAGGTTATTCAGGTAGTACTTTATTAAAAGATATAGACAGCAGTATGGGGAGTTCTATAAGTTTACGTGCAATCAATGCTGACGGAAATTTAGCAGAAGAAGCAACGGAAATTACTTTTGATCCAAATAAACATACTGTAGATGATCTTGTCAAAAAGATAAATGAGAGTAACGCAGGTGTTACTGCTATTTTTGAAAATGGTAAACTTTCGGTAACTGCTAAGTATACAGGTAAAGTCCAAGATGGTGCAGGCGAGATTATTGATGAGAGTAATAACAGTGTGTTTCAAAAATTAGGTTTTAGTGATAGCGTATTATCTAATAATGGACAGAATGCTAAATTTGAAGTAAACGGCATACAAACAGAACGCTCTTCTAATACATTTACTATTTCTGGTTATGAATTAACCCTTAAACAAACATTTAATGCAGGTGAAGTGGCAAATAAAAGTTTTCAAGATGCTGTTAACAAATTAACAAAAGCAGAAGAAGATGTAGTAGCATTTACAGATGCTTTTAATCATAAAAATAATGCGTTAATTAGTGCTGCTCAAGCATTTACAGAAGCTTATGATAACAAATTTCAAAATAACTCATCTTTAGAAGGTGATTATTTAGCAATGGATAAATCCGCATTAAAATCTTTAACATCTGATGATATTGCTACATTAACAAGTTTAAAAGGAAAATCGGATACGGAATTAGCAACTGCTTTAGAAGCTTTGCCAGACAGTGATACAAAAACAAAGCTAATGGCTATGGATGTAGCAGATGTAGAAAGATTTGCTACACATAGTGATGATTTAGCACAATTCCAAGATATTTATGCTAAACAGCAAACTTCAGTAATGGCAGAGGAAGAAGCAAAAGTAGCAGAGACAGAGTTAGACTCAGCAAAACTTAAAGTAGAGGCTCTGAAAATTGAAAAAGATGAAGCAGAGAATTTTAAAAATGCAAATCCTATCACAGGAACTACAGTAGCGCCTGTTACAATGACTGCTACATCTGATACCAAAGCAGCAATGGAACAGATTACGGAGTTTATCGATAAATATAATGAAATGATTGATAGCTTTAATAATCAATTAAAAGAAACAAAATATCGCGATTTCCCTCCATTAACAGCAGAACAACGTAAAGATATGTCAGAAAGTGAACAAAAGCTATGGGATGAGAAAGCAAAAAGTGGTATGTTACGTAACGATCAAATTGTTCGAGACGGTATGTCACAAATGCGTATGTCATTAATGACACCAATGGATGGATTAAGTGATGAAACAATGAATTCATTGGCTAAGATTGGTATAACGACATCGGATAAACTGAAAGATGGCGGAAAATTAATTATTAAAGATAAAGCAAAGTTAGAAGAGGCATTAACGAAAGATGCAAATCAAGTGCATCGACTTTTTGCATCGACTGGTGAAAAAGACGATAATGGAAAAGTAATTGAAAGTACACGTGGTATCGCATGGCGTTTAAGAGATTCTATGAGAGTGATGTCTACTGAAATTGAGAAAAAAGCTGGTAATGAAAGTGCTGTGAATAATACTTTTACATTAGGCAAGAAGATTAATGAGACAGATGATCGTATTAAGGCTCTGCAAGTAAAGTTGAAAGATATTGAAGCGCGTTATTGGAAACAGTTCTCTGCGATGGAGCAAGCGATTCAAAAAGCTAATGAACAAGCAGGTATGTTTGCACAGTTTGGTCAATAATCATATAATTAGTATAAAAGTCACGAAAAGGAGTTGTCGTCATTGACAGCACAAATGTCAGCACATAACGCATACAAACAAAATAGCGTAACAACTGCATCACCAGGGGAATTAACATTAATGTTATACAATGGTTGTCTCAAGTTTTTAACACTTAGCAAAAAGGCGATAGAGAATGAAGATATTCAAGAAAAGAATAATAATTTGCAAAAAGCACAAGCGATTATTAAAGAGCTTATGTTAACTTTGAATATGGATATTGCGATCTCTAAAGAAATGCTAACGCTCTATGAATATATGAATCACCGTTTAATTGAGGCTAATATGAAGAACGATATCGCTATGATTGATGAAGTTATGGGGCTAGTCACAGAGTTTCGTGATACATGGAAAGAGGTTATACGCTTAAATCGCCAACAGCAACCTGCTGTACAAGGAGATCAAGTATGACCACGCAACAAGCTGATATTAAAAGTTTATTAGCGACATCAGCCACATTATTCAATCATTTAACTACAGTCCCAAGTGGTGAAGCACGTGATGCTTATATTGAACGCATTAATGAATTGCTAGACCAACGAGGCGAGCTTTTAAGTCAGCTTTCAAAAGAAGATTTAGAAGGTCATCAATTATTGCCACATCTTATCGAATTAGATCAAGGTATTCAACAACGCTTAGATAAGGTGATGGATACTGTGAAACAAGATATCTTAAACTTAAAGAAGTCAAGGAAAAGTGAAGCGCAATATGCGAATCCTTACGATTCTGTGAGAACTTTAGACGGTATGTATTATGATGGTAAAAAATAGGTTATAATGATAGGGATAAGGTAATAGATGTTAATACATCTCACCTTATCCCTTATTCTATTGAGAGGGGGATTTCAATGGTTTATCGCAGAAATGAAAGTTTTCGTTATACTTTTCCAGAGATCGTTGTGATAAGTGGTGTACTAGTATCAGAGTTAGAGCACTTAAATCATAAGGAGTGGAAAGGGCATATTGTAGATATTAGCCCACAAGGTATGAAAGTAGTATCGGATTTACAATTAACAGAGACAGAAATTAGACAAGTGCAACTCGAGTCAAACTTTCGCATTGATGCGAATATGATTAAAGGTTATGCTGAAATACGTTGGTATAAATCTTACGGCGGTGGTCAGCAATTAGGATTATACTTTCATGAACAGGCAGAAGTAGAAGGTAAAATAATTGATGACTTAAAATCAAGACGTCGTAAAGAAGTTTTACGAAGTAAGGCATAAATTTTAAAAAAATTAATAAATTAAGAAGGAATTTTACATATCGTATAGAATAAAGTAAGTAAGTTGTTATTAAAGGAGGAGTTTACATGCTAAACTTTAACATTCGTGGAGAAAATCTTGAAGTAACACCAGCTATTCGTGAGTATGTTGAAAATAAAGTCGAAAAAATTGAGCGCTATTTCAATGAAGACTTAGATGCAACTGTTCACGTAAACTTGAAAGTTTATAGTGATAAACAAACAAAGGTCGAGATTACTATCCCGATGAAAAACCTAACATTGCGTGCTGAAGAGCGCCATGCTGATATGTATGCAGCTGTTGATTTAATTGTTGATAAATTAGAGCGACAAATTCGCAAGCATAAAACGAAAGTAAATCGTAAATTCCGAGAGCGTGAGGGCGTAGGCATTTATTTTGCCAATACTGAAACAGAGCCAGCAACCAATGCTGATGAAGAGTATGAAGTCGTACGCACAAAACAATTTGATTTAAAACCGATGGACGAAGAAGAAGCCATTTTGCAAATGAATTTATTAGGCCATGATTTCTTTATTTATACAGATGCTGAAACGGATGGCACTAATATTGTATATAAACGTAAAAATGGAAAATACGGTTTGATTGAAACAAATTAAATGAGAGAGGTACATATATCTAGGTATATGTACCTCTTATTTTTTAGGTATATGTATATTATAATAGGGTAAAAGGTATAAGGTGGTTATGTAATGAAACGTATGAGTAAAGTAGCACTACTAGCGTCAGCATTATGGTTTGGGGCTGTTAATGTACAAGCAGCAAGTTTTACAGATATACAAAATTTACATAAAGATACACAAAGTGAAATACATAAAGCAGTTGAGATTGGGTATTTTAAAGATGGACAAAGTTTTAATCCTACACAGCAGTTAAAGCGTAGTCATGCTACATTAACGATTGCCCGAGCGATTGCGGGTGGCTCATCTATCGAACATTTAAGACAATATGTAGACTTACATCATTTAATGGCAAATAAAACACCATTTGTTGATGTGCCTATTTCTTTTAGAGCAGGTACAGCATCACAACAAGAACTCTTTTACGCTTCACTTATTGTAAAAGATATTGGTGCTTTTACTAATCCTTACTTAAATCCGAATGGTGTATTGACAAGAAAACAAATGGCTAAAGTGTTAGTCGAGTCTTTTGATTTAGAGGCTGGAAATGAAACCATTATCTTGCATGATGTACAAGACGCTGAAACCAAACATTATACACAAATTTTAGCGTCGTTAGAAATTACAAAACCTGTAAATGGTTACTTTAAACCAGGTAATCCTGTGAATCGTGCGCAAATGGCAAGTTTTTTAGTGCGTACGTATCATACGATGCAACCTGTTGGTGAAATCCCTAATGTAGGTATCGAATAATTATTGCCGTACAGCTGAACTAGTTTTCAGCTGTATTTTTTTACGATGTGTTAGCCTCTTTGTTTATTATTTATTTGTATTAAATGGCATATGTGATATAAAGAGGATAGCGTACTTTTTACATGTGGTGACAATTTGCGCCAATGCTAACGTAAATGGTAGAATGAAAAGTGAGACTAAATAGGAAGTGACGACGCATGTTAAACCTTTTAAATAAAATGTTTGATTTAAATAAAAAAGAACTAAAAAAGTTAAATAAAGTAGCTGATGCAGTAGATGCGATGGCGTCTGATATAGAGAAATTGTCAGATGAAGCATTAAAACAGAAAACAGAAGAATTCAGACAACGCTACAAAGATGGTGAGCATTTAGATAATATTCGTGTGGAGGCATTTGCGGTTTGTCGTGAAGCATCTCGACGCGTTTTAGGCATGTATCCATTCCGTGTACAAATTATGGGGGCAGCCACACTAGATGAAGGTAATATTGCCGAGATGAAAACAGGTGAAGGTAAAACATTAACTTCTACATTAGCTGTGTATTTGAATGCGATTACGGGTAAAGGTGTGCACGTTGTAACCGTCAATGAATACTTAGCTAGCCGTGATGCTACAGAAATGGGCGAATTATACGAATTTTTAGGTTTATCTGTTGGCTTAAACTTAAACAGCTTAAGTAAAGATGAGAAGCGTGAAGCATATGCTGCTGATATCACCTATAGTACGAATAATGAGTTAGGATTTGACTACTTACGTGATAATATGGTGCTTTATAAAGAGGAACGTGTACAGCGTCCGCTTTATTTTGCGGTAATTGATGAGGTTGACTCCATTTTAATTGATGAGGCACGTACGCCGTTAATTATTTCAGGGCAAGCAGCCAAGTCTGTACAATTATATAAGCAGTCTAACGCATTTGTACGCATTTTAAAAAATGAGGAAGACTACACATATGAGGAAGAAACCAAGGGTGTAACATTAACAGAAGCAGGGATTGAGAAAGCTGAAAAGGCGTTTGGGATTGATAATCTCTTTGACTTAACCCATGTGCGATTATTACATGCGATTAATCAATCATTAAAAGCACAGGTAAGTATGCATCTAGATGTTGACTATGTGGTTCAAGATGGCGAAATTGTCATTGTTGATGGCTTTACGGGGCGTTTAATGAAAGGCCGCCGCTATTCAGATGGTTTACATCAGGCGATTGAGGCTAAAGAGGGCGTAGATATTCAAAATGAATCTATGACAATGGCTACTATCACATTCCAAAACTACTTCCGTATGTATGAGAAGTTATCAGGTATGACGGGTACAGCGAAAACAGAGGAAGAAGAATTCCGTAATATTTATAATATGAATGTTATTGCGATCCCTACTAATAAGCCAATTGCACGTGATGACCGTGCGGATTTAATCTTTGCTTCTATGGCTGGTAAGTATGAAGCAGCAGCAGCTGACATTGCAGAGCGTCACCGCAATGGGCAACCTGTATTAGTAGGGACAGTGGCGATTGAGACTTCAGAAATTATTTCGCAATTATTAGTGCGTCATAAAATTCCACATAATGTATTAAATGCGAAAAATCATGAACGTGAAGCAGAGATCATTGCAAATGCTGGTGAAAAGGGTGCTGTAACCATTGCTACTAACATGGCAGGTCGTGGTACGGATATTAAACCAGGTGAAGGTGTATTAGAGCTAGGTGGTCTTGCTGTTATTGGGACAGAGCGTCATGAATCCCGCCGTATTGATAATCAGTTGCGTGGTCGTTCGGGACGTCAAGGTAACCCTGGTGTCACACAGTTTTATTTATCATTAGAAGATGATTTAATGCGCCGTTTTGGCTCTGAAAATATGAAGAATATGATGACAAAATTAGGTATGGATGATACACAACCACTACAATCTAAAATTGTCTCTCGTGCTGTAGAGTCAGCACAAAAACGTGTTGAAGGTAATAACTTTGATGCACGTAAGCGATTGCTACAATATGACGATGTGTTACGTCAACAACGTGAAGTGATTTATGGTGAGCGTTATGCGATTTTAGAGTCTGAGAATATGCGTGAATTAGTAGAAACTATGATTAATCAAGTGGTAGAAGATACAGTGGCATTATATACACAATCCGAAAACAAAGATGAGTGGAATATTAAAGCCATCACAGATTATATGGTGAATAATTTATTTGAAGAAGGTGCGCTTGAAGAACAGCAACTTACGAATAAGACACCAGAAGAAATGGTTGCGCTTATTTTAGAAAAAGTAAAAGAACGTTATGATCGTAAGGAAGAAGAAATGACTGCTGAGCGTATGCGTGAGTTTGAGAAAGTTATTTTACTTCGCTCTATTGATACAAAATGGATTGACCATATTGATGCTATGGACCAACTTCGTCAAGGTATTCATTTACGTGCCTATGGGCAAAATGATCCATTGCGTGAATATCAACAAGAAGGTTTCCATATGTTTGAAGATATGATGGCTTCCGTACGTGAAGACGTAGCGAAATATGCTATGAAGGCGGAGATTCAATCGAATCTTGAACGAGAAGAAGTGGCTAAAGGCCAAGCTGTTAACCCAAAAGAGGAAGAAGGCGGCGGCGCTAAAAAACAACCGATTCGTAAGAAAGATGATGTTGGCCGTAATGACCCTTGTCCATGTGGAAGCGGTAAAAAATATAAAAACTGTCACGGGGCAGTGTAACATTGTCAAAAATCCAGATGATATCGTATCATCTGGATTTTTTAGCATAACGAAAAATAAGTGAGAGAGAAATACTCATATAAAGTAGTTGGAGATTGACAAGCTATCGTTTATAATGAAAGGATAGCAATTTTAACTACGTGGAGGAATTATCATATGATGGAATTAGCAGAAGTACGTAATACGTTAGACAATACAGCCAAAAAATTGGCGGACTTTAGGGGGTCTCTTTGACTTAGAAAACAAAGAGGCACGTATTATGGAGTTAGATGAGATGATGTTAGAGCCTGGTTTTTGGGATGACCAACAAGGTGCTCAAACAGTCATCAATGAATCAAATGCGTTAAAAGCCATTGTTAATCAATATCAAGAGTTAGTGGATACGTATGACAATATTGATATGACATTGGAGTTGTTACGTGAAGAGCCAGATGTGGAGTTACAAGAAGAATTAGGCGATGAAGTCGTTGATTTTAAAAAGCAGATGGCAGACTTTGAATTACAAATGTTATTAAGCGGACCATACGATGCTAATAATGCCATTTTAGAATTACACCCAGGTGCAGGTGGTACCGAATCACAAGACTGGGGCTCACTATTGCTACGTATGTACACGAGATGGGCAGAGCATCATGGTTTTAAAGTAGAAACGATTGATTATTTGCCAGGGGACGAAGCTGGTATTAAATCGGTTACATTAGGCATTAAAGGGCATAATGCCTATGGTTATTTAAAAGCAGAAAAAGGCGTACATCGTTTAGTGCGTATTTCGCCGTTTGACTCATCAGGTCGCCGTCATACATCGTTTGTGTCTTGTGACGTAATGCCAGAGTTCACTGATGATGTGGAAATTGAAGTGCGTTCAGAAGATTTGAAAATTGATACGTATCGTTCTACAGGTGCAGGTGGGCAGCACGTTAATACAACAGATTCGGCTGTACGTATTACACATATGCCAACAGGTATTGTGGTACAATGTCAAGCAGAGCGTTCACAAATCAAAAACCGTGAAAAAGCAATGAATATGTTAAAAGCAAAGTTATACCAAGTAGAATTAGAAAAACAACAAGCTGCGTTAGATGATATTCGTGGTGAGCAAAAAGAAATTGGTTGGGGTAGTCAAATTCGTTCGTATGTGTTCCATCCCTATTCTATGGTTAAAGATCACCGTACAAATGAAGAGACAGGTAATATTGGCGCCGTCATGGATGGCGAGTTAGATGCCTTCATCCATGCGTATTTACGATCACAAATGAATTAAGCAGATTAAAACACGATTTTTCCTTATGGAGAAATCGTGTTTGTTATTTTAAAATACACTATCATGTAAAATAGCAGCACGTTCTCTTTTAAAATGACGATAGAGTAAATTGGCATTGGCAAATTGTTTGAGCACAGTGACAAAACTTGCTTCGAGAGGTACAACCTCATTATTAATTAAAGTGACAGTACAATTAACTTCTGTAGGGTCAATGCGTTTGACAGCATGTAACCCAATCCATACATTACCTTCAGCAGTAGGAGAAAATGTAGGGAAGAATACGCAAGGTACACCATAATCATGTGATACAACAATGGGTAATTTATGCTGATTACCAAAGAAGTTTTTTGCATTTTTTCGTGTCATTTCATAAGAAAGCCCTAATGTTAAACAAGTTTTTCGAATCACATACATGGGCTTGCGATTAATAATGATATTTTGTTGGCGGTCAATTATTTTAGTGCGTGTTCGATGACCTGTTGTTTCGGGTAAAAGCATTAATGTATTGAATGAAATTAAGTATGTGTCTTTCATAATGAATACCTCCTTTTTGCCTAGTATACGTATAAAATGGAAAAAGGTATAAATGCATAAAAGCGTATTAGTAGATCATAAAAGATCAGTAAATCTTTCACAACTAAGACATTGGGCACACTAAAATTAAAATATCTCAAAAATGAAAAAAGAAAAATAAAAACAGAACAAACATTCTTAAAAACTCGCAATGAACAGTTTTCTTATGATAAAATGAGTCTACAAGAAAAGGGGCGATGGAGCGATGAATTTTGATTTACAATCTGCATATCAACCTAGTGGAGACCAACCACAAGCTATTGCACAGCTAACGGAAGGTATAAAAAATGATACAAAATATCAAACCTTATTAGGTGCAACAGGTACAGGGAAAACATTTACAATATCAAATGTTATTAAAGAAGTAAATAAACCAACGCTAGTCATTGCGCATAATAAAACATTAGCAGGGCAATTGTATAGCGAGTTTAAATCCTTTTTCCCTAATAATGCAGTGGAGTATTTTGTGAGTTACTACGATTATTATCAACCCGAAGCGTATGTACCGCAAACAGATACTTTTATTGAGAAGGATGCTAGTATCAATGATGAAATTGATAAATTACGTCACTCTGCCACATCAGCTCTTTTTGAGCGTGATGATGTAATCGTTATTGCATCTGTGTCATGTATTTATGGTTTAGGTTCGCCGGAGGAGTATCGAGAGCTGGTATTATCTTTACGTACAGGTATGGAGATTGAACGTAATCAATTACTACGTAAGCTAGTTGATATTCAATATGAGCGTAATGATATTAATTTTACACGAGGCACGTTTCGCGTGCGTGGTGATGTTGTAGAGATTTTCCAAGCTTCGCATGACGAGCGTTGCATACGTGTGGAGTTTTTTGGTGATGAAATTGACCGAATACGTGAAATAAATGCTTTAACAGGCGAAGTAGTAGTCGAGCGAGAGCATGTTGCCATTTTTCCAGCTTCTCACTTCGTTACGCGTGAAGAGAAGATGAAAAAAGCCATTGTTAATATCGAAGATGAATTAGCTCAACAATTAGAAGTAATGCGAGCAAATGATAAGTTATTAGAAGCACAACGTCTAGAACAACGCACCAATTATGATTTAGAGATGATGCGTGAGATGGGGTTTTGTTCAGGTATTGAAAACTACTCACGCCATTTAACATTACGAGAAGCAGGAGCAACCCCCTATACATTACTAGATTACTTCCCTAAAGATTTTTTGTTAGTAGTTGATGAGTCTCACGTAACATTGCCTCAAGTGAGAGGCATGTATAATGGCGACCAAGCACGTAAAAATGTATTAGTAGAGCATGGATTTAGATTGCCATCCGCCTTAGATAATAGACCGTTACAATTTAGTGAGTTTGAAGAGAAGGTAGGACAGGCAATATTTGTTTCAGCTACACCAGGGCCTTATGAAATTGAACATACACCGCATATGGTAGAGCAAATTATACGTCCTACAGGTTTACTTGACCCTACGATTGACGTGCGCCCAAGTGAAGGTCAAATTGATGATTTAATCGATGAGATCCATGAGCGTACGAAAAAGAATGAACGTGTGTTAATTACAACATTAACGAAAAAAATGTCAGAAGATTTAACGACTTACTTAAAAGAGCTAGGCATGAAAGTGGAGTATTTACACTCAGAAGTTAAAACGTTAGAGCGTATTGAGATTATTCGAGAGTTACGACGAGGTACGTATGATGTATTAGTAGGCATTAATTTATTACGAGAAGGTCTCGATATACCTGAAGTTTCACTTGTTACCATTTTAGATGCTGATAAGGAAGGTTTTTTGCGCTCCGAGCGGTCATTAATCCAAACGATTGGACGTGCAGCACGTAATGCGAACGGACAAGTTATTATGTATGCAGATAAAGTAACAGACTCCATGGAGAAAGCCATCTCAGAAACCAAGCGTCGCCGCGAAATTCAAATGGCTTATAATAAGGAGCATAATATTACACCGCAAACCATTATTAAGAAAATACCAGATGTAATTCGTGCCACATATCAAGCAGAAGACGATGTAACAGTGGTGAAGAAGGCACAGAAGAAGTATACGAAAGCAGAGCGTGAAAAAGTAATCGAGGCATTGACAAAAGAAATGAAAGAAGCAGCTAAAGTATTAGACTTTGAACGTGCGACAGAATTACGAGATACGATATTAGAGCTACAAGCAGAAGGGTGAATAAAGTGAAGAATACTGAAATTGTTGTGCAAGGCGCAAGAGCACATAATCTAAAAGATATTACAGTTACAATCCCAAGAGATGAGCTTGTTGTGTTAACAGGGTTATCTGGGTCGGGTAAATCATCATTAGCATTTGATACGATTTATGCAGAAGGGCAACGCCGTTATGTAGAGTCTTTATCTGCATATGCTCGCCAGTTTTTGGGGCAGATGGATAAACCAGATGTGGATGCCATTGAAGGTTTATCACCAGCGATTTCCATTGACCAAAAGACAACAAGTCGTAACCCTCGCTCTACTGTAGGTACAGTAACAGAAATTTATGATTATCTGCGTCTATTGTATGCACGTGTTGGTAAGCCAATTTGTCCTACACATGGTATTGAAATAGCTTCTCAAACCATTGAGCAAATGGTTGACCGTATTATGCAATACGAGGCACGCACTAAGTTACAAATTTTAGCCCCGATTGTAAAGGGACGAAAAGGCACACATGTAAAAGTGTTAAGCGATCTTTCAAAACAAGGTTATGTACGCGTGCGTATTGATGGTGATTTGCGAGACTTAGATGACAATATTGAATTAGATAAAAATAAAAAACACTCTATTGATGTAGTTGTTGACCGTATTGTTGTGAAAGAGGGCATTGAAACACGCTTAAGTGATTCATTAGAAAGTGCTTTGCGTCTGGCTGAGGGGCGCGTCGTTGTTGATGTGATGGATGTGGAAGAATTACTGTTTAGTGAACACCATGCTTGCCCTATGTGCGGCTTTTCTATAGGTGAGTTAGAGCCACGCATGTTCTCGTTCAACAGCCCTTTTGGTGCCTGTCAGACGTGTGACGGGTTAGGCACAAAACAAGAAGTAGATTTAGAATTAATTATACCGGATTGGAATAAATCATTAGTCGAGCATGCCATTGCACCTTGGGAACCAACAAGTTCGCAGTATTACCCACAATTGTTGGCGGCTGTGTGTCAACATTATAATATTGCGATGGATGTACCTGTTAAGACATTGCCTAAAGAACAGATGGATAAAATTTTATATGGTTCAGGCAACGATAAAATCCATTTCCATTATGAGAACGACTTTGGCAATGTGCGTGACCAACAGATTGAATTTGAAGGGGTAGTGACGAATGTTGCACGCCGCTTTAAAGATACTTCATCTGATTATGTACGTGAACAAATGGAAAAATATATGACACAACAACATTGCCCAACCTGTAAGGGTTATCGCTTAAAGAAGGAGTCATTAGCTGTCAAAGTTAATGACTTGCACATAGGTGAGGTAACGGCGTTTTCGATTGTAAATGCTGTTCGTTTTTTCAAAGACCTTACACTATCTGAAAAAGATTATCAAATTGCTCGCCTTATCTTACGTGAAATTGATGAGCGATTGAGCTTTTTAGTAAATGTTGGGCTTGATTATTTGACACTTAGTCGAGCTGCAGGCACATTATCTGGTGGTGAGGCGCAACGGATTCGGTTAGCGACACAAATCGGGTCACGTTTAACAGGTGTATTATATATTTTGGATGAGCCTTCGATTGGACTGCATCAGCGTGATAATGATCGTTTAATTGGCACGTTAAAAAGTATGCGTGACATTGGCAATACATTAATTGTAGTTGAGCATGATGAAGATACCATGTTAGCCGCGGACTATGTGATTGATGTTGGCCCTGGCGCGGGTGTGCATGGTGGACAAATTGTAGCTGCTGGTACACCACAAGAAGTGATGGCTAATCCAGATTCATTAACAGGTCAATACTTAAGTGGTAAAAAGTTTATTCCACTACCTACAGAACGTAGAAAAGCAGATGGTCGTAAGTTAAGCATTATTGGTGCAAAAGAAAACAACTTAAAAAATGTTAAAGTAGATATTCCGATAGGGCAATTTGTTGCTGTTACAGGGGTTTCAGGCTCTGGAAAATCAACATTGATTAATGAAGTACTTTACAAAACATTGGCACAAAAATTAAATCGATCTAAAGTAAAGCCAGGTGCTTATAAAGAAATTAAAGGCATTGAACAACTCGAAAAAGTAATTGATGTAGACCAATCTCCAATCGGTCGTACCCCACGCTCAAACCCTGCAACGTATACGGGCGTGTTTGATGATGTTCGAGATGTGTTTGCACAAACGAATGAAGCTAAAGTACGTGGTTACAAAAAAGGCCGTTTTAGTTTTAATGTTAAGGGCGGACGCTGTGAGGCTTGTCGTGGTGATGGTATTATTAAAATTGAGATGCACTTTTTACCTGATGTCTATGTACCGTGTGAGGTGTGTCATGGCAAGCGTTATAATAGAGAAACATTAGAAGTAAAATATAAAGATAAAAATATTGCCGATATTTTAGAGATGACGATTGAAGATGGCCTTGTGTTTTTTGAAAATATTCCAAAGATTAAACGCAAACTACAAACAATAGTAGACGTTGGTTTAGGGTATATGAAGTTAGGGCAACCTGCTACAACATTGTCTGGTGGTGAAGCACAACGTGTGAAGTTAGCATCAGAGTTGCATAAACGCTCTAATGGTAAGTCATTTTATATTTTAGATGAGCCAACAACAGGTTTACATGCAGATGATATTGCACGTTTATTGATTGTGTTGCAACGTCTAGTGGACAATGGCGACACCGTACTGGTCATTGAGCATAATTTAGATGTTATTAAAACAGCCGACCATGTGATTGACTTAGGGCCTGAAGGTGGCGATAAAGGTGGTACGATTATTGCGACAGGTACGCCAGAGCAAATTGCAGCGCATGAACAATCACATACAGGTAAGTATTTAGCGCCTATTTTAACGCGTGATAAAGAGCGTATGGCGCAGCAAATTGCAGTAGCGAGTGAAAAATAATGAAACTTTTTTAGCAGTCATAGCGTATAAATAGTAAATCATCTGGAGGAGGCTTTTATTATGCAAACTGAAAAGCAACGTATTTTACAACTGGTGTCTGAGGGTAAAATTGCGGTTGAGGAAGCAGTAACGTTATTAGAAGCACTAGAAAAACAGAATACGGCATCACCTAAGACTGAAACAAAAGTGACGCAAGAGAAGCAAGCAACGACAGAGCAACAAGAAAAAACGGACGAACAAAAAACTACGCATACAGAAAATGACCAAACACGTGAATTTTTTGAAGAAGAAATGAAAAACTTCCGCAAAGATTTATCGCAAGTAGGTTCTGTATTTATGGAGTTGTTTAATACAACGGTTAAAAAAGTGAAAGATTATGATTTTAATACGCCATTTTCATTTGGAGAGAAAGTTACTTTCCAAGAAGTGCGTACATTTGATGCAGATGATATCTCACAAGTTTTTATTGAGATGCCTAATGGTAGTGTAACAATTGAGCCTGCTGAGTTACAGGATGCACGCTTAGTATGTAGTGTTCGTACATCGCTACAAGATGATGAAGAAACGACACGTGCTAAGTTTTTAGAGCAATTTGTAGCTCAAGCAGATATGGGTACACTGCGTGTAATTAATGAAATGAAATGGGCGGTAGTGGATACTACTTTATATTTACCACAAAAAAAATATGATGAAATCAAATTACGTCTGACAAATGGCACAGCTAATTTACGTGAACTTAATGCACGTAAAGTAAAAGTGAAAACATTAAACGGGGCAGTAAAAGCGCATAGACTAACATTTGATGAAGCTAAAGTACAAACAGCTAATGGCGAAGTAGAGTTACGCTCTGTACGCGGCGAAGAACTTGAAGCCGAAACCGTTAATGGGCGTGTTTATATCGAGGGTGCATTAGTTGAAGTAGAAGCGAAATCAGTTAATGGCACAGTATCGATCACAAATTACGGTAAAAAAGCACGTAAAGTTGAGGCTGAAACTGTAGCAGGTGCGGTGGAATTATATCTTCCAAGTCACTTAGCATTAAGTGGTAAACTAGGGACTAACCTTGGTAAATTAGATGTTAATTTAGCTGATGTTAATAAAGTAGAGTCACAAGATCAAATGTTTTCCAAAACATTAAACTTCACTAAAGAAAGTGAAAATAGCAAATTATATATTGAGGGTTCATCTAAAACAGGCACAATTATCGTACGTTATACAACAATGCTTGATACAGAAGAGTAAACCATCATAAAAAATCAGTTAGCCAATTAGGCTAGCTGATTTTTTTAGTTGACTAACTTTTACGACAAAACAAAGAGTAAATCGCTATCTCTTTAGAATGACATTAAAAATAAATGTTGATTTTCCTAATCCTGTTAGTTTATGTGAGTTGCATTGTTACAGAACATTACAGTATGTGACAACGATAAAAGATAATTAATTTCACTTGAATGAGAGTAGTGTTGCGCTGCAAGGGGTATGTTGGTTAAAAGTATTGAAATTGTAATTTTCAACATTTTACGGCGTATTTCTTTTGTGATTCAAAATATGACAGTATAATACGAGATAACTCAACAATGAAATGAAATTGTAATAGTACGATAAAGTAACGGTGTTATAATGATATAGGATTTTAAAAACAGAGATTATAGGTGATTAACAATATGATACAGATGAAAAATGTCACAAAAAAGTATTCAAATGGTGTCGTAGCTGTTAATGGAATATCCATTACCATACGCAGAGGCGAGTTTGTTTATGTAGTTGGTCCTAGTGGGGCAGGTAAATCTACGTTTATTAAATTAATGTATAGAGAAGAAAAGGCAACAGCAGGTGACGTGCTAATAGATGGTGAAAATGTAGGACAATTAAAAAATCGGCAAGTGCCTCAATTACGTCGTTCACTTGGCGTTGTCTTTCAAGATTTTAAATTATTGCCACGCTTAACAGCATATGAGAATGTGGCATTTGCGCTAGAAGTAACGGAGCATACACCAGCAGAGATTAGAAAACGTGTAATGGAAGTGTTAGATTTAGTAGGGCTTTCGCATAAAGCACGCATGTTGCCGCATGAATTGTCAGGCGGTGAACAACAACGTATCGCAATCGCACGTTCCATTGTCAATAATCCTAAGCTTGTGATTGCTGATGAACCAACAGGGAATCTAGATCCTGATACGTCTTGGGAGATTATGAGCATCTTTGAAAAAATTAATGCACAAGGGACTACAGTTGTTATGGCAACACATAATAAAGAGATTGTAAATACAGCAAGACGCCGTGTTATTGCGATTGAAGGCGGTATTATTGTAAGAGACGAAGACGGAGGTGAATACGGCTATGAAAGGTAGAACATTACGCCGACATTTCCGCGAGAGTTTCCGTTCATTAGGTCGTAATGGCTGGATGACATTCGCTTCCATTAGTGCGGTGACAGTAACATTGATTTTAGTAGGTGCTTTTGCGCTGTTAATGGCTAATTTAGACAAAGTGGCTGACGATATTGAAAATGATGTTGAGATTAAAGTATTGATTGATGAATTAGCAGATAGTCAAGCAGAAGATGACTTACAAAAGAAAATAAAGGATTTACCAGATGTAGATGAGGTTGTGTATTCTTCAAAAGAGGAAGAATTAAAAAAATTGATTAAAGACTTAGGTAAAGACTTTGAACTTTGGGAACAACAAAATCCACTTCGCAATGTGTTGTATGTTAAGGCATCTAACCCTCAACAAACGGTAGAAGTTGCGAAAAAAATAGATAAAATGGAATATACAGCAGAAGTAAACTATGGTAAAGGAAAAATCGAAAAATTATTCTCTGTATTAAACTCAGGGCGTAATATCGGTTTAGTATTAATTATCGGGCTATTATTTACTGCGATATTCTTAATTTCGAATACGATTCGTATTACGATTTTGGCGAGACGTGATGAAATTGAAATTATGAAATTAGTAGGGGCAACTAACGCCTTTGTACGGATCCCGCTTCTATTAGAAGGCGCTTGGTTAGGTATTTTAGGCTCTATTATTCCGATTGCAGCCGTTTCAAGCTTTTACCCTTATTTTTATAAGCAGGTTTCACCGCGATTACAAGGGGAGTTATTCCAACTTGTCGATACAATGCCGCTTATTTATCAGGTGGATTTATTAGTTTTAGCTATAGGTGTTATTATTGGTATGTTAGGTAGTTTTATGTCAGTGCGCAAGTTTTTAAAAATATAATAATTGCCCAGAAAGGAAGTTCAGCCGAGTGACTAAAGTTAATTGGAAGAAGGGTGTTCGCGTTTTTACAGCAAGTGCTGCCATCCTTTTATGTATGCAAATGCCACAAGCAAATGCGAATGACCTATCAGAATTAAAGAATGAAAAACAGCAAGTCGAAAATAAAAACAACGAACTTAACGCAACCATTCAACAAAAAGAGTCAGAACTTCTAAATAATGTTGAAGCACAACAAAAAGCAATTGAACAAATTCAAGCGTTAACTGTGAAGATGGCTGACAATAATAAGAAATTAGACAAACTTACACAAGATATCGAACAAAAAAATAATGAAATTGCTGCATTAGAAGCGTCTATTAAAGAGTTAATTCGTAAAATTGAAGAGCGTGATGCATTATTGCAAGAACGCGCGCGCGCCATTCAAGCAAGCGGTTCTATGAATTACTTGGACGTATTGTTAGGTGCAAGTAGTTTTACAGATTTTATTGATCGCTTCAGCGCTGTTAACACATTAATTGATGCCGACCGACAAATTATGTTAGATCAAGAAAAAGATAAAAAGCGTTTGGAGGACGAACGTAAACAGTTAGAAGAAGTGAAGCAACAACTTGAAGCACAAAAAGCAGAAGCTGAAAAATTACGTGAGACATTGCTTGCTCAAAAAGCGGAGAAAGATCGCCGTATTGCAGAGTTAGAAGCGGCTGAAAAGCAATTAAAACAAGAGAAATCAGCATTAGAAGTAGAGCATGAAGAGAATGTCCAATTAACCGCTGAAATTGAACAAAAAATCATTGCTGAACAAGAACGTATCGCAGAGATTGCTCGTCAACAAGCTGAAAAGAAAGCAGCCGAAGCACAAGCACAAGCGGCACAACAGCAGCAAACGAAAAGCTCATCTACTAGTAACGTACCAGCAGCAACAGGCCCAGTGCCTCAAGTTTCAGCAGGTGCGTGGACACGTCCAACAACAGGTACTATTACTTCTCAACATGGTTTAAGAAATTTAGGTGGCAGTAATGAGTACCATTATGGGTTAGACATTGGTAATGCAGCAGGTACACCTGTTGTTGCAGCCGCAGATGGTGTCGTTTCACATGCTGCTCCATTAGGTGGTTATGGAAACCTCGTTATGATTTCACATGTGATTGATGGTGAAGTATTTACAACGGTTTATGCGCATTTAAACGGCTTTAACGTGTCACAAGGTCAAACTGTAAGTAAAGGCCAACAAATTGGTATTATGGGCTCTACAGGGCGCTCCACAGGGCCTCACTTACACTTTGAAATTCATACAGGACCGTGGCAAGGACAACAAGTGAATAATATCAATCCTATGTATTATATCCCGTTTTAAAATATCATATAATACGCAAAGCTAGCCTTGATTTCTATTCTTGGCTAGCTTTTTTATGTGTAATATTAAACAATGATAAGCAAGATACGTGCAATGGTATTTTTAGCTATGCTATGGTTGCGTAGGGAGGCGTGTTATGAAGTTTACAGATACGTATATTATCGGGAATTTAACGTTTTTATCATCGTGGTTAGCTGTGTTATTTGCCTTATTTTTCACATGGTTAATCATTCGTTTGCAATATCGTAAAGAAACTGCTCAATTGTATAGCGATTTAGCATTTACGTTTATTATTGTATGGAAATTTAGTGCCATCTTCACAGACTTTTCGATAATTGTTCAACAACCTTTATCTTTGCTGTATTTTAATGGTGGTAAAATAGGTATCGTATTCGCTTTTATTGCTGTGTGTATTCAATTTTGGCGTAAACGTATGACGGTAGATGCTAAGGAAATGGCTGTTGCCATTATGATGACACAATCTATCTTTCAATTAGCTATGGTTATCTTAAACGATAATCATTTATGGCAAGAAGTCATAACATTAGTTGTATTTTCTAGCACATTAATTTATAGCATACGTACTACGCATATCAAAATAGCCTTACAAAATTTTGCTTTTATTCATATTTTGGTTGCTTTATTACAGCCAGTACCGATTTATGCGCAATTTTCTGTTTGGTTTACCATTATAGCTGTAGGGATGTGGCGGTTATGGCAAAGGTCAATCAGAAAATAGGCTGGGGAATATGGATCTTATGCTTAGTTGTCGTTATTCTATTGATCATATATTCAATGATGAAGGCTAAACCAGATCCACAAGCACTTACAGAACTTTTCCCTGTACCTGAAGAGGCTATATCATTCTCGCTAGATACTGTTGAACAAAAACCCCTGGTATTACAAGCAGGGAAGAAACAAATTATTAACTTTTGGACAACGTGGTGCGACTATTGTAAGGAGGAATTGCCTCTTTTACAACAAGTATATGAAACGTATCGTGAGCAAGTGATAACGATTAATATGACAAATAAAGAACAAGATGAAACTGCAGCGACTCTATTTGCTCAACAACATCATTTAACATTACCAATCGGCTTGGATGTAACAGGTGATATAGCCAAAAAATATCAAGTTGTAGCTGTACCTACGACGTTTTTTATGGATGAGGATGGCAGGATTGTCCATCGTATTATGGGACCAATGGCTAAAGATACTTTACTAGATTTTTTACAGGATACATAAGGAGGTATTACTTTGAAAAAAAATATTGGGCTTATCATGGTCATTGCATTGATTGCCATTACAGTAGGTGTTTATGCAAAAGATCAAATTGCCAAAGATCGTGAAACGAAGATTGATGAATCTTTATTAGGAGCATCGATTGACTTAAATCAAAAACAAAAAGGATTGCGCAAAGGAGATACGCCTCCTGACTTTACTTTGGAGACTGTAGATGGTGAAAAACTGACATTAAGTGATTTTAAAGGTAAAAAAGTGATTTTGAATTTCTGGGCAACATGGTGTCCGCCCTGTAAAGCAGAAATGCCTCATATGCAAAAATACTATGATAAAAAAGGAAAAGAGCAAAACTTTGAGATTATTGCCGTTAATTTGACAAAACAAGAAAAGAGCAAAGACCTGGTGACAAAGTTTTTAAAAAATTACGGTATTACATTCCATGTACCATTTGATGTGGACGGCGAAACAGAGAAAGCATATAAAGTCATCACCTACCCTTCTACTTATATTTTGAATGAAGAAGGAACGATTGAGCATAGTATTATTGGACCGATGAATGAAGATATGATGGAAACGTATATTACAGGGATTGAGTAAAACGTGAGAGAAGCCATTCTCTCACGTTTTTTAGCCATTAAAGGCCAACACTTTGTATTAAGCGCATCAAAATACACGTTTTAAAGTTAAATGACGAGAGTAAAGTTCTCTCGATAAATAGTTTGTAGGCTATAAGATCATGTATGGTGTAAAAAGAGATGAGGGTTTGATGTAATCGTAGGCGGCGCTTAAAACGTTAGGGTATTTTGGTACTACGCAAGATAACTTACATTTGATACAATTAAATAATAGTAAAAATATGTTGTTTGAAAGGAGTAACGTAGCTAGTGAGTGATTATATCGTATGGATAACCGCAATTGGACAATTTTTTATTAATCCGTTGTTGTATGTCGCTACGTTAGCGGCTATTTTTTTAGGTTATCGTCGTGTTAAACAAGAAAGACGCCAATTTCATACACGTATTCGTTTTGGTTGGACGGAATTAGGAAGTTTATTAAAAGAAAGTTTTCCTTATGCTATTGTGTTATCCATCCTTTTTGTTGTAGCAGGTCTCGTTGTGTCAAAGGCTAATCTCATCTTCATTATGCTGATTAGTATAATGGCATGTGTGGCACAATTGTATCGTGCTTTATCTCCAGCATACGTATTGCCAATTGCAGTTGGTGTTATTATACTTT
Source organism: Lysinibacillus alkalisoli (assembly GCF_014643595.1). Classification (GTDB taxonomy): domain Bacteria; phylum Bacillota; class Bacilli; order Bacillales_A; family Planococcaceae; genus Metalysinibacillus; species Metalysinibacillus alkalisoli. The sequence continues at coordinate 551,459 of NZ_BMJT01000001.1, forward strand.
GTCAACAATATAATGTAACAATGCCTTTTGCTATTAATGTTGACCAACCTATTTCACTAACAGCCATTATCATTGTAATGGCGTTACTACTCATGACAGAAGGTATTTTATTACGCTATTATTATCGCCATGGCATTACGCCTGTATTACACAAAACAAAGCGTGGGATGAATGCATTGGACTATCGTCTGCGCAAGGTATGGTTATTGCCATTGTTTTTTGTGATTCCAGGACAGGATATTGCTGCATGGTTACCTTATTGGCCACAATTTACGTTAGGAGAGACGACATTTACTTTAGTATTATTTCCTTATATTATTGGTGTGGATACAGCATCACGTAGACAGCTGCCGCAACAATATTTTAAACAACTTGGTAAACATGTATTATGGTTAGGGATTATTACTTTAGTGAGCGCAGTGCTTGTTTATTATAATGAGTGGATGGGTTATATCGTAATCATTGCCGCATTTATCTGGCGTCTATTAATCACAGTTATTTTGCAATTGCAAGAGAAGAGCGCAGGGTATGCTGTTGCACCTAGTGCAAAGGGGATTGTCATTGCTGCTGTATTACCTGACTCACCCGCAGAGAAGATGGGACTACAAATTGGAGAGTGCATTGTAAAGGTAAACGGCCAAGCTGTTCATACAGAAGATGAATTATATGAGGCGTTACAAATTAATGCTGCTTATTGTCGTTTAGAAGTGTTAGATATTGATGGTGAGATACGTTATACACAGCACGCTGTTTTTATGAATGACCATTATCGTATCGGTATTTTAGCTGCGCGACCTTATTAAAATTACGCTAAACTCATAAAAATAAGTGGTAAAGGGAAAGGATGGCTTTCTCTTTACCACTTTTTACTTTTATGCGCAAAGTATGTGATATTGCAGTTAGTTTGTTTTACTGCTTGAGTACGTAATATGCAACTAATTAGGCTTCGAAACGTTATTAAAAGAAGTATCGCACAAGCGCCATAATCACAATCCCTGCCAATACAGTAATGGATAGGCTTTTTGTCCAGAGAGCAATAAATAAAGTGGGGACAAATGTGAAAAATATAGGCCATTTAATGCTGACAATTGTACCAGACGTATCGAGAAGACTTTCTATTACGAGTGCACTTAAAATACAAACCGGAATATAATGTAACCAGCGCAGTACGATGTCTGGTAGTTTAATGGCTCGTACAAAAATAAAGGGAATAACACGTGGTAGCCAAGTGACAATCGCGCATCCTATAATAATAAGTACCATTTCAGTAGTTGTTGTCATTCGGTTAACACTCCAATCGTTGCTACGATTACAGTTGCTATTAATACAGCAACGTAGGAAGGCACTAAGAAGGATAAGGTATACATACATACTGCCATCCAGCCAATTAACTTTAAATAATGCCAAACTTTCCCTTTGCCAACATTGCTTAATTGTAAGACTAAAAGTGCAATAAACATGGCGATCAAGGCGAAATCTAGCCCCCATTTTTCTGGGCTAGCTACCCATTGCCCTAAAAATGCACCTGCAATACAAGAAGCAATCCAAAAGCTATATGCTGTGATATTTAACCCATCCATCCAACGCGCATATAGCTTATCTGCTTGCATAGATTTGGTCATAGCTACACCGAAGGTCTCGTCTGTTAATAACGTGCCAAAACCGATATTACGTAGCACACTATACCTTGTTAAATAAGGTGCGACAGATAAGCTCATAAGGAGATGACGCAAATTAACAACAAATATTGTGATGATAATAGCAGAAGCAGGGCTGCCAGATAAGATGAGTGCACAAAAAATAAACTGGGCAGCACCAGCATACACAAGAATAGAAAGTAGAGCGATTTCTAATACATTTAGATGGGAAGCAATCCCTACGACCCCAAATGCTAATCCAATGCTTATGTAACCAAATAATGTGGGGATACAGTCTCTAACGCCCTGTAAGAACGAGTCGTCATTCACTGAATTTGTGATAGCTTTCACAACATTCAACTCACTTTCCATGTAATGTTATTTAATTTTCAGATATTTTAGCATTATACAAATGATAGTTATAAATTGCAATGAAATAAAGTAAAGGAGGTGGCTCAAATGATGGAATGGTTTACGATTGATAATATTGAGCATCTTGCAGAGCAATACGGCAAACTAGGGCCACTGATTGGTATATTGCTTCCATTTATTGAATCTTTTTTACCTTTCTTACCACTTGTCATATTTGTGGTAGCGAATGCAAGCGCATTTGGGTTATGGTTTGGCTTTTTATTATCATGGATTGGTACAGTATTAGGGTCTTATTTAGTTTTTTTAATTGTACGTAAATATGGGCACCATCCACGTTTAAAGCGTATTACAGGTGGTGAGAAAGTACAGTCATTAATTCGGTGGGTAGATATGAAAGGGTTAAGTCCATTATTTGTTTTATTATGTTTCCCTTTTACACCGTCTGTACTTGTTAATATTGTAGCAGGGTTAGCTAATATTCGTAAGAAATTTTACTTGATTGTGTTAATGGCAGGTAAATTTGTAATGATTTTTCTAATGAGTGTATTAGGTTATGATTTACGTGCGTTAATTTCAAGCCCAGTGAAGATGATACTTGCTGTTGTAGCAGTCATTGCACTGTGGGGAATTGGTAAGATTATTGAAATTCAATTAAATAAACGTGTGGAGCGAGATCTTCGCAATACTGACAAAAAGTGAAGGGAACAACTGATGTTCCCCTCACTTTTTTTGTTACAATAGACAAAAGAGAGGAGGGGGAGAATATGGCATTACACATAATACATGGTCGTGCAGGCTCAGGTAAATCAGCGAAACTACGACAAATGGTGATGCAACAACTACGGGAACAACCTTTAGGTGCACCTATTTTTTATCTTGTACCCGACCAAATGTCTTATGCTACAGAGTATGAGTTAACAAATGCTAAAGGAATCAATGGTTTGATGCGTGCACAAGTATTATCATTTAAACGTTTAGCTTGGTATGTATTGCAACAAACAGCAGGGATTGCACGTGAAGAGGTAAGTGGCTATGGGTATCGCATGTTAATTCGTCAACTATTGACTGAACATAAAGCCGCTTTTTCTTTATTCAGACAGGCAGCAGGTAAGCGAGGTTTTACGACGGAGGTAGAGTCATTATTACAAGAGTTTAGTCGCTATGGTGTGACGTCACAATTGCTTACTCAAATTCAACAGGAGCTTATGGCAACCGATGCCCCCCATACCTTACAAGCAAAAGTGCATGATCTACTCATTGTTGTACAGGCATTAGAGCAAAGATTAGGCACAACCTATGTAGATAGTGAAGGGTTTTACCGTCTGTTGCAAGAGCAATTACCTGAAGCACCTCACATTAAAGATACAACCGTATATATCGATGGCTTTACCGCTTTTACTACGAGAGAATTCCAAGTAGTAGGGCAATTAATGCAACAAGCTAAAGACGTTTATATTGCTTTGCCTTTTGCCAGTATTACAGAGGCTATGGATGAACAATCGTTATTTCATGAGGCGGCATACACTGCTCAAGCATTGATGGATTTTGCTTATGAATATGGTGTTGCTGTAGAGGCACTACAACATTTAACAACGCCATACCGCTATCAAACGAATAATTTACAACATATTGAACAGTCATTTGCTAAAACAAATCATCTCGCACAACTAGATGATGGTTCTGTGCAAATCATGGAGGCAGCTAGTCGCGCAGCGGAAGTACATGCAATAGCAAGAGAAATTGTGCGCCTCACTACAGAGCAACAAATAAGATATAGAGAAATTGCTATCTTATATCGTCAAGCGGAAGTGTATGATCCATTGATTACAACGATTTTTCCGCAATATGATATCCCTGTGTTTACAAACACTAAGAAACCGATGTTGCATTATCCTTTAATTGAGTTCACGCGTTCTGTTTTAGAGGCAATTGATACTAATTGGCAATATGAGGCGGTTTTTAGAGCGATTAAAACGGATTTATTTTTCCCGTTAGCAAGCGATACTACATTGTGGCGAGAACGTGCCGACCGTATGGAGAATTTTTGTTTAGCACACGGTATTTTTGGTGAGCGTTGGTTTGATCAGAGACGCTGGTTTTATAAGAAGTATCGTGGCTTAGAATTCCATACCACACAGCAAAGCGATGAAGAGCAGATGGTGCAACGAGAAATAGAAGCAGTGCGCGACCTTATACGAGAGCCACTGCAAGCCTTACAAACACAACTTAACGGGGCAAAAGTTGGTAAAGATTATGCACAAGCCTTATTTGTCTTTGTTGAACAATTGCAAGTCTATGAAAAATTGCAAGCTATGAAAGAGAAAGAATTGAATCAAGAGGCAATTGAGCTTGCTACTGAGCATGACCAAGCATGGCAACAATGGCTAATGATTTTAGAGCAGTTTGTTCAATTGTTTGGTGAGCAACCATTAACGTTGGATGAGGCGATAGCGTTATTGGATGAAGGGTTAGAAGCATTAACCTTTTCACGTATTCCACCAACACTTGACGAGGTACAAGTGGCCACTGTAGAGCTTGCTCGTTTACCAGATGTTAAGGCAACTTTTGTCATCGGTGTAAATGAAGGTATTTATCCACAAAAGATGAATTATGAAGGCTTGCTGTCTGACCATGAACGAGACTGGATTACGCAAATGGGTTATGAGTTAGCGCCGACATCGACATCACGCTTATTACACGAAAATTATTTAATTTACCAAGCGTTTGCAAGCCCGTCACATTTTTTATATGTAACCTATCCGATTGCAGATGAGGAGAGTAAAGCATTATTACCATCGCTTTATATCAAACGCTTACAGCAAATGATTGCCGCAATTAACATACAGCGGGTTGTAATTGACCCTTCCGAACTAGTAGAGGTGGATGCATTGACTTATATACGTCATCCACGAGCTGCTTTGCGTTATTTAATGCGTCAAATGCAGATGCATAGTGTTTTACCTGCTCCGTGGCAAGCATTGTACGATTATTATAAGCAAGACGATTATTGGCATGTATTAGTGAAGCGTGTAACAAAACCGCTTACTACTAAAAATGAGGCGGAGACACTACGTCCACATATTACAGAAGCATTATATGGCGAAACTTTATTATCAAGTATTTCACGTGTGGAAAAATATTATCGTTGCCCTTTCTCCCACTTTGCCACATATGGTCTTAAATTAGAAGAACGCACAGAATATCGCTTGGAGCATTTTACGATCGGCGATTTATTCCATGAGGTGTTACGTAGAGTAACTTTGCATATTCAACAGCATAATTTACAGTGGAGGCAATTAACAAGAGCTCAGTTAAGTGATATGGCAGAACGAACGATGCAACAAGTAGCACCGTTATTATCGCATGAAATCTTATTATCAAGTTCTCGTATGCGCTATATTGAAGCTAAATTATTACGAGTAATTAAGCGTACTTTATTTGCTCTACAGGCACATGCAAGTGTGTCGGATTTTGCGCCACTTGCGATTGAGGCAGCATTTGGACCGAGAGAGCCTTTACCAGCGTTGACCTTACCTTTAAAAAATGGCAAGGAGATGCATTTACAAGGTCGCATCGACCGTATTGACTATAAAGAAATTAATGGCAAGCCTTATTTGCGTGTTGTGGATTATAAATCATCAAAAAGAGATTTGCGTTTAGAGGAAATTTACCACGGCTTATCCTTGCAAGTGGTCACCTATTTAGATGTAGCGATTCGCAATGCCGATTATTGGCTCCAAGAGGAAGGCTTCCCAGCGGGGATGTTATATGTGCATGTGCAAAATCCATTGCTCCGCTTGCAAGAAGAAGTAGATACGACAATTGTAGAACAAGAGCGATTGAAAGCTTATAAAATGACAGGGTTATTAGTAGACGATATGGATGTGTTAGTCGCAATGGACGAGAATTTAGCAGACTATACAACCTCCTCTGTTGTACCTGTACGCACATCAAAAACACAAGGCATCTCTAAACATTTTTCACGCGTCATTGCACCAAATGATTTACATGATTTGCGCAAATTTGTGGAGAAAAAACATCAATACGCAGGCAATCAAATTATTGCAGGCGATACAGCGATCACTCCATTTGAATTGAATGGTCACACGGGATGTGAATATTGTTCGTTCCGCTCGGTTTGTCAATTTGATGTGACAGATGGCGACCAACATTATCACAAATTAGAATCGCTTCATACAGATGATGTATTACAACGTGTAAGAGAGGAGGACTCAAATGACGACGATACCTATTAAACCAACAGATGCGCAGTGGACAGATGACCAGTGGCAAGCTATTTATACAAGTGGCAGTGATACATTGGTATCTGCTGCTGCTGGTTCAGGTAAGACGGCAGTATTAATTACACGATTAATCGAAAAGATTGTAAAACAACAATGGCATGTGGATGAGTTACTTGTCGTGACGTTTACCAATGCTTCAGCCGCAGAGATGCGTCAACGCTTAATAGATGCCTTGCAAAAAGCATTGGAAGAAGACCCAACCAATCAACACCTTAAACGTCAACAAAGTTTAATAAATAAAGCACAAATTTCGACTTTACACTCTTTTTGTTTAAATATTGTACGGCAGTATGCCTACGTGATTGACATTGATCCTGGATTTAGAATGGCAACAGAATCAGAAGTGGCATTGTTTAAAGATGATGTCTTGGCTCAAGTATTAGAGGAGGCCTATGCAGACCCTACGCTACAAAGTGAAGTTTATCAATTGGTGGATAGTTTTACTTCTGACCGTGATGACCAAGCGATCGAAACGCTCATTGTACAGTTGTATGAGATGTCACGTGTGCATGCACAGCCAAGTCGTTGGTTGGATGAGATTATTGCCTTATATGATGTTGAGGCAACAACAAATATTGATGCGCTATCCTTTATGCCTGTTATTATACAGGCCATTACAAACCAACTTGAAGCGGCTGAGGCATTGAATGCGCAATTTTTAGCCAATAGTCGCTTACCTGCTGGGCCAGCACCTCATGGTAAAACAGCGGATGAAATGGCAGTTGCGATACGTGAGGCTAAAGCTATTGTAGCAAGCGGCAATTTTCATACGATGTATGCGTACTTCTCCCAATTTAAAGCGAGTACGATTGGTAGAGTGACTAAGAAAGATTTGGTGGACGAGGCGTTAAAGGAAAAGGGCGCAGCTTATTATAAAGCAATTAAAAATTGTTTTGACCAAATTAAAACGAATTTCTTTGTGCGCACACCAGAACGTCTATTACAAGAGATGCAAATTATGGTGCCATTGTTAAAAACATTGCAACAACTGACAGAACGCTTTGCCACTGCCTATCAAAAATTGAAAGAAAAAAGAGCTGTCGTTGATTTTTCGGATTTAGAACATTATGCACTTGCTATTTTAACAGAGCAACAAGAAGATGCCTTAATTCCTAGTCAAATTGCAAAAGATTACCAGAGGCAATTTAAAGAAGTGCTAGTGGATGAATATCAAGACGTTAATATTTTACAAGAGACATTACTTCAGCTTATTAAGAGTGGCACAGAACAAGAAGGTAACTTATTTATGGTTGGTGATGTTAAACAAAGTATTTATCGTTTTCGATTGGCAGAGCCACATCTCTTTTTAAGGAAATATCGTACATTTACGCCACAACATGCATTGGGGCAACGTATTGACTTAAATGCCAACTTCCGCAGTAGAAAAGAAGTACTGCATGCGACAAACTTTATCTTCTCGCAAGTGATGTCAGAAGAAGTTGGTGAGATTGCCTATGATGATAAGGCTTCGTTAAAAGTAGGCGCTACGTATGATGACAAAGTAGTGCCAGTTGAACTTGCTCTCATTGAAACGGCAACAGATGAGGCATTAACTTCGGCTGAAGCGGAGGCTCGTTACATCGTCACGCGTATTCAACAGCTAATGGCAAATGAAACAACGGTTTACGATACAAAAACGCAAAGCGAGCGACTCCTTATGTATCGCGATATTGTGATTGTGACACGTTCAATGAGCTGGTCACATGAAATTGTTGAGGCTTTTAAACAGGCAGAGATTCCCTTATATGCAGAAACATCAGGCGGTTATTTTGAAGCACTAGAAGTGATGATTATGTTAAATGTGTTAAAGTGTGTGGACAATCCGTACCAAGATATCGCATTAGCCTCCATACTGCGGGCGCCATTTATTGGTTTAACCGAAAACGAATTGGCAGCAATCCGTCTGGCGCATCGTAAATTGCCATTTTTTGATGCACTACAAGCTTTTATGGCACAAGAACACACAGAAATAGATACATTAACCGCCGAAAAGCTACATCGCTTTTTACAACAATTTAAACAGTGGCGTGATTTATCACGTCGTGGCTCGTTAGCAGACTTAATTTGGCGAATTTATAATGATACACATTATTACGATATGGTAGGCGCGATGGCTAATGGTAAACAGCGCCAAGCTAATTTACGTGCCTTACATGAACGGGCATTGGCTTACGAAAAAACATCATTTAGAGGATTATTCCGTTTTTTACGTTTTGTTGAGCGCATGCGTTTAAGAGGGGATGATTTGTCTTCTGCGCGCGCAATAGGTGCTCAAGAAGATGTGGTGCGCTTAATGACCATTCACTCGTCTAAAGGTTTAGAGTTCCCTGTTGTCTTTGTGAGTGGGCTAGGCAAAAAGTTTAATCAGCAAGATTTTAATGGACATTACTTATTTGACCAACATTATGGCTTAGCTGTTAAAGCGATTGACCCTGTAGAAAGAATTGTATTTGAAGCGCTCCCTTACGTAGCATTGAAAGAGAAAAAGCAACTTGAGTTGCGTGCTGAGGAGATGCGTATCTTATATGTAGCTATGACAAGAGCAAAGGAGCGTTTAATCCTTGTAGGTTCACAAAAAGAAGTAATCAAGAAAGTTACCCAGTGGCAAGTAGACACTAAAGATGGCACTTTGCCTACTTATTTACGAGCGACAGCCAATCATTACTTAGACTGGATTGTCCCCGCTCTATCAAGGCATGAGCAATTTCAATTACAAGAGGGAGAAGATAAGTTAATTAATGCCGATGACTGGCAAGTAGCAATTATTCATGAAGCGACGATTCCAGACAATCAGCAAGAGGAACAAACTATTGTGAATTCGCAAGAGGTAGTAGCAAGTTTTGATGCTATTGTTAATCGTTTTGCCAAGCGTTATTCATATCCACACGCTGTCACTAAACAGACTAAAACTTCTGTGACAGCGCTGAAGAAATTGTCCCAATTAGCAGCAGGGCAAGATGATGGATGGTTATCGTACCAACAAGTAGAGATAGCGCCACCCGAAAGACCAAACTTTATGCAAGAAAAGCAATTAACAGCGATGGAGTTAGGTACAGCAGTGCATACAATCATGCAACACTTACCAATAACGTCAACTTTAACGACAACAAAGGCGGCGAGTGCTTTCATTCAGTCCCTAGTGGAGCGTGAATTGTTGACAATAGCAGAAGCAGGCGCTGTAGATGCCGCTTGGCTTGTACAATTTTATGACAGCACAATTTACGCTTTATGTAAAAAAGCAACAGCGATTTATCGTGAGTTACCTTTTACTTTACGTGTGGTGGATGAACAAGGGGATGCCCAAATCTTACAAGGTATTATGGATGCTGTACTCCAAATGGAAGATGGCTCTTTATATCTCATCGATTATAAATCTGACCGCGTATTGCCTCACTTTAGTGAGCCACAAGCTTTAGTTACAGAGATGACCAAGCGATACGGGGAGCAAATGCGTATTTATGGTGAGGCATTAACTACTATTACGAAGCAAAATATTACCGCTAGTTATATTTATTTAATGCGTGAAGGTTATGCTGTGCAGTTATAAAGAGGAGGAGTTTTAGTGAATAACCAACCCACCTTAATGAACGAACGTAACATCACATTAGATGTGTTACGAGGTTTTAGTTTATTAGGGATTATTTTAGTGAATTTATTGGCATTTAATACCCCATTGCCTAACGTAGACCTTGCCTCATTTTACACCTTGCCAAGTGACATCAAATGGCAACAATTGTTAGATATTTATGTGCAAGGTAGTTTTTATCCTTTATTTGCTATGTTATTTGGTTACGGATTAGCGATGCAATGGCAAAAATCTGTAGCAAGAGATCAACCGTTCTTTAGTACAGGTATACGTCGTATGGTGGGATTACTTATTATTGGTCTACTACATGCCTTCTTAATATGGTGGGGCGATATTTTAATGATGTACGCAGTTTTTGGTACAATCCTCTTATTATTCTTACGTTTGCAACCTGTTTTATTAGTTGTGATGGCATTATTTTTAAATGGTTTACTTCAAATCGGCTTTTTTATTTTAATGCCAAGAACTTCTTTTGAGGAAGGTTATTATTTAGATGTGGTGAGCACACAACAAGCGCTCGGCACGTATGCAACAGGTACGTGGAAAGAAATCTTTGACCAACGTCTGTTAGACTTGGCTGTGCAAAATGATATTACGATGTGGTTTGTAGGATTCTTTACTATTTTGCCCTATATGTTAATTGGTGCTGCAGCAAGTAAATGGCAGTTAATTCAACGGGCAAAACAAGTAAAAGGATTATGGATGGCGTTAGCTGTAATCTGTATACCACTCGGTATATTTTTGAAAAATTTACCGATTTTGCAGGAACGCACATTTTTCTTAGATTATATTAAGACGTATGTTGGTGGCCCGATTACTGCACTTGGTTATGCAGCTATCATTGTATTATTATGTATGAGTCCACTCATTGCTAAAGTCATGAACCCTTTTGCTAAAGTAGGACGCATGTCATTAACCACTTATATTGGGCAATCGATTATTTTATCTGTGCTATTTTATGGGTATGGATTCGGTTGGTATGGTAAGATTGGAGTACAAGCAGGAATCGTCATTGCATTAGCTATTTTTGTAGTGCAAGTAATTATTGCTGAACTTTGGTTGGCGCGCTTTAAGCAAGGACCAATCGAATGGTTATGGCGCAAATTTACATATGGTAAATTGCGTACAAAAGAATAAATACGTTATAATCAAGTATTAGATTGTAAAAAAAAGGAGCGCTAGTGAGATGAAAATTTTATCATTCAAAGTGAATGGGCAAGTCAAATTTGGACCAAAAGTAAAAAGAGAAGAAGCTGTTTGGGACGTGCAAGCTATTCAAGAACAGCTGCAAGTATTACCTTCGTTTGCTTCTACAGTTATTGAAGGTATTGCACAAGGATTTGACTTTGTCGAAAAGATGCGTAAATTAGTTGAGGCAGCAGAAAAATCTGAAAATGCTACACAATTTAAACATAATTTTGACGCCATTGAATGGTTATCACCGATTCCACGCACCCCTAAAAATGTAATGTGTGTTGGTCGTAATTATAAAGACCATGCAGAAGAAATGGGTGGCGAACAAGAACAAGAACTTGTATTATTTACAAAAGCACCAACAGCTATTACAGCGGATGAGGCGACAATTTCCGCACATGCAAATGTTACATCACAACTTGATTATGAAGGCGAATTAGCCGTTGTCATTGGGAAAAAAGGAAAAGACATTCCAAAAAGTATGGCATATGATTATGTATTTGGTTATACGATTGGTAATGACATTACAGCACGTGACTTACAAACAAAGCATAAGCAATTCTTTTTAGGGAAAAGTTTAGAAGGGGCTTGTCCATTAGGCCCTTACCTTGTCACGAAAGATGAAATTCCAAATCCGCATAACTTAACAGTAGTAACAAAGGTAAATGATGAGATTCGTCAAAATGGCTCAACAAAAGATATGTTGCATAAAGTAGAAGACTTAGTCGCTTATATTTCACAGCATGTGACACTCGAGCCAGGCGATATCATTTTAACGGGTACGCCAGCTGGTGTAGGTAAGGGTATGAATCCACCAACATTTTTAAAAAGTGGCGATGTTGTGAAAGTTTCAATTGAAGACATTGGCACATTGGTCAATCGCATTCAATAACTTTCTGTAATATTTGAAAGTACTCATTTACCATGATAGGATAGTTTTGAACTAAAAAAATGAGGTGGGTATTAATGAGTTTTTTAACAGACTCAACGCATTTGCATATTACGACTTGGGTCGTAGCGATTGTGTTATTTTTCATTGCAGCTTTGAGTGCTAAGCCGAATAAAGGTTTACACATGGCATTACGTTTATTTTATATTTTAATCATCATTTCAGGTGTGGCATTATTTATGAAACACCAGACGATTGATCCCATGTTATATGGTATGAAGCTTCTGTTTGGTATCGTAACAGTGGGTATGATGGAAATGGTTTTAGTGAAAAAAGCAAAAGGTAAACCAAATAATATCTTTTGGATTTTATTTGCTGTCGCTTTATTCCTCACATTATTCTTAGGATTTAAACTTCCTATGGGGATTAATTTCTTAGCATAATGAAAAGCTGTCTAACGCATGTTAGACAGTTTTTTTATTTGTCTCATAGTTTAAGATGTTTATGCATAAAAGGCCGAAGAGGGTATGCTTTTTTACTTGTCACGACATTGTCGAAAATAACGAATACATATCTTACAGAAAAGATAGCGGTTGCACAGTGAAATTTGATAAACTGAGTGATGTAATGGATAAGGAGTGGAACGAAGTTGAAAATAAAAAAATGGCTAGGATCAGCAGTGGCAGTGGCAATGTTATCAACTTCTTTACTAGCAATGCCAAGTGAAGCAGCTAAAAAAGAAGATGAACAACCACGTACTATACAAGACGAAAGTATTTATGATTTATTGATTGACCGTTATTTTAATCAATTAAAGAGTAATGACTTTGAGGTAGACTCAACCAATCCAGAAAGCTTTGCTGGTGGTGATTTTGTAGGCTTACAAAATAAATTTAATTATGTATATGATATGGGCTTTAGTATGCTATCAATTGGTGCGATATTCTCAACAGAGAAGTATGACGGCTCAATGCCAACAAGCCATACAACATTAGAGCGTCATTTTGGTACACAAGAAGAGCTAGATGAGCTGATTAAAGCATATAAAAAATATGATATTACCATTATGGCAGACTTCCCATTGAGCCAAGCGAGTAAAAATCATGAATGGGCTAACAATCAAGATTGGATCTTATCAGAAGAGAATGGTGTGATCCAGTGGGATTTGACAAATAAGGATGTTCAAAAAGCGTTACAGGAAGCAGCTGTAGCATTCGTAAAGCAAAACGATTTTGCTGGACTACGCCTCACATATTTAGGAAATGCACCAACTGATTTTCAAAATGATTTAATGCAAGCGATCAAAAAAGAAAAAGATATTTATGTCATTGCTAATGGAGAGAGTGAAGCGGATTATGATGCTACTTTTTCATTAGAAACCGCTGATATTTATCGTGGTGCTTTTCGTAATGTAAATGAAAGTATGGAAAAACTGCCTCAAACAGTGGAGGGAGATAAGCCCTCACAATTAATGATTGATCGTTTTGATACGTCACGATTTACGTTTGATTCAGAAGAAACAAATATGTACCCCATTACACGTATTCGTATGGCACTTGGTGCATTACTTACATTGCCGGGTGTGCCTGTCATTCAATATGGCACAGAAATTGCCATGAACGGTGAAAAAGAGCCTTATACACATGGCATTATGAATTTTAGTGTGGATGATGAACTGCAAAAAAGTATTCGTAACACTTTGCAATTGCGTAATGAGTCACCTACATTACGACATGGGGATGCTAAGCTAATCAAAAGTGAAGATGGCTTATTAGTCTTCACAAAAGAAAGTGAAGATGAGAAATGGGTTATCTTTGTCAATAACACAGATAAAACACAAACAGTAGAGTTCACAACAGAGGAGCTAGGTGAGGGTAAAGAGTTAAAAGGCTTGTTTGAGCGAGATTTAGTGCGCGAAAAAGATGGTGTTTACCGCCTAGTATTAAATCGTGAAATTGTGGAAGTATATCAAGTAATTGATGATGAAGGGTTCAATGTACCATATGCAGTAGCATTAAGTATTGTATATATCGCCTTCATCTCCTTTGTAGTCATTGTGATTCGTCGTTCAAAAAGAAATAAAGTAAAATAATAGCGAGGCTGATACAAAGTGAATTACTTTTGTATCAGTCTTTTTTAGTGCTAAAGTCATTTTTATGGCAATAATCCGATAATTGTTAGTGCGAACGCATATTCTCATGTATAATTTATTCAGAATAAAAAAGAGGTGAATTTTATTGCGTATTTATGCAAAAGTAAAATCAATAGGTAAACGCAAGCCAACATTGTCATTACAGCCTTTTGACGTGCAGCAACCCCAAAGTCTCCGCCAACTTTTAACAGAGATTGTGCAACAAAATGTGCGCACATTTAACGAAGAAAAACCATTTACTACTTACTTACTGCAAGAGCAAATACAAGATGCCTATGAACATGGCAAAGTAGGATTTAATCATATGTATAATGATGCTAAACAGTCCGAAGAACAAGCGATTACAGAAGCCATTCTTGCTTTTGAAGATGGGATTTATAAAGTTTTACATAATGAAACAGCAGTAACAACACTTGATGACGCATTACATGTACAAGAAGATGATACGTTTACATTTATTAAATTAACGATGTTATCAGGGCGTTTATGGTAATCAAAAAACAAGGAGCTGGTCAGATGAAAGAAGCATTAGCGCAGTTATTAACAAAGATGGAAGCAAAGTATAAGGAAAATGGCGAGGTATATCATTATAATAATGCCAAGAAATTTGAAAAGATTTTAACAGATTATAATGTTACAACAGTAGATGACTTATTTGAAGGTGGGCTAACAGACATCCTTACAGATATGTATTCCGCTTCTTTTGCAGCAGAATTAAAAACATACTGCACAGAACAATTAACGATGAATTACACAGAAGGACCTTATCGTCGTTCTTTTCATAGCTCCAACATTTCAGATCATGCGACATCAATTTTAAGTTTACTTCTTGCAGGTAGTCTCAATGAAACAGCAGATGTCTTAACGATTATTCGCAAAGGTTACGATACGTATTATAATGGCATGGTTTATATGTATGGTAATAAGCAACGTGAGCGTTTAGCTACGTCAGAATTTGTTAATGCTAAATTTACGCACTTATTAAAAGTGGGCGATGAAGAAGCTATGGCTTATGTAGAAGAAGCTATTTTTGGTGAGAATAATACCGCGATATTATCTCATACTGTAATACGTAGTATTATCGCTAGTGATAACCGCAAAGCTATTGAGTGGCTAGGCCAATTATTATTAGCTGCACAACGTCAAGAAGGGATACGTCAAGCTATTTTAGAGAGTGCAGATCGAGGCACTGTCACCACATTAGTTTATTTTATGGACTTAATCAAAGCTCATGATTTAATGCGTTTTTCGGCAGTACAACGAGCTGTATCCACATGGACAGGATTAGGTTACTATGTAGAGGATAAAAAAATCATTCAAAAAGTATTGGATTTATCTTTTGATATTTTAGCACACGGTGCAGATGTGGAGCCATTATTACAATCTCAAGACGCTATTATGAATTATGCGGCATTATGGTCGATTGCTACGCGAGATGTGGAAGAAATTTCAACTGTACTCGCTCGTTTAATACAAGGTGAAAAACATCAAATTTTAGCTACCTTGTACTTTATTTCGATGCTCGATAAAAAGTCTGTGATGCAAGCTACTATTTTACAAGTAATTATGGCGCATGATGACTTAGATATTTTGACAATGGCTATGCAACATCTATTTCCTATTTCAACTTCATATACATTTTATAATCATATTTATGAGAACAAGCAAACAAAGAAAATAGCAGGGCATTATCGTTACTTGTTGGACTATCCTACATCACTATTACCACGTCTAGAAGAAATCGCTACTCTATTTACTAAGCCAACGCATGAGCTGTATGGTAAGCCTTTCCCGTGGATTGATTATGAGTTAGAACGTGCTTATGTATCAAGTGGCGCTATGTTATTAGCGCAAATTTGGGGAGATCAAGAGTATTTACTTAAACTCTATGACGAGCGTGCCACGCTAACAGCTACCCAACGTGAAAATTTATTAGGTATTTTTGTAGAAATCGAAGACATGCCCCAAGCAAATGAGTTTTTAGTCGAGTGTTTGCAAGACCGTGGTACACGCGAGTTAGCTTTAAATTTAGTGAAATATAAAAAGACCTCATTAACAAATGAACAAATCCAAGCCGTAGAGCAACTGTTATATTTAAAGTCGGGTGCTACAAGGCAAGCTATTCTAAACATTTTAAAGACCCAACCTGTAACGCAAATTTGTGAGAGTGCAGAGCGTTTAGTTAAAGATGGCAAACAAGATATTCGCCTCGGTGGATTAAGTTTGCTCATTGAAATGAAGAAAGGTAAAAAAGTTAGCCTAACACAAATGCAAGAGATTATCACGCATATTGCCAAGCCTACAGAAAAAGAACAAGAACTCATTGACGTTATTGTAGATGATACCTCTCAAAAAACATTGGCAAGTGGTTTTGGTATTTTTGAACCTAACTATGACCGTAGTGGTATTAAAGCGTTGCCACCTGTTGTAGACCAAGCCATGTATCAATTAACGTCTTATCCATATGAGGCGCTGCAAGATAAGATTATGCAGTTAATTCCGCTCATTCAAGAGCGCGAAAATATAGAGTATGAGGCACAAGACTGGTATAAAAATCCTATTACTGTGCTATTTGCTAATCGCTATAGTATTTTACATGGCAAAGAAGGCGAGCGTATTGAGAATTATCCTTTTGCAGATGTATGGTTGCAATGGAAAGACGATGTGCAATTAACAGCCATGGATTGTTTGATGGTTGTACTGTTTACGAGACAAGGTCGCGTTTGGGGGCATGGTTTAAAGAAAGAGGTAAAAAATCGCTTAGCGAATATGATTAACTTTGATCATATTAATACCTTTAATGAGTGGTTTACTCGTTTGCCTCATAGTGAGAAGGTGGACAAAATCATTCGCTTACTCTATAACACTGAGTTTGAAACGGAACAAGACCAAACCATCCCATTTAATGCTATGTATAATGCAATGGTAGAGTATATAGCTACAGTGCCAGAGGAAGAGTGGTTTGCTCGTGTTAATACAGGCAATTCATGGGACGAATATGATTATGGTCGCTTCCCATTATTTCAGGAGTTATTATCGGTTTGCCGTCGCCATGTTGTGACAAATGAGCATTTTACAAGAATGTTTAGCATTTACCGTGTCCTAACAGAAAAAAGTGAAGCTTATGCTAGACAAAAAGGGCGAGCAATTACTCATTACCCTATTCGCCATGCAAGTGATGCGGATGTAGCGCATGCACATGAGCTAGGTTTAGTACCAATTGACGCTTGCTATTTGCACCTATTTGACCCTGAAAATCCACGTTATAATTCGTCGGATTTATTCCGTTATGATGAGCGCAAAAATCTAGTGGAACGCTATCCGTTTTTACAAGAAGTGTATGATACAACCGTGGCGAGAATAGCTGAGATTGAGCTGAGCCGAGGCGAATTAAAAACAGAAGTGAGTCACCTTGCCAATAGCCATATTTATTTACAAGGTGTCGATTATTTTGCCCGTCTTTTACATGTATTAAAAGGATTGAAATTAGTCCGTGGTTATATGTGGGCAGGAGATTATACCAAGCGAGAAGTATTTTCTAAAATGTTAGAAAATGCCTCACCACTTGAAGGTGAAACAGTTGAGGATTTAAAATTAGCATTAAAACCTTATAAAATTACAGAAGAAGAATTACTTAATGCCATGATGTATACGCCGAAATATATTCCTTTAGTAAGTGAGTATTTAGGGTGGAATGGGTTGGAAAGTGCGGCATGGTATTTTAGAGCACATACAACAGATGCATTATCAGAGGAAAGCATTAGTCAAATTCAATTGTATACAAATATTACAGCTAATGAGTTCCGAGATGGTGTATTTGCGCGTGAATGGTTGCTTGAAGTTTATCAAGCATTAGGCAAGCGTCGCTTTGAAAAGTTATATGAGAGTGCAAAATATGCTTCGGAAGGGTCTAATCACCGCCGAGCGCAATTATTTTCAGATGCTGCATTAGGCAAACTGAAACTAAAGCCTTTAATGGAAGAAGTCGCAGATAAACGTAATAAAGATAAGTTGCGCTGTATTGGGTTGATTCCGTTAAGTAAGCGTATTCCATTAAAAGATGCGTATAAACGTTATCAATTTATTCAAAACTTTTTAAAAGAGAGCAAACAATTTGGAGCGCAGCGCCGTGAGAGTGAAAAGTTAGCTAGCCAAGTGGCGGTTGAAAACTTAGCACGCAACTTAGGAGACGATGTGACACGTTTTATGTGGCGCATGGAAATATTTGAGTTGAATACGATTTTGCAATACTTTGAACCAATTAAAATTGATGATATTACACTTCATTTGGAGGCTAATGATAAAGGGATTGTCGATTATGTGGTCCATAAAGAGGATAAACGTTTGAAAACAGTGCCAAGTCGCTTAAAGAAACATGCCAAAGTAGTGGAGATCACAGCCATACGTAAAGCATTGCGAGAGCAACAAAAACGTTCACGTAAATCGTTTGAAGAAGCTATGGAGAAGGGTACTGTATTTAGCTTTGGTGAAATGAAAGCCTTGTTAGAGCACCCTGTATTAGCGCCAATGCTGAGTAAATTGTATATCGTAGCTGAGCAACAAGTAGGACTGCTTACAAAATTAACGCTAGCAGATGATGCTGAAGTACGTATCGCACATCCTTACGATTTATATGCTTCTAGTAAATGGGCTGCCATTCAACATGAGGTATTTACAGAAAAAATAGTACAGCCGTTTAAACAAGTGTTCCGTGAATTATACGTCGTAAATGAGGATGAAAGAGATCGTATAAAATCAGCTCGTTATGCAGGGCATCAAATTCAGCCACAAAAGACGGTAGCCTTATTAAAAAATCGTGGCTGGTTAGTGAGCTACGATGAAGGGTTGCGTAAAGTATATTATAACGAGGATATTGTAGTAACGATGTATGCTATGGCGGACTGGTTCTCCCCAGCAGATATTGAGGCACCAACGTTAGAGTATGTGATGTTTTATAATCGTCGCACAGGTAAACCAATTACATTACAAGAAGTACCACCATTAATTTTCTCTGAGGCAATGAGAGATATCGACTTAGTAGTGAGTGTGGCACATGTTGGCGGAGTAGACCCAGAAGCGAGCTACTCCACTATAGAGACAAGAGCCGCTATTGTGCGTGAGTTAACAGTAATGCTTAACTTGCCACATATTTCAGTGGAGAAGCAACATGTCTTGATTGAAGGCTCGTTAGCCCAGTATAGTATTAATTTAGGAAGTGGCACAGTGCATAAAGTAGGTGGAGCGATGATGCCTATTTTAGCGGTACAGTCTCAACATCGCGGACGCATCTTCTTACCATTTGCAGATGAAGACCCTCGAACAGCAGAGATTATGTCTAAAATTGTAATGCTAAGTGAGGATAATACAATCAAAGACCCGAGTATTTTGCAGATGATTCGTTATTCGTAAATGAATAGGAAAAAGAGGCTAGGTTACATCCTGCCTCTTTTTTGTTTTGCATTTGTAGTTTGAGCGTAGCGAAAATGTGGTCTTTTTTTCTTAATAAGATGAACAAATAGTAGCTTATATTAGTGCTAAGAAGAAACTATTCTCTATACATATAATCCTAATATTTACCTTTAATTCATATATCTTAACGTATATAATGCATTAAACTATATGCAAAAGTATTTTCGCTATTTTAACTAATTTAGGCAGAAGTCGCCCATCCTCTATAGTTGGGTGATGAATGCCGTTCGGTATGAGGGGTACCTTTGGTAACTCGAAAACCGACAATTAATGCAA
>NZ_BMJT01000002.1 GCF_014643595.1 Lysinibacillus alkalisoli
GGAGAACGCTATTGCTTCTGGTATAAGGGCTAAGGCAACTACAATACCTGATAGCACATCACCACGCACATTCCCAAACCATTGTTGTTGTAAAGTTTGCATACTAATCTCCTTATCTTAAATAAAATTTCTCGTTCATCATAACATAACTTTCCCAAAAAGGAACCATTATAGGAAAAATAGGAGTGAATAAAAATGTTATACGGCTATCAAAGGCCTTTATATGATGACCCAGATATGTTAGTACAATCAGATGTATTACAAAAGAGTGATAGGATTTTTAAAGAGACGCATGGTCAAGCAAAAAAGCGTCATGCTTTAGAAGAGTTATTGTTGGAAATGAAAGCAGGCGATATTCTTCAAGTGTCTCGCTTTTTTGCATTAGCTGATACAACGAGACACCTTGAAGAATTACTGAAAATCTGCGCTCATGATGGTGTCACAATTCATTTTATAGAAGACGATATAACATCAGTAGAGTTACTAGAAAAGCCTTTGTTAGATGTGCTAAATCGCTTTTTAGAATTTCAAAGTGATATTATCAAACAATCCACCATGTTAGGTATGATGCAAGCAAAAGAGAAAGGTAAAGTACTAGGGAGACCAAGAAAAGCAGATGAAAATGTGAAACGAGCGATTGCGATGTATCAAACGGGCCAACATACGTTGTTTGATATTAAGAATGAGACAGGGATTAGTAAGTCCACGCTTTATCGTTATTTAGAATTGTTAGATGACTAGTTTAAGTAGTATCATTTATACAAGAAAAGCCGTTACTTACCAGGATAAAACCTAGTAGGTGACGGCTTTTTTATTTCTATTTTAAATTATCAATAGCGTATTGAGCTTCTTCTGCAGTAAATTTTTCACCATACTCAGAAATAAGTTGTTCATAAATACCTGAATCAGACATACTCATTCTCTCTGCGTACGTTTCAGCTTTCTTTAACGCATTTTCTTTCCAATCGACATCAAGATTATCAATAGCGTATTGAGCAGGTTCCACTACAGTCTCTGTTTGTTTTTCGCTCTTAGCTACTTCCTCTTTAGGTTTTGTTTCATTGTTATCTTTAGGTGAAGCGATTGCTCCTATAATGAATAACGCCACAAGAGTAATAAACCACCATTTCTTATAAAAAGGTTTCTTTGTTGTTTACAACATAATCCATTCATAACTTTTATATGTATATAGTGCTATAAAAAGTTAATTATGGCTATATATATGGATTAAAAAGAAGCGAAAACCAATGAAATAAAAGCATTTTTTAAGAAGTGTTGAATTTAAGTGTATTATGTTATCATTATTCAGGTAGCAATTTCGAAAATAAATCGAAGTAGAAATCAAAAGAAAGGTTGATATAAATGAAAGATAATAGCGTACGAACCGTGAGCCTGTATACTTTAGGTTGTAAAGTAAATCATTATGAAACAGAAGCGATTTGGCAGTTGTTTCAGGCAGAGGGATATGAACGTACTGAGTTTGAACATCAAGCAGATGTGTATGTTGTGAATACTTGTACAGTGACGAATACTGGAGATAAAAAGTCACGTCAAGTTATTCGACGAGCAGTACGTCAAAATCCAGATGCTGTTATTTGTGTAACAGGCTGTTATGCACAAACCTCACCCGCAGAGATTATGGCGATTCCTGGTGTTGATATTGTAGTAGGTACACAAGACCGTACTAAAATGTTGCCGCTTATTGAACAATATAAAAAAGAACGTCAGCCGATTAATGCGGTGCGTAACATTATGAAGAATCGTGTTTACGAAGAATTAGATGTACCAGCATTTACAGATCGTACACGTGCCTCACTCAAAATACAAGAAGGCTGTAACAACTTCTGTACGTTTTGTATTATTCCTTGGGCGAGAGGTTTGATGCGTTCTCGTGACCCACAAGAAGTGATTAAACAAGCACAACAACTAGTGGATGCAGGTTATTTAGAGATTGTATTAACAGGTATTCATACAGGTGGCTATGGTGAAGATTTAAAAGACTATAACTTGGCACAGTTACTGCGTGATCTTGAAGCGAATGTTAAAGGTTTAAAGCGTCTACGCATCTCTTCTATTGAAGCATCTCAATTATCAGACGAAGTGATTGACGTATTGCGTGAGTCAAACATTGTTGTAAATCATTTGCATATTCCAATTCAATCAGGTTCAGATACCGTATTAAAACGCATGCGTCGCAAGTATACAATGGCGTTTTTCTCAGATCGTATTACACGTCTAACGGAAGCTTTGCCAAATTTAGCTGTAACATCAGATGTCATTGTCGGTTTCCCAGGTGAAACGGAAGAAGAATTTATGGAGACATATCATTTTATACGTGATCATAAATTTTCAGAGTTACACGTTTTCCCTTATTCAAAACGTACGGGTACACCAGCTGCTCGTATGACAGATCAAATCGATGAAGAAATAAAAAATGAGCGAGTGCACCGTTTACTTGAGTTAAATAATCAATTAGCAAAAGAGTATGCTAGTCGCTTTGAAGGCGATGTAGTTGAAATTATTCCTGAAGAACGTTTCAAAGAAGGTGATGAACAATTATATGTAGGTTATACAGATAATTATTTGAAAGTGGTCTTTGACGGTGATGAATCATTAATCGGTCAATTAGTGAAAGTGCGTATTACTAAAGCGGGCTATCCATATAATGAAGGTCAATTTGTACGTGTGGTGGGGCAAGAAGTCGAAGAAAGAACACAACGTGTAGAGCGTATTGTGTAATGTTTGATAGGCGAAAGCATGTTGTGCATTTTTTTGAGAAGAGAAAATGACATAGCATGCTTTTGTCTAGTAATAAAAACTTGATGATTTCAGGAAAAAAATTATAATACATTAATATAAAGTATTTTAGTTTAAACACAAAGAAATAGGGAAATACATATCAGATAAGTAGATGGGGGGGTGTGAAATGAAGTTTTTGGAAGAGAATAATGAGCAAGATGACCTGGTATGTGTCATCATTCCAGATGGTATCGTAGGAGATATTGATGATTTTAGTAATTATGATCCTAATCGTATTGCTCACTACACTATAAAGAATCAGCAGCTCTTATTATATATGACGGAAGAAAATCGCCAACTAGCCTTACAGGACTTTAAAAGTATGGTGCAAGCTTTTAAAGAACAAGTGGATACTTGCGAAGACATTGAAGTAGCCTCGTATGCTAAATTTGAATGTAATGATGATTTAACCGTTTTAGATTTTTATATGCAACAAGCCGACTATCGCTCTGATATTTTTACAGCCATTATAGAATCTACATTAGTAATTGATGTCCTTTATTATCAACTGTATGCAGGTAATATAAAACCTTGCATAAAAGTACGTTACTTTTCAAAAGATAGTCACACTTTATACGAAACATTACAGTTTGACCATACATAATGAAATAGCTTATCAATAGGTCCTATGCTATGATATAAGAGGTACGTACATCTAAAATAAAGGAGTTTTTCAAGATGACTAAAAAATATGCCTCGCTAATTGACCATACATTACTTAAAGCAGACACAACAAAAACACAAATTACTACACTTTGTGAGGAAGCTAAACAATATCAATTTGCTTCTGTTTGTATCAATCCAACATGGGTAAAAACATGTGCAACATTATTGCAAGGTTCACAGGTAGCTGTTTGTACCGTAATTGGTTTTCCGTTAGGTGCAACAACAACAGCCAATAAAGTGTTTGAGACAAAAGATGCGATTCAAAATGGCGCTACAGAAGTGGATATGGTAATTAATATTGGTGCTTTAAAAGATAAAGACGATGAACAAGTGTTACAAGATATCAAAGCAGTTGTTGAAGCTGCAAATAAACAAGCACTTGTAAAAGTGATTATTGAAACGTGTTTATTAACAGAGGAAGAAAAAGTACGTGCTTGTGTATTAAGTAAACAAGCTGGTGCCGATTTTGTAAAAACATCAACAGGTTTTTCAACAGGTGGAGCGACTGTAGAAGATGTTGCCTTAATGCGTAAAACGGTAGGTGAACATATTGGTGTTAAAGCTTCAGGTGGTGTGCGTAATGCAGAAGATGTTGCTTTAATGATACAAGCTGGTGCTACCCGTATTGGTGCAAGTTCAGGCGTTGCAATTGTAAGTGGGGATACAGCAAATTCAAGTTATTAATTCTTATTGTTTCTGTTGACCAATCTGCTATATTACGGTATAATTTTCTAGTACACAGCTACTTTATTTTAAGTTGTTGTGTGATGTGTGTTCGGAGGGAGGGAAAGAGATATGTCAAAAACTGTCGTTCGCAAAAACGAATCGCTTGAAGATGCTCTTCGTCGCTTCAAACGTACTGTTTCAAAAAGTGGTACAATTCAGGAAGTAAGAAAGCGCGAATTCTACGAAAAACCTAGCGTAAAACGTAAAAAGAAATCAGAAGCTGCACGTAAACGTAAGTGGTAATTTAGTTTTTACTCAAGTCCCTACGTTAAAAACACGCAATTTGATTGATTACTGAACAGACAATTGATATACCTGAATGGAAATTTATTTCCATTCAGGTATTTTGCATTTTTAGCACTTTTTTTGAAACTTTTCTCGTTTAGTCCCGTACATTATAGTAAAGGTAAGAAGAGAGGAGGTAATGATGTGCAAAAAGGTAAACAAATTAGGCTGTTTATCTTAACAATACTATTGATTGGTTTTCTCATTCCTAGTGTAGCGCTCGTAACAAAAGCAGAAGCAAAGTCCAACGTCATTTATCATATCCCTATTCATGAAGATATTGAAAAAGGACTCCATGCATTTTTACAACGTGCTTTTAAAGAAGCCGAGCAAAATCAAGCAGATGCCATTATATTAGATATTCATACGCCAGGTGGTTTCACGAATGCAGCAGGCAATATTGCCAAGTTAATGGATGCGACAAATATTCGTACAATTGCGTATATTAACAAAGATGCCTTATCAGCAGGTGCATTTTTAGCATTACATGCTGATGAAGTATATATGACACCTAATGGTACAATGGGAGCAGCTGGAATTATTGAACAATCTGGTAAAGATGCAGACAAAAAGGTGCAGAGTGCATGGATTAAACAAATGAAAGCAGCTGCAGAAACAAAAGCAGGCAAAGACCCTATTTATGCGATGGCAATGGCAGATAAAGATATTGACTTGCCAGAATTAGGTTCACCAAAGGGCGAGTTCTTGACATTGTCTGCTAAGGAAGCCGAGCAAGTTAAGTATTCACAAGGCACAGCAGCTACATTACAAGACGTATTGCAGGCTACACAATTAAATGATCATGAAATGATACAAGTAGAGCCTACTTTTTTTGAGCATGTAGCACGCTTTATTACCAATCCGATTGTTATTCCTATTTTATTATCTATTGCTAGTTTGGGCTTGATTATCGAATTATACTCACCAGGCTTTGGGATTTCAGGAGCGATGGGGTTAATTTCACTTGTGTTGTTCTTTTTTGGCCATTTAGTAGCAGGCTTTGCTGGATATGAAACGATTTTACTTTTTATATTAGGTGCAGCATTAATAGGTGCAGAATTTTTCATACCAGGTGGAATTGTTGGTATAATAGGTATAGGAGCAGTTATTGCTAGTATTGTCATGGCAGGTGCTGATGTTACGCATATGCTGATTTCCGTGTTAATTGCAATAAGTGTTGCAATAGTAGGGATGGTGATTATTATGAAGGTATTTGGTAAAAAATTGACCATATTAAATAACCTTGTTTTAAAAGACGCTACTACAACTGAGGATGGCTACGTTTCTAATGTGAATCGTATTGATTTAATAGGGCGCACTGGAAAAACAGTGACACCGCTTCGTCCATCAGGTATTATGGACATTCAAGGTGAGCGCTTAGATGTAGTGAGTGAAGGTGCTTATATTGAAGCAGGTAAAATGGTTGTAATTATTAAAGTGGAAGGCTCTCGCATTGTAGTGAGAGAAGAGAGGGAGGAAGCATAATGGATATTTCTTCAATGTCAACAATCGGTTTAATTTTTGCGCTTGTTGTATTGTTAATCGTATTAGCTGTATTTTTCACATTTGTGCCAATCGCGTTATGGATTTCGGCATTAGCAGCAGGTGTTAAAGTAAGTATTTTCACATTAATAGGTATGCGCTTACGTCGTGTTATTCCATCACGTATCGTTAACCCATTAATTAAAGCTCATAAAGCAGGGTTACCTGTAACCATTAATCAGTTAGAAAGTCATTATTTAGCAGGTGGTAATGTAGACCGCGTAGTTAACGCATTAATTGCTGCACACCGTGCTAATATTGAGTTAACATTCGAACGTTGTGCGGCTATTGACTTAGCAGGCCGTGATGTATTAGAAGCAGTACAAATGTCAGTAAACCCTAAAGTAATCGAAACACCATTTATTGCAGGTGTTGCTATGAATGGTATTGAAGTAAAAGCAAAAGCACGTATTACAGTACGCGCTAATATTGAGCGTCTTGTTGGTGGTGCGGGTGAAGATACAATTGTAGCTCGTGTTGGTGAAGGTATTGTTTCGACAATTGGTTCTTCTGTGAGCCACACGCAAGTATTAGAAAACCCAGATATGATTTCTCAAACCGTGTTAGCTAAAGGTTTAGACTCAGGGACAGCTTTTGAAATTTTATCAATTGATATTGCAGACGTTGATGTTGGTAAAAATATCGGTGCAGAATTACAAATTGAACAAGCTGAAGCTGATAAAAATATTGCTCAAGCAAAAGCAGAAGAACGTCGTGCAATGGCTGTAGCGAAAGAACAAGAAATGTTAGCTAAGGTACAAGAGATGAAAGCGAAAGTAGTAGAAGCCGAAGCTGAAGTACCTATGGCAATGTCAGAAGCTTTACGCACAGGAAATTTAGGTGTTATGGATTTAGTTAACTACAATAATATTCAAGCAGATACATCTATGCGTGAATCAATTGCTAAAGGCTCAAAAAATGACAAGCATGACGAGCAGAATTAACTTCTTCAATTGGCGAAAGGAGTGACGCTCTAAAATGGAAGCTTTTATTATTTTCATCATTATCTCAATTATTGGTACAGTGATTGATCGTGTAAATAAATCAAAAGAGAGTAACGAAAACAGTAAAAACCCATCTCAGAAACATGCGCCAAAACCTGTTCCAACAAAAGCTAAGCCTGCTAAAGGTTATAAGGCACAGCCTGTTAAACCAGTGACAAGTCCAACTAAAAAACCGACCTTTGAAGAATTTGCACGAGAAATGCTAGGTGATGTTAAGCCTGTTGCACGAGAAGTGGTAAGTGAGCCTGTAAAATCACCGCCACCTGAACCGAAGCGGAGAGAAATAGTAGAACGTGCAAAACGTGAACCTTTACAAAATCGCTCTACTCGCCCAGCATTAATGGCAGATCGTCAAATAGTAAAAGTAGAAAAAGCTGAGCAAGAGACATCCAATACAGGACAAGCACAACAGCAGCTTATGCAAGCAATTGTAATGGCGGAGATTTTAGGTAAACCAAAATCAAAACAACAACGTGTACGTTAAATATAATGAGGCTGTCTAGAGAATAATTTCTAGCAGCCTTATTTTTATCGATAGACAAATGTTTTACAGTATACGTAATATAGTGATAAAGTAAGAGTGTTTAGTACATGTGAAGGAGAATGATGGATGACAGAGAAACTAACGACCTTGCACGTCGATAACCCGAATGAAGCCATTATGCTACTAGGTATGGCAGATGCGAATATGAAAATGGTGGAAGAAGCGTTTAATGTACATATTATTACACGTGGTGAAACCATATCATTATCGGGTGAAGAAACAAATAAAGAACGAGTAACAGCTGTGTTAGATGCTTTATTGCAAGTCATCCGTAAAAATATCAATATTGATATGCGTGATGTGGCATCTGCTATTGAAATGGAACATAAAGGTACGTTGGAGTTTTTCTCATCCCTATATGATGAAGAAATTGCACGCACAGCAAAAGGTAAACCCATTCGAGCAAAAACAATTGGTCAACGCGAATATATTCGTGCGATCCGTCACCGCGATCTTGTATTTGGCATTGGGCCTGCGGGTACGGGTAAAACATACTTAGCGGTTGTGATGGCAACACAAGCGTTACGGACAGGGCAAGTGAAGCGCATTATTTTAACGCGTCCAGCTGTAGAAGCTGGTGAGTCTCTAGGTTTCTTACCAGGGGACTTAAAAGAGAAAGTAGATCCTTATTTACGTCCCTTATATGACGCCTTACATGATATTTATGGAGCTGAACAGACGGATCGTTTAATCGAACGCGGTACAATTGAAATTGCCCCGCTTGCTTATATGCGAGGTCGTACGTTAGACGATGCATTTGTGATTTTAGACGAGGCACAAAATACAACACATCCCCAAATGAAAATGTTTTTAACTCGCTTAGGTTTTGGCTCTAAGATGGTTGTCACAGGAGACAAGACGCAAATCGACTTACCACGCAATACAGAATCGGGCTTAATTAAAGCGGAGCGGATTTTACAAGGTGTAGAAGATATTCATTTTCAAATTTTAGAGCAAGGTGATGTGGTACGCCATCCGATGGTTGCTAAAATTATTCAAGCTTATGGAGAGAATGAAAACTAAAGCGTTGAAAAATTGTAACAGCTACAATAAAATGTGGCTGTTTTTTGTTTTTTTACAGTAAAATCTCTAAGAAATTGGTATGATAGAAAGTGGAAAGGAGTGCGTAGTTTGGATAAGACAATTGATAAAATAATGAAGTTGATCAACTTTCGTTATTTTTTAATTATTGTACTACTCATTACAGGTGTAT
Source organism: Lysinibacillus alkalisoli (assembly GCF_014643595.1). Lineage (GTDB taxonomy): Bacteria > Bacillota > Bacilli > Bacillales_A > Planococcaceae > Metalysinibacillus > Metalysinibacillus alkalisoli. Next base: position 8,780 of record NZ_BMJT01000002.1, read on the forward strand.
TACAGTTTTTCTTAATGTTAGGTAACGTACAGGGAAGAACATACGATGTCAAACCATTACAACTTGCACCTGACACCATTCGTTCAACAAAAACAATTGAAGACTCCTATAAAACAGAGCAAGAGAAAAAGCGTATAGTAGAAGAGGTTAATCCTGTTTATGTGTACAATGAAGCCATTGTTACACAGCGTACAGCTATTGTTACGTCGCTGTTTGATTATGTCATAAGTGTAAAAAAAGAAGCGGCAGCTAGTGACAAGGAAGTACCAATGGAGGAACAAGTTAAACAGTTAAAAAAGAAATTTAATTCGATTGATGATAATGAAATTTCCATTGCATTATCAGATGAGCAATTGACAGCATTACTAAGTTTAGATGAAAAAGACTTACAATATGCAACAACAGAGCTAAATGATTATGTAAAAGCAACATTAGAAAATCCTATTCGTGATAATTATGTAGAGGATGAGCGTAATGCTATTGAATCTAAAGTGCGTTTACGCATGAATTTGAATAGCAAAGCATTAGATGCTGTTGCCCAGATTGCCCGTAGTAGCATCGTTGAAACAGAAACACTAGATGATGCACAAACAAAGAAGCTAATTGAGCAAGCTAAATCTAATGTGGAGCCAACACGTATTTTACAAGGTCAAATTATTGTGCAAGAAGGTCAAATTATTGATACAGAAATGTATCGACAATTAGAGTTGCTTGGTATGACAGATGGCAAAAGTTCAATGAAGCCTGTAGTAGGGATTTTATTGTTGATTTTATTACAAATGTCCTTTATGTTTATTTTATTTGAGCGTTGGGATTCAGATATGCGGAAGAAACGCAATGCCTTGCTCGTGACGGCTATCGTGTATTCCATATCGATTGTTTTAATGAAGATTTTAAGTATTATTGCTACAGATTTTGATTTTGTTATTGCATTTTTCTATCCTACTGCATTAGCTACGATGCTTGTGCGTTTGCTAGCTAATGACCGTGCTGCTGTACTTGTAACTGTAATGACTGCTGCGTCGGCTGGGGTTATCTTCCAAGAAGGTTACTCATCTGTACTGCAAATGGAGATTGCTCTCTATATTATTTTTGGCGGTTTTGCAAGTTTGTTCTTTATGCGTAGTGTGGAAAAGCGCACACATATTTTAACAGCAAGTGGTATTGTCACAGTAGTAAATTTACTCTTTATCTTGTTTTATTTATTAATGACGCAAGCCAATTACGGTATGAAGGAATTAGGGGTATATGCTATTGCTGCTGCTGTATCAGGTTTTATGTCAGGTACATTAACGATGGGCTTATTACCATTTTTTGAATCTGCTTTCGGCATTTTATCAACGTTACGCCTTATTGAATTATCAAATCCTAATCATCCTTTATTAAAGAAACTACTTGTTGAGACGCCAGGGACCTATCATCATAGTGTGATGGTAGCTAACTTAGCTGAAGCAGCATGTGAAGAAATTGGGGCAGATGGTTTGCTCGCCCGTGTAGGTTGTTATTACCACGATGTTGGCAAGACATTTAGACCAACCTTCTTTATTGAAAATCAGATGGCAGGGATGAATCCGCACGATGCTATGCCACCTGAGAAGAGTGCGGAAATTATTATCGCGCATACGACAGATGGCGCCGATTTACTACGTAAACACAAAATGCCAGATGAAATCATTGATATTGCTTTACAACACCATGGTTCGAGTTTATTAAAGTATTTTTGGTTTAAAGCCAAAGAGGAAGGCAAGGAATTAGATGAGTCTTTATTCCGTTACCCTGGGCCAAAGCCACAAACAACAGAGGCGGCTGTAATTAGTGTAGCAGACAGTGTGGAGGCGGCTGTACGTTCGATGAAGGAGCCAACACCAGAAAAAATACGTAAGTTAGTACAATCCATTATTGCAGATCGTTTAAATGATAATCAATTTGATGAGTGTGATATTTCAATTAAGCAGTTAAAAATTATTGAAGAAGTATTATGCGAAACGTTAAATGGTATTTTCCATTCACGTATTGAATACCCTAAAATGTAAGGAGAGGTGAATATGTTAACCATTGATTTTTTAGATGAAACAAAAGCTGTACAAGATCACCATATTGACCTTGTCGAAAAACTACTACAACATGCTATCGCATCAGAAGGAATCAAGGAAGATGCCGAAATTTCAGTGACTTTTGTCACGAATGAAGCGATACAGGCGATTAATAAACAATATCGCAATAAGGATCGTGCTACGGATGTAATTTCGTTTGCATTAGAAGAGATGGGTGAAGAAGAGATAGCCGTTCAAGTAGAGGGGATGCCAAGAGTGTTAGGCGATATTATTATTTCAATTGATCGTGCTGTAGAACAGGCAGCTGAATATGGTCATTCATTTGAGCGTGAACTAGGCTTTTTAGCGGTACATGGTTTGTTGCATTTATTAGGTTATGATCATATGACAGCAGCAGATGAGAAAGAAATGTTTAGTAAACAAGATGCCATCTTACAATCGTATGGATTAGCGCGTGCCTAATGTTTGATATGCGTAAATTTTTCCGCTCATTTACGTTTGCTATAACAGGTGTTAGGAGTGCTATGCAGGAACAAAATTTTCGCTCACATCTATTGAGCGCTATGATTGTTATAATAGCGGGTTATTTTACAGGGTTAAGTCGAGTTGAATGGCTTATTATTATTATAGTTATTGCTTTGATGTTTGCGTTAGAGATGGTAAACACGGCGATTGAGCGAGTAGTTGATTTAGCTTCCCCCACTATTCATCCATTAGCTAAGCAAGCAAAAGATATCGCGGCAGGTGCGGTACTTGTGTTTGCTCTAGCAAGTGCGATAATAGGCTTACTAATTTTTTTACCAAAATGGTTATAGATAGGAGTTTTTTATGAAAGAAAAGTTGATACAGGCAGCATTACAAGCAAAAACAGCTGCCTATGTGCCGTATTCTAAATTTCCTGTTGGTGCTGCGCTATTAACAGCAGATGGCGAAGTTTATAAAGGATGTAATATTGAGAATGCCAGTTTTGGATTAACAAATTGCGCAGAACGTACAGCCTTTTTTAAAGCTATCTCAGAAGGGGTGACCCAATTTACAGCTTTAGCCATAACGGCGAATACAGAAGGGCCTGTATCACCATGTGGTGCATGTCGACAAGTAATGGTGGAGTTTTGCGACCCAGCAATGCCTGTGTATTTAACGAATATGAAGGGCAATCTATTAGAAACGACGGTAGGCGAGTTATTGCCTGGCGCATTTACAACGGAGGATTTACAAGATGCAGGAAAATAAAAAATTTAAATCAGGTTTTATTTCAATTATAGGACGACCAAATGTAGGAAAGTCAACATTTTTAAATCGTGTTGTAGGACAAAAAATTGCGATTATGAGTGATAAGCCTCAAACAACTCGTAATAAAGTACAAGGTGTACTAACAACAGAAAATAGCCAATTCATTTTTATTGATACACCAGGTATCCATAAACCTAAGCATAAATTAGGTGACTTTATGTTAAAAGTATCAAAAAATACATTGCGTGAAGTAGATATTATTATGTTTATGGTGAATGCTGAGCAAAAACTAGGTCCTGGTGATGAGTTCATTATGAATTTATTAGAAGGTAATCAAACGCCAGTCTTTTTAATCGTGAATAAAATTGACCGTGTACATCCTGATAAGTTAGCAACAATTATTGAAGGATATAAAGAACGATATGACTTTGCAGAAATTGTGCCAATCTCTGCGTTAGAAGGCCATAATGTGGATCATTTATTAGAGACTGTAGAACGTTATATGCCGGAAGGGCCTCAATATTATCCAGCAGACCAAGTAACAGATCATCCCGAGCGCTTTATTATTTCGGAGTTAATTCGTGAAAAAGTATTACATTTAACACGTGAAGAGATTCCGCATTCTGTAGCAGTAGTCATTGACAAAATTCGTCGTGATGAAGAGTTTGAAAATAAAATTCGTGTATCCGCTACGATTATGGTAGAACGTGATTCACAAAAAGGCATTGTTATTGGGAAAAATGGCGCTATGTTAAAAGAAGTGGGAACGAGAGCACGTAAAGATATTGAAATGTTGTTAGGTTCTAAAGTGTATTTAGAATTATGGGTAAAAGTGCAAAAGGATTGGCGTAATAAGTCTGTGCATTTACGCGATTTTGGTTTCCGTGAGGACGAATATTAAAAAAGTGGGAGGCTTATGCCTTCCGTTTTTTCGTAAGGAGGGAATGACTTGTTACATAAGTGGGAAGGGTATGTATTACGCACACATGATTATGGTGAAGCAAATAAAGTCGTAGTCCTAATGACGCGTGAAGCGGGTAAAGTTGCAGTAATGGCGAGAGGTGCAAGGCGTCCTAAAAGTAGACTTGCTTCTATGACGCAAGTATTTACGCATGCTATGTTTATGGTACAAAAATATACAGGCATGGGCTCTTTAACACAAGGTGAACAATTAGATGCACTACGTCATTTACGCTCAGATATTACCGCAATGGCTTATGGGAGTTATATTGTTGAATTAGTGGATCGTGTCGTTGAAGAAGGTGAACCTCAACCATATGCCTTTGATATTTTACAGTATGCATTGAAAGCCATCGATGAAGAAGTAGACCCTGAAGCGATTATGCTAATTACAGAATGGAAATTATTACCTTATACAGGGGTGCAACCTATGCTAAATGGTTGTGCAGCTTGTAGTTCAACAGATGGTGAGTTTGCTTTTTCCTTCACACAGGGTGGTTTTCTCTGCCATCGTTGTTTTCATCTAGATGACTATATCATTCGGTTAAAACCTGCATATGTACGTCTCATTAGGATGTTTTACAATGTACCAGTAGATCAAATTGGTGCCATTACATTAAAGCAGGAAACAAAAAACTTTATTCATAAAATTATTTCGACAATTTATGAAGAGCAAACAGGTATACGTTTGAAATCGAAAAAATTTATTGAGCAATTAGAGCGGATGGATGCACAATTACCGAAACGAGAGTCAGACTAATAAATCGCATGAAAAAGCACTGTTGAATTTTCAACAGTGCTTTTTCGTGATTAAAATGTTAAGAAACTCTCGATATAAGCTTTGACATCCGCAATTGGCATACGTTTTTGTTCCATAGTATCACGATGACGCACAGTTACTTGGCCATCTTCTTTAGAGTCAAAGTCATATGTGATACAGAATGGTGTACCAATTTCATCTTGACGACGGTAACGTTTACCAATAGATTGTGACTCATCATAATCTACAGGGAAGTATTTACGCAAGTCAGCCCACACATCATTTGCTTCGTCTGCTAATTTTTTTGATAAAGGTAATACAGCTGCTTTAAACGGTGCTAAAGCAGGATGGAAACGCATAACGGTACGTTTATCATCACCTTCTAATGCTTCTTCTTCATAAGCATCACATAAAAAGGCTAATGTTACACGGTCAGCGCCTAAAGACGGCTCAATACAGTAAGGGACATAACGTTCATTTGAAACAGGATCGATATACGTGAAATCTTCACCAGAGTGTTCCATATGTTGTTTTAAGTCATAGTCTGTACGGTCAGCAATACCCCATAACTCGCCCCAGCCAAATGGGAATTTATATTCAATATCCGTTGTGGCATTGGAGTAGTGTGACAACTCATCTTCTTCATGGTCACGTAGGCGCATATTATCTTGTGTGATACCTAAGTCAAGTAGCCATTTTTCACAGAAATCTTTCCAGTATTTATGCCACTCAAGGTCTTCACCTGGTTTACAGAAGAATTCGAGTTCCATTTGCTCAAATTCACGTGTACGGAATGTAAAGTTACCTGGTGTAATTTCATTACGGAATGATTTTCCGACTTGGGCAATACCAAATGGTACGCGTTTACGCATAGAGCGCTGCACATTTTTAAAGTTAACAAAAATACCTTGTGCTGTCTCAGGACGTAGGAAGATTTCATTTGTTGAAGACTCTGTTACACCTTGGAAAGTTTTAAACATTAAGTTGAATTGGCGAATATCTGTGAAGTCTTGTTTACCACAATCTGGACAAGTTACATCTAATTCATCCATTTTTTCTTTCATTTGATCAAAGCTCATACCATCAACAATAATTTCTTTTCCAGTTTTTGATAATGAAGCATCTTCAATTAATTTATCAGCACGATGACGTGATTTACATGCTTTACAGTCAATCATTGGATCGTTAAAGTTACCAATATGACCAGAAGCTTCCCATGTTTTTGGGTTCATTAAAATCGCTGCGTCAAGTCCTACGTTATAAGCAGATTCTTGTACGAATTTTTGCCACCAAGCTTTTTTGATATTATTTTTTAATTCCACACCTAGTGGACCATAATCCCAAGTATTTGCCAGACCACCATAAATTTCAGAGCCTGGGAATACGAAGCCACGATGTTTTGCTAAACTAACAATTGTTTCCATTGATTTTGCCATAATGAATGACCTCCTCATAATAAAAGCACCCGTCTCCGGGCACATAATATGCCCAGGGACGAGTGCTATACCCGCGGTTCCACCCTGATTGTTTACAAAATTGTAAACCACTTTCCACACAATTGGCTCGGAGTTGCCGTTTCATTTTTTCGCGTAGACTCTCACTATACTCTACTCGCTGCAATTTGAAAAAATTACTTATAGACTCGTCATTGCCTGTATATACGTGAAAGACTATCATTTTTTTAAACGAATGTCAATATTCTAATTGATATTTCTTTTCTTAGCAATCAAGGTGAAAATAGTATATAATAATTAAGCATTAAGTATAACACATAACATTTTGAGGCGGTGAGTCAAATCGAACTCAATCAACGTCAGGAAGAAATTTTACAGATTGTTAAAGAAAACGGACCAATCACAGGTGAACATATTGCAGACCGTTTAAATTTAACACGCGCAACTTTGCGTCCTGACTTAGCAATTCTTACCATGTCAGGCTTTTTAGATGCTAGACCAAGAGTAGGCTATTTTTATTCAGGTAAAAAAACATCGGCATCACTTTATGAAAGTGTATCTAAACTTAAAGTGGAAGATTTTTATTCATCACCAGTTAAGGTTTCAGAGAATATGACGGTTTATGAAGCGATTTGTCATATGTTTGCAGAGGATGTTGGGACTTTATTTGTAGTAGACGACGATAATTTTTTAACGGGCGTACTATCACGTAAAGACTTGCTTCGCACAAGCATAGGCTCACAAGATTTAAATAAAATTCCCGTACACATTATTATGACCCGCATGCCTAATATTTCGCACTGTAAGAAGAAAGATTCTTTAATGACAGCAGCTAAAAAGCTTATTGAAAGAGAAGTAGATTCCTTACCAGTTGTAATTGAACGTAAAAAAGGAATAGAAGTAATAGGCAGATTAACAAAAACAAACATTACACGCGCATTTATTTCGCTAATTGAAACAGAGACAAATGAAGAGGCGGTTACAGAGTGAAAGGTATTAAAGTATTTGTGATATCCGATTCCGTCGGTGAAACAGGTGAACAAGTGGCAAAAGCAGTACTGAGCCAGTTTAGACCTAATTATGAGGAGACTGTGATTCGAAGATTTCCCTATACACGTACCGAAGAAGGTTTAACAAAAATCATTCATTATGCTAGTGTAAAAGGCGCTATGGTCATTTATACGTTAGTAAAAAATGAAATGCGTACACTCGCTGCCACACTATGCACAGAACAAGGTGTACATGGCATTGATGTACTTGGCCCAGTAATTGGTGCTATGGATAACATATTGGATGAGGCGCCGCTAGAAAAGCCAGGCATTATGCATCAACTAGATGAAGATTATTTTAAAAAGATTGAAGCGATCGAATTTGCTGTAAAATATGATGATGGCAGAGACCCAAGAGGTTTACTACAAGCGGATATTGTACTGATTGGGGTATCGCGCACTTCAAAAACGCCATTGTCCCAGTATTTAGCACATCAACGATTTAAAGTGGCAAATGTACCGTTAGTGCCTGAGGTAGACCCACCTAAAGAGCTGTTTCAAGTGCCTAAGGAGAAGTGCATTGGACTTGTGATTTCACCTGAAAAGCTGAACTTTATACGTCAAGAACGTTTGTTGGCTTTAGGCTTAAATAATGATGCATTATATGCACAACACTCTCGTATTGAGGAAGAATTGCAATACTTTAATCGCATCGTCGAACAAATTGGCTGTCAGGTGATTGATGTAACAAATAAAGCGGTAGAAGAAACAGCAAATCGCATTATTCGACACTTACACGAACAAAAACAGTAGGCGCTTTTAGCAATATGCTAAAGCGTTTTTTGAATGCTTCTAGTAGTTTTATTTGTTAGAATGCTTTATAATAATAAAATTGTGTCAGAGAAAAGAGGCTGAAAAAAACCTTGTTTTTTTTACGGAAAAATAGAGGTTTTTTCTAACTTATCTCGAAATACGTATATTGAAGGTGAGAGAATGGCATCAAAAATACCAGAAGAGGTAATTGAACAAATCCGATCACAATCCGATATTGTAGATGTTGTGAGTGAATATATGCAATTAACGAAACGTGGTCGCAACTATTTTGGTCTTTGTCCTTTTCATGGCGAACAGACGCCATCCTTTTCCGTTTCTACAGATAAGCAAATCTTTCACTGCTTTGGTTGTGGCGCTGGTGGCAATGCATTTACTTTTGTCATGGATATTGAAGGGATTACATTTCCAGAAGCAGTTGCTAAACTGGGCGAGCGAGCAGGTTTAGCTGTTGAGGCACCAACTGTTACAGCTAAACCTGTATCTGCCACTGAAACACGCATGAAGGAAGCGCATGAATTTGTAGCCTCCTTTTTCCATCATATTTTGATGAATACAGAAGATGGCGAGCATGCTTTGCAATATTTAAAAGACCGCGGTTTTAGCGAAGAAATGATTATCGATTATCAACTAGGGTACGCATTGCCTAATTTTGATACGTTAACGATTTTGTTAGAGCGCCAAGGTTTTGATATTCAAGAAATGGCGGCATGTGGCTTATTAGTAGAGCGTGATGATGGCTCCTATTTTGATCGTTTTCGTGAACGCGTTATGTTTCCCATCCGCGATGACCGTGGAAAAGTAATTGCTTTTTCAGGCAGGGTACTTGTCACGAATAAGGAAGAGGCCAAATACTTAAATAGTCCAGAGTCTCCTATTTTCCATAAGAGTGAAGTGTTATATAACGTAGACCGAGCTCGGCCAGCCATTCGGAAACAGCGTCGAGCTGTTTTAATGGAAGGTTTCATGGATGTATTAGCAGCTACTACAGCTGGTGTAACGAATGCTGTTGCCACGATGGGTACATCATTGACAGACCAACATTGTCACAAATTAAAGCGATTAGCGGATAACATCACATTATGTTATGACGGTGACCAAGCAGGTCTTGACGCAGCTAAAAGAGCAGGAGCTTTGTTACAACAGATGAATCTTGCTGTTGAAGTAGCCATTTTACCAGATGGTCTTGACCCAGATGATTATATTAAGACGCGTGGGAAAGAAAATTTTGCAGAAAACATCATCGAACATCCTCAAGCTTATTTAGCGTTTATTATGCATCATGCAAGAAAGAATAAAAACTTTCAGCATGAGAATGACGTTTTACAATATGTAAGGGAAGTGTTAGAAGAGTTGGCAAAGCGTCACTCCCCTATGGAGCGCGATCTTTATATTCGTCAACTAGCGCAAGAAACTGGCATATCTGAAGAAGCTATTTATGCGGATTATCGTAAATTAGAGCAGCAGACAAAAACAATTGTACAACCTACACAAACGGTAAATATTCCAACCGATACAAAAGTATTGTCGCATTATGAAAGAGCAGAGCGATTATTATTGGCACATATGTTAGCTGATGCAGACATTGTTCACCATGTATTATTGCAAGAAAATGATGCGGCACCATTTATTCGTGATGTGTATAACACAGTATTTATTTATTTAATACGCTTCTATGAAGAATATCAACATGCAGATGTTCAACGTTTTACAGAGATATTGCCAGAGCAAGATTTACGTAAAATTGTAGCAGAAGCAGCGTTGATGGAGTGTAATGAGGATTCACGTACAGAAGAAGTAAATGATTGTTTAGCAAGTTTAAAAAAAGCACGTATTCAACATTCCATTGATGAAAAAGAGCACAAATTAAAAGAAATGATTAAGCTGCAAGAAACTGCTGAAGCAAACAAACTGGCAATGGAAATCATTCATTTGCAAAGAGTGCTGCGAGGAATGTAATCGGTGTAATTGTTTAGAAGGAGGAAGGTTTATGGCGAATCAGTCTGAACGTTCAAAAGAAGTAGAAGTTGAAATTTCATTAGATGAGGCAAAGAAATTATTACAAGCTGCTGCAAAAGAAGCTGGTGAAATTTCAATGAAGGAAATTTCAAAAAAACTAGCGCCTTATGAGCTTGAAAATGAGGAGATTTTCCATTTTGCAGAAGACCTCGAAAAAAATCAAGATATTCAAATCATCGGTAAGGAAAAATTTGAAGAGGAAAGTCTACAAAAAGAGGAAGCAAGTGAAGAAACATTTGACCTGAACGATTTAAGTGTGCCACCAGGTGTTAAGATTAACGACCCTGTGCGCATGTATTTAAAAGAAATTGGTCGTGTTGATTTACTGTCGGCAGAGGAAGAGGTTGCGTTAGCTGAACGTATCGAGCAAGGCGATGAAGAAGCTCGCAAACGTTTAGCGGAAGCTAACTTGCGTTTAGTTGTTTCGATTGCTAAGCGTTATGTTGGACGAGGCATGTTGTTCCTAGACTTAATTCAAGAAGGTAATATGGGGCTTATTAAGGCGGTAGAAAAATTCGACCATAGCAAAGGTTTCAAATTCTCTACGTATGCCACTTGGTGGATTCGACAAGCAATTACACGTGCTATTGCAGACCAAGCAAGAACAATTCGTATTCCTGTGCACATGGTGGAAACGATCAATAAACTAATCCGTGTTCAGCGTCAATTATTACAGGATTTAGGGCGTGAACCAACACCAGAAGAAATTGGTGAAGAGATGGATATTACACCTGAAAAAGTGCGTGAAATATTAAAAATTGCACAAGAGCCCGTATCATTAGAGACACCCATTGGAGAGGAAGATGACTCACACCTAGGTGACTTTATTGAAGACTCAGAAGCGCAATCTCCATCAGACCACGCAGCTTATGAGCTATTAAAAGAACAATTAGAGGATGTATTAGATACATTAACAGACCGCGAAGAAAATGTCTTACGTTTACGTTTTGGTTTAGATGATGGTCGTACACGTACGCTTGAAGAAGTAGGTAAAGTATTTGGCGTTACGCGCGAACGTATTCGTCAAATTGAGGCAAAAGCGCTACGTAAATTACGTCATCCTTCACGCAGTAAACGTCTGAAAGATTTCTTAGAATAATAATTAGACAAGAACAGTGAACTAAAATAATTATTTTAGTTTGCTGTTTTTGTTTGTTAAATATAACGTTGCAAAATTTTTTGTTAATTAATCATTACTTTAGTAACATGAATAGTAATCGTAAATCGCATAAAATAGTAATGATACATAATAAGAAATATAGGACGTTTGGAGAAGGAGAATATGACAACCCCAAGGAAAAAAATAATACTTAATGAAATTTTATTTTGGAAGCAAAATAAATTGTTACCAGAGCATTATTGTGATTTTTTAGCTACACTTTACAATGAAGGACAAGATGAAGTAAGTGAGGAAGAGGCAAAAGCTAAACAAGCTATACTCGCTCAAGAGAAAAAGAGAAATACCATCATTACTACTGCTTTGATGATTGGTACCGTGCTCACATTTATAGGTATGTTTATCTTTACTACTTTTTCGTGGGTTTTTACAATGTTAGGTATTATCGTGACAACGTTACTTTTTGTTAGAGCGAGTGTTGTACAAATGCGTGCACCATCACTTGCCATTTTATATCATATTGTCGCTGCGCTACTTGTTTTTAGCTTAACAGTCTCGCTCGCCATTACTTATTTTCCTCATTATAATATGGTTTTAATTAGTGTATTAATTGGGAATAGTATCTTATGGTTGGTCGTTGGTTTGAAACGAAAATTAGTTTATTTTACGATATCGGGTATTTGTGCGTGTGTGGTTGTAATTGCTTATAGTGTTTATATAGCATTATAATAAAAATTCACAAATTCTTCGTAATTAGTCGCTTTTTTAGGGGATTCCCTGTAAAACTTGTGTATTAGGGCTTTTAGTTTCACGCATTATGAAGTACAATATGAAGTGTTGAACTGATTCTATAATTTTATAGATATCGTACTCATTTAAATGTAGAGGGAGGGTAATCCAAATGAAAAACAGTCCAATCGTACCTTATTTATTAATCTTAGCTATGGGTATTGCTGTTATCTTTTTCTTGTCTTTAGATGGCGCAGATAAAAAGAAAGAGGCTGCGAACGGCGGTGAAGGCGGCGGAGAAACAACTGAAGTTAACGGCGAAGAAATCGCGAAAAGCAGTTGTATCGGTTGTCACGGCGGTGACCTTTCAGGTGCGTCAGGCCCAGATATCCGTGGTTTAGAAGAAGATCATATTGCAGACGTAGCAATGAATGGTCAAGGCGGTATGCCAGCTATTTTAGCAGGTAAAGAAGCAGAAGCGAAAGCAGTTGCTGAATACGTAGCAGGTCTTGAAAAATAATAAACCCAAAGCGCTGACAATTGTCAGTGCTTTTTTTATTTCATATATGAATTGATAAGCAATAGTACCGAACTCTTCTCGCTTTATGGTAAAGTATTAGAGATGATAATGTTGAAATAAAGAGAGGTCACATAAATGAATGCACAAAAACTATCAGAACGTTTAGCAGCTGTTGCATCTTTTGTTCCAACAGGCTCCACTGTTGCGGACATCGGGAGCGACCATGCTTATTTACCGTGTTATTTAATACATCAAAAGATTGCTACACATGCGATAGCAGGTGAAGTAGTGAAAGGGCCTTATGAATCCGCACGAAGCCAAGTGCAACAAGAAGGTTTAACGAATCAAGTGACGGTGCGTTTAGCCGATGGACTGCAAGCAATTACACCAGAAGACCAGGTAGACACCATTACAATTGCAGGTATGGGAGGGCCATTAATTGCGTCTATTTTAGCCAAAACACCAAGTGCACTAACGAATGTTACACGACTCATTTTACAACCTAACATTCATGCGCGTGCCATTAGAGAATGGGCTATGCATAATGGATTTGCGATTTTAGACGAAATGATTATGGAAGAGGACGATAAAATTTATGAAGTGATCGTCTTACAACGTGGTGAGATGACACTAACTGAAAAGCAATTATTATTTGGCCCGTTATTAAGCGAACGCAAAGCACCAGCCTTTATTAAAAAGTGGCAAGGAGAACTTGCTCAGTGGCATAAAATTTTAGAGGCCATCGCACAAGCTGAAAATACGACAGCAATGATAGAAAAACGGAAAGAATTACAATACAAAATAGAGATGGCGGAGGCGATTTTATCGTGAATATGACAAATGGTCAAGAAATTATTCAAGTCTTTGAATCGTGGTCACCTAAGAAATTGGCATGTATGGAAAATGATCCTATCGGTTTAGCAATAGGTACACTTAACAAACCAGTGACAAAAGTATTAGTAACGCTAGATGTTAATGATGCTGTAGTTAATGAAGCCATCGCAGAAGGTTGTGAGTTAATTATTACTCATCACCCCCCTATCTTTCGTAAATTAGCTAATTTACGCACAGATACACCAGCAGGTAAGTTGTATGAAAAAATTATTAAAAATGACATTGCTATCTATGCAGCTCATACTAACTTAGATGTAGCCCATGGTGGGGTTAATGATTTATTGGCTCAAGCATTACATTTACAAGATGTGACTTATTTGCAACAAACCTATAGTGAACCATTAATGAAACTAGCGGTATTTATTCCATATGCTCAGGCGGATGATATGCGTCAAGCATTGGCACAAGTAGGGGCAGGAGCAATTGGTGACTACAATGCTTGTAGTTTTACGGTGCAAGGTGAAGGGCGTTTTAAAGCATTAGAAGGTGCGACACCTCATGTCGGTGAAGTGGGGGAAGTCCATATTGAAGCCGAACAGCGTATTGAGGTAGTCTTTCCAGCAAGTGCTAAAAACCGTGTGTTAAAAGCGATGTTACAGCATCACCCTTACGAAGAGCCAGCCTATGATCTTTATGAGTTAGCACAACAAACTAATCAAATGGGGATTGGACGTATAGGCCGACTTACAGAGGCAATGACATTACAAGCATTTGCTCATTATGTGAAACAACAATTCCAAGTACCAGTGTTACGTATGGTTGGTGATGGTGAGGTAATGGTGCATAAAGTAGCTGTACTTGGTGGTGATGGTAATAAATATGTTCATGCAGCTCATTTTGCAGGAGCGGATGTTTTTGTGACAGGTGATATGTATTTCCATACCGCACAAGATGCTGAAGCATTAGGATTAAATATTATTGACCCTGGCCATCATGTGGAGAAGGTGATGATTGAAGGTGTTACGCAGAAGATGACAACGTTATGTGCAGCAAAAAAAATTCAAGTTACCTTTATAGCATCTACAGTGAATACAGAACCCTTCCAATTTATTTAAGGAGCGAACAATAGATGAGACGCAATCCAAGTGTGGGCAAAGGCTGGTTAGTCATAGGTGCATTATTCATTATTGTTGGATTTGGACTAATTATGTTCCGTAATGCCTCCTACGATAAACAAATTGTATTGATGAAAGAACAGTGTAAAGATGAAGGTGGCGAACTTATCGTCAAAGAATTAGGCAATTTCTTTACACGTAATTATGACATTAAATGTGATAAATAAATATAACCCTTCTTTTGGTATCATTTAACACTAAAAGAGGGGTTATTTTTATTGTGTAATAGTTAAATATAGACTAGCGATGAGCAAGAGTAAATTTTCATCTTGAATGTTAGCTTGTATGGTAAAATGACCACCTGATGCCTGAATCGTGGCAACTTCTTGTGCTGCAATGTGTATAAAATAGTCTTCTTTAAAATTACTCGTTATAATAATCTCGGCATCATTAAGTGTACAAGTATAAACAGAGCGTAATAATTCATCTTTATGCTCTTGTAATAAAAATAGCTCATGATTAATCTTTAACTCAAAAGATAAGTGATGTAAAGAAAATTTAGGCTGAATTTTAACGATTTCTTGGTCATGCGTATTGTAAGCACATAACGTAGAGGAAAACGGAAATGTATCTTGTAGAGATAAAATTGTAATGGTATTGATTAGCGTTTTCCAATGGGCTTGTTTTTCCTTGTAGATAGTACCACATAAGATCGTATCTTTATTTACGATTTGATGAAGTACATACTGTTTTTTATGTGGTTCAATACGATAGAGATATGGATACAATAAAATCACCTCGCTTATTATACGTAACAACAGGTGAGATTGTTTCATATATTATACAAATGCCTTTTAAAAATGAGAAATAAGTTGTTAATAAAAGGATAAAAAAGGATTTTAAATTTAGGTATTAAGGTATGTATAAATAGGTTTTAATGCTCTTTAAATAGCCAATTATTAACGCTATTGTTGGTGTGGTAAAACTCTTATCACTTTGGCAACAATCTTGCTATGTACCTACACGATAGTCGTTTGCTACGATGAAGGCAACAAATTTGAGAGGATGACCAATGATGGATGTGAACAAACAAATTGTGCAAGCCACATGGATTGGCATCATAGCTAATATTATATTAACCCTTTTAAAAGGTGCGTTTGGTTTTATCGCAAATAGTAAAGCTTTACTTGCAGACGCTTTACATTCTGCTTCAGATATAGTCGGTTCTGTTGTAATTTTATTTGGGGTTAAAGTAGCCATTAAGCCACCAGATGAAGAGCATCCATATGGTCATGGTAAAGCAGAAACAATCGCATCAATTATTGTTGCATTTTTACTAATATTGGTGGGTGTTGAAATTACAATATCAGCGATTAAGTCTATGTTCCAAGGAAATGTAGCTATTCCTAAGATGAGTGCGCTCATTATTATTGCCATTTCTATCGTAGCAAAAGAGGCTCTATTTCAATATAAATATCGGTTAGGTAAAAGGGTGAATAGCATTGCTTTAATTAGTGAAGCATGGCATCATCGTTCGGATGCTTTTTCATCTATTGCTGCATTAATTGGTATTGCGGCTACTTTAATTGGTAATCATTATGATATTTCATTTTTATTGTATGCTGATGCAGTTGCTAGTATTGCAGTCGCAGCGATTGTTATTCGAATGGGATATGCTCTAGCAAAGGAGTCATCTATTATGATGATGGAACAAGTGTTAGATGAACAACAAATTGCACAATTTGAGCAGACGATTACAGGTGTAGCAGGTGTGCGTAAAGTAGACAAAGTATATGCACGTACACATGGACGCTATGTTGTCTTAGACGTACGTTTAAGCGTAGATGCGAACTTGACTGTAGAAGAAGGGCATATGATTAGCAAACAAGTGAAACGCTCTCTTATTACTAACCATAATAATATTCAAGATGCTATTATTCATTTAAATCCTTATGCGACTTGTTCAGAAGATATAGCGTGTAAATTAGTATGAAGAAGGGCTATCGAAAATAATGCTTTGTGATGGTCGCTCTACTAGTGAATATGAAATGATACAAATGGTAAAGGAAATCATATTTTTCTTTTACCATTTATTTTGTCCTATGTGTATTTTTAACATGTAGGTAAACATACACAAAATGTTCAAAAAACTAAAGGAATATAGAAAAGTATTATTTTGCAAAAAAACGCTAAAAAAATGACTAAAAACATTGTTCTCCACTATAATATCATGTAATGTTAAAAGCAGATTTCTTTT
Source organism: Lysinibacillus alkalisoli (assembly GCF_014643595.1). Taxonomy (GTDB): domain Bacteria; phylum Bacillota; class Bacilli; order Bacillales_A; family Planococcaceae; genus Metalysinibacillus; species Metalysinibacillus alkalisoli. The sequence goes on from NZ_BMJT01000002.1 coordinate 25,652, forward strand.
TGTCTTACGTAAAATAATAAGATAAAATAAAGAGACAACTTTGAGCAGTCAGGAGCAGATTAGATGAAGAAAATGGTGAACAATTTTAAAGGTCGTTTGTATCTATTATTTTTAATCGTCTTGTTAGTACCCGTACTTTGCGTAGGTTCTTTATCCTACTTGACCGCAAAGTCCGCAATTAAAAATGAAATTCTCTATAGTGCGAATGAAAGTGTCCGAGTTTTAGATGATTTAATTACTAAAACCATTCAAGATAGCGAACATGACATTACGATACTGAGCGATAAAATGGCAGGCAAAGATTTTGAGAAAAATAAAACGATGATGAACTACCAACTGCAACGCTATGCAGAGTTAAATAAAAATGTATTAAGTGTATATGTTGGGACAAATGATGGTGGTTATTTAGCAGCGCCAAAAGTAAATGAAGATAAAAGTTATAATCCTCGAGAGAGAGAATGGTATAAATTAGCGATGGGAAATAAAGGGGAAGTCGCAATCACACCACCTTACAAAGATATTGTTGGAGGAGATATGGTTGTTACAGTTGCTAAAGCATTAAAAGATAACGAGGGAGTAGTAGCTGTAGATATTAAACTATCCGAAATTCATGATATGGCTACATCAATTAGTATAGGGCGTAAGGGATATCCTTCTGTATTAGACGAAAATCGTGTTACGCTATCACATCCAACAGTGGAACTGGGGAAAGTTCGTGACGAATCATTTTTAGATGCCATGTATAAAAAAGACAAAGGTGAAATAGCATATACTTTTGATAATGATAGTCGTACTATGTTATTTACAACCAATGAGCAAACAGGTTGGAAAATTACAGGCACCATTTACAATGAAGAAATTGAAGAGGCAGCTGTACCTATACTAAAGCAAACGTTATGGGTGCTGGTCATTGCTATTATTGTGAGTGCGATTATTTTCCACTTCGTTTTACGTTTAATTATTAAGCCAATTATTTCATTAAAACAAAGCGCACAAAAAATTAGCGCAGGGAATTTACAAGAAGAAATTATGATTCCCACAGAAGATGAGATTGGTGAGTTAGGTACTGCATTCAATGACATGCGTATTAATTTAGCTACTATGTTAGAAAATATGGAGCGAAATGCAGAAGAAGTGGCAGCTTCAGCAGCACAGTTAACAGCAAATGCTAGTGAGACAAGCCTTGCAACAGAGAGACTGACAAATGCCAGTCAAGATATTGCAACAAATGCAGAGTCTCAAACTGCACAAGCCGATAAAAATGCTACATCATTACAAGAATTATCAACAGCTATTATTCATGTGGCGGATATTTCATCTGAGGTAGCAGATTTAGCACAACATACGACATTACAAGCTGAAGAAGGTGGAGAAGCAGTTCACAATACAAAGATGCAAATGACTGCGATCCATGATTCTGTCAATAAGTCTAATGAGATTACGCAAGCGTTGTATGAACGTTCTAAAGAAATTTCGTCCATATTAGATGTGATTACAAGTATTGCTGAACAAACCAATTTACTCGCATTAAATGCAGCGATTGAAGCGGCACGTGCGGGTGAACATGGTAAGGGCTTTGCTGTTGTGGCAGATGAGGTACGTAATTTGGCTGAGCAGTCACAACAGTCTGCACAAAAAATCTTTGATTTAATTCGTAATGTACAAGCGGAGACAGCACAGTCTGTAACGATTATGCAAGAAGTAACAGAAGGCGTAACGCAAGGCTTACAAATTACAGACGAAGCCATTATGAAATTTGATGTGATTGAAACAAGTATGAAACAAATTACGCCAAAAATGGCAGATGTGACAGCCGCTTCAGAAGAAATGGCAGCAAGTGTGCAAGAAGTAACAGCTGTCACCGAAGACTTTGTGCATACAGCTAAAGATAATGCAGAAAGAGCAGAAGACATGGCTGCCTCTACAGAGGAGCAATTAGCTTCAATGGAAGAAATCTCAGCCTCAGCACAAGCGTTAGCTCATATGGCAGACGAATTAAAAACATTAACAAGTCAGTTTGAAGCCAAAATATAGTGAGTCAAAAAAAGGTGAGACGCAACCTATTTTTACTAAAGTGTTAGTAAGATTTTAATGTGAGATAAAAGAGACAGGTACAAAATAAAAATGTTAGACCAATACTATTGGTCTAACATTTTTTGATGCAGTGAAGCAGATATTCACTTCCTGAAATTGCTTGTCAATATAATGGAATGATTTTATGTACATAGGCTATTACATCTTATTAAAAGCAAGGTATTACGGTTTATTGTTGTTACCTGGATTTCTAATATGTGTTCTATTCAATCATTGTAAGTTCAGGAGAACCATTAAATGTATTCATATAATATTGCCAAGTAAAATCGGTTAATCTACTTTGTCCATCTTCAAAAACAGTGATTTGTTCATTAACACGTACGCGATATTGAAAAGCATCTAACGGTTCAATATCTTCTACAGTAATAGCGACGACTTCTTCTGTAATATTTTGCTCAGCTAATGAAGCGATTAAGCGCATTTGAGATTCTTCTAAGACAGATTGTTGCTGAATAAAGGGACGCACTTGTTCATAATCTTGGCTGTTAATAGCTTCAACCATTGCTAAAGCATAAGCTAACATAAAGTCTTGTATAATCGCATTTCGTTCTGATGATGGGGTATGTTCGTCTAAAAGTGTGTCCTCAAATGATGGAGTTTGAGTAAGTTGATAGCGCTCATAACCAATTTCTCCAATAATAAGGAAACATAAAATGACAAGCCACCAACGTAAGCGATATAATACTGTCACACTATACGAAAAAGCAGTAACAATAAGCGCAATAAGTGCCACAATAATAGTGATGATAATGGCATAACCAAGCATTGTACCAAGTTTTTCTATTAAAAGTTCAATCATGTTATAAATTCCTTTTTACACATATCATACCATATTAATTAATAAAAAATACTACTGCTTGCGTATTGTGCAGTAGTATTTTTCATCTTTTATTCGTTTGGCATAATCTTAATAACAGGTTTTGGTGTTTTAATTTTCGGGAGGATACGATTTAAAGCGACAGAGCGTTCAATAATATGTGTATCTGGATTTGTTGGGTCATATTGGTCTAAAAATGCGATAACCTCTTTAACAATTGGCGTTGGTGTTGATGCACCAGCAGTTACTGCCACAGTATCAACGCCTTTTAGCCATGCAATATCAAGTTCTGAAATGTCCGCAATACGATACGATTTTGTGTGAGCAATTTCTTCTGAAACTTGTGTTAAACGGTTAGAGTTATTAGACTTAGGGTCACCAACGACAATGAGTAGGTCTGCTTGCCCAGCTTGATTCGCTACCGCTTCTTGACGTACTTGTGTAGCTAAGCAGATTTCTTTATGCACCTCAATGTGTGGGAATTTATTCTTTAATTCTTCCATAATATGAACGACATCCCATTGACTCATAGTCGTTTGGTTAGTGACAAGTAATTTATCATTATCTAATTGAAGCGCAGCAACGTCCTCAAGATTTTGTACGAGATGAACATGATTCGGGGCAACGCCTATTGCACCTTCTGGTTCAGGGTGATTTTTTTTGCCAATATAAATAATATCGTACCCTTCAGCAGATTTTTCTGCAATTAAGTCATGTGTTACTGTTACATCAGGACATGTAGCATCAATAGCTACTAACCCTTTTTCTTTAGCGATGCGACGAATTTCAGGTGATACACCATGAGCGGTAAAAATAACTGTACCTGTTTCGACTTGTTTAATAATATCTAAACGATTTTCACCATCTAATGTAATAATACCATCAGCTTCAAAAGCATCTGTAACATGTTTATTGTGGACAATCATACCTAAAATATAAATCGGACGAGGTAAAGATGTATCGAGTGCAGCATTGCGTGCAATGACCATCGCGTCAACGACACCATAACAGTAGCCACGTGGATTAATTTTAATAACTTGCATTGTGTTTCCCCTTTCATACATACGGTAGTTACATTATAACGGAGACAATCAAATAGTACAAAGAAACGCTTATAAAAAGCATGCTTGACACGTATAGTATAATAGGCGAATGCGTATAAAACATGTTACAATATGAACGGTCAGGAGGCATTATCATGTCAAAATACACAGATTATCAATTTAAACCATTTTTACGAGATGCAATTCAAGCGTTAGGGTTTGAAACCCCAACACCTATTCAAAAAGAAATGATCCCCCTTTTATTAAAAGGGAAAAGCGCAATTGGACAAGCACATACAGGGACAGGTAAAACACATAGTTTCCTATTGCCAATTGTTCAGCGTATTAATGAAGAACAACAAGAAGTACAAGCAGTTATTACTTCACCGACACGTGAGTTAGCGCAACAAATTTTTGATGCATTACAGCAGTTAATTGAGCATACGGATATTCGCGCCAAATTATTCATTGGTGGTACAGATAAAAAACGTACAATTGAAAAATTAACGACACAGCCACAAATCGTTGTTGGGACACCGGGACGTATTAATGACTTAGTAAAAGAGCAAGCGTTATTTGTGCATACAGCAAATATATTAGTGGTAGATGAGGCAGACCTTGCTTTTGATATGGGTTTTATAGAAGATATTGATGGTTTTGCAGCACAAATGCCAGAGCGGTTAGAAATGTATGTCTTTTCAGCAACTATTCCAGAACGTTTAAAACCTTTCTTGAAAAAGTATATGGATGCACCTGTTCATATCAATATGAAGGATAGCAAACCTGTAGCGGAAGGTATTGACTTTTATTTAGTGCCTACGCGCTCTAAATCAAGAGGTGATCGATTACTTGAGATTGTGCAAACGATTAATCCTTATATTGCTGTGATTTTTACCAACACACGAAAAACAGCGGAGCAAGTTGCTTACTATTTAAATAGTAATGGTGTACGTGCAGGGCAAATTCATGGCGATTTAAGCCCACGTGACCGTAAAAAAATGATGAAACAAGTACGTGACTTAGAATATCAATATATTGTGGCTACAGATTTAGCAGCTCGTGGTATTGATATTCAAGGCATTTCACACGTTATTAACTATGAGATTCCAGAGGATTTAGAGTTTTTCATTCACCGTGTAGGGCGTACAGCACGCGCAGGGAATAAAGGTACAGCAATTACCTTGTATGAACCATCTGATGAAGATGCGTTAGCAAGAGTAGAAGCAATGGGTATTCCGTTTGAGCGTAAAGATATTGCCAAAGGCGAATTTGTCGACATGAAAGATCGTCATGCGCGTAAAAATCGTCAGAAACAAGTAAATGAGATTGATGAAATCGCAAAATCTAAAGTTCGCAAACCGAAAAAAGTGAAACCAGGTTATAAACGCAAAATGGGTTGGAAGATGGATGAGATTAAACGTAAAGAGCGTCGTAAACGCGGTCGTATGAATAAATAAGGAGCGGATAGCATTGTTAATTGGTTCACATGTTTCAATGAGTGGGAAAGAAATGTTGTTAGGAGCGAGTAAAGAGGCGTTATCGTATGGTGCGAATACATTTATGATTTACACTGGTGCGCCGCAAAACACACGTCGTAAACCCATTGAGGACTTAAATATTGAAGCGGGTTTAGCGCATATGAAAGAGCATGGTATGGAAAAGATTGTTGTACATGCCCCTTATATTATTAATATCGCTAATACTACAAAACCAGAAACTTTTCGTTTAGGCGTCGACTTTTTACAAACCGAAATTGAGCGTACAGCAGCGTTAGGCGCAAGCCAAATTGTATTGCATCCAGGTGCTCATGTAGGTGCCGGGGTAGATGCGGGTATTGCTAAAATTATTGAGGGCTTAAATGAGGTGCTATCACAAGATGCCCCTGTACAAATTGCTTTAGAGACGATGGCAGGCAAAGGAACAGAATGCGGACGCACCTTTGATGAATTAGCTAAAATCATAGATGGTGTTACGCATAATGAGCGTCTTTCTGTATGTTTTGATACGTGTCACGTCCATGATGCTGGGTATGATATTGTGGATGATTTAGATGGGGTATTAGAAAAGTTTGACCAAGTGGTAGGTTTGGACCGTATTAAAGTATTGCATATTAATGATTCAAAAAATGTGAGAGCAGCACATAAAGACCGTCATGAAAACATCGGTTTTGGTCATATTGGTTTCGATACATTATATCGTGTGGTACATCATGATGCATTTGGTGATATTCCGCGCATTTTAGAAACGCCTTATGTAGCACTGACAGATCAACCAAAGTCAAAACAAGCACCTTATGCAATAGAAATTGACATGCTTCGCACAGGATTATTCAATGAAGCGCGAATTGATGCGCTACGCTAGGTCATAAGTTTAGTGCAATGTGGTGCATTATGCGTGTATTGAGAGTAACTACTTCTCATTTTATACAAAAGAATTTATAATTATAATAGTATCAACATGATAACTATTTTATTTATTCGTTTGTTAAAAGGAGGGATGGATTATGGCTACATTTATTTATATGTGTGACGTAATTCAAGAGGAAGCTTTAATGCTACACCGCATTCAGCCTGGTGACGAAGCCAATCATAAAAATATTGTATTCGTCATTCGTACAGGTGAAACATTAACGAATGCAGCACTCGAAATCGTCCAAGACAACGAACTCATTTGGTCGTCGCCATTAAAGCAGACGCCTAAATTACGTTTTGATGAGATGTTACCATTGGCAAAAAAGGCACATTTATTGTATTTAGCAACAGCACGCTTTAATAAAGTAGAGTTGTTATCTAATGGAGGTAAATGCGATATTCAGCTCGTTGACCAAGGTAAAGTATTACGAAAACGTACAGTATTATTTACATCATTAGAGCAAGATTTATATCATACAGACAATTACTCGGAGTTCGTAGCAGATGGTTTTAATCATGAGATGATGCAAGACGTATCACATGAAGATTTTCATATTGCTTATACGAAATTTGATAGTACAGCCATTACTGATATGACAGCCCAAGCATTTGGTGATGGTGTAGACCAACATGTCGCTCAACAAGATTTATCCGCACATAATCTTAGTATTGACGAGTATAGTGAAGCGGCAGTTGAATATTTTACAGATGTAAAAGTCGAGCCAACACCAACAGCTCAAATCGATTTAACACAAGTAAATCCACAAGCACTAGCAACGGATATCGAAGCACGTTCTTTTGGTGACGGTATAGACCATCATCAAAAGCAAGAAGATTTGTCCGCACATGGTTTAGACGTGAGTGAGTATTCCGAAGTGGCGATTGAATATATTGATAAAAAGGATGTACCTATTCAAGAGGATGACAAAGAAGTAGACGTGAATCAAATGAATTTACAGGAGATTACGGATATTGAAGCGCGTTCTTTTGGTGATGGCACGAAAAAAGATTGACGATTATCGTCAATCTTTTTTTCTTTACAAGTGATAACTTATCCGCTATAATGTTACTTTGTAAATCGTAACGATTTTGAATTAGAAGGAAGCGATGATATGAAGCAGACATTACTACAACTTAATGATATTAGCTTTGCTTATGAACAGCGTAAAGCACTTGATCATATTTCTTTGCAAGTGAATGAAGGCGATTTTTTAGCATTATTAGGGCCCAATGGTTCAGGAAAATCGACATTATTAAAAATTATTTTAGGCTTATTAAAACCAACATCAGGTGAAGTAGTATTATTTGATGAGCCAGCGAAACAATTTAAACATCGTGAATGGATTGGCTATGTCTCACAAAAGTCCAATGCTTTTAATTCGGGTTTTCCAGCAACTGTATTTGAAGTCGTACGCAGTGGCTTAACAAAAAAGGTGGGCTTATTCAAACGTTTGCCTAAGAATGTACATACCTTGGTCGATGAGGCGTTAGAAGCAGTTGGTATGTTAGCCTTCAAATCGCGTAGCATTGGTGCCTTGTCTGGCGGACAACAACAGCGTGTATTTATCGCGAGGGCATTGATTAGTGAGCCTAAAATGCTTGTGTTAGATGAGCCAACCGTCGGTATTGATCATGAAAATGTGCAAGCATTTTATGATTTATTAGCGCATTTAAATCAACAACGTGGTATTACAATGTTGTTAGTCACACATGATGTTGATGTTGTATCAAGTCACATTACACATGTTGCTTGTTTAAATCAAACGATTCATTTTCACGGCTATAAAAATGAATTTGATGAGATGTCACAAGAAGCAAGAGACGTATGGTATGGACATGCCGTTCGTAAAATACACTAAAGGAGTAAACAGATGATTGAAGCCATCTTCCAATATGAATTTTTACAAAATGCCTTTCTATCAGGTATGATTATTGGCGTTATTGCACCACTCCTAGGTGTGTTTATTGTTGTACGCCGCCTATCTTTAATTGCTGATGCCTTGTCTCACGTTACACTTGCAGGGATTGCAGGTAGTTTATACCTCAGCCAAACTTTCTCAGCTTTAGCATTACTGAATCCCATTTATTTAGGCATTGTGGCATCTGTTACAGGGTCGCTATTTATTGAGCGTTTACGTCGTGTATACAAGCATTATGAAGAACTAGCCATTCCCATTATTATGTCTGGTGGTATAGGGATTAGTGCTATTTTTATTTCACTGGCTCAAGGTTTTAGCGCAGATTTAATGAGTTATTTGTTTGGCTCTGTCTCTGCTGTAGCACGCAGTGATTTATTTGTGGTCATTGTTATTGCCATTGTAGTGATTGTCTTTTTACGGATTTTTTATAAGGAATTATTTGTCTTATCTTTTGATGAAGAATATAGTCGAGCGAGTGGCCTGCCATCAAAAGCGGTGCATATTGCCTTTATGTTAGTGACAGCTTTAGTTATTGCAGCAAGTATGCGTATTGTGGGGATTTTATTAGTCTCCTCTTTAATGACATTACCTGTGGCTGCTGCTATGCGCGTGGCAACAAGCTTTAAACAAACGATAATATATGCTATTATTTTTGGCGAGATGGCAGTTATGATTGGGCTTGTGAGTGCATTCTTCCTAGATTTAGCGCCAGGTGGTACAATAGTAGTAACGGCAATTCTCATTTTATTACTTGTGATTTGGTTGAAAAAATTGTTGCCTCAACGATTAGGAGCTGAAGCATAATGAATAGCGTCAAAGCATGGGAAATATTAAAAGCAAATGGGTATAAAAAAACAGATAAACGTGAACGTCTTTTAGAGATGTTTAATGCAACAGAGAAATATTTAACTGCAAGACAATTATTAGATGTATTGAAAATGGAATATCCGGGCATGAGTTATGATACGATTTATCGTAATTTAGCTACATTTGTGTCATTAGGAATTTTAGATGAAACAGAGTTGTCTGGAGAGCGTCATTTCCGTATGCAATGTGATGCAAAAGAGCATCATCATCATTTTATTTGTATGGATTGTGGTGATGTCAAGGCGTTAGAGCTATGCCCAATGGAAATGGTTGGGCAAAATTTACATGGCTATGAAATTGAAAATCACAAGTTTGAAATTTACGGGAAATGCCCACAATGTCATTAAAAAAACGCTGGTGGAAAGTACATACTTTCCACCAGCGTTTTTTAATGAAACAAATGAGTCTTAGTTACGTATATGAAGTAAGAGGTGAATAAAATGGCATGGGATGAGTTACAGCAAAAGCAAATGCATTTACAAAGGCAGTTAGAAGAGCGAGATCGTTTATATAAGCAAGTTGTACAGTACAAACTACAACAAAAGCAATTATTAAAGAGACAAAGCATCTTACAGGCTGAACAGCAAGTATATGAAAATAAAATAGCTTATTTTAATAAACAGACATTTTGGCAGCGACTTGCTAATCGTAATGGAAAACTAGATCAAAAAGTTGAACAAAAGGAGATGCGATTAGCACAAATTATTATTAAATTACAAGAGGTACAACAGTTACTTCAGTTTACACAAGCGCAAATTACACAAGTTGAGGCAAAGCGTGCTCAAGGTCTAAATACAGATGAGTTACTTGCTGAGGTACAACAATTACGCACAAAAAAGCGACTATATGTCATACAATATCAGCCAGCACAAGCGGAGCAATTGGCGGAATTAGAGGACCAACAAGCGAATGCCATTCGCTTGTTATATGAAGTAGAAGAAGCTATTGAAGCAGGGCAAAAAGCGAAACAATTAATTGCAATGCTTATGCAACAATTAGATACAGCACGAGGTTATTCAGCATGGGATTTATTTGGTGGAGGTTTATTTATTACACATTTAAAGCATAGTGAAATAGACAAAGTTAAATCGATTTTGCCTAACGTACATGCAGCTTTACAACAATTTCAAAATGAATTGTTAGACGTTGATCATTATGAAATAAGTGCAGTCAATGTGGATACAGACGGCTTCGTCAAGTTTGCGGATTATTTTTTTGATGATATTTTCTCAGCGTGGAGTGTTAATAGTCAGTTAGCAGAGGCACAAAAAAATGTCATACAGCTGCAGGATAATGTGGATAATACATTGCGTAGATTATGTGTTAAACAAGAGGAAGTCACAGCCTATCAAGTTAATGTTAAAAAAGCACAAGATACATTACTCCAAACTTTATAATATAGCTAAATGAAACGAGGTAGAGGCATCATGCGATGATTTGTAAAAAGCAAGATGCAGCATAGCTCTTCCTAACTAAAAAAACATGTTAGACCAAATTTCCATGAGTCTAACATGTTTTTTAGTGGTTTGTGCTTACACAATACTTGTCTCTGGCATTGTCACAACAGAGATTATGATTGATTCTCTTGCTTTTGTCCAGAATGATTTGTATGAGGGTAGGGGTCAATCTCTTTATGACCACCTTGTGTATTTGTTGCTTTTTTCATAAAAACTAAAATGGGAACAATAATAAAGATGACACATACTAAAATACCACCAACAATGCCTAACATATGAATAACGCCTCCAACTTATTTCTTTCATCATACCAATGCTAAATCAAAGGATTCAAGCGACGAATTATTGAACACTTTCCCAAATTTGTCGTTGTTGTGTTTTGAGTGTCAGCAATTGTTGTGTGTTTGTTTGCTCTAGTTGGTAAAGAGAGTGTTGCTGCTCATTAATTTGATATTTTACATGTGTTAGTTGTTGAATGGCTTTGCTTTCTTGTTGTGCGATAAAGCCCGTATAGCGTATATCGTCATATTGCTGGACTAATGTAGAGGGGAATATGCCTTGCAATTGGTACTCGTAGTGCTGTAATAGTTGACGAGTTTGTTCACACACTTGAGCGGTTTCTTTGTTTGTTTCATAGGCGATAGAAGCTGTCAACATCCCACAATGATTAGGTTTAGATTTTGAGTGTACACGAGCTAACTGTAGTTTACGATTGACTTTGTGAAGTGCTTGAGGTAACGCACTTGCTAGCATTTGTAAATGCTGTAAAGTATGATTTTGTTGTTGAAGCTGTAACATAGTTTTACGTATTGTAAGAACTTGTTGAGCTAACACAGGGTAGTATACTTCAAGGTGTCGCTGTTTTAATTGGTCTACAGCTTGTAGTTGGTGTTGTAGTATCGTCATTTGTTGTTTGGCTTCTTGTTTCTCTACCTCATTTAACATGTAAGGCGTTAAGGAGTGCATGCGTTTTTTAATGCATTGTATACGGTCTTGGAGCTGTTGTTCATTGCGAAATAAACGTTTAATATATTGAAAGGAAAAACGTGAAGTAGGCACGAGCTCATGTAAGAGTTGATGATAACGAGCTTGCAATTGTAAAAAATGTTTTTCGCTTTTTTTACTTGTGATATAACGCTTACGATAATAATCATAATGATTTTGTAAATCATCTTCTCGTTGCAAAATATGTAGCCATGTCATATGTATTCCTCCAATCAAATACATCATATAGATAATGATAACATATAATAGCTAATTATTGTTTTAACGCACTTTTAGTGGAGTGGATGTTAAAGGGAGTTCAACAAGCGTTTGATATGTTGAAAGGTAAACCATATAATGAAAGTTGTATTGAATAAGGAAAGAAGGATGTTTTTATGACTAGTCGTTTAGTAGAAGAATTTTTTGAGCTTGTCCAAATTGATTCTGAAACAAAGCATGAAGCAATCATTGCACCTATTTTAGTAAAAAAATTACAAACATTAGGCTTCGAAGTTGTGCAAGACGATGCACATCTACGCAATGGACATGCAGCAGGTAATATTATTGCTACACTAAAAGGCACAAAAGACGTAGCACCTATTTATTTTACTGCACATATGGATACGGTAGTCCCTGGTAAACAAATCAAGCCAAGTATTCAAGATGGGTATATTGTATCCGATGGCACAACCATTTTAGGTGCTGATGATAAAGCAGGAATTGCTGCTTTATTTGAGATGGCAAAGCGCTTAAAAGAGCAAAATATTGAACATGGTACGATTGAATTTATTATTACAGCGGGTGAAGAAAGTGGGTTAGCAGGTGCGAAAGAATTAGATCAAAACCTAATGACCGCACAATATGGCTTTGCTGTAGATAGCGATGGCGATGTAGGTGGGATTGTTGTAGCCGCCCCTTACCAAGCTAAAGTATTTGCCAAAGTAATAGGCAAAACAGCGCATGCTGGGGTAGCGCCTGAAAAGGGGATTTCAGCTATTACTGTAGCCGCCCGTTGCATCGCTAAGATGAAGTTAGGTCGACTTGATGAGGAGACAACGGCTAATATTGGGCGTTTTGAAGGTGGGCAAGCGACAAATATCGTGTGTGATGAAGTTCATATATTAGCTGAAGCGCGTTCGATTGATGAAGCTAAATTAACAGCTCAAACCGCACATATGAAAGAAACCTTTGAGCAAGTAGCATTAGAACACGGAGCGCATGCGGAGGTAAATGTGCAACTCATGTATCCTGGTTTCCGCGTTACAGAAGAGGATCATGTGGTACAAGTGGCAAAAGCCGCTGTCCAAGATGTAGGGTTAGTCCCACAACTCGCTACATCTGGCGGAGGTAGCGACGCTAATATTATCGCAGGTTTTGGTATTCCTACTGTAAACTTGTCTGTAGGTTACGAAAATATTCATACAACAAGTGAGCGCATACCTGTACAGCAACTTGAGCAATTAGCTGATGTATTAGTAGCAATTGTCAAGCGCTCTGCACAATAAGGAGGCAAGGATGAAAGAGAATAAAACGCTGTTTGTTTTAGTGATACTAGTTGTCACGATTGTATTAGTTGCTGTATTATGGGCCATTATGTGGAAAGTATCCGATGGTATTTTTGGTACAATCTTGCCATTACTTCACCAATAATAGACGGCATAATCATAAGATGGTACAAGGTAAAGTTCCGCTTCCTTGTACCATTTTTCTTTTATAGTTGCTTTGCTTGTTGGCTTATATTATGTGCCAGTTGATAGTGAAAGCATCACATAATTAGGGTGGGCTGCGCTGAGCTCCTTTTATTTCATGTTTATGCTATTGTTTTTGATTCGTTGCCATCAAAAGTGCATGTACTTTTGTACGCATGCGCGCACAACGACGTTTTACGACTTCATAAGGGAGCTGTAGTAATGTCGCGATTTCTCTAATCGCAAATTGTTGTTCATAGCGATAATAAAATAGGATGTACTCCTCCATAGATAACGCGCTTTGAATCGAGTCGATTAATTGACGATACGCAATAGGGTCATAAGGTTCTTCTCGCAATAGTGCCTCATTCTCATCATCAATGAATAGCACTTTTTGTCGACGGATTTTATTAAGTTCATCCTTGATTGCGCCGTGCATAGAAGCATAAGCAAAAGTTGAAAATAACCCAACTTCCGGTTCATAACGCTGTTGAGCCTTCCATAATGCAATCATCATCACATGTAAAAATTCATCAAAATCTTTATAAATATGTGCTCTCTGTAAAATTCGAGTCATCATGGGGCGTAGCTCATTTACTAATTGTTCAAACGGTAAACGGTGCAACATCATTCATCCTTTAACATTGCGCAACGTATGTATTCCATGGTATGCCCTACTGTAATGCAAGAAAAACAATAATTAAAGTTGAACAGCAATACATTATAAAGTAACAATAGGTAATTGTGCTTACTTTATTACTGTACTATACAGGCGTATTTATCCGTTGTGTATAAATACATTTTCTTAAAAAAGCTCAGACAAGGGTATAAAAAATACAGCTTCTACTAGTGGAGTATCACTAGCAAAAGCTGTAGAGAATAGCTTATATTACATCTTCAAGCACTATTTTTTCCAGTGTTAACGGTTCAATGTATTCGTCGCCTTTATAGGCACGCATATTACCACCAGAGATTTCATCAATTAAAATAATATCATTTGTTTTAGCGTCGCGACCAAACTCTAGCTTAATATCGTATAGCGTTAAGCCTTTTTTAGCTAATTCTGTTTGGACGAACTTAGCAATGGCTACAGTACGTTCTTCTAAAATATCATATTCTTGAGGTGTTAAAATATTTAACATAGCCAAACCATCTTTCGAAATAGGTGGGTCTTTACGTTCATCATCTTTTAATGTTACTTCTACAAATGCATCAAGGTCTTGCCCTTCTTCAGCATAGGCACCGTAACGACGTAAAAAGCTACCAACTGCTTTGAAACGACAGATTACTTCTAAACCTTTACCAAAAACAGTAGCAGGTCGCACCGTCATAGTAGCATCCTCTATATTAGCTGCTACAAAGTGAGTAGGCACACCACTTTCGTTTAATTTGTTATAAAAATAGCTCGTCATACGCAAACAAGCAAGTCCCGCGCCTTCAATCGTCAATCCTACTGTGTTGGCACCGGGGTCAAATACACCATCTTCACCTGTTACATCATCTTTAAATTGTAATGAGTAAAAGCCATTTTCTAAGTCATATACGTCTTTTGTTTTACCTTTGTATAGTAATTTCACAAAAAACCCTCCATTTCATCGAATACAATCATTTTAACACGAATAATTTAAGCTGAAAACTAGTAAAATGTTCGTAAAAGTGATTTTTTCGTCTTTTGTATGACTTCATGGTAAAATCGTTGAGATAACATTAATTAAAGTGAGGGGAAAAAGATGCAAAAACCAAATGTCATCTTGATGGTTGGTGAGATTGGGGTAGGGAAAAGTTATATTGGTAAAAAAATCGCAGAGATGAAAAACTATACATATATTGATAAAGATACGGTTACAACACCATTGACTGAATACATTTTAGCCCATAATTCACCGACGCAAAATAGTCATGACCGAGAATCAGACTTTTATATACAAACGGTGCGTCCTTTGGAATATCAGGCTTTACTAAATATCGCGTACGATAATGTGAAGTTAGGTCACTCTGTAGTACTAACAGCAGGGTTTGAACAAGAGATATTACAGCAAGATTATCTACATACGCATCCACAAATGAAAGCTTTACGAGAGGTAGCTACTATTATTGTAGTACGTGTGACAGTAGATAGTACAACACTGTTAAACCGTTTAATTAAACGTAACGAACAACGAGATCGCTGGAAGTTAAATAATTGGGAAACGTATATGGCGCAAGTATCAGGGCTAACGGTGAGATGGCACCCGGATGATTATACGCAACTTGGCTTTGATAATAGCGATATGTTACCTGTACTCTATGATTTGAAGTTGCAGGGGCTTGTGCAGTCTATTCGTTAATTTGACAGTATTGTGACATCACGATACAATTTACTGTAGACGAATAACAATTTCATATTGCTAGGATAAGGTATAAATACATTGTATGGTATTTATTTAAAAGGGAATATGGTGAAAATCCATAGCTGTCCCGCAACTGTAAGAGGGAGTATTGTTTCTCATAAGGCCACTGTTCAATGAATGGGAAGGCGAGTTACATGCGATGAACTCAAGCCAGGAGACCTGCCTTATCTGTACCGTTAAACCTACGAGGATAGGAGGTGTTTATAATGACGAATCAATCTACATTCATCGATTCTGTTATTAGACGTAAACAAACAAGGTGGCTGTTAGGTCCGCCTATTTGTTGTTGCTCTAATGATACGTGACACTTCAAACATCTTCATGCCAAAGAAGATGTTTTTTTATTTTCACATAAGGAGATGAGATGAATGGCAATTAATGAGGACGTATTTATTCAAAAACGCAGTACGCTACCAAAGGCTCCTGCGATGACTATTGAGAAAATGCCCCATGAAGAACGCAGCAAGGGGAAAAAAACACGACAAAGTGTGGAACAATTAGTGGATATGATGCTTGAGACAGAATTAATCACAAACGAGCGTTTATTCCATCAAGTTCTACATAACAAACATGTCGTTTGGTTATATGATGGCGAACGAGAAGGTTATTTATTGGCGCATGAAAAAGATGCTGTATTGTTACAAACGAGAAAAAATGGTTTTACGATGTATATGCCAACGAACCCTATTATTTACCGAGTGAATGGTGAAAACTATCATTTATTAACGCGTATTGATTCTGTACGTGCTAAAGCAAACCTAGAGCGCTTATCGAGAGTACCCACACCTATTTTGAGTGCAGCACGTGTCAATGATTGCATTGTAGCCATGGTCGTTCGTTTTTATGAGACTTATATTATAGATTTACAAACACAAATGCTAGAAAAAACAGAAAATTATTATAAACAGTTGTATAGTCAGCGTTTTGCCCAACAAGAGTTAGCCAATTTGCTAGCTTTTATTGAAACAATTAATGAGCACCATATGAATTGGCATCCTAGAGGTAATGGTCATGAGCAATTAGTCACTTACGTTATGGGATTAACCCTGTTAAATCATAAAGTAGGGCATAGGATAGCAGGTATAGAAAATACCAATTTTGAACTTGCAGCAGCATATGCATAACGTAAGAAAAGCCCTTCTTGATATTTTTCAAGAGGGGCTTTTATCATTTTAAAATTGTTTTTTAATAAATAACACTTTCAAGTAGTTAAATTCAGGGAAACGCTGATCTACATAAAAATCTTCAGGTAATTGATGGGTCTCTAATATGCGATACTTTCGTTGTCCAAAAGCTTGAGATACCATTTGTTTAAAACGTTTCATCGTAATGCCTGCATTATTAGTTGAGGCTACAATAACACCATTTTTAGCGGTAATGGCAATCGCATCTTCTAATAATTTAGGGTAGTCCTTACTCGAAGAAAAAGTCGTTTTTTTAGTACGTGCAAAGCTAGGGGGATCTAACACAACTAAATCGAAAGTTAAGCCATGTTTTTGTGCATATTTAAAATAATTAAAGACATCCATTACTTTAATAGCTTGAGGTGCCGTAATCGCATTGACTTCGAATTGCTCTGTCGTTTTAGGAAGGCTACGTTTTGCTACATCTACACTTGTTGTTTGTTTAGCGCCACCTAATGCCGCAGCCACAGAGAAAGCACCTGTATAGGAAAACGTATTTAACATATTTGTATTTTTAGCATAACGGTCACGAATGGCTTGTCGCACATGACGCTGGTCTAAAAAGATACCTGTCATAGCCCCGTCATTTAAATCTACTGCAAAATGCATATTATTTTCCTTCACAACAAGTGGAAAGTTAGCAGGTTCGCCAAAGACGAAATCATCTTGGTCAATATATTGACCGTGATCGTCAAAACGTTTCTTCTCATATAATGCTTTAATTGTCACGACTTGTTGTAATGCTTCATAAATCATAGTGCGCCAACGATAAATACCAGCACTATACCAATTGACAACATAATAGCCATCAAAATATTCAATGGTTAGGCCACCTAAACCATCACCTTCTCCATTGAAAACACGGAAGGCGGTTGTAGTTGTTGAGTTAAAGAGGTGCTGACGGCGAGCGAAGGCACGCTGCAATAATTGTTTAAAAAAGGCTACGTCAATGGTTTGCTGTTGGTCAGTAGTTACTACCCAACCAATCCCTTTATTTTGTTTACCATAATAGGCCGTTGCGAGATAGTGTTTTTGTGCGTCCACCAAATAAAAGAGTTGCCCCTCTTCTGTTGGCAACGGGCCACTAACAGCTTCACGTAAGATGAGCGGAAAGCCTTGTTTTATTGTTGTAACATATTTTGGTGATAGAGTCATTGTATGCATGCTTGTCATTCCTTTTTGTAGTATGCTTACATTGTACAACAAAAGAAGGAGTGAAGCAGATGATTTCATTAATTGTAGCGCATGATAATAATCGAGTAATAGGCCATCAAAACAAAATGCCATGGCATTTACCAGGAGATTTACAATACTTTAAAAAACAAACATTAGGTAAGCCTGTAATAATGGGACGTAAGACATTCGAATCAATCGGTAAGCCATTACCAGAGCGTCGTAATATTGTAATTACGCGTGATAAATTTTATGATGCAGAGGGTGTGGCATTAGCATCAAGTTTAGAAGAAGCATTAAAATTAGCGGGGAATGTTGATGAGATTATGGTGATTGGTGGAGAACAGATTTTCACACAAGCCTTGCCATTAGCTGAGCGTATTTATGTGACCAAAATTAATCACGAGTTTGAAGGTGACACACACTTCCCAACGTATAAAGATTTTCATAAAGTGAGTGAGCAAGCACCTATCACAGCAGACGAAGGTTTTACATTTACATATGCTGTGTATGAAAAATAATAGCCTTTCGGTAATAATAAATACCAGCTCTTAAACTAGGAGAGCTGGTATTTTATTAATGCTATTATATTAAATAAACCCATACACAATAATACATCGTCATACAACCAGCTAAGACAAAGATATGCCAAATGGCATGATTATAAGGTAAAGAGCGCCACCCATAAAAAATGGTGCCAAGTGTGAACCACAAACCTCCAGATACTAAAATCATAAACCCTTCAAAACCGAGGAAAGCATAAACAGGTTTAGCAGCTACAATAATGAGCCAGCCCATACCAATATAAAAAAGCGTAGAGATTTTTTCAAATTTCATAAAGAAGAAAAATTTAATAAATACACCCATAATAGCAAGTGCCCAAATAATGATGAGTAATACGGTACCTAATGTACCGCCAATGGCAATAAGTAAAAATGGGGTATAAGTACCCGCAATTAAAATATAAATCGCAGAGTGATCAAACTTAGCAAAGATATGTTTGTATTTGTATGGCATGCTGTGTAATAATGTCGACATTAAAAAGAGTAAGATGAGTGAAGCACCGAAAATGGAGAAGGTTACAACATGGATGGCTGTACCGTTACGCACTCCTGCAAGCACCAGTAAGATTAGCGCAGGTATGCTGATGAGTAGTCCAATACCATGTGTAATTGAATTCCATAGTTCCTCTCGATTACCACCGTCTTGATAAGGATTGAAAGTCGTCATAAATTCACTTCCTTTTTTGTAAAATACTTGTTTAAACGTTTTTCTAAAATACTACTAACATAAGCATACCACCTCCTTAATAAATAAAAAAGGTTACACTTATCATGTTTACGCTTAAACTTTCAGTCGGTATAATGAGAGAGTAAAGAAGTAAAGGATGTGTCGAAATGGGCCAAATTCATATAGTGACAGACTCTACAAGTGATTTAACAAAAGAAGAGTTAACTAAACATCAAATTCATGTAGTACCACTTGCTATTCAAATTGACAATGAAACATACACAGATGGTGTAGATATTATGCCAGAAGAATTTTTACACAAGATGGCAAACGCCAAAGCATTACCAAAAAGCTCGCAACCCGCTCCAGGTGTCTTTAAACAATTATATGACGATTTAGGGAAAAATGGAGATCAAATTATTTCTATTCATATGACAGGTAGTATGAGTGGTACCGTTGATTCGGCAAGACAAGCAGCAGAGATGTCTGACTCAGACGTTACTGTAATCGACTCACGTTTTATTGCAATGGGGTTAGGTGTACAAGTGCGTGAAGCGGTGAGATTGCGCGATGCAGGTGCAACTGTAGAAGAAATTGTAAAACGCTTAGATGAAGTGCGTGCCAATACACATCTATACGTTATTGTAGATACGTTAGACAATCTTGTTAAAGGTGGTCGCATCGGTAAAGGCAAGGCATTTATTGGTTCGTTATTAAATATTAAAGTAATTGCTAACCTAGAAGGCGGCGGTTATAATCCAGTAGGGAAAGTGCGTAGCCATAAACAAGTAGTAAACCATCTGTTTAAACAATATGAGCAAGATACAGCAGGTAAAACAGTCAAGATGGTATCCATATCTCATGCAGATGGTATGAAAAACTTAGGGCAACCACTGTCTGATAAAATTAATGCTACAGGTTTTACTAATATCGAAGTACAATTTACCTCACCTGTGATTTCCACGCATACAGGGCCAGGTGCTATTGGGTTTATTTACTTTTCAGAATAATAAAAAGCTATAATTGTGAGCGTAATGCTTGTGATTATAGCTTTTTTCTATTACTTTGGAGGAAGAAAATAAAGGAAATACCATGAAAAAAAGCAGTAATGACAATGTGTTTTTAGTGCGTTCAGAAAATATAATGTGTATAGTAAATGTATGAAAGTTTGAAAGGAAGTTACACATGAACAAATGGAAAATAGCATTTTTCACATTACTTATTTTAGTGCTAGGTAGCATGGGTGTTATGGCAATGTTAGTCTTAACATCTGAACGAGCAACACCCCAAGAAAGAGCGCCATTAGAAGGTGTAGATATGACGCTTTCTTCGACAACAAAAGAAGTGGAAGCTGCTGCACAAACTTTTATTGATCATGCTTTAAAAGAACAAGTGCCTATGCAGATTAAAGTAGATAAAGACGTGCAACTTAGCACAGCGATTGAAACATGGTTTGGCAATATCCCTGTAGATATGACATTTATTCCTTCCATTGTGAGCAATCAAATTGTCTTAAAACAAGAGACACTACAAGCAGGTGACTTATCTGTATCACCACGTATGGCACTAGCCGTAGTGGACCAATTTTTAGAGACACCGCAGTGGTTGGGGATTTATCCATTAGATGGGCAAATTATTATTGATTTAGCGCAAGCACCTATTGATAATAAGTTTAATATTCAACCAAGGGATATTACGTTAACAGAAGAAGATGTGAAAATTGATATTACAATTCCAAAGGGGGCATATTAATGGCAATAGCCACATTTGCAGGCGGTTGTTTTTGGTGCATGGTAGAGCCTTTTGAAACAAGGGAAGGCATTATTCAAGTGATATCAGGTTATACAGGGGGGCATGTAGCGCACCCAACATATGAACAAGTGTGCACAAATACTACAGGCCATCTTGAAGCAGTACAAATTGAATTTGATGAAGCTATTATCTCGTATGATGCATTAGTGTCCTTATACTGGCAGACACTAGACCCAACAGATGCGGGTGGGCAATTTTATGATAGAGGCGAGTCGTATCAACCCGCTATTTTTTATCATGATGAAGTACAACGTGAGGTTGCTGAGGCTTCTAAAGCACATTTACAAGCAAGTGGTATCTTTAAACGACCAATTGTGGTACCAATTTTACCAGCTAAACCTTTTTATGCAGCAGAAGAATATCATCAAAGCTACTATAAAAAAAATCCTGCACATTATGAGCGTTATGCAACGGGTTCAGGTCGTAAAGGGTTTATTCAAGCACATTGGGAGGGAAAGTAATGAAGAAGGATTTATCACATTTAACAGAAATGCAGCGATATGTTACACAGGAAAACGGGACAGAGCCACCATTTCGCAATGAATATGATGCACATTTTGAACAGGGTATTTATGTAGATATTATATCAGGTAAGCCTTTATTTAGCTCATTGGATAAATATGATGCGGGTTGTGGCTGGCCAGCCTTTACAAAACCGATTGAACAACAAGAGGTGACAGAGCATTTTGATGCTTCACATGGGATGCGACGTGTAGAGGTGCGTAGCAAAGAAGCAGATGCACATTTAGGGCATGTCTTTGAGGATGGTCCTTTACAAACAGGGGGCTTACGATATTGCATTAATTCAGCTGCTTTACGTTTTATCCCTGTTGAAAAACTCGAAGATGAAGGTTACGGTGAGTGGAAGAAGTTGTTTAAGTAGGTGATGATATGGAGAGAACGTTTTATCATTTTGTGTTAACGTTTAGAGGAGGAGCAGATGATAAAGCACAGTTTGCAGAAGCTGTGTTTCATGATCACTCCTTCCCTAAACAAAGCACAGATTTTGACGAGTTATCGGAATATATAGAGTTGCAACAACAACCCGAGATGACAGCAGATGTGTTTGATGTCATATGGGCATTATATCATTAAGAGGTTAGACGTCTTTCATTGCAAAGTATATGAAAAAAAAGTATGATAAATACTGACTTTAAAGAAAAGAGGGATGTACGAATGAGTGTACATATTAATGCAAAAAAAGGTGATATCGCCGATACGATTTTATTACCAGGAGACCCACTACGTGCGAAATATATTGCTGAAACATTTTTAGAAGATGTTGTGCAATACAACGATGTACGAAATATGTTTGGTTACACAGGTACGTATAAAGGTAAGCGCATTTCTGTGCAGGGCACAGGTATGGGTGTACCATCTTTTTCTATTTATGCGCATGAATTAATGGCAGAGTATGATGTACAAAAACTAATTCGTGTTGGTACATGTGGTGCGATTCAAAAAGACGTAAAAGTGCGTGATGTTATTATTGCACAAGCGGCATCTACAGATTCAAAAATGAATGAAATTATTTTTAATGGCATTGATTATGCACCAACAGCTAATTTTGACCTCTTATTAAAAGCATATAACGCAAGTCAAGCAGCAGAACTAAGTGTGAAAGTTGGTAATATCTTCACAGCGGATATGTTTTATTCAGAAGAGAATCAAAATGAAAAATTAGCACGTTATGGCGTTTTAGGTGTAGAGATGGAAACAGCGGCATTATACACATTAGCAGCAAAATTCAATCGCCAGGCGTTAGCCATTCTTACGGTATCTGATCACATTTTAACAGGTGAAGTAACTTCAGCTGAAGAACGTCAAACAACGTTCAACGATATGATTGTTGTAGCGCTAGAAGCAGCGATTCAAGCGTAATCGTAGCAAGAGTCTTTGATAAATATAATGTAAAAAGTGTTTAACAAGCGTGACCTTGTTAGACACTTTTTTATATGCAAATTTTAAAATGGATTAATGAAATTAAGATTCCTAAAATAAGTTATATTATTCATCGATTTGTCTGGGAATTGAGAGAGGATTATAAAATGATTTCCATTTTAATAGTTGATGACCTT
This sequence comes from Lysinibacillus alkalisoli, assembly GCF_014643595.1. Classification (GTDB taxonomy): domain Bacteria; phylum Bacillota; class Bacilli; order Bacillales_A; family Planococcaceae; genus Metalysinibacillus; species Metalysinibacillus alkalisoli. The sequence goes on from NZ_BMJT01000002.1 coordinate 48,799, forward strand.
CCAGAGCGAATTTTATGCGTAATCAATCATTAGGGAAAGAGATGACTACTACAGAACAAAAACGAAAAATAAGATGGGCTAAATATGGCGTGTGGATAACAGGTATTTTAGTAATCGTTTTTGGCTCGTTTTTAAGAGATGCTTACCATGCAGGATTCTTTATAACAGTTCGCGTTGGTGATGTAACCAATTTACGTTAAGGTGTTTTTGATCTATTGTTAACACTAAAATTAGAGTTGCATAAAGCCATTATAAAATTAAACAGATTACATCATAAAATATGTAGCACATGCAAATTTACTAAATTAGTGCTCCTTCCTTAAAACAGGTAGAAAAAACTAGTATTACACGTATAGTGGCATAAATATAATGCTTTTATCATAGCTTCATAAAGTAGATGAATCGCTTAGAAAAAAGAACTTCATGAATTTATATGGCATAAGGTTTTCAATCCTATACAATGGTGCTAAAATGGATAAGACCGTATAAAAGACACACTTTATTTTAATAAAGTAAAAGTGAACTTTTTAAGATGCTCATACGTCTAATAAAAGGGCTGTCTTAAAAGAAAACGTAGGGAATATGAGAGTGGTGAAAAACGATGGAGCAAAACAACAATGAACAAGAAGAAATCGTCAAGCCAGCGGGACGTTATTTACGTTTTAAACCGTTTGCTTTTTTAATGATGTTATTCTTTGTTGTACTCGCAACAGCAGGACTTACCATCTTTGCGCTAACTTTTGGAGAAGAAAAAGTAGTCGAAGTAAAAGTACCTGTAGAGCGTGCAGAATTTGAAAAGGTATATGACGCCTTTGATGCCTTAAAAAAAGATTATTATGTTGAAGTAGAAGACAATACATTAATCGAAGGAGCCGTTAATGGCATGTTAGATTCCTTAGAGGACCCTTATACCGATTATATGACAGTAAAAGAAGCTGGCGACTTTAATGAAAGTTTAAGCAGCAGTTTCCAAGGGATTGGTGCAGAAGTCCAAGACCGTAATGGGCAGATTATGATTGTAACGCCTATTAAAAATTCACCTGCTGAAAAGGCGGGCCTACTACCACATGATATTATTTTGTCAGTAGATGGTGAAAATATTGAAGGTAAAACAACGAGTGAAGCTGTTGCTTTGATTCGTGGTGAAAAGGGCACAGAAGTCACATTAATGATTAAGCGTGGTGATGGTGCACCGATAGAAGTGAAAATTAAGCGTGACGATATTCCAATTGAAACAGTATATGGCGAAATGTTAGAAGATGGCATTGCTCATGTGCAAATTACATCTTTTAGTGAGAAAACAGCAGAAGAATTACAAGCTGTGTTAGATTCATTTACAGATATGAAAGGCATCGTCCTTGATATGCGTCAAAATCCTGGTGGCTATTTAGACCAAGCGATGTTAATGGCAAGCCTATTTGTAGAAGAAGGGAAACCGATTTACCAAATTCAATTACGCAATCAAAAGCCTGAGATTTTTTATGCACAAGGTGGTAAGAAATATGATGTGCCTGTGACTGTACTAATTGATAAAGGTAGCGCTTCTGCTTCTGAAATCGTAGCGGCAGCTTTACAAGAATCTGCTGGGGCTAAAGTTATAGGTGAACAATCTTTTGGTAAAGGTACAATGCAAACGGTACATCAATTCCAAGTGAAAAATAAAAAAGATGGTTCAGAAATGAAGTATACGCAAGGGAAATGGTTAACACCATTAGGCAATTGGATTAATGAAAAAGGAATTAAACCAGATGTAGCAGTTAATATGCCAACTTATGCTTCACTACCCTATGTAAGTCCTTCAGTCGAAATGAAAGAAGGTATGGTAAGTGAGCAAGTAAAGGCTGTACAGGAGATGTTGACTGTACTTGGCTATGAAGCTGGGAAGATAGATGGTAGTTTCGACGAAGAATTAACACAAGTAGTGAAACAGTTTCAAGTAGATCAAAAGCTAGAACAAACAGGTGTTATTACAGGTGATACAACCCTCGCTATTATGGAACAATTACGCGAGAAGATTAAAACAGACGACCCACAATTAAAACGTGCGGCAGAAGAAGCTAAATCAGCAAAGTAAGATAAATGAATAAAGCGAGGTTGCCTTTTTTCAAACGAAGGCAATCTCGCTTTTTATAAAGGGTGAATGAAATGAAGGATGTATATTTATTAAGTGGCTTTTTAGGCAGTGGTAAAACGTCGTTATTGACAGACTTGTTACGACAGCTAAAAGCACAAGGCTTAAAGCCCGCCGTGATTATGAATGAATTTGGTAAGTTACCTTTTGATTCGCAAGCCGTTGATGAAGACATACCGTTAAAAGAAATGTTAGAAGGGTGTATTTGCTGTAGTGGTGCAGAGAAAACAGAAGCGCAAATTCAAGGTTTATTACATGGGCCTGAGTTTGATGTGTTAGTTATTGAAACAACAGGTGCCGCTCACCCTGTTGAGGCACTAGATGCTGTTTACTCACCAATATTTGCTGATCAATTGCATATTAAAGGTATTATTACAGTGGCAGATAGTAAAAGATTTTTAGAACGAGAAACTTTGCCTGTTCAAATGCGCTCCCTGTTTTTAGAGCAAATTCGACATGCTCATTTGTTACTTGCCAATAAAATCGACTTATTGACGGATAGTGAGGCAGCTAAAGTTGTACAAGACATACAACAGGTTAACCCTCACGCATTTATTGTCCAAACAACACATGCTAAAGTCCCGCTTAATGTTGTTGAACGATTATCCGCAACAACATCCCAATTTCCTGTGGAGAAGGCGCCTATTACATCTTTGCAATTATCCACGCGTTTAGTGACATTCACAACACCAGTTGAGCGAGAAGTATTTGAGCAGTGGTTACGTGCATTACCTGATACGATTTATCGTATGAAAGGTTATGTATGGGTAAAAGGTATCACTAACCCAATGTTATTCCAATATGCCTATGGTATGGTGCAATGGCTACCAGAGTATGTGAAAATGTCGCCTCAGCTTGTTATTATTGGCGAAAATGTGAATGAACTTAAAGTCCCGTCCATATAGTAAAAAAATGCGATATCATAATGAAATATCGCATTTTTTTATGCGTTTTTCGTAAGAGTAAAGTGCTATTATAATAATGGGGTTTTGCTCACGCCGCTCGTATGCTAAAATGTATAAATGTAATTGCAACCTACTTTTACAAAAGACGTTAATAAGTAAAATAGAGAGAATTTTTTTAGGATGTAGAACAGGAGAATGTATGTTGAGACAGAAAAATATTATTTTGACTGGGGGAGGAACAGCTGGTCATGTATCACTAAACCAGGCGATTATTCCTTCGTTACAACAAAAAGGGTATGACGTACATTACATCGGTTCAAAAGATGGTATTGAAAAGGAAATTATTGCAGACGCGTTTCCGCAAGTGCCTTATTACGGGATTGCTAGTGGGAAGTTTCGTCGTTATTTCTCGATAAAAAATTTTACGGATCCTTTTCGCGTACTACAAGGTGTCGCGCAAGCATTCCGTATTATGCATAAAGTAAAACCAAGTGTTGTTTTCTCAAAAGGTGGCTTTGTTTCAGTGCCTGTTGTGATTGCAGCAAAACTTGCAAATATTCCTATTGTGATACATGAGTCAGACGTAACACCAGGGCTAGCCAATAAAATTGCGCTCCCCTTCGCCTCTCATGTATTTACTGTTTTTGAGGAAACATTGCAACATCTACCATCAGACCGGTCCACGTGTACGGGGTCAATTATTCGTTCATCTTTATTTTTAGGTGACCGAGAAAAAGGAATAGAACGTTGCGAATTTGCAGGCGAAAAGCCAATACTACTTGTAATGGGTGGTTCACAAGGCTCAAAGTTGTTAAATGATATTTTACGTGATAACCTTACAAAACTTTTACAAAAGTTTGACGTCATTCATTTATGTGGCAAAGGTAATGTTGACAATAACTTGTTTGGTATTGCAGGTTATAAACAGTTTGATTATGTCACAGATGAGCTTTCCGATTTATTGTATGCTGCTGATTTTATTGTCTCTAGAGCAGGTTCAAATGCGATTTTTGAATTTTTAACCTTGCATAAACCAATGTTATTAATCCCGCTATCTGCAAATCAAAGTCGTGGTGACCAAGTACTAAACGCTAATTTATTCGAAAAACAAGGATTTGCTGCAGTGTTAGAAGAAGAAGCATTAACAGCTGAAACATTTCTACAAGCCTTAAAGCAATTAATTGCACAAGCACCACAATATATTGAGCGTATGGCAGATACGCAACCACCAAAAACACCTGAAGAAATGGTAGAGCTTATTGTACAATATGAAAAATAATGAGGAAGCTATTGAGCAGCATTTGCTTAATAGCTTTTTTTATCGGCATTACTGGACGATATGTGTGAAAACAGCTATCCTTAAATGATAATAATTTTCAATTAAAGGAGCTAGTTATTGATGCACACTACCTTTCATTTACATACCCATACATTTTATTTGCCGCTCCAATTACACTATTGGCATGCTTATGCTTTGCCACAAAAGCAGCAAAGCTTAATTATTGTTACAGAAGGTGTAGGGAAATATCGGACACAGGATGGTATGTTCTCCATTTGTCGTGGCTCCGTGATTAGTGTAACGAAGGAGAGTCAATACGATATTATGGGTGCAGTAGAAGGTATTCAGATTATATATGAGGCACATGGGCAAGCGCCAAATATGTTAGCAACCTTGTCACCGTTACGTGGAGATAGTTATATTGTACGTATGGCGCAAGAAATGAAACAATTAACAGAACAAGCGCATCCTTCCACAGTGACATGGCATAAGTTATTTTTAATGATGATAGAGGCGCTTGAACAACATCAAATGAACTTGATCCATCCAACAGAAACATGGTTTGCACAAACGCTTAATTATATTCATCGACATTTTACAGCTCCTCTTACTCGTGAGGAGATGGCATATCAGATGGGCGTAACACCCGCTCATTTTTCACGTACTTTTCATAAACAAATAGGTATGCCATTTAACCAATATGTTGCGTTGTTACGTATTCGTAAAGCGCAACAACGCCTGTTAATTGAATTGCCCTCGCTTGAAAAATTAGGACAATCTGTAGGCTATATGGATCGCACGTATTTTAGTCGAAAATTTAAGCAAGTTACGAGTATGGCCCCTACGCTATATTATGAGAAACTAAAACGTGTAGCTGCCTTAAATAGTAATCATACAGGGTGTTTATTAGCGCTAGGCATCATACCTGTGTATGGAATTTGTCCCTATTGGCTAACCATACAATATCAACACCATACACAATTAATGCATGAAGAAAATGTAGAGTTAAATCGAGAGATATTACAACGCTGTAAACCAGATGTGGTGATTCATTATAATCGTGATGATCAAGAAACTATTTTACCCATTGCGCCATTAGTCGATCTGCCATGTTTAACCATGACATGGCGGGAGCAGTTTATGGCCATTGCTCGTATCGTTCAACACGAGCAAAAAGCAAAGTCATTATTACAACACTATGATAATAAAATTCAGCATACTAATTATATTTTAGATACATTAGGTGTGGAACGTGGTGTAGTCATCGTGTGGGAAATCTGTGAGCACTTTGCATATAGCATTAATAGTAAGTTTGGTCGTAGTTGCCATATTTTATATGAAGACTTGCAATTTGAGAAACCTGAGTTTTTAAAGCAAAATACAATAGGCTATGTAAAGGTACCAATTGAAGAAATTGTAAATTATGATGCGGCTTATATTTTCATTACAGCTTTGCCAAAAGAACCGTATGCTTTGCAACAAATTGAACGTATTTTCGAAAGTGATAAATGGCAATCGTTACAAGCTGTGCGCAACAATCAGTATTTTATTATTAATGATGCCAACACATTTTATGGCTACGACCCACTCTCTACGAATATTCAATTAGACCGACTTATGACATTGTTCACATCATAAAAATCCACAGCATATATCATTTTTGTGCATCGACCTTTAAAACAATACGCTTTATACTTATTGAGAATTGATTTCAATTAAAGGAGAGCATAAAGATGAAAAGAAATGTACTAGTATGTGTTTTGGTAATACTTGTTGTGTTAGTAGGCTGTAGTGCTAAAGATAAGACAGAGGATAAAGCAACAGCCAAAGCAGATAAAACGGAAGAACAACAAATAGCAACAAAAGTAGTAAAAGCAGGGAATGGTGAGGTAGAGATCCCGAAAAACCCTGAGCGCATTGTAGCAGATGAATATTTAGCAACGCTAGTAGCATTAGATGTTATACCAGTAGGTGCACCAGGCCTAACACTTGAAAACTATTATGTAAAAGATGCATTAAAAGGTATTGAAAGCATAGGTGTATATGGTGCACCTTCAACAGAGAAAGTATTAGAATTAGTGCCAGACCTTATTATTACAGGTAATCCTGATAATGAAGAGGCTTATAAGAAAATTGCGCCGACTATTGTTATTCCTTATGGTGATTTGAAAAATGCGGAAGAAGAGCTAACATACTTTGGAGCGTTATTTGACAAAGAAGAAGAAGCAAAACAATGGTTAGCCGATTATGCAGACCAAGTGAAAATAGCTAAAGAAAAAGTGGATAAAGTCATTCCAACAAACCAAACTTTTTCAATTATTGAGTATACGGATAAAGCTATTTATGTTTATGGAGATAATTTTGGACGTGGTGGCCAACCAATCTATCAAGCACTTGGTCGTAAACCTCCTGTGAAAATTGCAGATGAATTAATGGAGAAACAATGGCAAGAGGTATCGCAAGAGATGTTAGCCGATTATGCAGGCGATTATTTAATCGTCACATCTAACAATGCAACATTAGAAGACTTAAAAGCGGATCCTATATGGGGGAGTTTACCTGCTGTACAGCAGGATAAAGTATATATTTGGCCAGAAGAACGCTCATGGTATTATGATCCAATAGCAGTATCTGAGCAGTTAAAAGAACTAACAGAGTGGTTAATGAGTAAATAAAAAAAGATAAGAGGTTTGATTGATTTTATAGTGTCAATCGAACCTCTTATCTCTTTATACTATTGCCTTCATCGGTACTCATACTGTCGTCACCATCCTATAATTTTTCATTTACATTGCCACAACTTCTTCGTTAGCTGTTTGTGCTGCCACCATGTAGAACAGATCACGTGGAATTTGATAAAGTTTAAACTCATTACCATTTGCATTAATTTGTTGTAATAATGTAGGGTGTGATTCATTTGCCTCTACCACATAAGGTAGTTTCATTGCTGCACGCTGAGATTTAATGTTTTCAACACGAATGCGTAAGAACACAGTGTGGAAATCTAACTCAAAAAATAGCTCAGATAAGAAATCGTGCTTAGCGCGTTGGTTGTACCCTTTACCTTGGAATGGCTCACCAATCCATGTGCCTAGGAAACCAGCGCCTTCTTGAATGTCGAATAAGCTAATTGTGCCAATCACTTGATTCCAATCATCTATGATTGTGCGGGAAACTGCTGTGCCAGCTGCTTCTTCTTCCATTAGCTGTTTCGTCATAAACCAGTACTCGTCAGCAGATGTAGCTTTTTGACGTACGTACGGGAAAACGGTAGGGTTTGATAATAACTCAAATAATTCAGTGCACTCGACTAACTCACGTTTTTTTAACATGCGAAACGCCTCCCTTTTTTCAATATGGAATTGTCAAATAGACGGCAGCGAAACGTCTTACAAAAAACTATTCCCAAATAAGAAAAAGGTGAAACCTACCATAGAATAAAAAAATCTTCTACGATAATAACATTGTAAAACGTAATTCTCGTAAATTCAAATATTTTGTATAATATTCAGAAAATTCGTCAATATTTACTATGTTATCGTTTTGTACCAATCGTTTTTTGTATAACTAATTCGTCTAACCAAAAGTATCATAAGCTAAAAAAAACCGGAAAGCTATATCTTTTTATCTGCATAAATGGAAAATAATTTTAGTGTGTCACAAATTTGTCACTTGCTTTTGATGAGAGCTAGCAACCGCCATATTTTGCGACATATGCTAAAATAAGAGACGATAAAAAACATGATATTACGTAAAGTAGGTGAAGTAATGAGCATTCAGGTAATGATAGTAGAGGATGAAAAAAGCATTGCTCGTTTTCTAGAGTTGGAGTTAAAACACGAAGGCTTTGACGTGACAATTTTTCATGATGGTAGAGATGGCTATGAATCTGCATTAACACAAGATTATGACGTTTTATTATTGGATGTGATGTTGCCAGGATTAAATGGCATTGAAATTTGTCGGCGTATTCGCACAAAGTCGGATGTGCCTATTATTTTATTAACAGCCCGAGATGCTGTCATGGACCGTGTTGGCGGTTTGGATGCAGGCGCGGATGACTATATTGTTAAGCCTTTTGCTATTGAGGAGTTATTAGCACGTATTCGCACAATTTTACGCCGCACAAAAAAAGAAGAAACTACAATAGAATTGAATCAAGTTGTTATGGACATGAAAGCACATGAGGTTTATGTAGAGGGAGAACGTATTGGATTAACCAAAACGGAATATGATTTATTGCATTATTTATTAACACATCTCAATCAAGTGTGTACGAGAGAAAACATTTTAACTGCGGTATGGGGCTTTGAAACCGAAGTAGAAACGAATGTCGTGGATGTTTATATTCGACATCTACGTACGAAATTACAAACAGCACTCACAATTGAAACCGTTCGAGGTGTAGGATATGTGATTCGCCAATGACACATACTTCGTTAAAACATAAATGGGCAGCAGCTTCTGGTACAGTTATTTTTATTAGTTATGCAGCGATTTGCATTGTGCTGTACTTATTTGTGCATAGTTGGTTATTGGAAGAAGAACGCATTAAAGCAAAACGTACACTTGTCGATGTAACTACGTATTTGAATGTAGCAGGTAATCAATTAACGATGGCAGAGTTGAATCAGCAAAGAGGTATGTTAACATCTATTATTGACCAAAATCAAACGGTGCGTATTTTTAGCAAAGAGGGTCAAGAAGTATTGAGTATTAACGATGTGACAAAAGCTGCACCACTAGAGCTGGAGTTTGATGAACACACAATTGATGGCACAAAAGCATTTGTCTCTACAACACCTATACAAATTGGTTTTTTCGATGGATACATCCAATTAATTCATCCGTTGACTAAGTTCCAGGGCATGATGCGATACTTATTAACAGCAATGTTGTTAGCAGGGATTGGTGCCTTAATTGTATCCATTTCAATCGGTTATTATTTAGCAAGTTGGTTTATTCGACCAATAAATGCATTACGAGACGCGATGCGAGCAGTCATTATAAATGGTTTTCAACCTACCACATTACATTATACAAAAGATGATGAGATCGGGGAGTTACTTACCATTTATGACGCTATGATGACAGAGCTTGAAACAGCGTTTAAGCAGCAAAATCAGTTCGTGTCAGATGCTTCACATGAGTTGCGTACACCGCTACATGCAATTGAAGGGCATCTTTCTCTCATTCAACGCTGGGGAAAAAATGACCCTGAAATTTTAGATGAATCATTGCAATTAGCATTAGACGAAACGAAACGTATGCGTACGCTGATGGAAGAATTATTGGCATTAGCACGCCGTACAGAACCAACCGAAGAGAGCCAAGCTGCGTTTTATGAAGTCGTTCATCAAACGATAACAACCATTAAAATGGCACATCCGACAGCTGAAATAAAGTGCATGGCTATTGCACAAGTAAACTTAGCGATTACACCTAGTGCACTAACGCAAATTTTGCAAAATATCATAGTTAATGCTATTCATTATAGCGAGTCGCCAACGATCATTATTACGAGTGAGACATTCCCTAAGTATTTACAGTTTTCGATAACAGATAATGGCATTGGGATTAGTGAAAAAGATATTCCCCATATTTTTGACCGTTTTTATCGTGTGGATGATGCACGTCAACGCATCGATGGAAGTGGTTTAGGCTTAAGTATTGTGAAGTTGTTATTGCAAAATGTCAATGGCACAATTACAGTGACAAGCAAGGTGGGAAAAGGGACAACATTTACAATCGAAATCCCATATGCTTATGCGAAATCGCCTGAAAAAAGTGCCCTGTATTAAAATGTTACTTAATTTGAGAAAAACAGTTGTTTTTTCTGCGAAGAGTAGTAATATTGATATGAAAAAGTTCTTTATAGGATGCACGGTTCAATTGCTGTGCAACACTAGTAAAGAGTGGTAAAATATGATTTGAATGATTCATAAAAACTCAACTATGGCAACTGCCGTGAAAGGCAAAAATTTGGAGGTAATTTTTCATGTCGAACAATGTTTCACCTGTAGGGTATCCTTGGTCAGCTTTTGAGGGACCTAACCTTGGTTACGTTATGGACAAGTATGATCAATATCTACAGGCACCAGAAGAAGTGGAACCAGAATTAGTAGCGCTTTTTGAACAATATGGTGCGCCGACATTTACAGATGGCTCAGCACCAGTACAGACAGCAACAAATACAGCACCAGCAAACTTTGAAAAAATTTTAGCAGCCGTACGTCTAGCAGAAGAGATCCGTCTGCATGGTCACTTAGCAGCCGATATTTACCCACTTAAAGACCGTAAGCTAGATTTTTCTCATATCGACCCTAAAAAGTTTGGTTTAACAGATGCGGACTTAGTAGCTTTGCCAGCAACTTTATTCTTCCAAAATGTTCCTGCAAACGTTACCAATGGTAAACAAGCTATTGATTACTTGCGTTCAATTTATACTAACCATATTGCTTATGAGTATGGGCATGTTGTAATTGATGAAGAGCGCGAATGGTTACAAGCAAAAATTGAATCAGGTGCACTGAATACACCATTAACTACAGATGAAAAGAAAGCTATATTAAATCGCTTAACACGCGTTGAAGGTTTCGAAAAATTTATCCATAAGACATTTGTAGGGCAAAAACGCTTCTCAATTGAAGGCTTAGATACATTAGTCATTTTGATTGATGAATTAAATCGTCTATCTCAAGAAGCGAAAATGAACTCGTTACAAATTGGCATGGCGCACCGTGGACGACTTAACGTGTTAACGCATGTCTTGCAAAAACCATATGATATGATGTTTGCTGACTTTGCACATGTTTCTAATGAGTATTTCTTACCAACAGACGGCTCATTAAAAATTACAAAAGGTTGGACAAATGACGTTAAATATCACATGGGTGCTACGAAAATTGTATCATCTGACTACACAGTTAAACTAGCTTACAACCCTTCTCACTTAGAAGTAGCAAGTCCTGTTGTAACAGGTCAAACACGTGCAGCACAAGAAGTGACAACAGTCGCGGGTGAACCACAGCATGACGCTTCTAAAGCAATGGCTATTTTAGTTCATGGTGATGCGGCATTCCCAGGTCAAGGTATTGTGACAGAAACATTAAACTTTGCTAAAACAGAAGGCTTTTCAACAGGTGGTTCTGTACACGTAATTTCTAATAATATGATTGGCTTTACAACTGAAACATACGATTCACGTTCTTCTGTTTATTCTTCTGACCCAGCGAAAGGATATGAAGTACCAGTAATTCATGTGAATGCGGATGTGCCAGAGGCTGTTGTTCAAGTGGCTCGCTTTGCATTTGAATATCGTCAAAAATTTGGCAAAGACGTGTTGATTGATTTAATTGGCTACCGTCGCTATGGTCATAACGAAACAGACGATCCAACAGTGACAAACCCAGAAACATATAAAATTGTTCCTAAACACCCAACAGTGCGTGTGCTTTATGGTGAGCAGTTAGCATCTGAAGGTGTAGTAACAGCAGAGTCTGTTGAGCAATTAGATAAAGAGATTTATGCAGAGATGCAAGCTTCTTATGATCATGTTAAAGAAGTAGGTAAAACTAAAGAACCGATTGCTATTGAGATGCCAGAAGCGGTTGAACAAGGCTATCCAACAGTTGATACGACTACATCTCTTGATAATTTAAAACAAATTAATGAAGAATTATTAAATTGGCCACAAGGTTTTGAGCCACAAAATAAATTATCTCGTATTTTGAAAAAACGTGAAGAAGCGTTTGAAACAGGTAAAATTGACTGGGGCCATGCAGAAACATTAGCATTTGCTACAATTACGCAAGACGGAAATGCTGTTCGCTTCTCAGGTCAAGATGCACAACGTGGTACGTTCTCTCAACGCCACTTAGTCATCCATGACAAAAACAATGGTGAAGAGTATACACCACTTCGTCATATTTCAGATGCTAAAGCATCGTTTGCTGTTTATAATTCACCATTAACAGAAGCTGGTGTTGTAGGTTATGAGTACGGTTATAACATGGAAAATGATACAACATTAGCGATTTGGGAAGCACAATTTGGTGACTTCGCTAATATGGCACAAGTGATGTTTGATAACTTTATTTCATCAAGTCGAGCAAAATGGGGTCAAAAATCAGGTCTAGTGATGTTATTGCCACATGGTTATGAAGGACAAGGCCCAGAGCACTCATCAAGTCGTGTCGAACGTTTCTTACAGCTTTCGGCAGAAAATAACTGGACAGTAGCCAATTGTTCAACAGCAGGTAACTACTACCATTTATTACGACGTCAAGCAAAAATGTTAGGTACAGAAGGTGTGCGCCCATTAGTTGTTGTATCGCCAAAATATTTATTGCGTCATCCTTTAGCAGCAGCAACAAAAGAGCAACTAGCAGAAGGTACTTTCCAAACGGTTATTGAACAACCAGGATTAGGTGCAAATCCAGAAAAAGTAGAACGCATTTTATTTGCAAGTGGTAAAGTAGCTATTGATTTAGCGGATCGCATTAAAGACGGAGAAGGTTTCGATCACCTACACATTGTACGTGTCGAACAATTGTATCCATTCCCACAACAAAAAATAGCTGATATTATTGCACGTTTCCCTAACGCTAAGGAATTGGTATGGGTACAAGAAGAGCCGAAAAACCAAGGATCATACTTATATGCAACACCGTATATGTATGAATTAGCAGAAGGTAAAAAACTGCAGTATGTTGGCCGTAAAGCAATGTCATCAACAGCAGAAGGCGATATGGATGCGCATAAAGCTGAGCAAGCTCGTTTAATTGAAGAAGCAGTAGCAGCAAAGTAAAATAAGGTCAGGCTAGAGCCTGTTTATGAAACAGGTTTTAGTTTCACTATAAATTTTGGTATGTGTTTTTGAAATCAAAGGAGGAAATGAAAGTGGCTGAAATTAAAGTCCCTGAGTTAGCAGAATCGATTACAGAAGGTACAATTGCCCAGTGGGTTAAAAAAGTTGGAGACCGTGTTGAAAAAGGTGAATTTATCGTTGAGTTAGAAACAGATAAAGTAAACGCTGAAATCATTTCTGAAGAAGAAGGTGTGTTAACACAAATTCTTGCAGAAGAAGGCGACACTGTATTAGTTGGTCAAACCATCGCAGTAGTTGAAGCAGGCGAAGGTACAGCGCCAGCGCCAAAAGCAGAGGAAGTAAAAGAAGCACCAAAGACAGAAACACCAAAAGCGGAGGCAGCACCAGCACCTGTAGAAGAAGTTTCAGGTGAGCGTGTAGTAGCTTCACCAGCAGCACGTAAGTTAGCACGTGAAAAAGGTATCGATTTAGCAGCTATCTCTCCAGTAGACCCACAAGGACGTGTGCGTGTACAAGATGTAGCAGCTCATGGTTCTAAGCCAGCACCACAAGCTGTAACACCAGCACCAGTGGCAACGAGTGGTCCAATGGTATTTACACCAGCAGGCCAGTCAGATCGTGTAACTGTAGAAAAAATGACGCGTCGTCGTCAAACGATTGCTAAGCGTTTATTAGAAGTTAAACAATCAACAGCAATGTTAACAACATTTAACGAAATTGATATGACAAACATTATGGCTTTACGTAAACGCAAACAAGAACAATTTGTTAAAGAGAATGATATTAAATTAGGTTTCATGTCAATCTTTACAAAAGCAGTTGTTGCAGCGCTTAAGAAATATCCATATGTTAACGCACAAATTGCTGGTGATGAGATTCACTTAAATAACTTCTATGACGTAGGTATTGCTGTATCAACAGAAGAAGGTTTAGTAGTGCCAGTAATTCGTGATGCAGACCGCAAAAACTTTGCACAAATCGAGCGAGATATTAAAGATTTAGCAGGTAAAGCACGTGATAAAAAACTAGGTCTAAACGACATGGCAGGCGGCTCATTCACGATTACAAATGGCGGCGTATTTGGCTCATTAATGTCCACACCAATCATGAATGGCACACAGCCAGGTATTCTTGGTATGCACTCTATCGTTCAGCGTCCAATCGCTGTAAATGGTGAGATTGAAATCCGTCCTATGATGTATGTAGCCCTTTCTTACGACCACCGTATTATTGACGGTAAAGATTCCGTAAGCTTCCTGAAGATGGTGAAAGACTTAATCGAAAATCCAGAAGATTTATTGTTAAATTCATAAATAAGAGAAGAGCATCGCCGACAAAATCGGTGATGCTTTTTTTAAAATAGTGAATGTTGAATGATAACTAATAATAAAACAATAGTGTTAATCACGAGTAAACTAAGTGCCGTATACAAACGTACATCAGCAGGGTAACGTGTGTGATATTCATATGTAAAAAATGTAGCCAAGGCTAGTAATAATAAATTGAACCATTGCCATGTTTGCCAAGTAAAACGTTGAAAAGGAAGTTTGTCATACAAATTCATATATAATTGGCAACTCGCAAAAAGAATAGTTAAAAAAAGTATTAAGAAAAAATGATTTTTCTTACCCACATCTTCACCTCCTTATCATTACTATTGTCTTTTTATCGGTCAAATAAACGTATAAAAATACATTTTTATAAAAAAGTTGTTGACAGTACTACTATAGTTCGATAAGATTACAACTAATCAAATAAATAAATACCTCATATTTTATGAGGTAGAGGCGCGATATTTATTAGTTCTTTGTTGAGGAGAAGCAAACGATGACGCAAAGAAGAAGGAAATGTCGCCGAAGTGTGTAAGAAGCTAGTACTTGCATGCTGGGTCTGTAATGAATAATTACAGGACTGTCTTAACATCATTGTTAAGTTGAGCTATCTGAGATGATAAAATATGTGGATTTGGGCAATTGTAAAGATACGACCTAAGTTTACGCTTAGGTCGTTTTTATTTTACAATAGAAGGAGAGAATAACATGAAGAAAAGTTTGCTATTATTTATTATCGCAATATTCGCAACAATGGCACTAGTAGCTTGTAGTAAAGGTGATGGTCAAGGCGATGCAACGGATGGTGGAGATAAAGCAGGTAAAAAAGAGGAGTTCCGTGTAGGTATGGAAGCGGGCTATCCTCCTTACAACTGGACACAGCCAAACGATGATAACGGTGCTATAAAAATTGCAGGTAGCCAAGAGTACGCAGGTGGCTATGATATTACTTTTGCTAAAAAGGTAGCAGAAGGTTTAGGAAAAGAATTAGTTATTGTCAAAATGGAGTGGGATGGTTTAGTACCTGCTTTACAGTCTAATAAAATCGACGCTATTATGGCGGGTATGTCCCCAACAAAAGAACGTAAAGAAACGATTGATTTCTCTGATATTTATTATCAATCAGACTTTGTGATGGTCGTGCGTAAAGATAATACATTTGTAAAATATGAAGATGGTACAGATTTTATTGAGACCGGTTCTATTCAAGATTTTAAAGGTGCTAAAGTAACAGGGCAGTTAAATACATCTCACTATGATGTTATTGATCAAATTACAGGTGTTGAAAAACAAACAGCTATGGACAATTTCCCTTCTATGCGCAATGCATTAATGTCAGGCAAAATTGATGGTTATGTATCTGAGCGTCCAGAAGGTATTTCAGCATCGCAAGCATTAACAGACTTCACTTATGTTGTGTTTGATAAAGGATTTGAAGCAGACCCGACAGAATCATCTATTGCTGTTGGCCTACGCAAGGATGATAGTAATAAAGACAAAATTAATGAGATTTTAAAAGGCATTTCAGAAGAAGAACGTCAACAAATCATGGAAGAGGCAATTCAGCAACAGCCAGCAGCTCAATAAATGGGCGATTTACTACAAGGGGCGTCGTTGCGCCCCTAATTTTAATTTTAGCGATGAGCAGGAGGGAAAACATGAGTCTAGAATGGATGTTTTCAATTGTAGAGAATAACTGGCATTTATTTTTACGTGCCATGGGCATCACGCTGCTAATCGCAATCGTTGGTACGATTGTCGGTGCGGTAATCGGTTTTATTATTGGGATTATTGATACGATACCGAAAAAACAAACCGTAAAAAATTATATTTTACGTGTCATTAATTTTATTTTAACGTGTTATGTTGAGTTTTTCCGTGGCACACCGATGATGGTACAAGCGATGATCGTTTATTTTGGATTAGATCTTGCATTTGGTATTGACTTAAATATTTTAACAGCAGGGATATTGGTCGTATCTCTTAACACAGGTGCTTATATGGCAGAGATTGTGCGCGGTGGTATTATTGCGATTGAGAAAGGGCAATATGAGGCAGCACAAGCTGTTGGGATGACTCATTTTCAAACAATGGTATACGTTGTATTACCACAAGTTTGGCGCAACAGCTTACCAGCGACGGGCAATCAACTCGTGATGAATATTAAAGATACTGCTGTGTTAAGTGTAATTGGCGTTAATGAGTTGTTTTTCCAAGCAAAGTCAATATCAGGCGCTAACTTCCGCTACTTTGAAACTTTCTTTATTGCGAGCATATTGTATTTAATTATGACATTCACAGCAACACGTTTACTACGTTACATGGCAAAGCGCTTAGATGGGCCTCAAGCTTATGATAAGAAGGAGGTTTTATAATGGATACAGTGATTGATATTAAACATCTTAGTAAGTCATTTGGTAATAATGAGGTACTAAAAGATGTGAATTTTCATGTGAATAAAGGAGAAGTAGTTTGTCTAATTGGTTCTTCAGGCTCGGGTAAGTCAACATTATTACGCTGTGTAAACTTATTAGAGACGCCAAATGGTGGGGAGATCATATACAAAGGTAAAGATATTTTACAAGAGATGAAAAATATTGAAGCATATCGCACTCATTTAGGTATGGTGTTTCAGCAATTTAACTTATTTAATAATTTAAATGTATTAGAGAATTGTATTTTAGGTCAGATTAAAGTGTTAAAGCGCTCAAAAGAGGAAGCGATAAAAACAGCAACAACTTATTTGCAAACAGTAGGTATGGAAGCATATGTTAATGCAAGACCTAATCAGCTATCAGGCGGGCAAAAGCAACGTGTAGCCATTGCAAGGGCTTTGTCCATGAACCCAGATGTCATGTTATTTGATGAGCCAACATCTGCGCTTGACCCAGAAATGGTAGGCGAAGTATTAAAAGTAATGCGTCAATTAGCAGACGAAGGGAATACAATGTTAATTGTTACGCATGAGATGCAATTTGCTAGAGAAGTATCAGATCGCATTGTTTTTATGGATAAAGGCGTTATTGTGGAACAAGGGACACCAGAACAAGTTTTAACAGCACCGCAACATGAACGTACAAAAGTGTTCTTACAACGGACTACAAGTTAGAAAAAAGGGTATTGCTTATAGGAGAGCAATACCTTTTTTATGCTCTTATTATACAAAATGAAATGAGGTAGAGGATGACACAAGAACAAACATATCAATTGATTGCCATCATATTATATATGGCATTACTACTTTACATTGGGTGGTATGCTTATCGGCGTACAGCAAGCCTAACCGATTATATGTTAGGTGGACGTTCACTTGGTCCATTAACTACAGCATTAAGCGCAGGCGCGGCAGATATGTCGGGGTGGTTATTAATGGCATTACCAGGTGCCATTTATTTAACAGGTTTAGCAGAAGCATGGATGGCCATAGGCTTACTGATGGGTGCTTACATGAACTGGCTGATTGTGGCTCCTCGTTTACGTGCTTATACTGCTGTTAATAACACGATTACGATTCCAAGCTTTTTAGAGAATCGCCTTGGCGATACAAGTCGATTGCTTCGTATTTTTTCTAGTATTATTATATTAGTATTTTTTACATTCTACGTTTCCTCAGGTATGGTATCAGGAGGTAAATTTTTTGAGAGTTCTTTTTCATTAAATTATCATTATGGTTTGTTAATTGTGGCAGCCGTTGTCGTCGCCTATACGCTATTTGGTGGCTTCTTAGCAGTAAGTTATACAGATGTTGTGCAAGGGCTGATTATGTTCTTATCTCTTATTTTAGTGCCAATTGTAGGATTAACATTAACAGGTGGGATAAGCGAAACGATCGAAACAATTCGCCAAGCAGATGCTACACATTTAAGTTTAGTGAAAGGTGTGACTTTTTTAGGGGTGATTTCGTCTTTGGCCTGGGGATTAGGTTATTTTGGTCAGCCTCATATTATCGTTCGTTTTATGGCCATTAAAACGATTAAAGAAACAAAACGTGCACGCCTCATTGGCATGAGTTGGATGTTTCTTAGTTTAGTGGGTGCAGCTGCAACAGCATTAGTAGGCTATGCTTATTTTTTACAGCAAGGCGAAACATTAGCTGATCATGAAACTATTTTTATTGTGTTAGGGCAGATTTTATTCCATCCAATTATTTCAGGTGTGATTTTAGCCGCTGTGTTATCTGCTGTAATGAGCACAATTTCCTCACAGTTAATCGTCACTTCCTCTGCCTTGATTGAAGACTTATATAAAGTATTTGATAAAAAGGCGCACGATGAGAAACATTATGTATTGTTAGGACGTTTAGCCGTTTTAACGGTATCAATTGTTGCTATTTTATTAGCTTGGCCGAATAATGAATCTATTTTGGAGTTAGTATCATTTGCTTGGGCGGGATTTGGTAGTGCTTTTGGTCCTGTTATTTTATTAAGTTTATATTGGCGTAAAATTACAGCTAAAGGAGCAATGGCAGGTATGGTGACAGGAGCGATTGTCTCGTTTATTTGGGGTAGTATGGAGGTGCTAAAAAGCACAATTTACGAGATTGTACCGGGGTTTGCTTTAGGTATGGTTATTACTGTTATTGTCAGTCTAATCACCTATGAAAAAAATGAAGCCATCGATGCAGATTTTACAGAGATGAAACGTCACATCAAAGCTGCTAAAAAATAAAAGATAACACCAACTCCCTGTTTTGCGTTATGATAATAACATCATATAAAATAGGCAGTGATGATGATGAATGAGTATAAAACAATGATGGAAGAGATTGTGCAAATCCAACATCAATCAAAACAATTTTTACAATTGTTAACAGCAGATGAAGTATTACCAGCTAGTCAATTGACATTGTTAGTCCAACTAGCAGTAAATGGAGGCATGAAAGTAACAGAAATTGCTGATTTTGTTGGTGTTACACCTGGTGCAGTTACAGCAATCTGTGATAAATTAGAAAAACAGTCGCTCGTGATGCGTGCACGTGACCAGCAAGATCGTCGTGTCGTCAAGATTCGGCTAACAGATGAAGGATATTTATTAGTCGAATCATTGTTTCACAAGTTTTCGACAGATAAAATCGAGCATATTACTACAACGC
The DNA here is from genome assembly GCF_014643595.1 of Lysinibacillus alkalisoli. Classification (GTDB taxonomy): domain Bacteria; phylum Bacillota; class Bacilli; order Bacillales_A; family Planococcaceae; genus Metalysinibacillus; species Metalysinibacillus alkalisoli. The sequence continues at coordinate 68,367 of NZ_BMJT01000002.1, forward strand.
TCAAGCAAGTAAATCAACTTATGCAAACGATTACAAATTACGATAATTGATAATGATAAGAAGAGTCGCTAATTGGCGACTCTTCTTTTTTGTGATAAAAAGCTTGAATAAATACTTTAAATAATATATATTTTAGTTATTAAAATATATAGGAGATGAAGTAAATGGTTAATACTAAACACATAAGCCAAGTTGTAATACAAGGGCATAAAACCTATCAGCATGATGTCGCAATTGAGCAACTGAAAAGTACAGGTAGTTGTTTTATTAAAGGAGATTTACAAGCAGTAAACGTGATAAGTAGAGGGGTATTGAAGGCGCAAGATATCAAGGTACAACAAATAGAAAGTGATGGTTTGATTAAAGCTCATAAGCTTGAGACCACAGTGTTAAAACATCGTGGAAATTTACATATTCAACAAATTGAAGCTAAGCACTTTACCTTATTATTGAGTGGTACAAGTGCTATACAAACTTTACAAGCGGAAATAATTCATATTAAACCTATGTGGACATTATTCAAGCAGTGTCATTGTAATGCAATAATAGGACAAGAAGTAATACTTGAGGCTGTGAAAGCAAATACAGTACATGCAGATGTAATACGTATTGGAGCAAAGTGTAAAATTGATAAAGTGTACTACAAAAAAAGTTATCATATTCATCCTATGGCGAAAGTGGGTGAAGTTATTGAAGTATATTAAAGTACCCATTGCACTCATACTGACGTTGATTTTTACAGTGTTATATATTGGGATGATAGTATGTGCCATTTTGGCGGTCATAGCTGGTGTGATACGTACACTAGGCTTTACTGAAGTATCAATGGCGTATGTGCCAGTTGCATTAAGCGTACCATTTGGTATTGTATTGAGTGGTTTGTTTATTTGGTTCGCTTATTTGAGTAAAAAGGTATTACGCTGGTGTAAAGCTCAGTTTTTTTGGCAAACATCACTAACAGATTAATGTAAAATAAGAATGCTGCTTATGTTCATCCTATACTAAGTAATGAATGGTATTACCTTCTTTTATAATCATTTTGATTTAATGGATAAAATTGTTATGATAAAAGAGATAGTAAGAGGAGGGTAGCCAGATGGGAGAATTTATTTTACTGATTATTATTTTTACAGTAATCAATTCATTTGTGTTATATGCTATAATACGAAATGCGATTAATAATTCAACAACATTGCAACAAATCGAAGCTAAGGTAGAAGTATTAACCAAACAACTCAATAATCAATAATATAAAAAGCACACATGAAAACGATTAAATTCATGTGTGCTTTTTTATATGGTTATAAGAGTAATTAATATTTATTGATACGTAATATGTTATGCATGCGAAAACCAAAGAATCCCGCAAAAATACCAAGTAAAATATCTTTCGGTAGAGGCCCAAGCATCCAAGCCCAAGCCATCCAGTAATTAAAACCAGTAGGAGCATCAAACCAAAATAGATAGGCAATATACATCCAATTTGTTCCTATAATGTAAGTGATAATAGTACCAATGAGAGAAGCTGTGACATAGCGTTTAATGCTAGCTTTTTTTTCTGTCATTTTTCCAATAATATAAGCAATTAAAATAAAGACAATAATAAAGCCGAATGTTGGCGATAGCACAGTAGAAAACCCACCTTTAAATTGTGCAAAAACAGGTGCTCCTGCCAAACCGACTAATGTGTAAACGAGCATAGCAATGGCTCCTTTACGCGCACCTAACAATAAACCAGCTAATGTAGCAAAAAAAGATTGTAATGTAATAGGGACGCCACCTATAACCATAAAAGGTGCGAATGCAGTAATATTTGCTCCAATCATCATCAATGTGGAAAATACACCACAATAAACGAGATCGAGAGTAGTAAATTTAGTCGATTTGGTTGGTTGATTGACAGATGTTGACATCGAATTCCTCCTTTAATTATGCGTATAGCATTAATTGTAGAGAAATAAATCATTTGAGTCAACTTTAATTTTATTATAGTTAACATAAATTATGTCACTTACGAGAGTTCCATTCAGATAAAATGATAAAAAATATAATAAGAGCAAATGCAATAATAAAAAACCATACAGGTACACCGCTAAACCCACCTAATAAAATCAAGAACTTCACCTCCAGCTCTCCACAAATGTTGTAAAATGAGCTAAACTAATAATAACTTATGTGTTAGGAGAGAAATAAATATGTTACATTTAAATTGGAAAGACGCACCAACTATTCGTACAGTCACTTGTACACATACAGATGCAGCTAAATACTTAGTATCTAATGTATTAACTGTCGGTAAAACGTATGAAGTCAAAAATGAGACAGAAGAGTTTATTTTTGTTATTGACAATACAGGTCATATTGGTGGCTATTATAAAACATACTTTGCTTAAGTATAACAAAAAGAGGCTGGGACATAACGTGATTTTGATGCAAAATATCAAATTCAAGTGACAACTTTCTTGGCTAAATGAATCAATTGATATAATTGAAAGCAAAAAAATGTGAGACGATTTTCAAAATCGCCTCACATTTTTTATTATTTTACTAAAGAACGCATATGTTGTTCGACTTCCTGTTTTTGTACTGTTGTTTCATGTTGTAATTGTAATGTTTCTTCAACTTGTTGTAACAACTCATTTTGTGTGCTTTTTAATGCTTTTACACTTGGTATGGCATTCGTATGCGACTGCATTGCCTCATTTGCTTGTGCCATACGTTGCTGTAAGCGCTTATGTTGTTTTTCACGCTGTAGATTAATTAACATACTCATTTGGCTTTTCCAAAGAGGGACTGTTGTCATAATCGACATTTGAATTTTTTCAGCAAGTTGCTGATTAGCTTGCTGAATCATCCGAATTTGTGGTGCAGCTTGAATGGTCAGCTCACGTGCGATTTGCAAATCATAAAGACGTTTTTCTAAGCTTTCTAGCTGCGCTTTGGCATCTTCATAATGTTGAGGTGCAAAACCTGTTGGATTTTCGCGAGCTTCTTGTTCAAAAGCAGGTAACACATTGCGTTCAAAGTCGAGCATTTTCATTTCACCAGCTGCAATATGCGTATTTAAGTCATGATAGTAGGATTGATTGACAGTAAATAACTGCTCTAATGTGTCAATATCCTCAAGCAGTTGCTTTTTGGCATGTTGTAATTGAATATCAATACGGTCAATTTGCACATTAATGCGTTCATAATTCATAATGAGTTGTGGAGATAAGCTTTTACGTTTAAATAGTTTGCGTAAAAAACCTGTTTCTTCCTCATCAAAATCACTTGGGTCTACAGCACGAATCGTTGTGATTAAATTTTGTAATGTGCCACCAATACGTGAGACATCACTTTTCTTCATTTGAAAAAGCAATCGATCCGAAAATTGCGAGATAGCTAATTGTGTACGCTTGCCAAATTGTAGGACAGTATTATAATCTTTTAAATTGAGTTCACCAGCAAGTTTTAAAGCGAGCCCTTGTTCTTCAGGTGTTAATAGTTCATAGGTGTTTGTCATTGATCATCGCCTCGCCATTCCAACTCTTTTTTTCGTTTTTGTTGTGAATGTTTAGCAAAGTCAATTTCTAAATGTAATGTCTCAATATCGCTAGCAATAGTTTGTTTTAAATCAAGTTTTAAGAGTTCAGTTAAGTCATTTAATGTCTCTCTTGTATCTGCTAATGCAATGGTTAACTCGCTATCTTTTACAGGTTGGCGAGATAGCAAGCTATATTTTTCTGTTAATGTTACCGCAGAGTCTAAATGCGCATAAAAGAATGACTCAGCTGCGAAAAATTTAGCTGGCTCTGCACGTACTAATTTCACAATATTTTTTGATACGCGCGCGATTTCGTGTAATTGTTTAAAGGAATTCATAGAGCGAACTTGTAAATAGTATTTGTTGAGCACTGCGATTTTTTGATTGGCAATTTTTAATTGTTCATCAACATGTTTAAACTCAACACGTGTTAACCCTGAGTGACGACGTTTACGGAACTTTTGAATACTGCGCATAGTTAAGTTTGTAATGCCATAAATCCCGGCAAATACAGGTATCACAAACCAACCTGATAATGTGAATGTCGACAATGCACCACCTGTTAAGACACTAGCACTAAAAATATTTATAAAATGGCGAAGGAAGCCTTGACCAATGGATAACATAATAAAACCCCTCCTTATATCTCTACTTTATTATACGGTAATTTGACTAAAAAGTTTCGATTTATGTTTATAAAACAGAAACTTCACAAGAAAAAAGCCGCCCTATGAGAGGACGGCTAATACTTAGCGCATTAAACGTTCTTGTTCGAGTTGTTCAATTAAATGATTAATATAGTGCAACACATGTTGAGAAGCTACTTCTAATTCTTTTAAATAGTTCTCGCCTTCTGCAATATTGCCACGATTATACGCTTCAACGGCAAGTTTAGCATTGTTATGCACATCAATGTGATAAGGCTCTAAGTCAATATAATCTTTAGAGTTGCTGAAACGTTCTTTTGTACGAGGTAAGTCGTACCATTTTCCTAAGCGACAGTCATGGTGGCTGGTCACAGAGCTTGGGTCAATTTGTTCAAGTCCAAGGAACATATTGTATACGCGCCATTTCCATAAAATATGGTCAGCTTTTGATAGTTGTAATAAAGCAATACTAGATAATTGAATATTGTTTTGCTCAATCAAATTGAGACGGAAACGATTAATTTCTTGTCCCATAGCATGAATATCGACAGACGTTTTAGAACCATGTTCACGAATATCTTCTTGTAAATCAGAAATCTCTACCATCCGTGTAGATACTTCATCGATTGCGGCTGCTTGTTCTTCAGAAATAGCGGCTGTATTGGTCACATCTAAATTAATATCCTCAATAGCATCGACAATGGCATTAAGGAGCGGTAGTGACTCGCGAGCTTCTGTAGTGGCTTCTTTAATAATGCCTGTCGTTTCAGTAATAGATTTTGATACATCGTTAGAATAACTCTTTAAGTGTTGTACATTAGATGATACTTCACTTAACGCAGATACTGTACCTTCAGCTAATTTACGTACTTCTTGAGCAACAACAGCAAAACCTTTACCATGCTCACCCGCTCTTGCTGCTTCAATAGAGGCATTAAGCGCTAGCAAGTTCGTTTGGTCAGCAATTTGGTTAATCAATGTCACTACACTTTCAATATCATTAACTCGTTTTTGCAATTCAGCAAAAGAACTTACAATAGAAGAGAATGTTTCTTCTGTTTTAAAGATTTCAGACAAGGCATGTTCAATTGCATTTTTACCTGTAACCGCATTATCGACAGATTCTGTTGTTTTTTCTGATATGCGTGCAGATGAACGAGCTACTTCGTTAATAGAGGCAGCAATTTGTTCAGTAGCGGCAGTAGATGACTGCAATTCTTCGCCTTGGCGATCCAAACTAAAGACAAGGTCTTTCATATACATAATTTTAGCATTGGCATCCATTAGTGTAGAAATCTCGCCAACTACTTTTTCCATTAAGCGCTCATCTTGTGCCTCTACTAACAATTGTTGATCGACATTAATTGCTGCTTGGAAGGAGCGTAAGTACTGAAAAGCAGTATTAGGTTTTAAACCGAAGTTATGTAAAATATGTGTAGTCACATAAAAGGCAAACTGATTAAAGACAACTATTACCTTACCTGCCTCATAACCACGTTCACGGAACATGTTGAAAAATTTAACGGTTGCATCCACATATTTAATATCGCGTTCATAAAGAAAGAACATCTCTAAGTAACGCTCTACATATTTCATTTCAATACGGTTGGCGCCTGTTGGTGAAATCTCAGCGAGATAATTAGTGAAAATCTGCTGCATAGAGGGTTGAATATTTTGCAGTTTTTCATATAACTCTTTTAAATGTGCCTGACTTTTTTTTGTAAAGTGATTAAATGCTAAATTATCTTTGAAACGCCCGGTGACAGGTAAATCTGTACCGCGTTTTAATAAGTCATCTAACTCAGCTTTAGGTCTCAAAGAACTGAACATCCAAGAATAACCTCCTACTAATCGCATTAAGTATTTTGTATTTTAATAGTATCATATGACTACTTAATTTGGTACAAAAATTAGCTAATATACGGTTTTTGAAACCTATTTATCATATGAAGCGTAATAAATAGCGTAATACAAAAAAATGACGTATGATTAAAATAATGTCATTACTATTGCGCAGTCTTTGGAACTACTTTATATAGAAGGAAAGGTCGAGTTAACATGTATCATGTCATTTATATGGTAGCGGATTATGAGCCTTGGTGGCAGTTTGAAGGTTGGGAAGAACAAATCGAGCAGCGTATGAGCTATACTACAGAAAACGAAGCGAATGAGGCATTACAAGCTTTAATCATGAAATTTAAAGCAATGTATGACCATGAACAAACGAAAGAGCAATACAACGTATTTTGGTCAGATGATGAGATTGTATATTGTGAAGCTTGTGAAGATGATGCGCAAATTTATCACGGTTTATTTATAATCAAAGATTAATTTGCATATTTAATTGACAAATTTATGAATGAGCGATATACTAAGTTTAACAATTTAAAGATTCATCGGAAACCAGAGATTCACATATTACAAAGAGTGATCGGGTTAGGTTCGATACTTTTTGTAATATGTGGATTTTTATATCTATGAAGATTTGCATATTGTTACATTTATTTTTTGGAGGTTTTCTCAAATGAAACAAGGTACAGTAAAATGGTTTAACTCAGAAAAAGGTTTTGGCTTCATCGAAGTAGACGGCGAAAACGACGTATTCGTACACTTCTCAGCAATTTTAGGTGAAGGTTTCAAAACACTTGACGAAGGTCAAAAAGTGGAATTCGAAGTTGTAGATGGCAACCGCGGACCACAAGCTGCTAACGTAACAAAACTTTAATCTTTGATTAAAGCGCATACTTAGTAAACCAAGAGATACCCGACTTGTCGGGTGTTTCTTTTTTCTAAACATAATGCAAGAAAATGTCCTTAATCTACCATTAAGGGCATTTTTTATAGCAAATACTAGCGATAATAGAACGTAGATAAGGAGATGACAAGTGCGTATCCGCGTATTAAAAATCGGTGTGACTAGCTTTGCATTAACCATTGTTGTAGCTTATATTGGCGTAAAAATAATGAAAGCGCAAGCGATAAACCTTACAGATGTTGCTACGGTGGGTGTGCTAACTGGTTTATTGTTTTCGAGTATGACATGGCAAGAAAAAGATGAAGAGGGCGGCATACAACAGAATGAAAAAATAGGTCGTCGCATTCAAGGGCAGAGTACAAAAATCAGCTATTATATTTTGCTCGTTGTTATTTTAGGTGCAGCAGTTATTGAGCAAGTTACCTATCACATGGTTCATCCGACTACACTGATGATTATGGGGATGTCCTTAATTTTAGTACCTGTTGTTGACTTTATATTGGTTAGAAAACATCAATGAAAAAGTGTTATCGAATATGCTCGATAACACTTTTTCTTATGCTGGTTTAATTTTATCTAGCGTATCTTTTACTTTAGTCGCATTGTCTATTTTATAGACAACTTGTTTTTTATCAGATTCATACATGAGGTAGCCCTCGTCAACACCGTCTTCTAACCATACATAATAAATGCTACCTAATACTTTCATTTTATAATTAGCTGTTTTAGGGTCACGTTTTTCATCAGTAACTTCTGCAAGTACGATAATTTCCTCAATTTGTTTGATAGCACCACGTTCTTTTACGCTATACACGTCTTGCTCGTCTTTTGGTGCACCACATGCGGCTAATAATACAACAGCTGTCAGTAATACAAGTAGTTTTTTCATTGTTTTCACCTCTTATCAAACGGTACAATGAAATGTCGCTAATGTAAAGTAAGTTAAGAGTGTTTTTATTTTATTCGAAAATTCGACTTAAATTTGCCATTTCAATGGCAGCTATTGCAGCATCATAACCTTTATTGCCAGATTTGGTGCCTGCTCGCTCAATCGCCTGTTCGATATCCTCAGTCGTTACAATACCAAAAATAGTAGGGACATCAGTAGTTAAACCGACTTGAGCAATGCCTTTAGCCGCTTCATTACAAACATAATCATAATGTGTAGTAGACCCACGAATGACTGTACCTAAACCAATGATGGCATCATATTTTTGAGTTGTCGCCATTTTTTTAGCAAGGAAAGGTACTTCAAATGCTCCTGGTACCCATACCACCTCAATGTTAGCCTCTTGTACACCATGACGTTTAAGCGCATCAACTGCACCCGCCAATAATTTATCGTTAATAAATTCATTAAACCGACCAACTACAATACCAATGGTTAAGTTTGTGCCAATAAGTTGGGCTTCAATTGTTTTTATCATTTATGATTTGCCTCCAGTAAATGTGCCATTTTTTGTTGTTTTGTTTGCATATACGTAGCATTAATAGGCGATAAACCAGCTATAAGTGGTAGGCGCTCCGCTATTATAATGCCATGTTCTTCAAGTTGTGTGACCTTATCAGGGTTATTAGTGAGCAGCCGAATAGTGGTTACGCCTAAATCACGCAACATTTGGGCACATAGTGCATAGTCACGTAACTCTGCCGCAAAACCAAGTGCTTTATTTGCTTCTACAGTATCCATACCTTCTTCTTGTAGCTCGTAGGTTTTAAGCTTATTAATCAAACCAATGCCGCGTCCTTCTTGACGCATATATAAAATAATACCTGCTCCTTCTTGTTCGATTTGCTGCATAGCTGTTTGGAGTTGAGGGCCACAATCACAGCGCAATGAAGCAAAGACATCACCTGTCAAACATTCCGAGTGAATGCGTACAAGAGGAGGTTGTTTGTGTATGTCTCCTTTAAATAAGGTGAGATGTTCTTTATTGTCAATTGTATTACCATAACCAATCATTTTAAAGTTTCCGAATGCAGTGGGGAGGTTTATGGTAGCTTCGCGTACGATGCGTTGACGATATTGTATTAAATCTGCAATTGTAATGAGCTTAAGGTTGAACTTTTGAGCCAGTATTAATAATTCAGGTAGTCTCGCCATTTCTCCATTTTCCTTCATTACTTCGCAAATGACGCCAGCAGGTGTAGCGCCTGCTAATTGTGCCAGATCAACTGCAGCTTCTGTATGTCCATTACGTGTTAAGACACCACCTTCTTTAGCCACTAATGGAAAGATATGACCGGGGCGACGAAATTCTTCGGCTACGGCATAGGGATTCAGCATAGCTGCAATCGTATCTGCACGTTCAAAGGCACTAATACCTGTCGTTGTTGTTTGATGGTCAATAGTTACTGTAAAAGCGGTTTGGTGATTGTCAGTATTATGAGAAACCATCGGATGTAATTGGAGTTGATCAGCTAATGTACGGTGAATGGGGGTGCAAATAAGTCCTTTTCCATGCGTTGCCATAAAATTGATAACATCTCCATCAGCATAATCAGCTAATGCGAGTAAATCGCCTTCATTTTCACGATCTTCGTCATCCACTACAATAATTACTTCCCCTTGTGTTAACGCATATAAAGCTTCTTCAATCGTATTAAACATGTCATAGGCCTCCTTAAAAACCATGTCTTTGTAAAAAATCAGCTGTAATTGTTGATGCTACTTGTTGTCTTTGTTGTGCTACGTGTTTACCAAGTAAATCCGTTTCAATGTTGACACCATCGCCTACACGTTTTTGCCCCAAAGTCGTTTGTTGATACGTGTGAGGTATGAGAGAGAGGGTAATGAGTAGTCCTTGTACACGAAATAAGGTTAAGCTAATGCCATCTATCGCAATAGAGCCACGTTCAAAGCATAATGCACTACTACTTGGTGAAATTGCAATATCAATATACACGGCATTAGCTACAGGTTTTATGCGTTTAATTATGCCAACCTCATCGATATGTCCACTGACAAAGTGCCCGCCGAATCGTCCATTTGCTAGCATAGCTCTTTCTAAATTAACAACATCCCCTCGTTGTAACGTATGCAAAGTCGTTGCTTTAACAGTTTCTGGCATAATATCTGCTTTAAAATACGTAGTTGTAAAAGAGGTAACGGTTAAACATACACCATTAACCGCAATACTATCGCCGATGTGTAAATCAGTCACAATTTGTTGTGCATTTATAACGAGCTGCATTGCCTGTCTTTCTTTCTGTATTGCTTGAATATGCCCTAATTCTTCAATGATCCCTGTGAACATGTGTCCACCTCCATTGTGATTTTTATATCGTTACCAAGTGTTGCTGTCTCTTTTATGCGTAGTTGATTATGTGTAGTTGTGGCAGCCATAGAGACAGCTCCAGTCCCTAATAATAAAGGCGCGATATATAAAACATAACGTTGTACCAATTGTTGTTGAATAAAAGAGGTGGCGATTTGTTGCCCACCTTCTACATAAAGCGTCATAATACCAGCTTGGGCTATTGTTGTTAAGACATCTTCCAAAGACCAATTGTTAGCTAAAAATACACGAACATGGTGAGCAGTAAAAGAATACGACTTTGTTGTGAAAAGCCAAGTGGGTACTGTAGTATCTTTTATGACGTTAACATGTTGTGGAAGTAGTCCCTGACGGTCAATTACAATACGAATCGGTTGTTTTTTATTAGCACTTAAACGATTGGTTAGTAAAGGATTATCGGTCAATATGGTTTGGCTCCCAACTAATAAGGCATCATGTTCGGCTCTTGCGTTATGAACATCTTGCTGTACGATATTACCTGTAATCGCCGTTTGTTGTCCCTTATTTGCACTAATTTTCCCATCAAGTGAAATAGCTTGTTTAAGCGTTACGAAAGGCATTTTTGTTGTAATATAGTGAAAAAAAGCTTCGTTAATTTGTTGCGCCTCACGTTCACAGACACCGACTATGACCTCAATGCCATTATCACGTAATTTTTTTACACCACTACCTGCGACTAGTGGGTTAGCATCAAGTGTTGCCACTACAACCCTTTTCACTTGTGCTTGTAAAAGGGCATCTACACAGGCTCCTGTACGTCCTTGATGTTGGCATGGTTCTAATGTGACATATACTGTAGCTTGCTCAGCATCATGACCCGCCATATGCAGAGCGTGGATTTCGGCATGTGCTTCACCAGCTCGTAAGTGTGTGCCTAAACCTACAATGCGGTTATGTTTTACGATGACACAACCGACAGCAGGGTTAGGTGAAGTTTGTCCTTTTGCTTGCGTTGCTAATTGTAATGCCGTTTGCATATAATTTTCGTCAGTCAATTTTCTTTCACCTCCATAAAAAAATCCCGTATGATACAACATACGGGGGATAGGCATCAACAAATAAGCCTACGTGAAACACGTCGCTTTGCCTAAACCTTCTCTCATCCAGACTGTACTGTCGGCTTTGGAATCACACCAAATCCTGCTTAAAAAAGCTCGCGGGCTATACCGCCGGTTGGGACTTACACCCGACCCCGAAGGAACCTTATTTAATAAAAAAAACCCAACCGTTATCATAGGTTGGGGTAAAAGGCATACACAAACAAACCCTAGCAAAATATCATGCTAAAGCGTGTATTCCTTCTCTCATCCAGACTATACTGTCGGCTTTGGAATCACACCAAATCCTGCTTAAAAAAGCTCGCGGGCTGTACCGCCGGTTGGGACTTACACCCGACCCCGAAGGAACTCATTCAATTAAAAAAACCTCCCATACGAATCATGGCGAGGTCAAAAAGTGTTGCACAAATAAACATTAGCAGTATTGCTAACATTTTATACATCCTTCTCTCATCCAGACTGTACTGTCGGCTTTGGAATCACACCAAATCCTGCTTAAAAAAGCTCGCGGGCTATACCGCCGGTTGGGATTTACACCCGACCCCGAAGAATTCATATTCGTATGTGACAATCATTATACATGAAAAGGAAAATAAAGCTAGAGGAAAATAAAAATTATGTTAGAATAAATTTTGGGGGTGTAAAATAATGAGAAAAATTTTATTATCAGGAACATTGGTGTTAAGTTTACTTTTTAGTACCGCACCACAAGGTATGGCGGCTACATTTAGTGACTTACCAACAAATTCTGAACAGCAAAAAGCCATTACAAAATTAGCAAATATGAAAATAATTAATGGCTATAGTGATGGAACATTTAAACCGCAAAAAAATATTACGCGTGCGCAAGTAGCTAAGATGATTGCTAGCGCAGTTGACTTGCCTGAAAGAAGAAGTCCAAAATGGTTTAAAGATGTGCCAGAAGACCATCCAAATCATGCGTATATTCAAGCTCTTTATCAAGCAGGCATCATTGATGGAGCGGGTGATCATTTTAATCCAGGCAAAGCGTTAACAAGAGGGCAGATGGCTAAGATTTTAGCCAATACATTTGCATTACCATTGCAAACGACTACCGTTTTTAATGATGTCTCTTTAACAAACGGTTACAATACGTTCATTGGTGCAATGGTAAAATCTCGTATTACAACAGGTTATGAAGACGGGACTTTTAGACCGAATCAAACGCTGTCGCGTGCACATTTCGCTGTTTTTATGAACCGCGCACTATTTGAAGAAGAGCGTCCTACAGCGCCTACGCCAAAGCCTGAACCTAAGCCGGGTAACCCAAACGATGGTGAGTATATCATACCTGGTGCACCTACAATGTTTAAAAATTGTACAGAAATGCGTAAATATTACCCAAATGGTGTAAAGCGTGGGCATCCTGCTTATGCTGATAAACATGACCGCGACCAAGATGGCTGGGCATGTGAACGCAATTAATAAAAAGAAGTACTACAGAGAATAGTGATCTCTCGTAGTACTTTTTTGCTGTTATTGACAAGGTCATAAATGGTTTACTGTTGAGATGTGTGTTGCTTTTCTGTAATTGTTTCGATATAGGTTGCCCATGTTTGAATGGCCTCTACAACTACTTGGAAAGCTTGTCCTTTTTCTGTGAGCGCATACTGTACTTTTTTCTTTGAGGATTCTAAATAAGTTTTTTCTACAAGACCAGCAGTTAATAATTCATTGAGGCGTTCCGTTAATAAACGATCTGAAATACCTGGGATATTTTCATGAATGGTGTGGTAACGCTGAGGGCCTTGTATAAGCACGTATAAAATAGCCCCCATCCAGCGCTTGCCAATAAATTCTACCGTATCATGATAGACCGTGCATAAATGTTCCGATGGTGAAGTCATAAAATCCCTCCTACTCTATGTAATTGTATCATATTCATTGACGATTTTACTTACTTTTGGTAAGCTATCGAATGTAAACTTACATAAAGTAAGTAACTAGAGGAGGCTTTTATTTTTATGACAACAACTACACAATCTACCATTGTACAAACAATGTATGAACGCAAATCGGTACGTAAATATGATGATACACACACATTAACGCAAGAAGAAATTCAAAATATCTTACAACATGCAGTAACTGCTCCATCTAGTAGCAATCTACAGCCATGGCGCTTCATTGTCTTTACGGATCAAGAGCATAAAAAAGAATTACGTGCAATGGCATTTAATCAAGAGCAAGTGGAAACAGCTTCAGCTGTTATTGCAGTAATTGGCAATCGTGAAATGTATAAGCAAGTGACACGCATTCAACAACAAAGTGTAGATGAAGGACATTTAAGTGAAGAACAGCGTGATATGATGATTGCTAATACAACTAAAACATATGAAAAATTACCCATAGATGTGTTAACACAAATTGCAACATTTGATACAGGTCTTATTAGCATGCAAATTATGTTACTAGCTAAAGATCAAGGATTAGATACCGTGCCAATGGGCGGTTTTAATAAAGCAGAGTTCCATAAACGTTACGCATTAGGTGAGCATGAATTTCCAGCTGTATTATTGTCATTAGGTAAAAAAGCTGGCGAAGCTTATGGTTCTTCACGTATTCCAGCAGCAGAATTAACGACTTTCTTATAAGATTGTATAGAACGAGTGGCACATAGTACTGTGTGGCTCGTTTTTTGTTTGACTTTGGTATAATAACATAGAAAGAGGTGAAAAAATGAAAAGAAATACCATTTATGTAGAGACGGAAATCCAAGCCTCTCTTGACGAAGTATGGCGATATACTCAAACCCCTCATTTACATGAACAATGGGATTTGCGCTTTACATCCATTACCTATCAACCTAAAACATCACCAATAGCAGATCAGCATTTTACATATTGCACGCGTGTAATGCCAGGAATAAAGGTAAGTGGTTGGGGTGTAAGCAAAGGGACTCATGAAAAAAACGGAATTAAAACGTCATCTTTACACTTTGGTACATCGCAAAAGATTTCGCCGATAAGAGAAGGCAAAGGCTATTGGCAATATCGACCTGAGAAAGAGACAGTCATATTTTTAACACAGTATGATTACACACCGCGTTTTGGGCGTATTATTGATCGACTATTTCGCCCATTAATAGCATACGGTACAGCATTAAGTTTTGATGTGCTAAAACGTTGGTTAGAGCAGGGAGAGTCACCTAAAACACAGTATCGACGATTTTTTGCTTGTATATTAATTTACGCAGTAATGGCTTTTATCTGGGCTTATCAAGGTATCGTACCTAAATTATTGATAATGCACCCTGAAGAAGTCGCAATGGTACAGTATTTGACATTGGGTAAAAGTGAGATTACCTTATGGGTTGTTAGAGCGGTTGGTGTACTGGAAGTACTATTTGCTATGGTATGGTTATTGCCTTTTCATAAAAAACGTTTATTACAACTTCAAGTGATTGGTTTTCCTATCTTAACCATAATCGCTTATACAGTGGGAGCAACTATTACAGCACCCTTTAATATGTTTACTTTTAATGCTGCGCTTTTTATTCTCTCTATTATTGGTGTATTACTTGTATATGAGGTACCTAGTACAAAAAGCTGCAAGAGAAAGAAGAGTGAATGAATGAGTATTTATCAGCGCTTACTTGGTCAAGATTTTAAAAGATTGCACCCTAAGTTACAACAGCGTTATACCATTCCAACAGGCGCAATGTTTCAAGCTCAAGGTGTAATGCATAGGGTTAAAGGAGGGCCATTTTGGTTAAAGCCCTTTTATACAATGGCAACAAAATATCATTTTTTATTTCCAGAGCAGGGGAGAGCAATTCCATTTCATATTACGAATATAAGCCGTATGAATGCACAAGGCGAGACAGAAGTTTACTGGGAGCGCGCCTTTCATTTTGCAAATCAAACGCGTTATTTTAACGCCACAATGACAATCGATGCTAATTTTACTAAGGTGAAAGATTATTTAGGCACACCAGCGCTATTTTATTCTGACTTGCATATGCATGTTACAAAAGAAGGGCGGCTACTTATTCGTTCAGGTGTGCAAAGATTTTGTATAAAATCAACAGAAATCGCATTGCCTCCGTTTTTGCAAGGACATGTTGTTGTTGAAGAAGGTTACGATGAACGTCAAGATGTATATACCATTCATGTTAGTATTAACAATCCATGGATTGGAGGAATAATGCATTATGCAGGGTATTTCACTACGTCATTCTAAAGCTATTACGCCTATAATTGGTATTATGTTATTAGGAGTAGCATATACATTATCGCCCCAAAGTGCCATGTATTATTATTTAACGATTGCCCAACTTGTCTTTGTCCCTATACTATTAGAACAAATTCTTAACTTACGCTATATGGACCGCATAGTGATTGTAGTTGGTCAAGTAGCGGTATTACTCTTAACTTTTTATAGCCAAGAAGCGTGGTGGTTGGCTGGTATTTATTTTATCGTGACTTGTTATATCGCATGGTTAGGAATTCGCCGTTTTATGGCACGTGGTTTTGTTGCTATAGAGGAATGTTGTATTGATATTGGTATCATTTATTTAGCTATGGGAGGCGCTTGGTTTTTTGCTTATCAAGCTAAAATAAATACAGGTTTTAGTGAACTAATTACATGGCTAACAGCTATTCATTTTCATTATTCAGCCTTTTTATTAGTCATTACAGTAGGTCTTTTTGGTCGAATGTATAAAGGGAAGTGCTATTTCCCAATCGCTTTTATTATCGTAACAGGACCTCTTGTAGTAGCGATGGGTATTACTTTTTCTCGTTGGATTGAAATTATCGGAGCAAGCTTTTATGTTTTAGCACTATTTATGTGGTTCTTCTTATTATTTAACACGCCGATCCCTAAAATCATACGCTGGCCATTCCGTATAGCAATTGGTGCGATTTGTTTCACCATTATTTGGTCTCTTTTATATGCCTTTAGTAATTTTACAGGCAGTGGTTTAGTGACCATTCCTGATATGTTACAATTTCATGGTCGTATTAATTGCTATGTTTTTGGTATGAGTATAGTGTTGACATGGATATTATATATGCCAGTAGCCTATGCTTCACCTTCGTTTCCAATCAGCAACTTAACAGGAAAGAATACGCCCTATCAAGAAAAATATCATGCGTTAGTTGATGATATGTCTTTATTTGTAACGCGTAAGCAAGTAGCACCAAAAGTACTACGTTTTTATGAAGATACAATGTCATACCAGTTATATGCTCGTGTAAAATGGGCTGTATGGTTTCGCCCCTTGGCCATTGTTTTTCATCTAATTAGTAAATATATGGCGCAGCTACATTTACCTATTACAAAAGATGAGGTAAAGATGGATGGGCAAATTCATATGATAGATCCTAAAATAGATGGTCGTGAGAAGCCAAGAGTTTGGCAGCGTTCAATTAATGGTGCTATCGTTTTTCGAGCAGTGTACGCGACACATCACAGTGATCGTACTTATATGAATATTGCATTACCACTACCTTTTAGTTGTATGCACGGTATTCTGAGAATAGATGCTCATCAGCACGGCTTATATTTAACTAGTCGCGGCAGTGGAGATGCAGGCACATATTTATCTACGCGTTTTGGTGTAATGAAATTGCCATTACATGAAGATTTTAAGTTATTTGAGCGTGAGGGTAACTTATATGCCACCCATGATATGACAGTATTCGGCATTCATTTTTTACATATTGATTACCGTATTGAAGATGGACTATCATTAATCTGATATGCTAAGATTGGCTCAACTTAAAACAGCACGGCGTATAGACACGTATGTTAAAACTTATTATCGCAAACTAAATGCTTATGAATCTACTAAGAGCAAGAGACGATTACTCGGATTGTCTGTTTTGAGTTGTTCGTTTGAGATGGAAAAGTAAGGATCATTGTTTGATTTGCTAATTATGCATGTTTTTAGTGTATTACTTTTGGCAAATGGTAATTGTATCATTAGACCTTATAGTATTAATAGAAGAAGCTGAAGATGTGTTATATTTATTGGATGTAGTTAGCCATGAACGATTTATCATTCAACTTGCGAAAGATACAATAACGAAAGTACAATTTTTCTTTATGCCAAGGATAAAGGGTATTGAAACAAAAGTTCTTTCACATGATGAAGGTGTTTTATGTATTGCTAAAGGTGTTAAATTATTACCATAAAACTTTAGATATCCTTTAACATTTCATTGTTAAATAGAAAATCCGCCAATTAGGCGGATTTTTTATGTATATGAGTCCTCATTAGTAACGGGTACTGTAGCTTGTCGAATTTTAAGTTTCATCTCAATATTTTGTAAGAAAATATCGAGATAATATTTGAGCTCGTTAAATTCAGTAGGGCATGTTTGCGTATAAGTCATATAGTCACTACTTAATACAGTAGTTAAATCATTTTGGATAAGTGCAAATAAATCAGGGAAATAGGTTTCGGCACAATCTACTAATGACATTTGTTTAATTTTATCTAAATGTGTAGGTTGAATGAGCTTTGCATAGTCTTTTACTAACACCTCTAATGCTAATCGATAACCTGCTGCTGCCAGTTGGTTATGGTTTTCAAGTTCAGCTGTATGAGCTTGTTTAAAAATCTCAATAAAATTAGATGAAAATTGAATAATAGTTGATGAAATGGCTGTGTGCATCGCTGGTGGATAAATGGAGCGAAATTGTATTTCCTTCGTATTTTTATTTAAAATATGTGTTGTTAAAAATTTTTCGTCACAGCCTTTACATTTATGTAGTAAAAAAATAAATTCTTCATGTTTAGTATAATCAATCCCAGAAGCGCGCAGTGAGTAGGGTGATACTGTAATACCGCAATGTGGGCAATGTTGAGGTATTGTATAATCACGCCCACCATAGTGAGGGATACTACTTTGAAATTGAATTTGTTGTAAAGTCATTGTCATAAAAAGACCTCCTAATATGGCTATTGTACCAAATTGCACAGTCAACTGTGAAGCTAATATCGTACAAGGGAGTAACTTAAATAATAGGTCTTTAGATGTTATTAACAATAAAAAAATATATTTTTTACAGAAGTGTAGTACGCATATTTTATGTTTTGTGATACATTATTAAGTAAAAAGAGGTGCTGCACTATGCGTAAAGTATTAGGTAATGCGAAGATTTTTTATAAAATAGGGATATTAATTCCTATTCTGGTTGCTTTTCTTCTACTGTTAACATGGCAAAATTATCGTAGCGATGTTAAACAAGTACAACAAGCAAGTCGAGAAGAGATGAATTTACTAGCTACAAAGGCACAAGAAGCCATTGATGACCGCATTGCAGCACATCAAAATCTCATGCATGTTGTACGTTCAAGCGTAGAAGCAACAGACGGTACTATGACAAGAGAGCAATTTGCACAAATCGCTAAACAAGTGCTAGATACTAGTGATGTAAGTTATGGTGTAGGTTTATGGTTTGAAAAAGATTTTAAACAGGGTGAATTATTTGGTCCTTATTTGCATAAAACAAATGAAGGTAAAAAGTATGAGTTATCAAGAGATTATGAAAAAGAGGGGTATAGCTTTCATGACCAACCATGGTATCGATCTGGGCTAAAGGAACTAAATAATCAACCTCCCTCTTATGATGAAAATTTAGATCAAATTTTTGTTTCTTTTAGTGAGCCTATCACTATAAAAAATAAGACCGTTGGCGTTATATCAGGAGATCTAGTGTTGGATTCTATCCAATCATTAATAGCCGATATTAAAATTAAAGACAGTGGTTATGCCTTTTTGCTAGATGCAGAAGGTAAATTTCTAACAAATCCAGATAATGAAAAAATCCAAAAAATAACTGCCCAAGAAGAGTTAGGGCTAGATATTACAAAGAAATATGACGAAATTATAAAAGATGGGATAACATATGTCATATCTACAGCAAAGTTAGTAGATGTACCGTGGCAAGTCGTCTTAATTGTACCAAAGGAAGAATTCTTTGCAGGTGTCACAACATCGATGTACATTCAAGTGAGCATTAGTGCTGTCATTATTTTGCTAACAGTAGGTTTAATTTATATGATTGCACGTTATCTGCGCCAAGAAATGGCAGTAACAAACGAACATATTGCTTATTTAGCTACAGGTGATTTAACACAAGTATATGATTTACAAACAAAAGATGAGTTCGGTGAATTAGCCACACATTATAATACATCTGTAAGTAATTTGAGAGGCATTGTTCAGCAAATTACTAGTGGCTCAGAAGTAGTAGCAGCTACAGCTGAAGAATTAACAGCAAGTGCCAATGAAGTCAATCATAGTGTGACAGAAGTAGCCACATCCATTCAACAAGTGGCAGAGAATACAAGCTCACAATTACAAGAAAGTGAACAATTGCATAAAGTAATTACAGCATTATCACACAATGTCACAGATGCTGTACAACAATTACATCAAGCTACAACACAATCCCATGCTACAGCCAATAAGGCCTCACAAGGTTCTGAACAAATGACACAGTTAATTCAAGAGATCAAACAATTACACGAACAAATTACCACTAGTGCTGCTATGGTAGATGATCTACAACAACATTCTTTACAAATTGGCGAGATTGCTAAATTAATTGTGACCATATCAGATCAAACAAATTTATTGGCATTAAATGCAGCCATTGAAGCAGCACGAGCTGGTGAAGCTGGTAAGGGCTTTGCAGTTGTAGCAGATGAAGTAAAGAAGTTAGCTAATGAAACGAGTCAAGCGTCACTAGGTATTCATGAAATTGTGACCACTATTCAATCTCAAATGAAAGATACAGTTAGTATGATGGAAGCCAGTAAACAAATCACAACATCTGGTGTGACATCAGTCACAGAAGCAGGCACAAGTTTTACACAGATTGCTCATACAATGACAACGTTAAAACACAATGTCGAAGAAGCTAATGATGGCGCAAAACATGTAGCTCAGGAACTAGAAAATGTGGTGACGAAGGTGAAAACGATTTATGAGGATTCTAATGAGGTGAATGAATTAACATTAACGGTTTCAGCTATTACAGAAGAACAAGCATCAGCTATGGGCGAAATGGCCAACGCTTCAGAACAATTAGCACAATTAGCAGTTTCTTTACAAGAGATGACAAATGAATTTAAAATTTCATAATAACAAAATAAGAGATGACAAAACAAACTGTACCTTTGTGAGGTGCAGTTTTTTAATATTATTTCTTGGGAAATGGTTTTGATAATAGAAAGTGTGGAAGTAATAGGATGAATACAGTAAAAAAAGCTTGCAAAAACATTTAAAAGCGAATAATATATAAAAGTTCTTTAAAATCATTCGCTTTTAGGAGGCGATAGCATGTTTAAACTGGAAGAAAATCAAACCACAATTAAAACCGAAGTGATGGCAGGTACAACAACGTTTTTAACGATGGTCTATGTTGTCATTGTCAATCCCGTTATTTTGGCAGATGCAGGTGTGCCGATTGACCAAGTTTTTATGGCAACTATTATTTCAGCTGTAATCGGTACATTATGGATGGCGTTAATGGCTAACTATCCTATTGCAATTGCTCCAGGTATGGGGTTAAATGCATATTTTACAGCGGTTGTGGCATCAAGTGAGCATATCAACTATATGACTGCTTTTTCAGCTGTTTTTGTCGCAGGGCTTATTTTTATCTTGTTAAGTTTAACGCCTTTTAGAGAGAAGTTGATTATTGCAATACCTAAAAATTTAAAATTAGCGATTACAGCAGGTATCGGTTTATTTATTGCTTTTATTGGTTTACGTATGTCTCATATTGTAGTGGCAAATGAAGTGAATTTAGTAGCTTTAGGTAACTTAACTAGCCCAGCTGTCTTATTAACTTTGTTTGGGCTAGCGATTAGTTTAATTTTAATGGTTAGAAAAGTGCATGGTGCACTCTTTATTGGTATGATCATTACCGCAATTGTCGCTGTAGTGACAGGGCAATTAACGATTGACAAAGTCGTAGCAGTCCCTCATTTACCTGAAGGGATTTTAGTTTGGAATCCCATTACCGCTATTAGTGACGTCATTTCCTATGGGTTATATGGCGTTGTTTTCTCTTTTATTTTAGTTACATTGTTTGATACAACAGGGACAATGATTGGTGTAGCAAGGCAGGCAGGATTGATGAAGGGAGAAACATTGCCAAAAGCCAGACATGCATTATTAGCCGATTCTTTTGCTTCTACAGTGGGGGCAATGTTTGGTACAAGCCCAACAACGGCCTATATCGAATCATCAGCAGGCGTCGCGGCAGGTGGGCGCACAGGTTTAACTACATTAACGGTAGCTATATTATTTATGGTCGCTTCATTTTTTGGTCCATTAGTCGGTTCACTTTCAGGCGTTGCGGCCATTACATCACCAGCCCTTATTATTGTAGGTAGCTTAATGATTGGTGCAGTGAAACAAATTGATTGGCATGAGATGGATGAGGCATTTCCTGCATTTTTAGTAATTTTAACGATGCCGTTGACTTCAAGTATTGCAACAGGTATTGCACTAGGTTTTATCTCTTATCCACTTGTTAAAATTGTGCGTGGTCAAGCGAAAGTCGTACATCCACTCTTATATATTTTTGCGGTATTGTTTGTCATTCAATTGTTTGTTCTCCCTCATTAATGATAAAAGGCAACGCAGTATAAGTACTGGGTTGCCTTTTATCGCTAGTCTTATTGTACATCCACATTAAAGACATAAATAACTTCGCCTTTATCCCACTTTGCCTCAATTTCATAAATATAAGAACCTTTTTCAGTAGGTAAGGTAAATGCTTGATTTTTTATTTGAATGTTATGTATGGTACCATCTTCATTTTCTTGTTGGATTATAATGTCCAGCGGAGGTTCAGGAAAATGGAGTTGTAATTCATCACCTGCAAGCGCATACATCTGTTCAAAATCTTTGACGAGCGCATCGACACTTGGGCCAGTAAAGTAGGTAACCTCTTTATCCTCCGCCACCCACTGATAGTCGCCACGTATCATCACATAATCTTCATCATACCAAGAAACCTTTCCAATTGGCAAATAGTCCGCATCTAATGTACGCAATTGAGAACAGCCAGATAGTAGCAAAAGTAAAGTCATAGAAATCAGTGACTTTATCATGTCAAGCACTCCTTGTACTACTACAAATTTGACTAAAATTATAGCATATAATAATGAGAATGGAGCATATAATAGACTGAATTCTAAATAATTTTTTAGCAGCAGAAAAATAATACAAATCGTTCAGGGTAGATCCAAGTAACGAATGATAGATGACAAAGTAATAACAGAGTCTAGTATTTTATGGTATAGGGTGACGTTATAATTGCATTTTCCTCATAAAAAATACGCTCGTCAATATTATTGACGCAGCGTATTTTTATTATTTACGACTGTTTAGGGGTATTTTTACTTTGTGTTGCCTTCATGTACAACCGTATGAGTAAATGCATCATGAGGTAAAATAGCCCCTTCCTTTTGTTCAAATTGTTTACGATCCGTTAAATACTTTACAGTGCTTACATAATCACGATAAAACATACGTTTCGTTAATTGTTCACAAGTTGGTGTATTACCTTCCTCATCAGTTAATGTTAAACCTTGTTGTTTATAACCTAATGTTTGGCCGCATTTTCGCATTTGTACGTACTCTAAGCCATACATTACGACAGTTGGTGTTACAACGGCATGTACAAACTCACTTTTAATCTTTTTACGTAGTAGCGTTTCTACGCCTAGTGACACGACTGTTGATACTGCGATATCAATGGCAAATGCTTTTAAGCGTTTTTTTGTTAAAGATTGCATCTTTTAACCTCCTAAAGCGTATTTAATATGTAATACGAGTGAGTAGTTGAAAAGTTGCGTTATAATGCTAAATGTTTTTGTAAAGTTGCAGAAATTTGTTCGAGCTCTTGCGTATTAAGTTCAAAATAATAAATGCCATTTTTGGTAGTGCCTTGACCTTTATTAAATTGTAAGTTGTCGTATGTTTGCATAGGCATTAAATAGTCGGTACGTAAGCGATTTAACTCTTTCATTTCAATATTAGTTTTAATATTACTACCTAAAATAATCATCATCTCATCTAATTTAGCTAATGTATTAAAAGATTTTATGTTATTTGCTAGTTGCGCAATGACTTGTTTTTGTCGTTCTTGACGACCAAAGTCTCCATTGGGATCATTTTTACGCATTCTCGCGTAAGCAAGTGCGGCTTCACCGTTTAAATGATTTTTTCCCTTATTAAAAGTATGCAAATTAGCTTTAAAAGCAAAAGGACTATCAATTGTTATTCCACCTGTTAAGTCTACTAAATCAACAAGCCCTTCCATATTCATTGTCATGACATAATCAATCGGAATGTTTAGTAATTGTTCTACAGTTTCAGTTGCTCCGTTTATGCCTTTAAAGGCATAGGCATGATTGATTTTATCTGACATTTCCATTCCAGCAATCGCCACATAAGTATCACGAGGAATGCTAATTAACTTGGCATTTTCCTTTGTGGGATTTAAGGTAGCTACGACAATAGAATCAGAGCGCCCACTATCATTTTGTCTTTCGTCAATGCCTAATAGGAGTAAAGAAATAGGACGCTTATTTTCGATGAGCTTATCATCGCTTTTTTTGCGTGCTTTACTTTTATATTCAATTTGAGTATTGGTGAAATTTTGCTCAAATTTGCGATATTGATGATATAAAAAACTTGTAATTACTACAGTTATTACAACAACTATGACTAAAAGCCACTTCCACCACTGTTTCTTTTTAACCAATATAAAATCCCCCTTAATAACTAGTATAGGTATGTTTATTGATAATCGACTAAAGGAATGTGTAAAGATGACAAAGAATTATCGTTTTTTATAATATATACACAATTATTACAAAAAATCCAATTTTATTTAAAGGCGAGGTGTTTTTATGGAATCAACATTTAGTATGGAAGAATTATTACTCGCACTTAAAAAGCGGTGGTCACTGCTTGTTTTACTGGCGCTAATAGGTATTGCCTTTAGTGCAGTTTTAACTTTCGTGGTGATTACACCAAAATATGAGGCGATGACCCAGTTATTGATTAATAAACAAAAAGAAGAGAATGTGACACAGTATCAAGCAACACAAAATGATTTGCAACTCATGAATACTTACATTGCTATCCTAAAGAGTGATGTAATTTTAGAAGATGTGGCAAAAGAGATTGATTTTATAGCACCAATCCAACAATTGCGTAAGAAGATTGCTGTCTCAAGTGAGGAGAATTCTAAAGTGTTAAATATTTATGTACGTGATCAAAATGCTTCTTTTGCAGTTGATACGGCTAATGCCATTGCGACAATATTTACAAAAGAAATAGGAAAGTTAATGGATGTAGATAATGTGCAAGTTTTAGCTGAAGCTAAAGTGAAAAATAGCCTGATCCCTGTTTCACCAAATCACGCGCTAAATCTTGTATTGGGTGCTGTAATTGGTGCTTTGTTTGGCATTGTCCTCAATGTTTTATTCATTTTATTTAATAACAAGTTTAAATCAGAAAAAGAACTAGAGTTGGAGCTTGGTGTACCTGTAATTGGTGTAATTAATAAAATGCCAAATGTGACTACACAACGTAATCTTTGGCAACGTATCTTGAGAAAAGGTGGAGAGTAGATGACAATAGCACAAACGGTAGGTCGGCAACTCATTGTAAAAGGGCAATCACGCTCTATTATTTCAGAACAATATCGTACATTACGCACCAACATTAAATTTTCAAATACAACGAAGTTACAGACGCTTGTGGTTACCTCTGCTGTACAAGCCGAGGGAAAATCAACAACAGCAGCCAATTTGGCTTATTTATTTGCAGAGGAAGGTCAAAACGTATTATTTATAGATGCGGACATGCGTAAGCCCACAGTACATTTTACCTTTCATTTAAGTAATATTACAGGCCTCTCTTTTGTGTTATCCGGTCAGGCCACATTACAAGATTGCATCCAACAAATTGAAGATACAAGTTTACATGTGTTAACAAGTGGACCAATACCGCCTAACCCCTCTGAGATGTTAGGTTCGCAAGCTTTTCATGCACTTTTACGAACGGCAGAGCAACACTATGACTGGATTATTATTGATACATCACCTGTGTTAGCAGTGACCGATGCACAAGTATTAGCTAATCGAGTGGATGGCACGATCTTAGTCATTGACCCTACAAAATCCGATAAGAAAATGGCGAAAAAAGCGGTCTCTCTCTTGAAAAAAGTAGATGCTCACTTATTAGGTGTTGTGTTAAATAATGTGGAACAAAATAAAGACATTTACTACTACAGTGAATATGTACAAAGTGAGTGATTATTATGATTGATACCCATTGCCATATTTTATACGGGGTAGATGATGGACCTACAACCTTTGAAGAAACAACAGAAATGTTGAAAAAAGCAGCAGCAGAAGGCATTACTACAATATGTGCAACAAGCCATTTTGATAAAGGTGCATTACATGTACCTGCTACTATAGTGCAACAGCAAGTTGCTCACTTACAGCAATATATTTCAGCGCAACAATTAGGTATTCGATTAGTGGCAGGGCATGAAATTACACTGAATAAGAGAACCGTACAAAAAATTATCGATGGTGAGGCGTTGCCGTTAGGGAATAGTCGTTATGTGTTATTAGAACTACCAAGCCGTCATTTGCCAAGTGATATCGATGAGGTATTGCATGAGTTACAAGTACAAGGTTATTTACCTATTATTGCTCATCCGGAGCGTCAACAAATGATTATAAAGAGCCCGCAAACAGTAATGAGACTCATTCATTTAGGCGCTTATACTCAAGTTACGGCGCCTTCTCTTGTCGGCTATTACGGGAAGCATGTACAAAAGACAGCATGGCAATTAGTAGCAATGGGCGCTGTTCATTTTATTGGTTCAGATGCACATGATAGCACCCACCGCACTTTTTATATGCGTGCAGCAGAAGCTGCTTTCCATCAAGCAGAAAAGTCGCATAACTGGATAGAGTATCAACATAATAATTATCAAATATTATGTAATGAACGAGTAGAAGTGCCACTGCCACAAATAACAAAGAGAAGATGGTGGCAACTAAGGTGAGGGAATGATATGCTCAAAAAAATTACATGGACATTCAGTGCCAATATGGTAACGGCATTAGTAAAGTGGCTAATGCTTGTAGTCATTGCACAATATTTAACCACATATGATGTAGGGGCTTATGCATTGGCGTTAGCTGTGACATCGCCAATCATGCTATTTGCCAATATGAAGTTGCGTTCCGTTTACGTTAGTGATGTAACACCAAATTACCGCGCTTACACAATAGCACGGAATGGTGTTGGTTTGTTCTCCTTACTTGTTATCATTATAATTGTTGCTATTTTTTACCCGAGTTTTATGGCAGTAATCATGATGGTTAGTGTAATAAAGGGTATGGAATTAATTTCAGATTTAATGTATGCATTGGCACATCGCGCGCAAAGAATGCGTTATATCGCCGTGTTCACAATGATAAAACAATTATTATTATTGTTAAGCTTTTGGTTGACAATAGCTCAGACTACATCATTGATTTGGGGATTACGTATTCAAGTCGTATTATTTTTGTTGTTTTTACCCATTGAATATTATTACTTTACGATGGCTTTTTCACATAAGAAAACAGCAACAAAGCAACAAATCTATCGTGTATTACAAATGGGCATCCCCTTAGGCCTAACGCAATTAGTAGTCTCATTTAATGCTTTCTTTCCGCGGTATATCTTGGAGTACGTTACATCACCACAAATGTTAGGGATCTTCTCAGCAATTGCTTATATTACTGTAGTAGCCAATATTGTGATGGGAGCTGTTTCACAAAATTTTTTATCCTATTTTAGTCGTCATGTGGCTCAACAAAATTGGCATAAAATAATAAAAACGTTACGTGGTCCATTATTAGGGATGGCTATAGTATTAAGTGTTGCCTTATTAGTAGTGAGCCTCGTAGCAGGTAAATTTTTATTAACCCTATTTTATGGGGAGCCTTATGGTCAACATGCTGTATTACTCGTTTGGATGTCGATCTGTATTTTCTTTAATGCCCTTAATTGGAATATGGATACGCTATTTATTAGTGTTACGATTTTGCGTAAGCAATTGTATTTTGCTTTATGTGGAATGTTAATTACAGTACCAGTCTCATTATTATGTATTAATTATTACGGTGTTACAGGTGCTGCTTTAGCCATGATTATTAGCAGTGCTGCACAATATATGATAAAGCGCGCCTATTTTACGAAGTGGTTAG
Source organism: Lysinibacillus alkalisoli (assembly GCF_014643595.1). Classification (GTDB taxonomy): domain Bacteria; phylum Bacillota; class Bacilli; order Bacillales_A; family Planococcaceae; genus Metalysinibacillus; species Metalysinibacillus alkalisoli. Next base: position 95,934 of record NZ_BMJT01000002.1, read on the forward strand.
CAAGTCAGGAGGGAGCTATGTGAGTCGACTTTATAAGTTTATAAAATATTTCATTGTATTACACATTTTACAGCTACTGTTAGCCTTATTGCCGAATTTAAAAATAAGTAATCAGATTCGTGGGTTTTGTATGCGCCCTTTTTTTAAACAATGTGGGCGTAACTTTCAAATAGCTAAAGGTGTCACGATTAATGTGATGTGGCATATGACTGTGGGAGACGATGTATATATTGCGCATCAATGTTGGATTAACGCAGCAGGCGGGTTAACGTTAGAAGATGGTGTTATTTTATCTCCCATGGTGGTAATTGCGACAACAAAACATCACTATAGTCAAGGGCGTGTGAGTAATACAAAGACAGAGTTGGCACCAATTCACATTGGCAAGGGAAGTTGGATTGCAAGTAATAGTGTAATTACAAAGGGAGTAACAATAGGGGAAGGTGTCATTATCGGTGCTTGTTCAAGTGTTACGAAAGACATTAGTGCGTATTATTTTGCAGCAGGTGCTCCCGCTAAAGCGATAAAACCCTTACAAGAAAGTGATGTAGCACGCGTATGAAGATGGTTGCTCAATTAATCATTAATGCGGTTATGTTAGGCATGACCATTTATATTACGATATATGTGAATCAAAATGTATTGTTTGCGGGGTATGAGTGGTTGTTTTTATTACCACTCTTGTATTATTTTGCTTTTAGTTTTATATTACTCCCCTTATTATTTTATCGTTTTAATACATTTATTATGAGTTTCACTTTTGTTGCCTTTTTACGTTATACCCTATTACCATATCTTATTGTGGCATCAGGTTGGTATGTGGGGCGCTCTCCAGTGGATCCTTTACCGCAGTCATTTACTTATGCGATTACGATTATGATGTGGGAGTTACTCATTACAACATTGACAATTGCTCTATGTTTTTATCCTAAAAAAACAATAAAAGTACCACATGTATCTGTAGCAAAAAATCGTATTTTACTGCCACCCCAAAAACAATTTTATTGGTTTTATCTTGTATTATGTGGCGTAGTCGTTGTGCTTATGCCATCAAGTTTACGCACATTTGCTTTTATTATGCCTCACGCCAATATGTTAGATATTGGTGAGGGAGGTTTTGTTGTTAGTGTAGTGCAATTTATGTTAATTGCAGGTAAGTCTATTTTATTTTTATTGTTGCTTAGTAACGTGTATCAAAAATATCAAAAAACAAATCAAACTAGATGGGTTGTATGGAGCTTTATCATTGTATTATTGCATATCTGTTTGTTATTTGGTGACAATCGGTCTGATTTCTTAATTAGTGCTATCGCGAGTTTGTACTTATTTTATCGATTATTTCAACGTCGAGCTTTACCTTATATTATGAGTACAATCGCGCTTTTATTCTTTATTTTTATTAATATTACAACGTACCGAAATACAGTCTCCATTACAAGAGGTGGAGACAGGTTAGTTGATCTTACCGATATGTTGCAAATTTATGCAGGTGGACCTTATAATGTCGCGCTTGCTTCAGAGTTACCTCATTATTTCCCCGATGCAGCAACATGGGGGAACTTATTATATGATTTAGGACGACCAGTGATGGGTCTGAATGTGTTGTTTAAGCAGATGGAAGGTTTTGAATTTAGTAATTACTTATACAATTATCGTATTTATTTCTCTGACCATGTGGCACAAATTATACCGATGATTGGGCAAGGGAATTATTATTTTGGCTTTGTCTTTGCCCCATTGTTGCATGTTGGCTTTATTTGTTTTGCTTTATATCTTTATCGTGTGATGCAACGCCAGCAAAGAATAGAACTGGTGTTTTTTTTAACAATACCCATTACAAGATTAGGCTTTATGATGGGACAAAATGCAGGTATTTTATTAAATGATATTTCATTTACTTTATTGTTAACGATGTTCATTTACTATATTAACAATAAGGTGGTATGGCGAAAGGAAAATAAATCATGAAACTAACTTATATTTACGATTTAAAGATGATGTATGATGGGGTGGATTATTATTCGAAAAATTTTACTAATCAAACTTGGTGGCAATATCAAAAAGTAGCCAAACATATTACCATCTATCCCATTGTGCAACCTTATCAATCCTCTACAAATTTATTGCCAATTCACATACCTGAGTTACACATCCAGCCTTTAGAACATATTGAACAAACAAAAGATGTGTATAAAAAGTGGTGGTCTACTGTAGCCCATTGCAAAGAAATAATCGCTAACAGTGAGGCCATTGTCATTCGCTTACCTTCCCATTTTGGATTAGCTATGGGGCAGGCTTGTTTACAAATGAATAAGCCTTATTTGGTGGAGGTAGTAGGGAACGCTTTAGAGGCTTATCGTTGGCATGGTAATAAAGGTTACCGTTTATTAGCCTCTTTTATTGACAAGCGTATGAAGAAGATAATTGCAAATGCCTATACAGCCATTTATGTGACAGAAAATTATTTACAAGCTGTTTATCCTAGTAATGGGCAGGCCTTCACGGTATACAATACAAATTTAAGCAAACAATTGCCGATTAAACGTACCACAACTTTTAATATAGGTATGATAGGCTCTTTGCATACCAAATATAAAGGGCACTATGATTTATTTCACGCGCTACGTATATTAGATCAGCAACAAATACCGATTACAGTGTATTTATTAGGGGAGGGAAAACTTCCACCATTAACTTACCAATACATTACAGTTATACATGAAGGAATTATAGACCGCACATTAATGGATCAATGGTATCGTAAGTTACAATTGTATGTACAGCCAAGTCATACAGAAGCATTGGGGCGCAGCATTATGGAGGCAATGAGTCATGGCTTGCCTGTAGTGGCGACACAAGTAGGTGGGATCCCTGAATTATTAGACCATACGGCATTAGTAAAAAAGCAGTCTCCACAACAACTAGCAACCAAAATACAGGCATTACTCCACAACGAACAGTTATGGCAACAACATGCCAAGCGAAATTATACATTTGTACAACGTTTTAACATGACAACTAATACAGTCAAACGTCAACAAGCTTTTGCTCATTATTACACAGCATTAACGTAAATCTAAAGAAAAAGCTAGCGAAAAAAGATATTTTCGTTAGCTTTTTTGGTGTTTTATTTTATAATAGTTAATCTGTTTATTCATGAATAAATGATATTTTTTTATGAAATTGATTTTTTAATCATTTTTAAACGTAAAATACAATTTTAAATATATTAATATAATAAATGTGGTGGGCGAAATTCACATAATGAAAAACGTTTATTTTCGGAGAAAAAATTTTTATAATATAATAAATTTCAGCATTTTAATATTGTTTTTATTCATTATAGTTAAAAAAAGGGATAAAAACATAAAGATTACATCATTTAAACTCATACTTTATTCGTGATTAATGAGAAGTGAAAAATAAGTAAAAAGTAATGAAACTTATGATATATTCAAAAAATAGGTGAAAAAACATAGTTATTTTTAATGCATAACATTAAAAATAGATGTAATATCTGAAGATTTAAAAATATGTTTTGTTATTATAGTTCTTTGTACTCAAATAAAACAAAAGAATTTGAATGTTATTGTTAGTTTTGTTTATCCATAATAAAAAAATAAAAGAAAACAACCTTTTTTGGTAGATAAAAGTCAGTAATATATGGAAATTGCTTGTATTAATGTGTAACATACATCATTAAAATATCAAATTAGCGAGTTTTGTTACCTTTTATCATTTGTATTAATAACAATGTGTTAGCTTGGCAAATAGGGATTCTCGAAAAAAATATTACTTTATACTACCTAAAAATATAATATAAAAATGATATTTGGAGGGATTTTATACTACAATAAAATCCTTATATTTGAAAAAACTGTGTTATATTGTAGCTAAATCAGTAAGATGATGGAAAGTAACGGAGTGATGGCGATTGAAAGGAATTAAACGAAATAAAAAATGGATGGTAATGGATGTTTTAGTGCTCAGCATAGCTCATGTCACTACACATTTTTTATTATTAGAGTATAACGCTAAAACATTTTGGATTAGCTATATAACATTGTTAATTGCATTTATAACCATGTCGCAATTATCTCATTTTTATTATAGAGATATGAGGACAATGCCGAGCCATCAATTATTAATACATGTACTTAGCATTACAGCAGCATTAAGTATACCTACTTTTCTTGTTGTTGGAAATCTAGTAGCAGGCATTGTATTTACAACAATTGCGATCACACTCATTTGGTGTTCACGTGCAGCAATACAATGGCAAATCCCTAAAGTACAACCTCAAGAAAATCGAATACGTACGATTGTAATTGGTGCAGGTGAAGCAGGGCGTTTAGTCGTACAACGATTAAAAAATCATTCTTCCTATCAAATCATTGGCTTTGTGGATGATGACTATCAAAAAATTGGTTATGAAATTCATCAAATACCCGTCCTCAGTGAAATTAAACTCTTGCCAAGTACAGTGGCTAAACTACAAGTAGAACAAATTTTAATTGCTATTCCATCCCTATCAAAAGAGAGGTTAGCAAAGATTATGCAACTTTGTGTGACAACAGGGCTAAAAACTCGTATTGTTCCTTCGTTAGAAGAGATGCTCATACACAATGTTGCCATTAATAAAGTGAGAGACATTAACATTGATGATTTGCTTGGACGTGATGAAGTGACATTGGATGAAGAAGCTTTACGAAGTACAGTAACAAAGCGCACCGTGCTTGTGACAGGTGCGGGGGGCTCGATTGGTTCAGAAATTTGCCGTCAATTAGCAAACTTGCAACCTGACCAGTTAATTTTACTTGGTCATGGCGAAAACTCGATTTATGCAATCTATGAAGAGCTGAAAAGTAGTACAAGTATTCCTTTAGTAAAAGTGATTGCTGATATTCGTGACGAATCCGCCATTAATGATGTCATGGCACAATACCAACCACATATTGTTTATCATGCGGCAGCGCATAAACATGTGCCATTGATGGAAGATAATGCAAGAGAAAGTGTGAAAAACAATGTTTTCGGAACAAAAATTGTTGCCACTGCAGCTAAGCGACATGCAGTAGAGCGTTTTGTATTAATTTCTTCTGATAAAGCAGTAGACCCACCTAATATTATGGGAGCTACTAAGCGTATTGCAGAGATGGTTATTCAACAATTAGCGTTAACAGGCACTACAAAATTTGCCATCGTACGTTTTGGTAATGTATTAGGTTCTCGTGGTTCGGTAATTCCACTTTTTCAACAACAAATCACAAGAGGGGGACCTATTACGATTACAGACGAGCGTATGACGAGATACTTTATGACCATACCAGAAGCCTCTCGTTTAGTGTTACAAGCTTCCGCATTAACAGAAGGTGGAGAAGTATTCGTATTGGATATGGGTGAACCTGTGAAAATAATAGAACTTGCTAAAAGTTTAATCCATTTATCAGGTTTATCAGCGTCAGCTATTGAAATTAAGGTGACGGGTATGCGAGCAGGAGAGAAATTGCACGAATCCTTACAAGGCACTCATGAAAAAATTTTACGTAAAGCATTTAATAAAATTTATGTGATGCGTACACCTTGTTGCGAGCCAGCATATTTAACCACTTTTTTTCATGAAGTTTGGCATGTACCAGAAACACAACTAAAAGCATATATTTTAGATTTTGCAAATGCAGAGCCAGCCATGGCAAAGCGGAGCGAGGGGGGAGTCACATGAAAATTTTAGTGACAGGTGTAGCGGGATTTATCGGCTTTCATACAGCACAACGTTTATTGCATGAAGGGTATGAGGTTATCGGTATTGATAACATCAATGATTATTATGATGTGACATTAAAAGAAAAACGGTTGCAACAGCTGCAACATAAACACTTTACGTTTTATAAAGTGGATATTACCGATCAAGTAGCCCTGCAATATGTATTTCAACAGCATGTGTTTGAACGCATCATTCATTTAGCAGCGCAAGCAGGTGTGCGTTACAGCATTACTAACCCAGAAGCTTATATACAGTCAAATATTGTAGGTTATTTTTATATTTTAGAATGTGCTAGACAGTATCGTGTATCTCATGTGTTATATGCTTCCTCTAGTTCCGTTTACGGCGCAAATGATCGTTTGCCGTTTGCTGCACAAGATCAAGTAGACCAACCGATTAGTTTATATGCCGCAACGAAGAAATCTAATGAATTAATGGCACATAGCTATAGCAGTTTATATCAAATCCCCACAACAGGATTACGCTTTTTCACAGCATATGGGCCTTGGGGGCGACCTGATATGGCACTCTTTACATTTACGGAGAAGATTATCAATGGAGAACCTATAGATATTTATAATAATGGCGAGATGTTGCGTGATTTTACGTATATTGACGACATAGTAGACGGAATTTTCCGATTGCTTCATGTTATACCTCAAGGAAGTATCCCGTATGATGTCTTTAATATTGGCAACAATCAGCCCGTACTGCTACTTGATTTTATTGAGACATTAGAGAAAACACTCGGTATGACAGCTCGAAAAAATTTCATGCCTTTACAACAAGGAGATGTGATAAATACATTTGCTGATATTACACCATTACAACGGGCAACAGGTTTTCGTGCCAACACATCTATTGTTGAAGGAATTGAACAGTTTGTCGCATGGTATATAGCACATTATCAAATGGAGGAGGCATTTTCGTATGAATCAAAGTAAAGTGGGCGTTGTCGGATTAGGGTATGTCGGTTTACCAGTAGCTGTTGCATTTGGTAAGCATTTTCCTGTCATTGGATTTGATATTAACGAGGAACGAATTACAACGTTAAAACAAGGTTATGACACAACAAAAGAAGTGGAGCCATTTGAATTATTAACATCGAATGTTTTCTTTACGACAGCACCTTCACTACTCAGTGAATGTGATTACATTATCGTTGCTGTACCAACACCACTAGATGCTTATAACTTACCTTATTTAGAGCCAATTTTAAAGGCAAGTAAAATGGTAGGACAGCATATCAAGCCTGGCGCTACAGTTATTTTCGAATCTACCGTATACCCAGGTTTAACAGAAGAAGAATGTTTGCCATTATTAGAGCGTTTTTCACATATGAAAGCAGGCACAGACTTCTTCATTGGCTATTCGCCAGAGCGTATTAATCCGGGGGATAAACAAAATAATTTTACGTCAATCATGAAAGTAGTAGCAGGTATGGATGAGCTCACAACGGAAAAGATTGCACAGCTCTATCGCACTGTTGTAAAAGCGGGTGTACATAAAGCCCCGTCTATTAAAGTAGCGGAAGCGGCTAAGGTGATTGAGAATACCCAGCGAGATATTAATATTGCCTTTATGAATGAGGTTGCGATGTTATTAGATGCGATGGATATTGATACAAAGGCAGTATTAGATGCCGCAAGTACAAAATGGAATTTCTTGCCCTTTACACCAGGGCTAGTAGGTGGTCATTGCATTGGGGTGGACCCTTATTATCTTGCTTATAAAGCAAAAGAGTACCAAGTGACACCTAAAATGATTTTAAGTGGTCGTGATATTAATAATAATATGGCTAACTATATGATTCATAAAATTTTACAAGAAATGAAAAATCAAAATATGACTGTAAAAGGAGCCGTTGTCACAATTTTAGGGATTACCTTTAAACCGAATGTGCCAGATATTCGTAACACACAAATTGTCAAGGTGATTCATGAGTTAAAAGTGCGTGGTATGAACGTTCAAGTCCATGATAGTTATGCCGATAAGGCGCAAGTTCTTGAACAATTTGGTATTGAATTAATGCCTTATAATGAGCTGATGCCTGCAAATATTGTTGTGCTAGCTACACCACATCAGCAATATATTAGGCAATATGATGAAAAATTTCCGTTTACACATTTGTTAAAAGGTAATAAGAGTATTATGTTTGACGTTAAACACATGTCGTTAAAAGCAATGAAACATAATAATTATAAAGTTGTGGCTAATCAAGCTGTACTATAAAATGAAAAAAATTAAAGGAGGTGGTGTTTTACCACAAGTGTCGCAAAAATAGATGAAGTTGATGATACATCGGTAACGGAGCAAACTACTAATAGAAACGGAGAGAACAAAATGGTGAAGTATAAATCAAAATGGGTTACAAGTATGGCTGCCTCAGTATTAGCATTAAGCGTTGTCGCATCACCACTTGCAGTAGTAGTAGGAGAAGATGGGAAAATTAAAGTGACAGAAAATCAAGCAGACGCTGCGCTTCTTGATATTGAGTTACTTAGCGATACAAAGTTGACAAATGATGGAGGAACTACAGCGACACATCGTTTTGACTTAAATCAAAACGGCTCGCAAGAAGTTATCTTTGATATCGAAGGTAAAGCTTTAGCTAATGCTTCAGCAGTAGTAAGCGGCAAGAAAACAGCTGTTATTACAGTACCAGAAGAGTTAGCAGGACATGTACAGGCGAATGGTGAGGCAAGTATTGATTCATCCATTACGCTACGCATTAATGAAGTCCAAGGTATCCAAACCGTTATTACAACAACAAACACTTTGCTCGATGCTGTAGCTTCCATTATTGATAATAAAGTTGTCGGACATTTGGTAAAAATTAATGTAAAAGAAGTAAGAGATAATTTAAATTTACTTGAGAACTTATCAGAATTTGGGCAAGGTCAGTTTAAAGCGCCAATTACAGTTACGCCAGATGGTCGCATTGTAAAAGCGGAGTTAAATGGTGGATTAGGACCAATCATCGCACAAAGTATTAATCGTGTGTTAACGGACTTACAAGCAGCTGTGAATGCTATAAATGTTGATATTACATTAGTACCAGATACACCTATATTAGGACCGTTGAATCCGAGAACGGTTGTTAATGGTTTAATTGATACTTTATTTGCTCCAGCCAAGCTTGCAGCAAAAGGAGCTATTGAAGTGGCTAAAGGCGGTTTAACAGTAGGAGGAGCCTTAGTTAATCAATTAGCAGATGCAGCTGTATTAGGGGATACGCGTGTCAAATTACCGACAAAAATTAATGGCGATGTAGCTTATTTAAAAAATAATCCTTCATTAGATGCTCAGTTTGCTGGCTCAGTGGTACATGGCAATGTACTTGACTTAGATATTTTAAGTGGTGCAGATGGTAAGAGCACATTGTATTACAAAGGTGACACAACGGCATTACAACCCACATTAACGCTAGATCCTGTAACAGGTGACTCAACAACAGGTTACGAAGTAAAAGGAACAACAACACCAAATACAACAGTAACGATTAAAGATAGTACAGGTAAAACAGTAGGCACAACAACTTCAGGAGCAGATGGTTCATTTACAATCGCAGTTGATGGTTCAGTTGGGCAAGAAGTGACACTTACAGTAACAGCGAAAAATGATTATGGTGAAAAACAAGGTACAGTGACAACACCGAAAGACCAAGCAGTAGCTCCATCAGCCCCAACAGATGTAGCAACAACAGGTAACTCTACAGATGGCTACGAAGTAACAGGTAAAACAGAGCCAGGTGCAACGGTGAATGTCTACGATAAAGATAATAACAAAGTCGGTACAGGTACAGCAGACAATAATGGTAACTTTACTGTTACTGTGCCAGGCACAGTAGGTCCAGAGCAAGATTTAACGGTTAAAGGTGAAAATAGTGCAGGTGAAGGCGATAGCACAACAACAAAAACGCCGAAAGACCAAGCAGTAGCTCCATCTGCTCCAACAGATGTAGCAACAACAGGTAATTCGACGTCAGGTTATACCGTAACAGGTAAAGCAGAACCAGGTGCAACCGTAAATATCTACGACAAAGATAATAATAAAGTAGGCACAGGTACTACTCATACTGACGGTACATTTACCGTACAGGTTCCGGGTAGTGTTGGTCAAGAGGCAGATTTAACTGTTAAGGCACAAAATAATGCAGGTGAAGGTAATGGCACTACGACGAAAACACCGAAAGACCAAGCAGTAGCTCCATCAGCCCCAACAGATGTAGCAACAACAGGTAACTCCACAGATGGCTATGAGGTAAAAGGTAAGGCAGAGCCAGGTGCAACGGTGAATGTCTACGACAAAGATAATAATAAAGTCGGTACAGGTACAGCAGACAATAATGGTAACTTTACTGTTACTGTGCCAGGTACAGTAGGCGGTGAGCAAGACTTAACCGTTAAGGCACAAAATGATGCCGGTGAAGGTGATGGTGCTACAACGAAAACACCGAAGGATAGTGATACAACGGGCCCTGAAGCACCTACTGACTTAAAGGTAACGGGTAATCCAGACGATGGTTATACTGTAACAGGTAAAACAGAACCAGGCGCAGAGGTAGTCATTACAGATGCTAATGGTACAGAAGTGGGTACAGGTACAGCAGATGGTGATGGCAACTTCTCTATTGATGTGCCAGGTACGGTAGGTCCAGACAAAGATTTAACGGTTACTCCAACAGATAAAGATGGAAATAAAGGAGATTCAGGTCATGTGAAAACACCACCTGCCGAGGCAACAGATACAGGTGAGATTTCAATCAATGGTATTGAAGAATTTAATTATGTGATTACAGGTACAGCACCAAAAGCAACGAAAAAAGTTAAATTAATTGTGAATGGTCACTCTTTAGTAACAGCTGATGTAGCAGCGGATGGTACATTTACATTTGACCGCAAATATGTTTATGACAAAGATGGCAATAAAAAAGTATTAGGCGCTGGCGATGTGATCCGTGTGGAGCATTTTGGAGCTGGTGGTGAAAAGATAGTAGCTGCTGAGACGGTAGTGACTGCAGCTAACTTAGAGATTACTGTACAAGATATACAAGTTGACCCACGTAACTTTGATATGACAACGATTACGGGTACAGCAGGCCCCAACGTTAATCGAGTACTTTTAAATGTCAATGGACATGATTTACAAGTGGCGACAGTGACTGCGGAAGGCAAGTATTCATTTGAGCGCAAGTATGTATATGATAACGCAGGTAATAAAAAATTATTTGGCGCAGGAGATATTGTTAAAATTTCTGCTTATGATTCAGGTAAACAACATTACTTTGTTGAAACAACCGTATCGGAAGCTGAAGTAGCGCCAATTGAAATCTTAAATGTTGATGCAGATAATGGTGTAATTACAGGCACGACAGACAAATCTGTAACAAAAGTGATGTTATCGCTAAATGGCCAAAATTTATCGGTTTATGAAGTAGCAGATGGTGCATTTACCATTAATCGTAAATACTTTAAAGTAGGCAATGAACTGCGTAAGCTAAAAGCAGGCGATGAAATTACGGTACGTAATTACGAGAAATTAAAATCAGGTTCAGCAACGTTTATCGTTAAATAACTTTATGGTAGAGGGTAGGGCGAGTTATCGCTTTACCCTCACTATTTCAAAATGGAGTGATATGTGATGTGGAAATTAACAAAGACAATTACGATTTTAGCGATAACTTTAGCTATTGTAACAGCATGTACCAAACAGCAAGATAGTGGCGATGAGCAAGCCAAAAAAACAACGATTAAAACGGGCGATATTAAAGAAGATTATAAAGAGATGACGGTTAACGATTTTGTCTTAAAATTATCATCTACATCTGTAAAAGACGATACGTTAACTTTACATTTAGATGTAGAAAATCAGTTTGAAGATGAACGATTATTTGATGCACTTGTATTAAATATACAAAATGCAGATGGCGATAACTTAGCTGTTGCGGCAGACAACAACTTAGGACAAGCACTTAAATCCGGCGAGAAAACAGAAGGTGTTGTATCGTTTAACGCGATTGGTGATGGTCCTTATGAAGTGATTTATGATGACTTAGAAGGCACAGAGCAAAAGCTATGGGAAATTAATCGCTAAGGAGTGAATGAAATGCCGTTTAAAAAGCATGAAGCGATCGATGCTAAAGAGTATATTTTTGAAGCATTTAAGAAATTATTGAAGGATCAACATTACGACAAAATAACGGTGTTAGATATCACAAATCAAGCTCAAATCAATCGTGCAACATTTTATTTATATTTTAAAGATAAACAAGAATTATATACTATTTTTTATCAACGTTATATGAAACAAATTGAGCATATTTTAAGTGCTCTTAAAAGCCCGACCTATATTAACAAAAAAATTGAGTTATACACAACAACGCCATTACCGCCAATTACCGCGATGTTAAGTTATTTACGCAAAGAGAAAAATGTCACTAAGACTTTATTTGGTGATACAGGGCATATTAAAGTACTGCGTGACTTGAGTGATCTTTTTGAACGTTACTACTTGTTTTTATATAACAAAGACCGTCCCGTCCGTTTTATTAAAAAAGGTAAAACTATTGAAAATGATACACGTTATATATTGATTGCTCTAGTGGGTATGGTAGTACGCTGGATTGAAGATGATATGAAACGTCCAGTAGATGAGGTAGCGATTGATTTCGTTAAATTTTCATTAAAGTTATGAGGTGGGGAGTCAATGTTATTTGTAACAGGGTTAACAGGTAACACAGGGCAACAATTTCTCGCACTATGTCAGGAAAGTGATTTCCCTATTGTAACCATCACAAGAGATCGTTCAAAACAATCAACTGCTCATGTGATTTATATACATGGCGATTTATCGGATAAAGATTTGGTGGCACAATTGCTCACAAAATATCCTATTACAGAAATGATACACATTGCTAATATTCGCTTTACACCAATGCTCATGCAACTTGCAGAGCAATATGCAGTGAAACGTGTAATTGCTGTCCATACTACAGGTGTTTATTCAATCTATCAAGAAGCAAGAGCACAGTATGAAGAAATTGAGCATACCATTTTTTCTCAGTCATACCATGTACCTTATGTGATTGTAAGACCGACAATGATTTATGGTAATGACCAAGACCATAATATGCATAAACTCATTCGTTTTTTACAGTGTAGTCGTGTATTTCCAATGTTTGGCTCAGGGGAGTCAACGATGCAACCTGTACATGTAGAAGATTTGGCACAAGCGATTTATGATATTTATCAGCAAAAAAACATACGTAATATGGATTTTGATTTATCTGGCGGAAGTGTCAAGACGTATAAAGCTATTGTGCAGTTGATTGCACGTGAATTGAATCGCTCTATAGTCCTTTGTTATGTGCCCCTTACTTGGGCACAAAAAATTGTGACATGGCTACCACAATCCATTATTAAAGAAGAACAAGTCAAGCGTTTACAAGAAGATAAAGCATATCCACACAATAAAGCAACGCAAGTCTTTGGCTATCAACCACGAAGTTTTGAGCAAGGCATACGACAAGAAATCACGTTGTTAAAGCGAAAGGGGCTACTTTAATTATGAAGGTTTTACAAGTGACAGCCATTGATTTTACAGCACAAAAATTTTTATTACCACTCGTAGATACATTACAAAACAAGGGGTACACGACACATATTGCTTGCTGTGTAAGTGATGAGAGTCAAGCAATGTTACAAGCCTATCAAGTACATCACATTCCATTTAGTCGCAGTTTACAAATAACAGCTCATGTTAAAAGTATTGCGGCACTCTATCAGTTATTGCGCCAAGAGCGATATGATGTGGTACATGCACATACGCCAATAGCTAGTTTAATTGCGCGTTTTGCGGCAAAATTAGCAGGCGTTCCTACTATTATTTATACTGCGCATGGCTTTTATTTTCATGATAATATGCCCAAATGGCAATATGCTGTAGCTTATCATTTAGAGAAAGTGTTTGCTCGCCTTTTTACCGACGAAATCTTTTTTCAAAGTATCGAGGATTATACATTAGCAGTAGAAAAGCGCTTTAAAGCACCGCAATATTTAACACATATTAGTAACGGTGTAGACCGCAATAAATTTAATCCAGCGCATTATAAGCATTCCATAATTCGGGACCAGCTAGGGATTGACCAACAAGCACCTGTTTTTATTTTTGTGGGTCGTCTTGTGAAGGAGAAAGGTGTGGAAGAGTTAATTCAAGCATTTGAACAATTACCTCAGCAAGAGGCATATCTTCTTATTGTAGGTGATACAGTAAATGGTGATCGTAGTTTAGCTAATCTCACAACCCATCATCCACGCATCCTATTTTTAGGCTTACGACATGATATCCCAGCGTTACTACATGCGGCAGATATTTTTGTCTTGCCCTCCTATCGTGAGGGTTTGCCACGTTCGATTATTGAAGCGATGGCAATGGGTAAAGCGATTATTGCAACTAATATTAGAGGGTGTCGTGAAGAAGTTAGTCATGCCGTGAATGGGCTATTATGTGAGCCAGCAGATGTGGATAGCTTAAAAGAGTGTATGGCATATTTACTCTCAACACCAATACTTATTCAACAATACGGTGCAAAAAGCCGCGCTATATTCTTAAATCAATTTGATGAAGCTATCGTTTTACAAAAACAAGTAGATGTCTATCATACTTTGCAAACGACAAGCGAAAGGGTGACGCCTTCTGTATGAAACGTTTTTCTGACGTTGTATTAGCAACATTATTAGTAGTAGTAACTTGTGTGCCAATGATAATGATTGCTGTTTGGATTAAATATGATTCACCTGGGCCTATCATATTCAAACAAAAACGCGCAGGGCAACATCATCAAAATTTTTATATTTGGAAGTTTCGCACCATGTACATCAATACACCCAATGTTGCTACTGATGCTTTAGCTAACCATGCGCAATATATTACACCAAGTGGACGCTTTTTACGTAAAACGAGCTTGGATGAATTACCACAACTCATTAATATTATAAGAGGCGATATGTCTTTTGTTGGTCCGAGACCGGCACTGTACACTCAATACGAATTAATTGAAATGCGCGAAATGTGTAATATTGAATCTGTAAAGCCAGGTTTAACAGGTTATGCTCAAATTAATGGACGCGATTTTATCACAGATGAACAAAAAGTATACTATGACCAATATTATGTGGAGCATAGAGGGTGGCGTTTGGATTGTTATATTATGTTTCATACTTTTATTCGCGTACTTGCCACGCGTGATATTAAGTCATAATCGCATGAGAAACATGTTTGCACAAATGATGCAAACATGTTTTTATATTCATCACTAAGAGGGATGGTTATCATTTGTGTTAGAGTATGACTTGTTCTGTTAGATATCTAATGTTATTGCCTTTACGTTGCGTAAATGGCATAAGAGTTGCTATATGCAACGGGTACAATATGGTATAACAGAACAGAAAGGTGGTTCAAGTATGAATAAGAAAGTAGTAATAGGATTAGGTGCAGTAGCTATAATAGCAATTGTCTAGAATTATATGAACGTAACACGTGTTGATGTCTCAGAGGAGATGGAAATCCCGCTACAGCATAAGCAAGCTATTGCAGTTGAAACAACTAATGCCGACATTGAAGTTGTGGCAACAGACCAACATAACATTACGGTAGCTGTCACAGGGCAGGTGTCACCCAAGTATAAAGAAATGACGAAGCTACACGTCGAAAAAAGCGAAGATACTATTGAGCTTACATATAAGCCAAGCAATCATATTAGTATCTTTGCATGGAGTAGAGCGAAAAATGTAAAAATGACAGTATATGTGCCAAATAAAATAACAAATATTACGTTAAAAACGTCATCAGGGGATCAAGTCATCAAAGAAATAAGGACTGCACAATCGATAATAGCGAATGCCACAAGTGGTGATATTAAGGCAAACTATATTCATGCCATGAAAATGGAGATGGTAGCGACAAGTGGTGATATTATAGCCAAGAATATTACGAGTGAACAACATAAAATGATAACGACAAGTGGTGACGTCACATTACATAATAGTGAAGCACAAACAATAACCTTACATGCCACAAGTGGTGATATTACAGCCAATGCGCTAAAAGCTGCACAACTTGAAGTTGAAACGACAAGTGGAGAGCAAACATTTCGTGAAATTGCAACAACAAATGCAACCATGATAGCTACGAGTGGTGACATTGTCATAGACTTTATAAAGTGGGATGGCACCATAAAAGCTCATACAACAAGTGGAGAGCAAAACATACAACTCCCAGAAAAAAATAAAGATTTTAGCATAAAAGCCAATGTCACATCAGGTGATATTGTTATTGATATAGGCGATATTAAGCAAGAATTTAGCAAGGCAACAACGATCAATATGGGCAAAGGTACACAACAAATCCAAACAGAAGCGACGAACGGTGATATTGTTATTCGTCAATCATCATAAAATAACCTTGATTGTAACAGTACACTTATCTTGCTCTACAGATATAGAGTGGTGATATTGATAAATCATTTCATTTGAAATATTATATTCCATTTATTATATCTTTTGTTTAATTTATTACCATTATATAAATATATTTCCTTTAAATATAAAAAAGGTAGTTTATTTTGTTGAAAAAAATAGCAACTATAGGATTAGCCGCAACAATTAGTCTAGTATCAATATCTGTGTTTGCAGGGACACTAAGTAACCAAACAAATGCAAGTTATGGCGCTAATCGTCTATATAGCGTTTTAGATTATGGGGGACATTATTTTCACACTTTATGCAATCCTTGAATAAGGGAGAAAAATATACATTAATGATTGCATATAATGGCTATAGTTTAATTTCAAAAAGCAATGATTCACACCAAAGATTAGGTGAAATCATTGCTTTTTTATAATAAAAAATTGAGTAATATGTATTATTAATCGGATAAAGTTCCATACTAAAATGATAAAAGAGATTAGTATCTTTTAGTTGGATTTATCAATGGGATTTACTTATGTTAATCAAAAATTTACGATATATTCAAATTTTTATAACAGTAATTTGCTAATGTGGGAGTGTAATAGCAGAGAGGAGGGAAAATAATGAAAATACCAAACAAGTTTATTGCTATTATTACTATGCTTTTGTGTGTAAATATAGTCAGCGTTAGTACAACGTATGCAGAAGGTTTAGACGACCCTGCACCAGAGATTGTGCCAACACAGCCGAATGGCCAATCTGTACTCTTCGATAATATGCATGCTCAAACTGCTGGGCAAGCGGATTGGGTAATTGATGGTGCATTTTCTGACTTTGCAGAAGGGATTGCAAGTAGAGGTTATTACGTAACAGAGTTGCGTAAAACAACACCATTTACATGGCAAGACTTACAAAACTATGATGTATTTATTATTCCCGAAGCTAATATCCCTTTTAAAAAGTCTGAGCAAGATGCTATGATTGCCTATGTGGAAAACGGAGGTAGTATTTTCTTTATTTCTGACCATTATAATGCAGATCGTAATAAAAATCGCTGGGATTCTTCAGAAGTAATGAATGGTTATCGTAGAGGTGCCTATACAGATCCTACAAAAGGGATGTCAGTATCTGAGAAAAATTCAAATGCCATGCAAGGTATAGCGAGTACAGACTGGTTAAGTGATAACTTTGGTATTCGTTTCCGTTATAATGCCCTTGGCGATATTAAAACAACAGCAGTTGTTAACGCGCAAGATACATTTAATATCACAACAGGTGTGTCAACAGTGACCATGCATGCAGGTTCAACTTTAGCAATTACGAATCCTCAACAAGCAAAAGGGATTGTGCATATGCCAAATGGTTTAACAACAACTCATAAGTGGGGGCCATCTGTTGACCAAGGAGTATACCATGGCGGAGGTATTGCAGAGGGCGCATATGCTGCGATTGCTAAGTTAGGTGCAGGTAAGGCTGCTTTCATTGGTGACTCATCACCTGTAGAGGATGCTACACCAAAATATCGCAATGAAGAGACAGGAAAAATAAAGAAAACATATGATGGTTTTACCGATGCCGATAATGGTACATTACTGTTAAATATGGTAGACTGGTTAGCCAATCAAGAAGATTATCAGTCATTTATGGAAACAAATATCTCACGTGATACAGTATCGCCACAATTAGCGATAGAAGAACCTCTTCATTCAACGGAACCTCAACAAGAACCATGGTCAAATCCATTACCAACCTATCGTTGGTATGAGGCAACTTCCTTTGCTGCGGGTTCATTTGGTTCAAGTGAGTTACCTATAGCAGAGCCACTTTATAGGTTATTGCATAATGCTATAATGGCAAATCATACAACAGAAACTGTAACCGTAAAAATTGAAGGATTGCAACCAAACCAAATGATAACAGATATCACATTAGGTGCTTATATTACAGGTGGTCAGCAAATTGCTAAAGTACAAAATATAAATGGCTCTTGGCCAACAAGTTACGGATATAGTACCCCCTTCTCCATGTTAGCAAATGCACAAGGTGTGGCAACAAAGCAGATTAACATGCAGTTTAATCCAAATATTACCGGTCAAGCGAATCTACGTTTGCGTCAAAATAAAAACAATGTTGTAACACAGGCTATTACAATAAGTGTTGCTAAGCAGCGCGAGGCTATACAAGATAAAGTGGCAAATTGATGAATAGTCGTGGAAAAAGAAATAGCCATAGTATGAGCGCCAAAGCAGATTGCTTTATTTTGTATAAGCATGCTTTCTGTATGGTATATGAGGCGAACGAGGTCTGTGAAAAGCGTAAAAATAAATACTCATATAAAAAGGAATACCACAAATGCGGTATTCCTTTTCCTTTTTACTGTTATTTAATAAGTGGTAAGATTTGTTTGAACTCTGGTGTGCCAGCACGTGCCATTAACTCATAAATGACACTTTCTGTAGCTGTTGGGGCAATTCCTTTTGCCTTCATCTTATCAATGCCAATCCTTTTATTCGCTTCTGTGCGCGAGGATACAGCATCTACAACGACTTCTACTTCATAACCAAGTTGTTGTAGTGAAGCAGCAGTTTGGTAGACACAAATATGAGATTCAATACCGCAAACAATCATTTGTTTACGTGCCGTTTGTTGTAGGGCATTGGTAAATTGAGCGTTTAAACAAGCATTAAACTCGATTTTTTCAATAGGTTGTTGATGGGTTAAATGTTGAGCAATTTGTTCTGAGGTTTTACCTAAACCTTTAGGATATTGCTCTAACCATAAAATAGGCACATTAAAAATGGTAACGGCCTGTACCAAACGTTCAATATTAGCAAGAAGTCTTTCACTATCGTACACCATTTCTGCCAATTTCCCTTGTACATCCACAATCACTAAACAAGCTTCATCTTTGTTAATCATTTACATTCCCCCTTTAGTGTAAGTGTAGCATGAAAAGGGTAGTGTAAAAAAGAGAACGAGCACAAATTTGTGCTCGCCCTTCCTTTAGTTTGTAAAGTTTAATGATGTTAAGTATGCTAATAATGCAAGGAAACCAATTCCGAATACTGTTGACATTGTGAATGCCCTCCTTTAAAAAAACGTACAGTTTTACTCTTTTATTGTACAATGAAATGTAAAAGTATGAAACCTTTTATCCTACTTTTGCGTAGTAGTTTATATAAACCGTGATAAAAATTCAAAATTTTGTAGAAATAAAGAAGGTGAATGTAAATGAAAAAATGGTTAAAGCAAAGTTTAATGGTCACAGTAGCTTTTTTAACCTTTGGTGTCATTACACCAATGCACGAGATTTGGCACAATGACGATAGTGGTAAGGCAAGTGCTTCATCCTCATTTGCAGAAGCAGCAGATTTAGAAACACCAAAAACAGAAGTCGTTGAAGCAATCGAGCCAACACCCAAAAGTGAAGAACCATCACTACTAGACTTAGCTAAAGAACAATCATATGTCAAGTTTGGTACGCGCATCGCACCAAAAATTAGCGATGACTTTGATACCTATATCTTTCCTAAAATTGAGGAAGCCATCGCTTTGAACTGTGCAGAGTTAGATGAATTAACTATAACAGAAAATCCAAGCGGTGGTTATGCCGAAAAAATGTTTCATGTTCAACACCAAGGTAAAGACGTGATTCGCTTCCATGTGCGCACAGAAAATCGTCCAAGCGAGGGTTTCTATTACAATTTTCACTATCATGTAGCACAAGATAACTTCTCTACACACCACGATCTTGGCGAAATTTATTGGTCAAAAAACACACCACCTAAATGGCTGTCGTAAGTTGCAGTCTAAAATATATAATGAATAATAAGTTTGAGGCTGGGACATAACTAGTGTTCAGCCAAAGAAAAAGAGAAATTGAGCGCACTCAATTTCTCTTTTTCAATTTTTTATGGGTATTTTTATTGATTAGCTGTGAACTTGCGAAAGTTCACAGCTATCAATGCTAGTCCCATTTCATTCGCAACCTTCGTTTTGCCGCGAACGGAGAAGCGAGTGAAACGCAAATTAGCTTTCAGGTGACCAAAAACAGGTTCAACATCGATTTTACGTTTTCGATAAATCGCGCCTGTTTTTTCCGCTGAAAGCTTCGCTTTTACATAATTCTTTTGGTTTTCCCATTTTTCATTCACCATTAAGGTACGATGCTTCCCTTCCTTAGCTTTTGTACAGGACGTACGGAAAGGACAGTCTGTACAATTTTCGCATTGGTATACCTTGAACGTTCGGGTGAAGCCATTTCGGTCCGAACGGACCGAAGGGTAACGAAATGTTAGCGTTTGCTGGTTAGGACAGGTATAGCTATCTGTCGTTTCATCATAGGGCCAGTTAGCCGTGTTGAAGGGATTTTGTCGATACTTTTTCTTTTGTTCGTGTCGTTAAAAGTGATACGTGATGAGTGCTTCACGCTTGCGATTTGTCAGAATATCATCATAATTTTGTTCGCTGCCGTAGCCTGCATCTGCTACGCAAGGGCATACTGTCGTTCAGTCGCAATTTGTACGTTATACCCTGCTTTTAACTACCCATTTCTCATATAATCATCTTTCATCCGCATAAAAGTGGCATCCTGGTCTATCTTCGCATAACTATTTCGTGTGCCAAAAATCGTCATGTCCTTGGCGTATTTTTGTTTACGTAACACAAGGTCAATCCATGTTTTCCGCATGGCTTTCGGATGCTTACGTTGTCGGCGTAGGTGTTTTCTTTTCGGCGCATCTGTTGATCAAAGTCTTTGACGACCTCATCGACAGCTTCAATGACTTTGACAAGTTCAGGTAGCGTCAGTTCTTCTTCGTTTTCGCGTTGAATTGCCAGGATAATCGATTGGTCAAGTAATTCATCGTACACCGCCTGCGATTTTTCAATAAGATTAGTCTGGTAACGTACGATGGCTTTTTTCCACACAAAGGTGAATTTATTGGCGTTCGCTTCAATTTTCGTACCATCAATAAAAATCGCTTCGTTATCAATCTGTTTGGTTTCGATAAGTTGGCAACGGAATTGGACAAAGCATTGACGAAGTAATTCCTTCATATCTTTATGTACACGGAAGCGATTAATTGTACGATAACTCGGTTCATATCCTTGCGCCAACCACATCATACGAGGATGGTAAGCTGGACACCCCTCATTTCGAAGAAATGGTGCGAACGCTTCGTGTGGAATACTTTCCACTAAATTGTGGACATGAAAAGCAATATCGTTAGCTTATAATTTCATTTCAATATCTAGAGGCAAAATCAGTTGATTCATGGTATAATTTTTAAACATAAGAACACTTCTTTCTGTTGGATTTTGTTTTGGTGACTTTATTTTAACAGAAGGTGTTCTTTTTTAACCACAAAAATCAAAGCCCTTGAACTTTTACATTGCGTAAAAGTTCAAGGGCTTTTCATTTATAAGCAGGGTTATGTCCCAGCCTCTTTTTAATTGTGATAGCGCTTTTTTGTCTAATGTATATAATATAAAATCGATATATTTTGTATTATGTTTAAATCTACATAAAGTACCTTTTTTGTTTTTTTACAAATAAATATAAAATGTTTACAATTTGAGTAATTATATGGTAATATGGTTTGTAGAGAGATAAAGGAGGTTTCATTAATGAATTTAAAGAAAAAGTTTTTAAGTGCTGTGTTAGGTGCAGCTATTTGTACAAGTGCATTTGCTATAGAGGCAAATGCAAATTCCGATAAAACAGTTCTACCTTTTAACAATTTTACTATTTCATTTTTAAATGAGGCAAAAGCAACAGCGCCAATAAAAAAAATAAAGGATTCAACTAAACCAGGTGGCGAAGGTGCAGTTGTTAATCTAGATCGAGATAAGGGATCAGCTTGGATAACTAGCACAATTTATGCACCATATACAAGTACCAAATTTGCAGGTGGTTTGCTTCAAAGAGGACAGAGGGCAGTATTTCCTTACTTCAGACATGCTACTCTAGGACATGCATATGAATTACGTATGACAAAAACACATAATACAGGTAATCAAGGTAGTGCTATGAATAGGACAGTGACAATATCTGGTCGATGGTCGCCTGATACATATTAATAAGTGTAATAGTAAACCTAAACCTATACCAAAATGCATGGTATAGGTTTTTAAAATGGAGTGAAGATTATGAAATTTCTACGTTTATATAAATATCGATTTTGGAATAAGTATACGTTATTAAATAGTATGATACTGATGTTTATTTTGGTGTTTTCATACTTTATGTATAATGAACGTTTACAAATGTTAATACAAAGTATTTGGGAACGCCCTGGAGACCTTCATCCAGATGCGTATAAAAGTTTTATTTTATTAAATCTTGAAGGCGTATTGACTTGGGAGTATTTTGTTATGTATAGCATGTTTAATATGGCGTTAATCTTCCCTCTATTTAGTATATTACCTTGTATCCCTTTTACAAAAGACTTACATAGTTATTTTATTTATGGTAAACATCGTTTTGCTAACTTAAAGAAACAATATTGGTTCACTATCACGCAATATGCCAGTATAGTTACAATTACAGTTACTGTGAGTATGGCGTTTATTTTTACAATTGCAGGATTTTTCTCAGTCCCTAGCCTAACAAGTTTAGGTAGTATTGATACATGGTTGCCAGAAGGGTTTTATAGTGAATATCCGTATATTGTGTTTATGTTTATGATATTTTGCTATTATGGCTCCATGATATTTTCATATGCATTGTTAACTTTAGGCTTAGCATTATGGACCAACCGCGTATATATATTACCTATAGCAGTTTATCTTTTTTTTGTTGTACAAACGAGAATAGCAATTTATTTCAACTTACCTTATTTGGATATTCAGGCGAATATTGTAGCGTATAATACGACTGTCCCGTTATGGCAAATGTATGTTTCCATTTTATTTGTCGCTTTTATGGCAGTGATTATAATTTATTTTGGCATAAAAAAAATAAGCAAGGAGCACCTAGTATGAGTGTATTAATTGCAATAAGCATGGCATTTGTAGTGAGTTATATTAGCTATAATGTAGCAGATGGAGTGATTGCTAACTATGCCATATATCAAGAATTATTAGAATATGATCTACATAATATGGATTATTTAGCCATTATGTTAGGCTCTACAGATAGCACTACCTTTCCATTTGTTGATACGAGCAATTATATGGTAAGTATACCAAGCTTTTTGTTTTATATGGTAGGTATTTTACTAGCAGGGTGGCGCTTTATACGATTAGATCGCTCATATCATCCTTTATTATTAGCGAGATTACGTACACAGCAACATTTTTTGCGTTATTTGCAACGAGGTATATGTACAAAAATTATAGTATATAGCGTCAGTTATACTTTAATAAGTTATGGTGTAACCAAATTATTAGCCCCTTATCCTAAAGACTCATTAACGATAGAGACTGTTGCTATTATGCTGTTATTTACCATTTCACGTATAGTTTTATTGTATGGGCTAGCACAAATTATGTTACTCATCTATCTTAAAACAAATGCAATTATCGCACAATTTTACTTATTATTTATTATTATGCTGTGTTTAATTTTTGGAATGAATAGTGATGTAATAAATATTGTATTTTATAATCCGCGTTTATATTTTATACCAACTTTTATCGTTGCTACAGTATTGCTGATTAGTATTAAGAAAATTAAAGAGTCGATGGCTTATCAAGTGTTAGAAAAGGAGTAATTATGATGACAGCTATAATAAGCGTAAGAAATATTTCTAAAAAGATTAAGGAGCATCCTATATTTCAAGATATTTCATTTGATATCCATAAGGGCGAGTGTGTAGGTTTAGTTGGTCATAATGGGTCAGGTAAAACGATGATTATGAAGGCAATCTGTGGTTTTATAACCATTGATACAGGTGAAATTATCATTAACGATGAGCAAATTACATGTGGCACGCATTTTATTCGTGATGCAGGTGTATTAATTGAGGCACCAGTCTTTTTAAATACGATTACTGGCTACGAAAATTTAGCTATTTTAGCCAATATTCAACAAAAAATTTCTAAAGAGGATATCATACATGCAATGCAGGTTGTTGGCTTAGGGGAAGCCATTAATAAAAAAGTGAGGGCATATTCCTTAGGTATGAAACAAAAATTACGCATTGCACAAGCCATTATGGAAAATCCCTCTATCCTGATTTTAGATGAGCCATTTAATGGGTTGGATAAGGCAAGTGTTGAAAACTTCCAATGTTTATTAAAAGCGTATCAAGAAAAGGGCACAACAATTTTATTAACGACTCATGATGATAGACAAATTACAACATTATGTAACAAGGTATATGAGCTCGACAATGGACGAATGCTATGAAGAAATATATGTATCTTATTGTCTTATTAGTCGTATTAAGTGGATGTGGCCAGTTACATCCTAAAGTGGATAGTCAAGTACTTCTGCAAAGTGAAGGATTTAGTCAACTCATTACATTTGACATATCACCTAGTGATTTTGAAACACAATTATTAGCGACAACTCTGTTTACGAAAATACCTGATGAAGAATTCACCTATGAATATAAAAGTGCCGGAATCATCGTAAGAATAGAATACGATGATGATAAATTGACTACGACACAGATGATTTTTGAGAAAGCTCGTCCTTTGCAAAATAAACAATATGCTGTTGAAGCACATCAAGCTTTAAATGAAGTTTTAGCCATACTAGAGCCAAAAGCCTATTCATTTGAAGTATTGCAAGATATGTTAATGATACGAACGATGACAGAAATTCATGAAGGGAAAACAGTGAGATTAAGCGAAACTATAGAGTCAATATCAGTAGTGATGGAACTTGGTGATGGTCAAAATATTTATAGTGTTGTTTTTAGACCAATCATGTAAAATATAAGTCGATGACAATAAATATCGAACTCTCTATGAAACACTCACTACAGCGGTGAGTGTTTTCCTTTTGAAGTTGCATCTAAATAATTCGCCCTGGGTGATATAGCATCCTTTAATATTGTGTCTCTTTCTTGAAAAATGTCGCTATATCAATGATAATACGGTATATTTTAATAGATAAATGTACTATTTTAAGAAGAAGGAGTGATAGGATGGTTTCGTCCAAAGATGTCGCAATTCAAGCGGGCGTTTCACAGGCTACTGTCTCACGTGTCCTGA
The DNA here is from genome assembly GCF_014643595.1 of Lysinibacillus alkalisoli. Lineage (GTDB taxonomy): Bacteria > Bacillota > Bacilli > Bacillales_A > Planococcaceae > Metalysinibacillus > Metalysinibacillus alkalisoli. Next base: position 121,332 of record NZ_BMJT01000002.1, read on the forward strand.
ATCACCCAGACCGTGTACAAGCTAAAACTCGTGATAAAGTACAGGCAGCTATTGAAACTTTAAAATATGTGCCAAATGCGCATGCACGTTCACTTGTACAAGACAAAACAAAGTTAATTACATTATTATCTGGCCCTTTGTATAATCCTTTTTTTGTAGAAACAACATCAGCCATTGTAAATTATGCTAACAAAAAAGGTTATCAAGTCAATGTACAATTTGTGCAAGATGACGAACTTGCTCTAGCTTATGCTACAGCGATTCAAACAAAAGTAGCTGGTATGATTTTGTCTTGTGTTTTTTTAGAAGATGCGATATTTGAGCAATTGACACATATGTCAATTCCTTTTATTACGTACAATCGTAAGCATGCGAGAAATGAATATTTTGTCGAGATTGATAATAAACAAGCAGGGTATTTAGCAGCGCAACATTTACAACGATTGGGGCATAAACGTATTGCTTTTATTGGAGGTTCTCAAAAGGTGAGTACTTTTCATGACCGTTTTATAGGGGTGAAACAAGCTCTCGGGACATTACTACCAGAGTTGGTCATTCATAACACTGCTGACAAAGAAGAAGTCGCTAAAGCATATGCACAATTAATGCAGTTGCCCACACCGCCTACAGCTATTGTTTGTGGGGCAGATTCTATTGCATTAGCGGTAATGGATGTCGCGTATAAAGCTCAAGTTAAAATACCCGAGGAGTTAAGTATTATTGGTATTGACAACGTAGAAGATAGTCGCCACGGGGCCATTCAATTAACGACCGTAGGCAGTATTTCAGAGCGTAATTTAGGGTTAGTGGCGATTCAAGAATTAATTAAAATGATTGAAAATGAAAAAAAGCCTTGCATACAAATTACCGAATCTGTTAAAGTATTTTCTAGAAGCACGACGCAGAGATGCTGAGTTGCTTCTACTTTTTCGCCTAAAATGTATACGTATTCATTTTATGGCATTTATTTTTTTGAGTTTAATGTATACGTATTCATTTGTGTTCAATATTCAGAAAAGTAGAAGTAATGCATCAATGTAACGTACTTTATGCGTAATTCACTAAGGGGGACAATTTATGTTGTGGAAAAATAGGGAGTATGGTCAAGAAGCACCGCATATTCCAGCAGGACCATTTAAAATTCGATTACCTTTTATTCATTATCGTTTTGAGTGGCCTGATTATGTACAAGGTTTGTTAATGTGTGCAGTAGACTTATCAGCGATTCCGCTATTGACAGAGTTATTAGGTATGCCATTTGAAGTGGCATTAGCTATTGTCATGTTAAATGGTCTATTTTATTTATTACATCATTTACTTGGTGACCCAGCCGTACCAGGGTGGATCACACCAGCCATTCCGTTGATTATGTTATATGTACAGCAATTTCCAGAAGGGCCAGAACGTGTGCATGCCCTAATTGCCTTCCAGTTGACCCTCGGCATACTATCCTTACTTTTAGGGGCTACGGGGTTAGCTAATAAAGTCATTCGTTTAATACCACCTGCTTTAAACTCAGGCATTATATTAGGCGCGGGCTTTGCTGCTATTATTTCGGTTTTCCAAATTGGTGGTCGTTTTGATCAATTCCCATGGACGATTACGATAGCGGTAGGTTTAGGTTTTTATTTGATGTTCTCTAAACATTTCGCGCAAATTCAAACAAAGCATCCTTTATTTGGTTTAATCGCAAAATTAGGTGTGTTCCCTGTTATTATATTAGCAGTTATTATTGCACCATTATTTAAAGAAGCAGCTTGGCCCACAATTGAATGGGGTTTTTCAAAGCCCGATTTTATAACATTGTGGAATGAATATACGATATTTGGCTTAGGTTTACCACCAATGATGATGTTCATTACGGCATTACCTACAGTATTTGCTGCGTATATTGTATTATTTGGTGATGTTATTCAAACGCGTATTTTAGTTGAAGAAGCAGACGCATCTCGTGATGATGAGAAATTAGATTATAATCCAAGTCGTGCACATCTTATTTTTGGTTTCCGTAATGCCACTATGAGTATATTAGGTCCAGATGTGACAATGGCAGGTCCTTTATGGTCAGCTATGCAGGTTGTGATGGTAGAGCGCTATAAAAAAGGGCGAGCTGCTATGGATTCGTTTTTTGGCGGTGTAGGCTCATTCCGTTGGGGAACAAATACAGGCTTATTGCTATTGCCAATTGTTGGTTTAGTACAACCTATTTTAGGTGTAGCATTGGCACTCACATTATTGATTCAAGGTTATGTAAGTGTAAAAGTGGGCGTATTAGAAGCTCGCAGCCAACGTGATTTAGGTATTGCAGGCATTATAGGTGGCGTACTTGCGATTAAAGGCGCTGCTTGGGGCTTTGGTGTTGGTATTTTATTAGTATTTTTAATTTATGGAAGAGATTTTTTCCGCGGCGAAGTAGATGATACTTTTGTCAAAAATCAATCAGAATTTAAAGCGAGAAAGGAAGACTAAGATGTCAGAAAAAATTACATTACCACCACTCAGTTATACAGGGTGGGGAGCTATGGAGCATTTGCCTAGTGAATTACAACGTTTTAATGCAAAGCATATTTTAATTGTGACAGACCCCTTTTTACATGAGATTGGTTTAACAGCAAATGTTATTAAACCGATTGAAGCATTACATCTCTCATATGAGGTGTATACAGATGTAGTACCTGAACCGCCATTAGCCATAGGTGAAAAATTAGTCAAATTTACTAAAGAGAATCAGTTTGATGCAGTAGTTGGCATTGGTGGTGGCAGCGCGCTTGATTTAAGTAAGTTAGCCGGGGTATTATCTCAACATGAAGGTGAGGTTGCAGACTATTTAAACTTAACAGGTACGCGTCAAGTGGCACATAAAGGATTGCCAACGATATTGATTCCAACCACATCAGGTACAGGTTCTGAAGTAACAAATATTTCGGTACTAGCATTAGAGACAACAAAAGATGTAGTTGCTCATGATGCATTAATTGCAGATGTCGCTATTGTTGACCCAGCATTGACGATGTCATTACCCCCTAAAGTAACAGCAGCAACAGGAGCCGATGCTTTAACACATGCGATTGAGGCGTATGTTTCAAAATTTGCTAGTCCTGTGTCAGATGCATTAGCTTTACAGGCAATACGTCTCATTAGCTCTTCAATTCGTACGGCTGTCCATCAAGGTGATGACAAAGAAGCACGTACTAAAATGAGTTATGGCAGTTACTTAGCAGGCCTTGCGTTCTTTAACGCAGGTGTAGCAGGTGTACATGGTTTGGCTTACCCATTAGGTGGACAATTTCACTTAGCTCATGGTGAATCGAATGCAGTATTACTACCATATGTCATGGGTTATATTCGCCCAAGTTGTGAGCGCCAAATGAAAGATATTTATGAGGCAATGGGTTTCAGCCCATCAGGCATGTCACAGCAAGAAGCATCAAAAGCATGTGTGCGTGAGTTGAAGCGCTTAGTGGAGGATATTCAAATCCCTTCAACATTGCAAGCATTTGGTATTCATAAAGAAGCAATTTCATCTTTAACGGATGATGCAATACTGCAAACGAGAATTTTAGCACGAAGTCCGTTAAAATTAGAGTGGCAAGATATTTTTACCATTTACTCAGCAGCTCATGAAGGACAAGTTGTTGAAAAAGGAGAGAAGTAAAATGAAAAATTACGAACTTTTAATTAATGGTGAATGGGTAGGTACAGATTGGAAGCAATATGAAGTAATTAATCCTGCAACGACAAAACCAATAGCATCTGTACCTTATGGTGGCGAAAAGGAAGCGAAACAAGCAGTAGATGCAGCAGCTGAAGCATTTACGATGTGGAAAAAGAAAACAGCACAAGAACGTTGTGACATTTTGTATCGTTGGTACGAACTTGTTAAAGAAAATGAAGAAGAAATTGCTAAACTTATGACAGAAGAACAAGGTAAGCCATTAGCAGAAGCTCTTGGTGAAGTACGTTATGCCAATGCTTATATTCAGTGGTACGCGGAAGAAGGTAAGCGCGTTTACGGCGAGACAATCCCTGCATCAGCACCAGATAAACGCATGTTAGTATTACGCCAACCTATTGGTGTTGTAGCAGCTATTACGCCATGGAATTTCCCAGCAGCTATGATTACTCGAAAAATTGCACCAGCTTTAGCAGTGGGTTGTACAGCGGTTTTAAAACCAGCAAGTCAAACACCATTAACTGCTATCAAACTTGTTGAATATGCGGAGCAAGCTGGTGTTCCTAAAGGTGTGCTAAATATTGTTACAGGTTCAGCGCGTGAAATTGGTGGTGCTTGGACAAAAGATCGTCGCGTGCGCAAATTAACATTCACAGGTTCAACAGAAGTGGGCAAGCAGTTGATGAAAGAGTCAGCAGATACAATGAAAAAAGTATCATTAGAGCTAGGCGGGCACGCCCCGTTTATTGTGCTAAAAGATGCCGATTTAGATGTAGCAGTAACAGGTGTACTTGCTTCTAAATTCCGCAATGCTGGCCAAACTTGTATTTGTACAAACCGTGTGTATGTTCATCAAGATATTGAAGCGCAATTTGTGTCAGCTGTAGCAGATAAGGTGAAAGAAATGAAAGTAGGGAATGGCTTAGACCAACAAACAACAATTGGGCCTATGATTGATGAAAATGCCGTTGATAAAGTGAATGAGCATGTGGAAGATGCGCGTGCTAAAGGTGCAATTATTGAAACAGGTGGTCAGCGTATTGCAGGAGACGGGTACTATTATGCACCTACTGTAATGTCAGGTGTTACAGACGATATGCAATGTATGTCAGAAGAAACATTTGGTCCATTGCTTCCAATAGCAACATTTACAGATGTGGATGATGCAATTACACGTGCTAACGATACACCATTTGGTTTAGCGGCCTATGTGTTTACTACAAATTTGTCAGAAGCTTTTTATGTTAGCGAAGCACTTGAATATGGTATTATCGGTTTAAATGATGGTGGCCCTTCAGCAGCGCAAGCGCCATTTGGTGGCTGGAAAGAAAGCGGTACAGGTCGTGAAGGCGGACGCCAAGGTATGGAAGATTATTTAGAAACAAAGTATATTTCGATTAAACTATAGTAAAATAAATCAGTAAGCACAAACGCTATTTTATTAGTGTTTGTGCTTTTTTGTGGCTTAAATATGTAGGATAAAATCAACGCTTAGTAAAGTAATCATTTGCTAAAATAGCTAGATAGTCAATATCTTCATATAGATTATTTTTCATAAATTCTTGTCTGTGCCTACCTTCAAATGTCATACCGATTTTTTCTAATACGTTTCGAGAAGCTGGATTTCTTGTCATACAACGTCCACTAATACGATTTAAATGCAGTGTGGTAAAACCAAACGCTAATACTTCTTGACAAGCTTCTGTAGCATAACCTTTACCCCAATGGTGGACATCAATAAAATAGCCAATCTCCGCTTTCTTATGAGCTTTTGTTACACTCACTAATCCACAATTGCCAATATATTGTTCAGTCTCCTTTAGAAAAATAGCAAGTTCATAAGCTGTTCCTTGTTCATAACTTTCCTTGACGTAAGTAATCCAACGTTCTACAAAGTTTCTTGGATAAGGGTGTGGTAAGTGCATTAAAGTATGCGCAATTGCTTGTTGTTGAACAACGTGAAAAACTTGTTCAGCCAATGTATGGTCATAACTTTTTAATAAGAGTCTATTGGTTTCAAGTAACATGATATATCTCCTCTCTCACCCTCTATATTATATAATAACTACCAAAAAAGGAAAACGTAAATACTAGTAGCCTCGTTATATAAGTAGGGAGGTGTTTATGAATGAATCCGATTAAACAACAATTAGATGAAAAAATAGGTGACTTATCTGTACAAGCGAAGGCTGTAGAGCAATATGTAAAGATCAATCTAGAAAAGAAATCCCGCATAAAAAAGATAAAAATACCCATGGTCCTAAGTTTTATTATCGTATGTTGCACTACGCTCATACTCGCATTTTATCCGAAAGAGCAGCACGCTAATTTTGATGAATGGTTATCACAAGAGGTATTTGAAGGAGAAGTATATAGAAATTACATATTATCGTGGTATTTCTCTGACGAAGCTACAGTGAAACATCTTGTTTTTGAAGACTTATTTAACCAAGCTGCATTAGCCTATTATGCTCAACAACAAGGGATCATCATTACAGAAGAGGCTATTCACTTAGCCACCATTCAACAACAACAATCCATACTGGAAGCACCTGAACAAAAAATAATGGATTATTTGTATCAAAAGTTAGGTGTCACAGAGGAAGGATATGCAAAAACGATTATTGCACAACGACAGAAATTACAATTGTACCAAAATGCTCAGTCAATAGATGCCAATTTTGAAGATAAAGCGTTGGCTACTTTTTCTAAGCGCTATGATAAGGAAATTGAACAATTTAAACAAAAAAATAATATTATACAGCCTTCACGCAATATAGCAAATACAGAACAAGCACAACAAATGATTGATTCGTATTTGTTAAAAAAATTATCAGAAAACACCGAAAGAGCATTGCCATTTACACCATTAACATTACAAGAGTTTGAATTACAGGCACAAACTAAAGAAGAGCAAGAACAGCTTCGCATAATAAAACAAGCATATGATTATGACTGGCAAGCATTGAAAGAAGAGCATCGTCAAATGAAAAAAACAAAAATTAAAGGCGAAGTCTTAAAACAAAAGGGAAATCGTTATTTAATTGTTAACGCTCACCAACAAAACCAATCTTTATGGATTGAAACAGAGCAAAAGTTGCAGTTGGGGCAACGTGCACAAGTGTTTGAAGACAATAGTGTGAGTAGTTGGCAAGCGCTACGTTACCCTAATGCCCAGCTAACACAAGAAGAAGCTATTGCTCAGGCTATTCAAAATAAAGATGAACTTGTAGGTATTAAAAGTGCAAGATTTGAGCAGAATAGATGGGATATTACATTGCAACATCAAGACCAAACAGAAGTTGTGAGAGTGCCAGATGAGAGGAGATAACATATGGAGATAGAGGAGGTTGTAAAGACTTATACAATATACTTATTAAAACTAAGTTATTTATACGTAAAAGACAAACAAATAGCTGAAGATATTGTGCAGGAAGTGTTTTTAAAATTTTATAAAAACCAAGCTGCTTATCAAGAAGAAGGAAAAATAAAACAATATTTAACGGTAATGACTGTTAATCAATGCAAAGATTATGTAAAGAGTTGGGCATATCGTAAAGTGATCATTAAAGAAAAGTTGACACGTAGCCATGTAGAAACTGCTGCCATGATTTTAAAAGAAGAACGGCAAACGATTGCAAACGCTGTATTAGCCCTACCGATCAAATACCGTGAACCTATTATTTTTTATTATTATGAGGAACGCAATATTCTTGAAATTGCAGAACTACTTCATTTATCAGACAATACGGTAAAAACGCGTTTAAGAGAGGCACGCAGAAGGTTGCATCACGTATTAGCTACAGATGACTGGGAGGTGTTGCAAATTGAAGAACAATAAGAAGAGAATTTGGCGATGAGACGCATAGTAAAGTAACTATTTTCCCTCAATCTTAAAACAAAAAGAAAAGATAAAAAAGGGTGGCTGAGCCACCTTTTTTATCGTGATAACCGTTCTAAAACAGTAAGTATGCTTGTGTTATGTTGATACCCCACTAATTCACCAAATTGAAAGGCTTGTGCTGCTCTTGCACTAAGTTCTGCCAACCAATCTCTTTGTCCAAGGCTATTAGCAGGCGTTATATACATGTCAAAATCAGCTGAGATTTTGCCTGGCGCATAGCGCTTCATGTAGTCTGTAGCCCTGCCATAATCAAATGATAAAACCGCATGTTCTTGAAAAGATATTTCCCCTGCCTTATATAAAATTTTGGATATTTCCGCAATTTCTTCAAAGGTAGCATTTCTAACATCATATTGATCCGTAAGCGTTTTGTAAAGAGCGGAAGTGTCCTTTTGAGTCACCTCACCTTTTGTTGCTTCAACCAGAAAGGCAGCCTTCTGTACTTTATCTGACGGCATATGGGTATGATTAGTATAATATGACATGACTTGATGACGAATAACAGAATTTGCATTCATACAATTACCTACTTTCCATAAAAGATCATAATTTTTTATGTAATAAAAATACCATCTAGCATTGTATTACCTGAAAAATGGATGGGCGTGTTGTGGGAATCAAATATACTGTTGTGCATCCTATCAAATATATCATCCATCAACAATGAAGTCGCTGTTGTTAGTCGATAGCCTTTTTCATATGTTGCTTCAAATCAACATTATTAGATCTAGCATATTTGATATGACCATAGCCAAGTTCCGCTGTTCATCGCCTCTTGAAAGCTCTGAAATAAATGCTTTCACAGTCTTTGTAAACAACACTTAAATAGACATGATACTTAAGATCGCCACTATAAAACCTTTGTGATCACTATTACCTCCATTGTAGTTATTGTAAGTATTATCGACATGAATAGGCTATTATTCAATATTTATTTTGCTTTCTGTAAAAAAGTTCTGCTGTTATAGATCAGTAATATAGTTTTTATGAATAGCCTACATTTTATACAAAGTATAGGTTATTTTTTATGACAAAAAAATTAGATAGTGACATAATCTGTCTAGTCTATTTGTTAATGTAAGACTTGAGCGATTTTGGTTAGAAAGGAGGTATTCTTGTGAGGAAGTCGGAACAAATACATCGGATTTTGCAAATATATGATCAATTAAACAACGGCGAAACGATAAACAAATTAGAAACATCCCATCGTTTATCTGTTAGTATGCGAACAATCCAGCGTGATATTAGTACAATTCAAGAACATTTGGCGAATTCTTTTTCTGGTCAGATGATTGAGTATGATGGGCAAAGAAAAGGCTATATTTTAACAGGCAATAAGACGAAAGCTCTGCCTGTAGAACAAGTGTATGTTATTGCAAAAATAATAATAGCAAGTCGAGCCTTTAGTATAGGTGAATTGAGAACATTCATAACAAACTTGCTTGGGCAAAGTACGTTAAAGAATAAGGAAATTGTATATACTATGCTTGAAAAAGAGTTGACCTATTATGATGAGTTACCCCACACTAAAAATCGATTATGTGATCTCATTTGGACTGTGACAGAATGCATCGTAAAAAATAAATATATGGAGATTATGTATGAACAACAGGATAAGCTTCAGTCATATAGTATAAAGCCCATTCATATTTTATTTATGAAGCAATATTTTTATGTGATTGCTGTAGCTTATTTCAAAGGTTGTGTACTACCTGTTACATATCGTTTAGACCGCATTAACTCTTATAGCGAACAACCCAATCATCCGCAAATCAATGACAACGAATATGAACTTTTATTACCTCAACAAGAATTAACCCATACATTAGATAAAAGTCAATCTAATGCGACATTGATTGTGTGGCTATCACAATATGGCAAAGAGCGAGAAATGATTTACCCTATCGAATACCATGACCAGTGGTATCAATGTTAAAGGAAGAGGAGAAGAATAATGAAAAGATTGATATTTATGCTATGCGTTACTTTATTATTAACAGCATGTAGTTCAGAAGGTACTTCAACTGATCAAGCGAAAGAAGATAGTGAAAAAACGGCAGAAGATAAAGGGAAGAAATATGCTGACGTACTTAAAAAAGCGGTGCCTATGTTAACAGATGACCAAGGAGAATTGTCTGAAACATCTTATGATTATGTTACTGAGCATGAGACGATTTTTCCTGCGGTTACTGAAGAAGCCATTACTAAAGTAAAGGCAGATGCACAAAGTGTGGACATTAAGTTATTAAACAAAAATTTACAGCCTCACTTATCTACGCTTATGACGTTTACAGGGCAAGTTGTACAAGTAGATGAGACAACCCATGACTTTGGCGAAACTGAAACGTGGCTGAATGTATATGATGAAAATGCGGATATGAGTTATCACGTGTATATGTTTAAAACAAGCGGCGATATTTTAGAGGATGATTACATTCAATTTTGGGGCATTCCTCTAACAACTTATTCCTACAATACAACAGATGGCGGCTTCCGTAATACAATTTTATTCTTTGCTTCGCATGTCGAAAAAACACAATAACACTAACAACTTATAAAGCCATGCAAAAGAATAACAGAGCAAAAGAAGCGTATCAATGTGGATACGCTTCTTTTGCTACAGGGGGAAAGTCATCGGGCTTCCAAGAATGATCATACATTTCTCCATTAGGTTTTAAAAAATAATCATATTGTACCTCATTTGGGCGGTCAGGTACAGGGTCATCCCATGTAGTATCAACGTGATAGTATTGACCATCAACTTTTACAATATTCCAAGCATGCCCAACACCTTTAGCAGTACCTGTAACGACATAGTTTTCAATGCCAGCTGCATCTAGTAACGCAGTGAAAGCACCTGTATAGCCTGAACAAACAGCTATTTGGTTAGCGAATAGCCCATAAGCAGAGTAGGGGTCAGCTACATTTTCGCAGTTAATGGCGTCACAATTCTCATAAGTGGTAACATCATAGGCTGTATTGAGAACAACGTAATCATGGAGTGCTTTAACACGTTCATACTCTGTGGCATTTGATGGCACTTCATTAGCAATAATGCTTTGTACTTGTTGGTCTACAAACGTTTTTCTCTTCATTAATTCATCATAAGGTAGTTTGTACGTAAAGGTTAACTCCCCATCAATATTTGTATAACGTACACCCCATTTTTTTAACGGGACGTCATAGCGATTATTATCGGCAATGGCTTCCACGATCGCCATTACATCATCCGGATGTATCTCGGAAGGTGAAAAGTGGTACGTTGTATCGTAATGCATTAGTGCCTGTAAAATATCTTGATAAGTATTGGGATGAATATCACGCCAGGATTGCATAGTTTTAGTTATAAAATTGTCAGTTGGTAGTACGGGAGCATAGTTTGTTAGTGTTGTCTGTTCAATAACAATAGGTTCTGAGGGTGTGATACGCGATTCGCAACCTACTAATAGCACGAGACAAATAAAAGGAAGAAGTCGTTTCATATTTGCACTCCTTGCAAGGTTTAATGCATTCAGTAAAACAAAATTATGCATGTGAAGCAAGTAATAGCCGTACAAGTAATCAGCTATATAAGGAAAAGTTTTGTGAAAAATAGTGGAAATCGTATGACACAGAAGCTATGAGCCAAAATTAATGATTGAAAAGAGCAAATTTCAACAATAAATAAAGGTCGTTTCTAGTAATAAAAAGTGAATCTGTCAATACGATGTGCGTTAAAAAGTTCTACTGTATGTAAAATAGTTAAAAAATAGCTTATTGAGAAACTTTTTCAAGTGTAATTTATGGCAAAATAGCAAAGGTCATTAGTTTTACTTATCGTAAAATATAATATTAATGTAATTTACTTATATAGCGTAATGCGCTATCATAGGAGTTGGAGAAAAGAAGCTTTATTCAGCCTTTTCAATAAAGAATTTAAATTTTAGGGGGAACCGTAAATGGCAAACTTACACAACAGCCGTTCTACATTCGACGTAAATGGTAAAGCGTATAATTACTACCGTTTAGGTGCAATTGAAGAAGCGGGCATTGCAAAAGTATCAAACCTTCCTTATTCAATCAAAGTGTTATTAGAATCTGTTTTACGTCAATATGATGGCTATGTTATTAAAGAGGACCACGTAGATAACTTAGCTAAATGGGGCAGAGACGCTGATGCAGAAGCAGAAGTACCATTCAAACCATCTCGTGTTGTATTACAAGACTTCACAGGTGTTCCAGTAGTAGTGGACTTAGCTTCTCTACGTTCAGCAATGAAAGAAATGGGTGGAGACCCAGCAAAAATCAACCCAGCAATTCCAGTTGACCTTGTAATTGACCACTCAGTACAAGTAGACAAATACGGTAACCAATCTGCTTTACAAGCAAATATGGACTTGGAGTTTGAACGAAATGCAGAGCGTTACAACTTCCTAAAATGGGCGCAAACGGCTTATGATAACTTCCGTGCTGTACCACCTGCAACAGGTATCGTACACCAAGTTAACTTAGAGTACCTTGCACCAGTTGTACACGTTTATGAAAATACTGATGGTACTTTCGAAACATTCCCAGACTCAGTAGTAGGTACTGACTCACATACGACAATGATCAATGGCCTTGGCGTACTTGGATGGGGTGTTGGTGGTATCGAGGCTGAAGCAGGTATGCTTGGTCAACCATCTTACTTCCCAATTCCTGAAGTAATCGGTGTTAAATTAACGGGCGACCTTCCTAATGGAACAACAGCTACTGACTTAGCACTTAAAGTAACTCAAGTTTTACGTGCTAAAGGTGTAGTAGGTAAATTCGTAGAGTTCTTCGGTCCTGGTGTTCCACAATTACCATTAGCTGACCGTGCTACAATTTCAAACATGGCGCCTGAGTATGGTGCTACTTGTGGTTACTTCGCAATTGATGAAGAATCACTTAACTATATGCGTTTAACTGGTCGTGATGAAGAACACGTAGCAGTTGTTGAAGCTTATCTTAAAGCTAACGACATGTTCTTTGACCCAACATTAGAGCCTGTATACACTGATGTAGTAGAAATTGACCTTGCAGACATTGAGCCAAACCTTTCTGGCCCTAAACGTCCACAAGACTTAATTCCATTATCTCAAATGCGTGCACGCTACAAAGAAGCCGTTACAGCACCAATGGGCGTACAAGGCTTCGGTTTAACTGAAGATGAGTTCGCTAAAACATCTACAGCTAAATTCGCTGAAGGCGACGTAGAAATCCCAACAGGTGCAGTAGCAATTGCTGCTATTACATCTTGTACAAATACATCTAACCCATACGTTTTAATCGCTGCAGGTCTTGTAGCTAAAAAAGCGGTTGAGTTAGGCATGGAAGTTCCTAAATGGGTTAAAACTTCTTTAGCACCAGGTTCAAAAGTTGTTACAGGTTACCTAGAAGATTCAGGTCTTCAAGAATACCTAAACAAAATTGGCTTTAACACTGTGGGTTACGGCTGTACAACATGTATCGGTAACTCAGGTCCTTTACTTCCAGAAATCGAAGACGCGATTAAAGATAACGACTTATTCGTAACTTCTGTACTTTCTGGTAACCGTAACTTCGAAGGCCGTGTTCACCCACTTGTAAAAGCGAACTACCTTGCTTCACCACCATTAGTAGTAGCATACGCATTAGCTGGTACTGTAGACATCGACCTACAAACAGACGCTATTGGTAAAACAGCTGACGGTAAAGATGTATTCTTCAAAGACATCTGGCCTGCAACTGAAGAAGTAAACGAAGTATTAAACAAAGTAGTTACTCGTGAATTATTCCAAAAAGAATATGAAACAGTATTCACTGCTAACGAAGCTTGGAATGCCATTGAAACGTCAACTGAATCTCTTTACACATTCGATGACAAATCAACTTACATCCAAAACCCACCATTCTTCCAAGGTCTTGCAAAAGAGCCAGGCTCAATCGAAAGCCTTGACAACATGCGTGTAATCGCTAAGTTTGGTGACTCAATTACAACTGACCATATTTCACCAGCTGGTGCAATCGGTAAAGATACACCTGCAGGTAAATATTTAATCGAGAATGGCGTTGCGATTCGCGACTTCAACTCATACGGTTCACGTCGTGGTAACCACGAAGTAATGATGCGCGGTACATTCGCTAACATCCGTATCCGTAACCAAGTGGCTCCAGGTACTGAAGGTGGCTTCACTACGTACTGGCCAACTGGCGAAGTAGAGTACATCTACGACGCTTGCATGAAGTACCAAGCAGACGGCACTGGCTTAGTAGTATTGGCTGGTAACGACTACGGTATGGGTTCTTCACGTGACTGGGCAGCAAAAGGTACTAACCTTTTAGGCATTAAAACAGTTATCGCACAAAGCTACGAGCGTATTCACCGTTCTAACCTTGTAATGATGGGTGTTCTACCTCTTCAATTCATGGCTGGCGAATCTGCTGAAACTTTAGGCTTAACTGGTAAAGAAGAAATCTCTGTTAACATCGCTGAAGGCGTTAAACCTCGTGATATCCTAACAGTAACAGCTAAATCTGAAGACGGTACCGTTAAAGAATTCCAAGCTTTAGCTCGTTTCGACTCAGAAGTAGAAGTAGACTACTATCGTCACGGTGGTATTTTACAAATGGTACTACGTGCAAAAGCAACAGAACAATAATTAACGCGTGTTAAAGACTCCAGTCTAACTGGAGTCTTTTTTTATGGCAAAAAATACCCTTTACGGTACCTTCTAATTCATGAAATAATTTACTTTTATCATTAAAATAAGTATAGTAGTCTTTGGGGCTACTATATAAATATAAACTATAGGTAAATAAGCTTATTTATATTGTTTGAGTAATAAGAAAAGCGAAGGGCAGTTCGTGATAATACTTATCATTTATAACGTAGCAGATTAAACAGATTATGGAGGTGTCACTATGAAACATATGGGCTGGATTGTCATAGGTCTTATTGTTTTATTGGCAGGGTGTAGTACAAAGGCAGAGGAGGAAACGAGACCTTATCGGGTTGGGATTGTACTTTCTGATGCAGGTCTAGGCGATGAATCATTTAATGACTTGGCTTTTAATGGTTTAACAAAAGCGAGAGATGAATTAGGCATCTTATTCGATTATAAAGAAGTAATAGACGGTAATTATGAACAGCAGTTAGAACAATTAGTAACAGAGCAATATGATGCAATTATTGGATTAGGTTTTAGTGCACAGAAGGCGTTAACAAAAGTAGCCGAAAAGTATCCACAAGAAACTTTTATACTCGTTGACGGGCAAGCAGATGCTTCAAACATCATATCAATTACCTTTAAAGAACACGAAGCTAGTTTTTTAATTGGTATGCTTGCGGCATTAACTTCTACAAATAAGCAGATTAGTTTTATAGGTGGGGAAGTAACACCTGTTATTCAACATTTTGAAGCAGGGTACATACAAGGAGCTCGCTATATTGACAAAGATATCGCGATTAAACGTGAGTATGCTAATGATTTCAATAATGCTAAATTAGGTGAACAAATTGCTCTTCAACATATGGATCAAGGTGCAGATTTTATTTATCATGCTGCAGGTTTTTCAGGTTTTGGTGCATTACAAGCAGCAGAGAAAAAAGGCGTGTATGCTGCAGGTGTTGACACAGATCAATTTTTTATTGCAGAAAAGGCTGTTGTAACCTCCATGTTGAAAAATGTTGACCAAGCGATCTATCAAGTCGTTAATGATCTATTACACAATCAAGAACAACAGCAACACTATGAATTAGGTTTAAAAGAAGCAGGTGTAGGTTTAGCACCTCTGCGCGTAATTTCTGCGCCAAAGCAATATCAACGGACTTTAGATAAGGCAAAAGAAGCCATAATAAAGGGTGAGTTGATTGTAAAAGAGGAGGTGCAGTGATGAGGTTACAAAGTAAAATTTTTATTAATACATTACTGCCCGTTATGTTAGCAGTCGCTATGTTAGCATTTATGGTGTATCAAACGTTTAACGTACAAACAACGGCACAAGACGATACAAACTTGTTAATGATGATTAAAGATTTAGAACAAGATTTAATTGTCACAAGCCAATCTTTGAACCATTATACTTATTTAGCGTCTGAGGCGAATAAAAAAGAAGCATTAGACAATATCGCATTGACACAAGGAAGTTTAACGGCATTAGAGCCACTAGCAAAAGTTGAAGAGCATCAAGTTATCATTCGGAAAATTGCAGATAAGTATGAAGTGTTAGTGAGTGCAGCTACAGATGGTTTACAACAAAATGATGTGGCAGAAGTAAAAAAACAATCCTTGCGTATTATGGGGATATTAAATGATATGCATGTATTAAAACAAGAGACAAATCAGTGGTATGAGTCACTTAATACAGATATTAAAAACAAACTTACCTTTATGACAACATTTATTGTTTTTGGTAGTGTGTTACTCATTATGATTGCTGTGATTTTTTCATTTATGGCAGCTAGAAAAATCGCTAAACCATTACAGACGATGGTACAGTCCACTCAAGCTATTGCCAAGGGTGACTTAACAATAGCTCATGATATGCAAGCCTTAACTACAGGAAGTTATAAAGAAATCAATAATCTTGCGACAAATTTTGTGACTATGATGAATACTTTAAGAGGTACCATTCAATCGATTGAGCAAACTGGCAACAATGTATCACAATTTACAAGTCAAGTTACACAATATATGCGTACATTAAAAGAAGGTAGCGTACAAATCGCAGAAGCTACAGATCAGTTGGCTAAAGGAAGCATGGTGATTTCTGAAGAAACACAAAAGACAGCTACTTTGATTCATCATGTAAACGATGAGTTTACAGAGGTGCGTGAGATTAGTGAACATGTTACCACCACAAGTCAAACCACTTTGGAAGTGGTGAATGAAGGGCAAACATCTTTACAGCAACAATCAAACTTAACAACAACAATTACAGCAACATCAGATGATATTAAAACAGCCGTGACAGACTTTATGTCACTTACTACGACTATTCAAGAAGCAACGACAGTTGTTTATACAATTGCTAATCAAACTAACCTTTTAGCTATTAATGCAGCGATTGAAGCTGCTCGGGCTGGTGAGGCTGGCAAAGGTTTTGCAGTAGTAGCGCATGAAGTAAAAAAACTCTCCACGGAAACAGAGAAGGCAACACAATTGATTTCGACGATGGCACAACAGATGCAAACAGGTATTAATCTCATACAACAGCGTGTACAAGAGGGGCACCAATTGATGCAAGAACAATCACAGTCTATGATGACGACCGAAGCAGCCTTTCAGCAAATTGCTGCTCAGATGATGCAGATGAATAAAGAGTTAGAGCAAGTTGTCAAAGAGATTGAAAGCACAGAGAGCATGAGCGGTGATATGGCGAGTGCTATCACAAATATTTCCGCTATAACGGAGGAAAATGCGGCAGGTACAGAAGAAATTACAGCGTCTGCTAATGAACAACTACAAGCTTTCCATACTATACATGAAAAAATTATAGCTTTAGAAGAAGTCACACATACCTTGCAGCAAGAGTTACGCCAATTTACTTTATAGTTTTGTGACAAATGACTGAACTTCAGCCGTTATGATAACGTTTTATTAAAAATGTTCTGAAAAAGCCGAGCTAAACCGTCAAATAATTAAGAATTTTATGGTAGAATAGAACATACATTTCGCAATGGAGGTTAGTCTATGAGCAAAATAAAAGTTGGGATTGTAGGTTACGGGAATTTGGGGAAAGGTGCAGAACAAGCTATTACACAAAATGATGATATGGTGTTAGTAGCTGTGTTTACACGTCGCAATCCATCAGAAGTGAAAATTGCAACGGCTGAAG
The DNA here is from genome assembly GCF_014643595.1 of Lysinibacillus alkalisoli. Classification (GTDB taxonomy): domain Bacteria; phylum Bacillota; class Bacilli; order Bacillales_A; family Planococcaceae; genus Metalysinibacillus; species Metalysinibacillus alkalisoli. The sequence continues at coordinate 138,728 of NZ_BMJT01000002.1, forward strand.
CACAAGTATGTCATCTTGATGATGTTTTACAGTTTAAAGATGAGATTGATGTGATGTTATTATGTGGGGGGTCAGCTACAGATTTACCAGAACAAGTACCCGCATTAGCAGAACATTTTACGACGGTGGATAGTTTTGATACACATGCTAAAATTCCTGCATTTTTCCAAGAAGTAGATCAAGCAGCATTACGTGGTGGGAACATCGCGTTGATTTCTGTAGGGTGGGACCCAGGTCTGTTTTCGTTAAATCGTTTATTAGGTGAGTGTGTCCTTCCACAAGGGGAGACGTATACATTTTGGGGCGATGGTTTAAGCCAAGGGCATTCCGATGCTGTTCGTCGCATTGAAGGGGTTAAACAGGCTGTACAATACACACTTCCGCTAGAAGAGGCGGTTAATCGAGTGCGTAGTGGTGAAAATCCCTCATTAACTACACGTGAAAAACATGCTAGGGTCTGTTATGTCGTTGTAGAAGATGGTGCTGACCAACAAGCAATTGAACAAACGATTGTTACGATGCCAAATTATTTTGACGAGTACGAGACAACTGTACATTTTATTGACGAAGCAACCTTTACAGCCGAGCATAGTGGAATGCCACATGGTGGTTTTGTGATTCGTAGTGGAGAGAGTGCACAACAGCATAAGCAAATTATGGAGTTCTCACTAAAGCTAGAAAGTAACCCTGCCTTTACGTCAAGTGTGTTAGTAGCATATGCACGAGCAGCGTATCGCTTATCTCATAATGGTGAACGCGGTGCCCGCACGGTATTAGATGTGCCATTTGGTTTATTATCACAAGACGACCCAGCAACCTTGCGTAAGCGTTTATTGTAAGTGAGATAGTGATGTTAAGTGAGCTTTAAATTTATGTAATAATTATAATAAAAAGGCGTGATTTAACACTAATTTGTGCTAAATTGCGCCTTTTTTGTGTCTATGTTGTAAACAATTTTCCATGGTATTGAATACCATTGTTATATGATATACATTAAAAGTATAGGCAAAATAACCTAGATAATTCACTTCTGGAGAGGATGCATACATATGTCTTTGCGTGCAAAATTTAATTCGTTAGTTATGGCTTTTATTTTATTAGTTACCATAGTAATTGGTATTGTCATTTATTTTCAATCAACGAATTTAATGTACGAAAATTATGAAAAAAATGTAGAAAAATTATCTGCCTTAAGTTACAACTTATTTGATGAGAGAGTCAAAGGTGACTGGCAGATAAAAGAAGGTGCGTTGTATAAGGGGGATACACGCATTGAAGAGCAAGTACCGCTGATTGATGAGCTTGGACAAATGATGGATGGTGGCGTAACGGTCTTTCAAGATACCAAGGGCTTAATCACGACACTAGAACTTGATGGTAAGCGTCTAACTGGAAAAGATGCAGACCCTATTGTTATTGAAGCGGTGATGGAAAAAGGAGAGACATATATTGGTGAAGCGGATGTCGTTGGCACTAAGTATTTAACTTTATATACACCCATTAAAAATGCAAAAGGCGAAATTATTGGGATGTGGTTTGTAGGGGAGATTATTGATGAAATACAAACAGTATTATGGAGTTTTATTACGCGCTTAGCTTTAATTGTAGCAGTCGTTTTACTTATAGCATTTGTGGTGAGCTCGCTATTGACAGCACGTATGGTTAAACCACTGCGACGTTTAGTAAAACAGATTGATACGATTGCTAAAGGTGAAGGCGACTTAACAAAAACCATTTCTATTACATCAAAAGATGAAATTGGGCAAGTTGCACAGTCTTTTAACAATATGTTAACTACATTAAAGCAAATGATGCAACAAATTCATACAACCGCGCAATCTGTAACGGCTACATCTAGACAATTGTCAGAAACTGCAGCTGAAACGGCAGGCGCAACAACACAAATCAATGATACGATGCATCAAGTAGATGATGGTTCTGAGCAGACAGTAACAAGTATTACAGAAAGTGTGACAGCTCTACAAGAAATGGCGATTGGTGTACAACAAGTAGCGGAAACAACCGCAAGTATTGCAGATGCTACTAAACAAACAAGCGATGAAGCAGAAGAAGGTAATGAGGCACTCCAACGTGTTATTCAACAAATGGATGCGATTAACATCTCATCTGATGCAGTATCGCATGCCATTGGAAAATTAGCAGATCAATCAAATGAGATTGGTCATATTGTTTCTGTCATTACTGGTATTGCAGATCAAACAAATTTATTAGCTTTAAATGCTGCGATTGAAGCAGCAAGAGCAGGTGAACAAGGTAAAGGCTTTGCTGTAGTGGCAAATGAAGTGCGTATTTTAGCAGAGCAGTCTAAACAATCGGCAGATCAAATTGCTTTATTAATTGGGACCATTCAACAGGATACCCAGCGTGTTATGACAGCTATGGAAGGCAATACAAAAGAAACAGCAGCAGGTATTCAAGTGGTTAATGCTACCCAACAAGGCTTTGTGAAAATTAAAGGTGCTATTGATGAAGTGAATACGCAAGTCCATGAAGTATCAGCTGTTACTGAACAAATGTCAGCAGGTGTAGAAGAAATCACCTCATCAACTGAAGCAGTGGCACAAATTTCTACCACTATTTCTGACAATATTACACATGTTGCAGCAGCAACAGAGGAACAATTAGAAGCAATCAAACAAATTGATGATGCTTCACATCATATGGCAGAACAGGCACAAGAGTTACAAAATTTAATTAATCGTTTTACATTTTAACGTAGATATGAAAAAGGTTATTCCGCAAGTTGGATAACCTTTTTTATTTAAAAATATCAAGATGCCTTACGATTGGTGGAATTAGCGTTATCAATTATGTGAATCGGCAAAGGCTTCGCACTTTTACATAGTTATCTCAACGTCTTGTTTAATAGAGTAGTGGTTAAAAGGCTAATCGTTTGCGATAAAAATATAGGACATAATGAGATAAGAATATTGCTATAATAAAAAATTAATTGACAATTCAATTTATGTCATGTTAATCTATAGAAGCATTACTACTATAACGTGAGGAGGTAAGGACTATGAAAATCAGAACAGTAGGTCATCATGAGCAACAATTTCATAACACCCATTATCTCTTACCAATGACTACAATAAAATAGGGATAGATGTGGTATATGTCTGCCCTTTTAGCACATGCTCAAAAGAGTATGTGCTTTTTTGTTGTCATTTTTAGTAAATGTAATCGAAATGAGGGAGAGAGGATTATGAAAAAGTTACTTGAACAAAACAAAAAAATTATAAAGGAGTCGATGGACCCCGACTAGCAATTTTATAATAGAAAAGGGAGTTTTATATGTTTTCAGTATTAGGAAAATTACAATGGTTTTTTAAAGAACAATGGAAAAAATATACGGTAGCAATTTTTTTATTATGTGTTGCTAACTTATTAGCTATTATCCCACCGCTACTTGTAGGTAAAACAATTGATGCCATTCATCAAAATAATATGACAACTTCATTTTTAATGGAGCAAGTCATTTATCTCGCTGTAACGATTATTTTGTCTTATATCGCTAGCTTTGGTTGGCAATATTATTTATTTAGTGGAGCAAATGAGTTAGAACGTCAATTTCGTTCGCATTTAATGCGCAAATTTTTGCACATGACGCCTACATTTTACGAGAAAAACCGTACAGGTGACTTAATGGCTCGTGCAACAAATGATTTATCAGCAGTGGCTGAGACAGCAGGTTTCGGTATTTTAACATTAGCCGATTCCACATTATATTTATTAACGATAATCGTGACGATGTGTGTCATGGTTTCATGGAAATTAACATTGGCAGCCGTTCTGCCATTACCTCTTTTAGCAATAGCTATGAAAATATTAGGTAAATTAATACATGAGCGCTATATGAAAGCACAAAAGTCATTCGGTGATTTAAACGATGGCGTTTTAGAAGCTGTTGAAGGTGTGCGAGTGGTGCGAGCGTATGTACAAGAACGAGAAATGGAAGAACAATTTGCTACGATGACAGAAGATGTCTATCAAAAAAACATGCGTGTTAAGCGTGTGGAGGCACTGTTCAACCCATTAACAAAAATCGTCACAACATTAAGCTATATGATTGGTTTAGGTTATGGTGCATTTTTAGTAGCTAATGGTGAAATGACTGTTGGTGGTCTCGTGATGTTTAATGTGTATCTTGGCATGATTGTGTGGCCGATGTTTGCCATTGGCGAATTAATTAATGTTATGCAAATGGGGAATGCCTCTTTAGACCGTGTACAAGAAACATTGGAGGCTAAGGAAGCGGTAGTTGACCCTATTGATGCTACTATTTTGGAACGACCTGATGAAATTCAATTTAAAGGTTTGAAATTCCAGTATCCACAATCCCATAGCGCTAATCTGCAAGATATTAATGTGCATATTAGACGTGGTGAAACATTAGGTATTGTAGGTAAAACAGGTAGTGGTAAAACAACATTTATTAAGCAATTATTGCGTGAATATCCAAAAGGTGATGGAGAGCTGCAACTTGGGCAAGCTTCCATCGAGGCGCAAACAAAGGCACAAGTGCGCGATTGGATTGGTTATGTGCCACAATCACATGTATTATTCTCACGTACTGTTCGCGAAAATATTTTGTTTGGCAAACCAGATGCCACAGAACAACAGTTACAAGAAGCCATTCGCATGGCAGATTTTGATAAAGATTTAAAGCGTTTGCCAGAAGGCATTCAAACGCTTGTTGGTGAAAAAGGAGTCGCCTTATCAGGTGGACAAAAACAGCGTATTTCTATTGCACGTGCCCTGATTCGTGACCCAGAGATCTTAATTTTAGATGATTCTTTATCCGCAGTAGATGCTAAAACAGAAGCGCGTATTATTGCTAATATACGTCAAGTCCGCGCAGATAAAACCACATTAATTGTGACGCACCGTCTCTCTGCTGTGCAACATGCGGATCATATTATTGTGTTAGAAGATGGCTATGTAACAGAAGAAGGTACACATGAACAATTACTACAAGAAAAAGGCTGGTACAAAGAACAGTACGACCGCCAACAAATTGAGGGGGTGGAATAATGCGTACAAGAGAACGATTATTTGGCTATGCTAAATTGTATAAAAAACCACTCTTACTTGGTCTGTTTCTATTAATGATAGCTGTTGCAGCAGATGTATCCGGTCCTTTTATTGCAAAGCGCATTATTGATGACCATATCGCAACAGCAGACACAACAGGTATTAATGTAAAAGCGCTTGTTCTTTTATTAGCTGTATTTTTAGGATTGGCCATTATCGCTGCTATATTCCGTTATATTCAAGCTATCTTATTAAATAATGGTGCTAATCGTATTATTCAAAAAATGCGTAATGATGTTTATGAACATGTACAAACATTACCAATTCGCTATTTTGATAACTTACCTGCTGGTAAAGTTGTATCGCGCATTACGAATGATACAGAGGCGATTCGCAATTTATTTGTTACAGTGCTATCTAACTTTGCATCAAGTATTATGATGATTTTAGGGATTTATATTGCGCTCTTTATTTTAGAGTGGCGCATGGCCTTAATTGCTTTAGCATTAGTGCCAATTATTTTATTGTGGATGGTATTGTATCGTCGCATTGCGTCAAAATACAATCATGTCATTCGCAGTAAAGTGAGTGATATGAATGCTCGTATTAATGAGTCCATTCAAGGTATGCCGATTATTCAAGCATTTGGTCGTGAAAAGCAAATGCAAGAAGAGTTTGAAAAAACAAATGATGAACATTACCGTTATCAAAATAAATTACTCGTATTGGATGCTGCGACTTCGTTTAACTTAGTAGAGACGTTGCAATCTGTAGCGCTATTAACGTTTATCGTATATTTTGGTACGCAATCTTTAGGGCCAGACTTCGGTGTATCTATTGGTTTACTCTATGCTTTTGTTGATTATATTACGCGTATTTTTAGCCCTGTTACGAATATTGTTAATCAACTGTCGCATTTAGAACGTGCAAATGTTGCTTCAGAACGTGTCTTTTCTTTACTCGATCAAAAGGGTGAACCTGTTGATGATAAAAAAATAACGCGTTATGAAGGTAATGTGCGTTTTGAACACGTTTGGTTTGCATACAAAGAAGAAGAGTATGTCTTAAAAGATATTGATTTTGAAGCTAAAAAAGGTGAAACAATTGCATTAGTCGGTCATACAGGTTCTGGTAAAAGTTCGATTATGAATTTATTATTCCGCTTTTATGATGTGTCTAAAGGTCAAATTACAATTGATGGCGAGCCACTTGCTAATCATTCGCGACAAGCCATTCGTGAACATATGGGTATTGTGCTGCAAGATCCTTATTTATTCACAGGTACTATTGCTTCAAATGTAAGTTTAAATGATCCTGCTATTACGCGAGATAAAGTAGAACGAGCTTTACAAGCGGTAGGTGGCGAACGTGTGTTGCGTAATTTACCTCAAGGTATCGATGAGCCTGTTATTGAGAAAGGAAATACGTTATCAGCAGGACAACGTCAATTAATTTCATTTGCAAGGGCATTAGCTTTTGACCCTGCAATTTTAATATTAGACGAAGCTACTTCTAATATTGATACAGAAACAGAGGAAATGATTCAACATGCAATGGATGTATTAAAAGCAGGACGTACAACTTTTGTTATTGCACATCGTTTGTCAACAATTAAATCAGCAGATAAAATTTTAGTTTTAGATGCAGGTGAAATTGCCGAAAGTGGTTCACATGAAGAATTATTAGCTTTAGGTGGGCGTTATGCAGAAATGTATGAGTTACAAGCAGGCGAATAAATAATTACAATATAAAATGAGTTCGGCATTATGCCGAACTCATTTTTGCATAGCTTTTATGGCCTCGTGAATAAAGTGATCAACGTTAAATCCATTGGCGGAAGTTTTTGGCTTCCTTTTCAAGCGAATGGGCAGCAGCTGTCATAGCATCAAAATCATCTAATGTTGTTTGTATTTGCGAAGAATTGGCAGATACAGTGTTATGAATAGCGTGCACCCCACTAGACATTTCGTCAATTTCTTTCGTGATGGCATTTACATTCGAACGTACTTCCACAATGGATTGTTCTACACGTTCTGACAATTTGCGTACTTCATTAGCAACTACAGTAAACCCACGCCCATGCTCACCTGCACGCGCGGCTTCAATTGCAGCATTTAGTGCAAGCAAATTGGTTTGCGCGGCAATTTCACGAATGGTTTGTACCACTTGTTGAATATCTTGTGTACGCTTTTCAAGGGATGTAATAATAGTAGCGTTTGTTGTAGAGATAGTCGCCACTTCTTCAATACCAGCAGCTAAGTGGCGACTACTCATAATCCCATTTGTTGAAAGGTAGTTCAAGTTTTCTGCCATCTGATGCAAGTGATCAGTTACAGTACGTATTTTTGTTTGGCGTTCTGTAATGTTAAAGGCAATCTTTAAAATGTGAGTAACTCGTCTTTTTTCGTTGAAAATGGGCATATAGTTAGCCTCTAACCACACGCTGTTGCCATAGCGGTCCTTACGTTCAATTTTGTCCTCGTATTTGTGCCCAGCTAATAAATTGCGCCAAAAGTGTTCGTATTCCGGTCGATTAACAAAATGATCAAAACAAAGTTCACGGTGTGCCATACCAACCATTTGTTGCGGTGTATAATGAACAGCTGCAGCGAAGGATGGGCTTACATATTGCACGTGACGCGTGTCATCAAATAAAATAATCGCCATATTTTTATCTAAAGCTTGTACGACAAAGGCATTTAAATTTTGCTCCTGTAAAGTCACAATAGTATCCTCCAAATCACACTAATTCGTCATGGCGTATTGCAACTACAATAATATAGTATGAATTAGGTAATAGTAATCAATTCATATTATACATACAAACAACACTAGTATTAAAGATTTAGTGTCTTTTCATTTAGTAAAATAATATGACAACTAACCATTCATTTTATCTCAAGTCATATCGTTTGAAGACAAGCATTAGGATGCGAGGTTGTATCACTATAGTGAATTCGTTACAATAATATATGATATTGGTTAATTAAGGAGTAAAACATGTTAAAAAAAGGGTTACAACAGAGCGGTATTATCTTAGTATTGTACGGGATTAGTGCATTGTTCTTTTATTATTTTATTCGCTCAGGTGCACCAGCTACAATGCGTGGTACAGATGCCACAGGGCAATTTTTATATTTTAAACATCTTATTCGCCAGCTAGTCGAGGATGGCGGTTTATTTTGGTCATGGGTATATGGCTTAGGTGGCGATGTGTATGGGCAATTCGGTTATTATTACACAACATCTATTTCATTTATAGCAAGTTTATTATTTGATACGCCTACAGTTGATGCTATTTTAGCATTAACACTGCCTACATTAATGTTACAAGTTACATTTGGTATGTATATCATGTTTACATTATTACGTTATAAAGAGCGGAGTTATTTGGCTGCTTTTCTTGGAAGTGTGCTGTATGGTGGTAGTGCCTTTTTAGCAAATTATGCTGTTATTTTTGATTTTATGATGGAAAGTTTTATGTTATTACCACTTGTTATTTTAGGGTTTGAACATTACATAAAGTCGAATAAACCTTATGCCTTTGTTATTACCTTAGCTATAGTTCTATTTTCTAACTTTTATTTTGCGTATATGACAACTATTTTTTTAATGATCTATGCCATATATAAATTCTTTGATGAACCTCGTTTTACAAAGTCAGTGAAAGGTTTTTTACAGTATGTATTAACTACAAGTGGTTATTATATGCTTAGTGTAATGATTGCAGCTGTTGGCTTTTTCCCTACAGTGTATCAATTTTTGCAAAGTGGACGTATAGGAGCAGAGTATGAGTTGTCTTTATTTTTTAAAGATGATACATATGCACGAATACCGAGATGGTTCTTTTTATCGTATCAGGAGACAGGTGTAATAGGGATTGCCATGATTGCAGGTGTATTATTACTTGCCATGTTTGGCTTGCCAAATCGTCAATATTTGCCTAAAAAATTATGGCTCGTTACCTTATTACTATTGCTTGTTTCCCCATATGTATATTCTATGATGAACGGCTTTTCAGCTATGCAACGTCGTTGGTTTTATATGTTATTATTTGGCTTCACTTATTTAGCGGCATATAGTTTTGATGACGTTATCAAGATGAAGCGGCGCACGATTGTCTGGCTTAGTGTAATATTACTTAGCATAGTGTATTGGAGCGGGCAACGTACATGGTCGTTGCAGGGACGCGAAACTGAGGCAACAGATAGTATGTTAATAGGATTTGCTATTATCACTGTCATCTTATTGTTACTAGCTATGACTCAAAAAGTATGGCTATACAGAGGGGCGACGATAAGTATTATCCTTATCGTAATAATGACGGGAATGGTGCAATATCATGCTACATTCACCGCATTACTTGGGCCTCAGCAAGATCAAAAGAAAGCGGCAGAAGCATTTTTTACAAAGCCAGGTTTTACAAATGAGCTAGCCTTGGATATCGTCTCACAAATTAATCAACGTCGTACTGGGATGGAACGGACAATTTGGGATGATCCAAGTACAGAAGTAAACATGAGCATGTATTATGGTTATCCTTCGAGTGCTGCGTATAATAGTTTAATCCCTAACAATGTTCATCATTTTTTTAAAGAGCAATCCAAAACCTTACAACCAGGTACAGTGAGTGTGTATAACAATTATGATGAGCGGTTGTTTTTGGAGACGTTATTAGGCAATCGCTTTACAGTAGTACAACCTAATGCGCGTCATAAGCCATATGGCTATGAACAGGTGTACGCTAATAAGGAATGGGAGTTATGGGAGAATCAATATGCTTTACCTTTAGGAGTATGGTTTCCTAATACAGCGTATGTAACAGAGAGTCAAGTTGCACCACTGACAAGTGCACAACAAGATGAATTGTTGTTACAAAGTTTCATTGTGAAGGACGCAGATAAAAGCTTGCAACAACAACGCTCTCATATAGACTTACAAGATTTACAAGCTACAACGTTAAAACAAGGTTTGGCAGGTGTCACAGTAGTAAATGGCACGCAACAAGGTAATACATTTGTTATGCATAATAATGGCTCTATTCGGATCCCTTTTCAAAAGCCAAAAGAACAGCAAGGTGAGGTGCATGTTGCACTCACAATCAATAAGCGAGATGATAGCGGGTTTACGATGCAAATGTTAGATAAAAAGATGACTTACTTAGGGAAATACAATGTATGGAATTATCCGAAAGAGCAGTTTCACTTTAATTTAGGTTGGCAACATAAAACAGATTATATTGACGTACAATTAACAGAAGGTACTTACACAATTACAGAGGTGCGTATTGATTTCCTTAATTATAGTCATTACGTAACACAAGTTGAGCAACTGAAAAAGTATCCACTCACACAAATTACTACAACACCCCACACATTATCAGGTGTGATTGAAGTACCAGCTAAAGGTGTAGTATTGTTAAGTATTCCATATAGTAAGGGCTGGATGGCCACAATAGATGGGCAAGAAGTACCGTTACATGAGGTAGACTTTACATTTATGGGGTTACCAATCACAGCAGGAAAACATACCATTACTTTAGCGTATCAAACGCCGTACTTCATTGAGAGTTTAGGCATAACAGTGATTGGTTTATTGTTGTTATTACTTCATTATGTATTACCACTTTATCGCCGTAAAATGCAGCGTGTTAAAGGAGGGGAGTAAAATGCGTAAAGTAGTGCCAATTATTGCGATTAGCGTAGTGAGTTTGGCTGCTGTTAGGGCTGCATTGTGGTATTTTTTAAAGACAGACTCACCGATGTTGATGCGCGGTGCAGACGCTACGACACAAATGCTCTATTATAAAATGTTACTAAGTGATCTCATCCATCAAGGGCAATCGTTATTTTGGTCATGGCAATACGGTATTGGTGGCGATGTGTATGGGCAGTTTGCCTATTATTACTCAACATCGCTGACCTTTTACCTGACTACTTTTTTGACAGGTGCTAGCACAATCACAACGTTAGCTACACAACATACGTATGTATTAATAATACAAATGGTCATTGCCTCACTTTTTACGTATGCTTTATTCACTTATCGTGGTAATGGCTTTGTAGCTGCGAGCTTTGGGGCAATTATGTATAGCACTTCTTTTGTCTTCATTCAATATGGTTTGACATTAGATTTTATGGTAGAGGCTTTTGTGCTACTGCCAGTAGTACTGCTTGGTTTAGAAATTACTGTCCGAAGAAAAATAGCATTTCCTTTCATTTTAACTATGGCACTGGCTTTACTTAATTTTTATTTCGGTTACATTACAACCTTATTTGTAATGTGCTATGCTATCTTTTTATTTTTTGATACACAAACGGTTACAACATGGCGTAATTTTGTCCGTTATGCGTTGCATTTAAGTTTGTATTATGTATGTAGTTTAGCATTAGCTGCTATCGCTTTTATACCTGCTGTATACCAGTATTTACAAAGTGATCGACATGGTCAAGAAGCTAAATATGCCTTATTTTTCAGTTGGGATTTTTACTTTCAACTGCCAAAGACTTTATTTCTGTCATACCAAGAAGCAGATGCGATGCTATTACCCTTAATTACAGGTGTACTGATGATTTGTTTACTTATGACAAAGCAACCTAAACGCTATAAATATTTTTTAATGGTGCTCATCGTAATGATCTGTATTCCTTATATGTATTCTGTATTTAATGGTTTTGCTGCTATGCAGAGGCGTTGGTTTTATGGGGTTTATTTAGGGATTGCTCTTTTAAGTGCAGAAACGATGACACGGGTACGAACAATACAATGGCAGCCTTATTTGATTGCGAGTATGAGCTTATTAGTATGGTTAATCATTGTGTTACTAGTAAGCGATCAAACGATCACGGCTGTGAATATGAAATTGTTAGTCATAGGTATAGGCAGTATGATTGCATTAGGAGGCTATTGGCTTGTACAAACGAAACGGTGGCGCATAGGTTTTGCCTCTTCTCTTTTATTATTATTATTTGCACATAGTACATTACAAGCCCATTTTTATTTCACACGTGTACTTGGTGATGCAAGCACATATCAGACATTAAGTCGCGAATTTTTGCAACTACCTGGTTATGATAATAAAATAACACAAGAAGTAGCCCAACTTATTCAACAGCGTACACAAGGTATACAACGTACAATTTGGGCTGACGATGCTATACCAGACAATGCAAGTTTTTATTATCCTTACTATAGTAACAGCACGTATCAAAGCCTAATCCCACTCAATATTCATCAATATTATAAAGAACATAGCCAAACTTTACAAAGTGGTTCAGTAAGTCGTTATGCAAATTATGATGAGCGTTTATATCAAGAGTTATGGATGGCGAATCGTTTCCAAGTGATTAAAGATCGAGCTAGACATATCCCGTATCATCATCAGGCGATGGCTACATTAGGAGAATGGACAATTTATGAGGCGAAAGAGACGTTGCCAGTAGGTTTCGCCATACCTGCCGACCAGTGGCTGACTACTTCTGAAGCTGAACAACTGACAAGCGCAGCTTTTGACCAAGCCATTTGGCAAGCCGTTATTGTACACAATAACGATCAACAATTACAACAAGGGTCATCAAACTTTGACCCCTCCAAGTTAGTAACAGCTACAAAAAAGGTGGCTATGACAGATATTGAGCTCACTAATATTACCATGACAGATGCCTCACATATTACAGTAGGGGAAGCAGGAGGACAATTAAGAATCCCACTCCCACAAAATCCAACTGTAGGGGAATATCATCTGCAGATGGAATTAATGAAAGCAGAAGAGAAGTCTTATATTGTAAAGGTATTGGACAAGTCGTTTCATTATTTAGGGCAAAGTAACCCTTGGCACTACCTTAAAAAAGATTATACATTTAATTTAGGACATAACTACGATAAACCTTATATTGATGTACATTTGATAAAAGGACAGTATGAGCTTCAAAATATAGCTACACATTTTAATAGTTATGAGCCCCTACCTGCTTTGTTGCAAGCACGCAATGCACATGCACTAACGAATAGTACAGTGCAAGATACAGGAGTTACAGGTACAATGGCAGTTAATGAACCAAGTATCGCAATATTTAGCATACCTTATAGTAAGGGGTGGCAAGCTTTAGTGAATGGGGAGGAGGTTCCTCTTCATGAAGTAAACTATAGCTTTATTGGCATCCCATTAAGAGAAGGTGAGCATGAGATTGAACTCATCTACCGCACACCTTACTTTGACCAAGCTCGTTTGATTACGTTATTGGCATTTTTTATATTAATAACTGGTACGATTTATCAAATATGGTATAAAAGAAATTTGAAAAATAAAGAAAATAGCTAATCATTTGTAGTTTTAATTCGTGGGTGAGTTTTACAGTATCTAGTTCGATATAAAATAACAAGTATACAAAAAGGAACACCGGATTTATAGAAGCGGTGTTCCTTTTAATATGGAGTAGCCTGCGCTACCCATTTTGTATGTTAGCCTTGTTGTAATATTTTCTTAGAAATAATGAACGTGAATGGAATAGCAATAAATGAGGCTAATAATGGCGATATAACATCATTTAATCCAATCAAGTCCACTAAAATGTAAATACTTACCGTCGTTACAGTAATATTTACAACATAAGTCATAGGAAACTGAAAGAACTTCTTTAACGTAGGTTTGGTACGATACGTAAAATAGGAATTCAAGAAAAATGAACCTACCATACTAATAAGAAAAGCCAAAATATGTGCGAATAAATAATTGAGTTGTATGAGCTTTAAAAAGATTAAATATAAAATATAGTAATTAGCGGTATTTAAACAACCTACTATGATAAAGCGAAATACTTCAGAACGAATAAATGTATGAATACGTTGCATCATTTTAAGTCAACCTTTTTCTTTGTAGAGTAAGCGACTAAATAAGGTGGTCGCTGTTTCACCTCATAGTAAATGCGACCGATGTACTCACCAATAATACCGATGGCAATTAATTGCACACCACCTAAAAACAATACCGCAGCTATCGTCGTAAAGTAACCTGGTACTTCAATTCCATGGAGCATCGTTTGAATGAACATCACAAAAATATAAATAAAATCAAGTAGGGTAATTAATAACCCACCATAAATAGCGAGACGTAAAGGTTTATTGTTAAAAGAAATAATACCATCAATACCATAGTTTAATAAACTGCGGAAGGACCATTTACTATCCCCTTCAGCTCTTGTTACATTTTCATATGTAATCGTTGCTGCTTCAAAGCCAATCCAAGAAAATAATCCTTTGGAAAAGCGATTGTATTCGCGTAAATTTAATAATGCATTGACAGCTTTACGTGACAATAATCTAAAATCGCCAATGCCATTTTCAAAATGGACATCTGTCATTGCATTGATACATTTATAATAAATGTTTGTAAAAAAGGTGCGAGAGACATTATCTCCTTTACGGTTTCGTTTAGCAATGACTTGATCGTAACCTTCTTCGGCTTTTTCAATTAGTTTGGGAATCAGTTCAGGAGGATGTTGCAAATCAGCATCCATAATAATACTGTAGGCGCCAGTAGCATAACTTAAACCTGCTAACATAGCAGCCTCTTTACCAAAGTTACGGCTAAATTGAATGTAATGGCAGTGGTCATCTTTATCGTGTAGACGTGATAATTGTCTTTGCGTCCCGTCTTTACTGCCATCATTAATAAAAATAATTTCACATTGCATAGCAAGTTGATTGAGTATAGTGCGCGTTTCTTCGTAAAACGCTTCGATATTTTGTTCTTCATTGTAACAAGGTACAATTATTGATACGTGCATATGGATTCCCCTTTTTCATACATAACATGTTCACTATAGCGATTGAGTCCTCACTTGTCTACTTCATTTATCATCGCTATAGCACGAATAGGTGAGCCATCACCTTGTGCAATTTTTAATGGTAGTCCAATGAATAAAAATTCATCTGTGAGTTGTTCTAAATTGACTAAATGTGTATAAGTAATAATGCCTTGACGTAATAATTCCCGCTCTAAAGCCTCTGTAATATTGCCACCTACAAATAATGGTTGACTTGCTGTAATTTTATGCGCATCTTGTAAAGTTGCTTCCTCAATAAAAAACAATCCACGCTCAATGGGAAACGTGTCTTGTAGGCGTACAACTTTACTTTTGCCCATAAAGCGCTCTGCTGGCAAGTCATCTAAATTATCTCCATTTTCATGCATATGTGCAGGTGCATCAACATGTGTGCCAGTATGTGACCCAAGCGAAAGTGTACGCAATAACCAGCTATGACTATCATAGGTGTGAGTTGTTGTAATGTGTACTTCTGGGTCACCAGGGTAAACAGGCATCCCTTCATATAGTGTTTTAGTTAAATCAATAATTTTCATTTTCTTACTCCTATTAATTGGTATGCTCTCTATTGTACCATATTTGCTAATTTCCTTAATGTAGAAAAACAAATTATAAAAATTCACTTGAACTCATTTTTATACCGTGGTAAAATGCTTGTATAAATTTTAGTTGTACTGTATAAAAATTCAGTTCAGCAACGATGGAGGCGTAAGAAATATGACAAAAAAAGTAGTATTAGCTTATTCAGGTGGTCTCGATACATCAGTCGCGATTCCATATTTAAAAGAACAAGGTTATGACGTAATTGCGGTTTGTTTAGATGTTGGCGAAGGTAAGGACCTTGAATTCATTAAAAATAAAGCGCTACAAGTCGGTGCTGTTGAATCATATATGGTTGATGCCAAAGATGAGTTTGCAGAAGATTACGCATTAATTTCATTGCAGGGCCATACGTGGTATGAGCAAAAATATCCGTTAGTTTCCGCTTTATCTCGCCCTTTAATTGCCAAGAAATTAGTAGAAATTGCAAATGAAACAAATGCTTCTGCTGTAGCACATGGATGTACTGGTAAAGGTAACGACCAAGTGCGCTTTGAAGTTTCCATTCGTGCATTAAACCCTAATTTAGAAGTACTCGCACCTGTGCGTGATTGGGGTTGGAGTCGAGATGAAGAAATTGAATATGCACTGGCTCACGACGTGCCTGTGCCAGCTACAAAAGACTCTCCATTCTCCATTGACCAAAATTTATGGGGGCGTGCGAATGAAGCAGGTATTATGGAAGACCCTTGGATTGCACCACCAGAAGAGGCATATGGTTTAACAAAGCCATTAGAAGAAACGCCAGATCAAGCGGAAATTGTAGAAATTGAGTTTGTTAAAGGTGTGCCTGTTCAATTAAATGGAGAGACAATGAAGTTAGCAGATTTAATTCAACATGTAAATAAAATAGCAGGTGAGCATGGTATTGGTCGTATTGACCATGTGGAAAATCGTTTAGTCGGTATTAAATCACGTGAAGTATATGAAATACCAGGCGCACATGTCTTATTAAAAGCACATAAAGAGTTAGAAGATATTACATTAGTAAAAGAGCTTGCTCATTTTAAACCTGTTATTGAAAAACAATTAACAGAATTAATTTATGATGGCTTATGGTTTTCCCCATTGCGTGAAGCATTGCAAGCATTTTTAAAAGATACACAACAATATGTGAATGGTACAGTGCGTGTTAAATTATTTAAAGGCCATGCCATTATCGAAGGGCGTAAGTCGCCAAATTCGCTCTATAATGAAAAATTGGCAACTTATTCACGTGAAGATATGTTTAATCATGATTCAGCAGTCGGCTTTATTGAATTATGGGGATTACCAACAGTTGTAAATGCATCTGTTAATAAAAAATAAAACAATAAATATGTAGTAGTATATGGATCAACTGTTTATGAGGAGCGAATAATATGACAAAATTATGGGGTGGCCGTTTTCAAAAATCGGCAGAAGCTTGGGTAGATGAGTTTGGAGCGTCTATCGGTTTTGACCAGCAGTTAGTAATCGAAGATATTGCGGGGAGCATAGCACATGTAACGATGCTTGGAGAGACAGGTATTCTACCGCAAGCCGATGTGACGCAAATTTTACAAGGCTTAGCGCAACTTAAAGAAAAAGCATTGAAACATGAACTTAAATTTCAAGTGGCACAAGAGGATATTCATTTAAATTTAGAAAAAATGCTCATTGATTTAATTGGTCCAGTAGGAGGCAAATTGCATACAGGACGTAGTCGTAACGACCAAGTGGCAACAGATATGCATTTATACTTAAAGGCTCGTGTTTCAGAAATTATTACTTTACTGACGACTTTCCAACAAACTATACTCCAACAGGCAGAGGAAAATATAGATACAATAGCACCTGGGTATACCCATTTGCAGCGTGCACAACCCATCTCATTTGCCCATCATATTATGACGTACTTTTGGATGTTAGCACGTGATAAAGCTCGTTTTATGGAGTCTATGAAGCGCATTGATATTTCACCACTAGGAGCAGGAGCTATGGCAGGTACTACATTCCCGATTGACCGTCAAAGAAGTGCAGATTTATTAGGGTTTAGCGAAGTATATGCGAATTCAATGGATGCCGTGAGTGACCGTGACTTTATTGTGGAATTTTTAAACAACAGTGCGCTTTTAATGACACATCTTTCGCGCTTTGCAGAGGAAATTATTATGTGGTCAACTGATGAATTTGCTTTTATTGAATTAGATGATGCTTTCTCAACAGGTTCATCCATTATGCCACAAAAGAAAAATCCAGATATGGCAGAATTGATCCGCGGCAAAACAGGGCGTATTTATGGTAATCTCATCGGTTTATTAACGGTTTTAAAAGGTACGCCGTTAACTTATAACAAAGATATGCAAGAAGACAAAGAGGGAATGTTTGATACTGTACACACGGTTGTTGGTGCACTTAAAATATTTGAGGGGATGGTGCGTACAATGACAGTCAATAAATCACGTCTACAAGAAGCTGTGCATAGTGACTTCTCCAACGCCACAGAGCTTGCGGATTATTTAGCAACGAAGGGCATGCCATTTCGTGAAGCACATGAAGTGACAGGGAAATTAGTATTTACTTGTATTCAAAAAGGCTGTTACTTATTAGATTTAACACTCGACGATATGCAAAAGGAAAGTGCATTAATTGAAGCAGATGTCTTTGATCTTTTAGCACCGACAGCGGCTGTTAGTCGTCGTAACTCCTATGGTGGTACAGGGTTTGAACAAGTAAAGGAACAAATTCAATTAGCCAAACAACAAATATAATGAATAAACACCTTCACGTTGATGTATTAAGGTTTACAATTTCTTATTAACGTAAGGTGTTTTTGTCTTGTTAGCGACTTGTTACTTATTTTTATTTATTACTATATTTTACGAGATGATTTGCTTCTGTAATAAGGTCATGATAGTTAAGCGAGTTAGCAACGGAAAGCGCAACTTTTTCAAACCATACACTTACCAAGCAATCATAGTAAGTAACCTGTTTATCACAGCAATTAAATGGTCATAAGCGTAGACGACTTGCTGACGCTATGACAGGTACATTATTCCATCCTATTTTAACGTTTAGTGAACTACTTGTAGGTGTAAAAGCATTACTTACGACTATCTTTATGGCATTTAAAAATATTTTATTCTGGTAATAAAATAAAGCACACCCCATTTCGGTGTGCTTTTTTATATGCTTATCTGGAAAACTTATACCCAACGCCCCATACTGTAGCAATTCTGTTTGCAAGCGTAGGTGAGTGGTCATTTAACTTTTCACGTAAACGTTTAATATGTGTATCAACCGTACGCAAGTCGCCAAAAAATTCATAGTGCCATACATCTGTTAATAAAGTTTCACGAGAGAAAACCTTATCTGGACTTTGCGCTAAATAAAGCAATAAGTCATATTCTTTAGGTGTGAGTATGACCTCTTTGTCAGCAATTGTGACGCGATGTGCATCATGGTCGATACGTAAATCGCCCAATTGAATAGCATTTTGGTGATTTGTAGGTGTAACAAGCGAGTCCACAGAGCGTTTCATTACGGCCTGTACACGTAATACCAATTCTCGCGGACTAAAAGGTTTAACAATATAATCATCAGCACCGCATTCAAAACCTAAAATACGGTCTTCTTCATTACCTTTTGCAGATACCATAATAATGGGAACAAACGAAGTCTCACGAATTTTATGACATGCACTAATACCATCAATCTCTGGCATCATCACATCTAAAAGGATACAATCATAGTGCATTTCTTCGTGTAAGAAGATGGCATCAGCACCATTTGTCGCGTAATCTACTTGATATCCTTCACGCTCTAAGTACAATGTCATTAAACGTACAATGCGTTCTTCATCATCCACTACTAAAATTTTCTTCATCGTAATTGCTCACTCTCATTTCACGCCTTAAGATAAATTAAGTATAGCGCAAAATAGTGTAATCGTCCTTTATTTCACCTTACTGTGACAAAGCTTTAATAATTTAGTCGCTTATTACTAAAGTATGAGCAACTTACATGACAAAGTAAACTATTTCACATGTAGCCCGAATAAAGCTATCAATTGAATAGCCTGTAAACTAGAAATGGTACAGCCTTTTAATTCTGCTGGTGTGGCGATAATCATTTCAAAATGAGTATCACTAAAATCAATCCCTTTTAAAGTTGTTTGTTCAAAGTTAGCCTCATTAATACTCCCTTCTTCAAAGCGAATCCCTTTAAATACAGCATCATAAAAATCAGCATGTTCAAGCGTACATTGTTTAAAATGAATATTATGTAATTTAGCCTCATCAAATCGAGTGAGGGAAGCGAGTGTATGGTCAAAATAAACATTGCCTAAGCTAGATTTTGTGAAACGACAACCTAGTAATTTGCAATTGATAAATGTCACACGGTGAATGGAAGCATGATAAAAATTCACATTTGATAAATCACAATTTTCAAAACGTACATCTGTAATATCAGCATAACTAAAATTAGTATTAGCAAAGTTACAACCTTTGATGACAGCATTATAAAGTTGGATATGTTCAAGCTTTTGTCCATCGAACTCGTTATTTGTAATCTCACAACGGCTTAATGTAAGATCATCCTCATAATAAATGTCTGTCATATTTTTCACATCTAAATCTGCTGAAATTTTTGGTGTTAATAGTTTCATCCTATTCAAACCTTCTTTCATCTAAAGATTATCAAGCATTATAACATATAATAAACAATACAGGGAACAAAAGTTCTTATGTTTAA
This sequence comes from Lysinibacillus alkalisoli, assembly GCF_014643595.1. GTDB lineage: Bacteria > Bacillota > Bacilli > Bacillales_A > Planococcaceae > Metalysinibacillus > Metalysinibacillus alkalisoli. The sequence continues at coordinate 158,923 of NZ_BMJT01000002.1, forward strand.
TAAATGACAGATCCTGAATATAAACTGCTGCAAGCTTGTGAATATTTAGGTAAGATGGATAGGACTAGTGAGAGAAAGGAATGGCGTTATGAAAAAGAAAGTACATGTAGTAGGTGCAGTTATTTTTAATGAAAGTGGTGAAATTTTTTGTGCTCAGCGTAGTAAAAAGATGACACTGGCGCATTATTGGGAATTTCCTGGTGGCAAAATAGAAGCTGGCGAAACAAAAGAACAAGCTTTACGACGTGAAATTAAAGAGGAGTTAACATGTGAAATCGAAGTATATGAACAAATCGATGATACTACTTATGCGTATGATACCTTTATTGTGCGTTTAGAAACATTTCGTGCCAAGGTAATTCAAGGTGAGCTTGTGAATAAAGAACATGCTGCTATAAAATGGTTGAAACCACAGGATTTATGTCAATTAAATTGGGCGCCAGCAGATATACCAGCTGTAGAAAAAATTCAACAATTGTACGGAGAGCCACATGGAACAACAAATTAATGCCGCCTTACAGCGCGGGTTTATCGATCAGGATTATTCAGCATGGCAAAAACATAGGCCTCTCGTACTAAATAATAAAGAGCATATCATGTTACCGACGTTATTGGAAGAATTACGTACGTGTAGAACATTTATGTTTTCTGTTGCATTTATTACGGAGAGTGGATTAATGATGTTAAAGTCAGTGTTATATGATTTACATCATAAAGGCGTTAAAGGAAAGATTTTAACATCTACTTATTTGCAATTTAATCAACCTAAAGTTTTTAGTGAACTTTTGAAATTACCTAATGTGGCTGTGCGTGTAACAGATGAAGAAGGTTTTCACGCAAAAGGTTATATTTTTCAACGCGCTGACTATTATTCACTCATTGTGGGGAGTTCTAACTTAACCGCACAAGCATTAAAGAAAAACTATGAGTGGAATGTAAGGTTATCTAGTATGGAGAATGGTGAGTTGATTCAAAGTTTTTTAACTCAATTTAATACCATATGGCAAAATGCCAAACATATAACGCCGGAGTGGATTAATCAATACAAAAAAGCCTATCAGCCAAATGTACTATCGAAAGTCGTCATTGAACCACACGCTCACGCTTATATTATGCCCAATCGCATGCAACAAACAGCATTACGTGAAATACAACAATTAAGAAAAAATGGCGAAAAAAGAGGGCTTGTCATTTCAGCTACTGGCACAGGGAAGACATATCTCTCAGCATTTGCAGTTCGTGAAGCCAATCCAAAAAGGCTATTATTTGTTGTACATAGAGAGCAGATTTTGCAAAAGGCGATAGCAGATTATAGAGCAATTATAGGTGGTTATGAAGGCGATTTTGCTTTACTAACAGGTCATGATAAAAATTATGATGCTACCTACACATTTGCAACGATTCAAACGTTGGCTCAAGATACTGTCTTACAGCGTTTTGCACAAGACCATTTTGATTATATTATTATAGATGAAGTGCATAGAGCAGGGGCTACAACTTATCATAAAGTATTAGATTATTTCAAACCTGATTTTTTATTAGGCATGACAGCGACACCAGAACGTACAGATCAGTTTAATGTTTTTGCTTTATTTGATTATAATGTTGCCTATGAAATTCGTTTGCAAGAAGCCTTACAAGAAGATTTGTTATGCCCATTTCATTATTTTGGTGTCACAGATTATGAGAAGAATGGTGAGACGATCTGTGAACAGACGCCTATTCAACAACTTACAGCAGATGAGCGTGTCCATTATATGTTAGAAAAGGCAAGTTATTATGGTTTCTCAGGGGAATTTATTAAAGGATTGATTTTCTGTAGCTCAAAACAAGAAGCGTATATTTTGGCTGAAAAAATGCGGAAATGTAATATTGAAGCCTATGCGCTTACAGGTGAAGACTCTCAAGAACAAAGACAAGAAGTAATACAACAACTAGTAGCGGGAAAGATTGCTTATATTTTAACCGTAGATATTTTTAATGAAGGTATTGATATTCCCGAAATTAACCAAATTATTATGTTGCGTCAAACTACATCGAGTATTGTATTTATACAACAACTAGGTCGAGGCTTACGTAAGCATCCACAAAAAGATTTTGTGACGATTATTGATTTCATTGGTAACTATAAAAATAATTATTTAATCCCTACAGCTTTAGCAGGAGATCAAAGTTTAAACAAAGACAATGCGTTACGTCATACTATGGAGACACAGTATATAGAAGGTGTTTCAACAATTAATTTTGAAGAGATTGCACAACAACGCATTTTTGATGCTATTCATACAACTAATTTACATGCTCTTAAAAATATCAAAGAAGCCTATTTGCAGTTGAAACAACGATTAAATCATATCCCTTCGTTAACTGAATTTATGCAATATCATTCTATAGATCCAGAAACAATTATGATTGACCATCTTCATTACGTAGCTTTTTTGCAACGTATTAATGAAATTGAAGTATCGCTTACTAAACAAGAGGAAGCGATGTTAACTTTTATGAGTCAGGAATTATTGAATGGGAAACGTATTCATGAGGTACAGTTACTCTCACTCCTTATTGAAAATAAACAAGTATCTAAAGAAACGCTACTTGCTAAGTTGGAAGGTTACGATTGTAGCCTAGCTACACTACAATCTGTAGAGCGAGTGTTGATGCTTCTTTTTTATACAAAAGCAGAACGTAAGAAATATGGCAATCAACCGTATATTGAGAAACAAAAAGAACAGTATCAGTTATCCGACCATACTGAAAAAATCCTTGAAAACAAACAAGTTTTAGACGCCGTAAAAGATATTTTACAAGTTGCTATATTAAAAAATAAACAATATGAACATGATAAACCGCTCACTATTGGCAAAAAGTATACGAGAAAGGACGTATGTCGTTTACTCAACTGGGAGCAAGATGAAACATCTACTATGTATGGTTATAAGACAAAGGCAAATACAACACCATTATTTATCACCTATAATAAAGACGAATCGCTAGAATCATCCGTATTATATGGTGATCAATTAATTAACGACCATAGGTTACTTTGGTATTCAAGAGCAAATCGTAAAAGAACAAGTAAAGAACTGGCGCCAATCTTACACCATACTTCAACCATTCATATTTTTATAAAAAAACAAGATAAGGATAAAGATTATTATTATTTAGGGCAAGGTAAATTAGAAGATCAATCCGTCTGTGAAGAAGAAGCGGTTGATAAACAAAATAAAAGCGTGCCGATTGTAAAAATGGAATTTAATTTAACGACGGTGATTAAAGAATCGGTATATCATTATTTAACGCATAGTATTAAATAATCAATTACAAATAAACAGTAGTTTTTGTTGTTTAGTCAAAAATTATGCATAAAGGTGTTTTTTATGAGTAAAGCGTGAGACAATAGAGTGTACGATAATTTGAGGGTGAACAGGAGATAAGTAATGATAGAGATTAAAACATCAACACTTAGTGATGGCGAGTTTAACCGAGGTGTATTTGCAAAAGAGGCGATTAAAAAGGGAACTTTATTACATGAGGCACCAGTAATTGCTTATCCAAATGCAGAACACGAACATATCGAAAAAACATTATTAGCCGATTATGCATTTGAGTATGGTAAAAATCATACGGCTATGCTTTTAGGATATGGTATGTTATTTAATCATGCATATGATGCAAATGCGCGCTATGATATTAATTTCGATAACCATACTTTTGATTTCTTTGCACGCAAAGATATCCAAGCAGGTGAAGAGATTACAATTAATTATAATGGTGATGAGGAAGATACAACACCACTTTGGTTTGACCAATGACATAGCGAGCTGTTACATAAATCGTGTAACAGCTTTGTTTTATCTATAAACAAGGGAAGGATAGGTTATGCGAGAGAAGGCAACATTTGCAGGTGGTTGTTTTTGGTGTATGGTACAGCCTTTCGATAGTTATGAGGGAATATTTTCTGTGACGTCTGGTTACATGGGAGGGACTGTGGAAAGCCCTACGTATGAGGCAGTGAAGAATGGCGATACAGGTCATTTAGAAGTTGTACAAATTGAATTTGACCCTGCTATATTTAGTTATGATACACTACTTGAAATTTACTGGGCACAAATTGACCCAACAGATGCAGGAGGCCAGTTTCACGATAGAGGGGAGCAGTATACAACGGCTATCTTCACCCATACACAGCAACAAGTTGAATTAGCACAAGCATCTAAAGAAAAGCTAATTGCAAGTCATCGTTTTGATGCACCAATTGTGACAAATATTCGTGAAGCAAGTGTATTTTATCCTGCTGAAGAATATCACCAAGATTTTTATAAAAAAGACCAAATGGCTTATCAACAAGACCGCGCACAATCAGGGCGTGATCTCTTTATTGAGAAGTATTGGCAAGAGGATTGAGCAATTATTGTTCAATCCTTTTTTGATGAATAGTAATGCTTTCACGATAACTAATGGCAGAAAATACAGTTTGAGCGGTGAATTGTAGCAAGAGAATGAAGATTATGACATTAGATTGGACTAAGCCTTGCTGAATAAAAGGGCTATTTTGAGTAAATATAATAATACCTGTGAAAAGAGTTAAACAAGCAGCAACAAGCGTATTTGCTAAAGGATACTTTCTCTTTTTTTCAAATACTTTTTTATACATTAGTGTAATATTTACGCTTAATACAACTACCAATGTAATCACAAGTATTTCAATCCTTTTTGTTGTACCCCATTGTACATCTGAAAAGAATAAAAACAAACTTTCATTGAGAAGAAGCAGTATAACAAGCATATAAAAATGAATGGAGACAATTCGAGCTCGTATATATTTTTGTTGTTTATTCCATTTAGGCATATGTATCATCCTTTTTTTAGTAATTAAAATAATATTTACCTTTTATTGTACGTGACGTACCTATCACTGTCAATAATATGTAAAATGTGTTGTACATGTGTATTAGTTAACTTTCATCTAGGAAACTTTTTTGTTTACGCTACAAAAAAGAAGGTATAAAATAATAACATTCATTAAGGTGAAAGAGAGAAGGGATCGTATGGAAAAACAACAACTATCCAATTTAGACCAAGCAGCAATTGCAGTGTTAGAAGGGGAAGTACGTGGTTATAAAAAGGTGCTTCCTTTTTTAGGCCCCGCTTTTATTGCGGCTGTAGCTTATATTGACCCAGGTAACTTTGCCACAAATATTACAGCAGGTTCTACATACGGTTATTTATTATTATGGGTAATCGCTTTTTCTAATTTAATGGCTGTTTTAATTCAAAGTTTATCAGCAAAATTAGGCATAGCAACAGGTAAGAATTTACCAGAAGTTGCACGAGAGCGTTTTTCGAAAAAAACATCGATATTTCTCTGGCTACAAGCGGAGCTTGTTATTATCGCCACGGATTTAGCCGAGTTTATCGGCGCAGCGTTAGGGCTCTATTTATTATTCAATATTGATTTATTTCCTGCGGCCTTACTGACAGCTGTAGGCTCATTTATTATTTTAGAATTGCAACGTCGTGGTGTACGTGCATTTGAAGCTGGCATTTCCGCCATGGTGGTCATTGTTGTATTAGCATTTGCCTGTCAGTTATTTTTAGCTTCACCAAACCCTATGGAGGTAGCTAGTGGTTTTGTCCCAGCTTTTGATGGGATAAACTCAGTCCTACTTGCTACAGGAATTTTAGGGGCTACAGTTATGCCGCATGCTATTTATTTGCATTCGTCACTCACACAGCGACGTGTTACAGTGAAAACAGAGGCGCATAAGCAACGAGTGTATAAGTTTGAGTTATTTGATATTGTATTAGCGATGGTTGTTGCTGGTGCTATTAATATGGCGATGTTAATTATAGCAGCAGCTGTCTTTTATGATAAGGGATTACAAATTGAAGATTTAGACATCGCATATGAAGCATTGGGCACTTATTTAGGGCCTGTAGCAGCTATGTCATTTGGATTAGGGTTACTCATTGCAGGGCTTGCAAGTTCATCGGTTGGTACAATGGCAGGAGATGTAGTCATGCAAGGTTTTATTAATAAACATATTCCCATCTACGTAAGGCGCGCTATTACAATGATTCCACCACTTGTGATTATCGGTTTAGGAGTAAATGCAACAAAGGCATTAGTATGGAGCCAAGTTGTATTATCTTTTGGGATTGCTTTTGCGCTTGTTCCATTGCTTATTTTTACAATTAATGCCAAGTTAATGGGTATTTTGGTAAATAAAAGATGGGTTACGGTACTGGGGTGGCTTGTAGCTAGTATTGTTATTGCCCTTAACTTATATTTATTGTATGAGACTTTTGCCTAGGTATGAAACCTCAAACTGTTAGAAACGTATAAAGTAAAGAGGACGAAAAGTAGGTGAACGTTATGGAAACCATTATTATTATTGTTTGTATTATTTTAGCATGTATCGTTTTAAAGTTTGTTGTGAGTACTTTATTTTCGTTACGCTTTTTAGTACTTGCTACCATTATTTTTTTACTATGGTACTTCAACTTATTACAAGATTTTTTGCAAATTTTTCAGACGCTATTTGAGCGGATTAAAGCATTCGTCAATGAAAAAGGTTGGTTTTCTTAAAAGCTAGTCAAGGGACTTAGTCTAATCATTGTCTTGTACACCGTATCATTTTCGGAATACAGTAGGTGAAAAGTATTTCATTATGTTAATGTTCCTTTTTAATAAAAAGCTTGATAAACAAAAAAGTGGTAAGAGACAATGATCATTGTCTCTTATCACTTTTATTTGTCTCACGATCTTTATTTTTGTTGCGTTTTTTCTTTTTGTTTTAATTCTTTTTCGCGTGCATATTCTTCTCGCGCCTCATCTTGTAGTGCACTAGCAACTTCAATGCGATCAAGCATAGGAGCAATTAACTTTTGCATCATAAAGAAAAACAAGGCAGCTACTACACCAACAGAAGCATAGTAAATAAGCTCTTGTATATCCCCTTTTACTAACGTGAGATACAATACGGCAGAAACAACAGCACCTATAATTCCGTATCCCCATAATTTACCTTTCTCATCTTTAGCATAGCGCTCTATGACAAAAGCTAAAGCAATGCCAAATACTAAAAATAAAGGTACAACAATTAATACATTCAATGTTAAATACATGGAGAAGGTTTCATCATTAATTGTTAACACATTAATTAGTGTAAGCAATAAACTTAGTGCTACACCAGCAATGATGGCACTAATTAATTTTACCATGAAATTTTTACCCATAGTTATCAGCACTCCCTAACGCATTCATTTTACCAACTTTTTAAACAGTTGAGTAGTGCTAACTGAAGCATTGTTAGGGAAATCTAAAATAATTGTCACATTCTCCCCAAATTCATGAAAAACGAAACTTTTTTTCTTTAACTTCGTATTACAGAGTAGCAAGGGTGCTATTATATTCGCTATACTAAGAGGTAAAGATAATCAAGGAGGTTATGGGCATGACACAAAACACAGACCCATTTGGATTACCAGTAGAGAAACCAGCTGTTTCAAATACAGCTAATCCATATCAAGAACCAACAGCACATTCAAGTAACTTTACAATGCAGCCACTACCAGAACAACAACCACTACCAGAAATTGCACGAGAAGGTTTATCAACCATCGCTAAAAATAAATTGGCACTACGTGAAGACCCAGCTGTACAAACATTAGCAAACAAAATTGATGTGAAAAACCAAATTGCGATGTTAGAGTTAGGTCGTGAAACAGCAACAGGGATTTCGCAATTTTCAGACCGTATGTTAAGTAAAATGCGTGCAAGTAAAGTTGAAGAGTCAAGCGTATTATTAAATAATTTGAATCAAGTTATGGATAAATTCGATCCAGAAGACTTTAAAGACGAAGCTAAAAGCGGTGGCTTTATTAAACGGCTTTTCAATAAAGGTAAAGAACAAATTGAACGTTTCCTTTCTAAATACGACACAATGAACCGTGAAGTAGATAATATTCAACAAGAGATTATGAAGTATGAGATTGAAATGAAGCAAAATACAATTGAACTAGAAACAATGTATGATGAGAACTTAAAATATTTCCAAGATTTAAGTAAGTACATTGTAGCCATTGAATTAAAAATAGAAGAAGTACGTCAGTTGATTCCACAGTATGAGCAGAGAGCTGCGCAAGGCGATCAAGAAGCAGGTATGCAATATGAAACATTGCGTAATAGTTTACAATTATTAGAGCAACGTCGCTATGATCTAGAGATGGCACAACAAGTTTCATTCCAATCTGCACCACAAATTCGTATGATGCAGCAAGGTAATAACCATCTTATTGCTAAAATGAATTCAGCATTCGTTACTACAATTCCTATTTTTAAACAAGGCTTAATTCATGCCGTTATGGTCAAACGTCAGCGACTTGTAGCAGATTCTATGAGCGAGTTAGACCGTCGTACTAATGAAATGCTTATTAAAAATGCAGAGAATATTAGTAATAGTAGTGTGCGTATTGCTGAGATGGCTGGCTCCTCAAGCATCAAAATCGAAACGATTGAACAAACTTGGCAAACGATTATGCAAGGGATTGAAGAAACAAAACGCATTCAGGTTGAAACCGCTCGTGAACGAGAAGAAGGGCGTAAACGCATTGAGCAATTACAACTAGAATACGAGAAGCTAAACCGTCAGTAATAGTTTAATGGCGCAGTAACAACAACGCCATTTGTAATTTGTTTTACTACAGGCACAAAGTGAAACTGTCGTGTGACCCATTTTGGTCGCACGGCTTTTTTGTCTCTAAATCGAATTCTACTAACCCTACTAATTTTCTATGTTATAATACGTTAATCGCTATAAAAAAGACGGAGGAGTGCATGATGAGTGAATTTAAAAAAGGTGTAATTTTTGCACTGCTCGCGTATTTATGCTGGGGATTATTCCCTTTATTTTGGAAGCAATTAACCCATGTACCTAGCATGGAGATTTTAGCAGCCCGTGTTATTTGGGCATTTGTTTTTACATGGTTATATTTAGTATTACGTAAGCAAAGTAAGCCACTGTGGCAAGACGTAAAACAATTATGGCAACAAAAAACCGCTTTTTGGCAGTTAGGTATTGCCTCCTTTGTTATTTCCCTTAATTGGTTTACGTATATTTGGGCAGTGAATCATAATCATATTGTACAAACGAGTTTAGGTTACTATATTAACCCTATTTTATCTATTTTATTTGGTGTTATCTTTTTTAAAGAAAGGCTAACTTCAGCACAAAAACTAGCTACAGTTATAGCGATTAGTGCTGTATTGTTACTTGCCATCTATTATGGTGAATTACCATGGATTGCTTTAATATTGGCGTTTAGTTTCGCTACTTATGGTGTATTAAAAAAGAAAATTCGTTTAGATGCTACGCGTGGACTAGTTATTGAGACATTCTTTGTATTACCGATTGCATTAAGTTATTATATCTATTTATTTGTACAGGGAGACGCTGTTTTTCTACATAGTGACGTTAAGACAAGTCTATTGTTAATGTTAGGTGGTATTTTAACTGCAATTCCACTTATTTTATTTGCTATGGGAGCGCAACGTGCTCCTTTATATGTAGTAGGTTTTATTCAGTATTTATCCCCAACAATCACATTGATGTTAGGTGTTTTAATTTACCAAGAACCATTTAGTAAAATTCAATTTATTGCATTCGGTTTAGTATGGTTAGCGATTGTTATTTTCTTAATATCCATGTATCGTCAATTTACACGTAAGAAATTAATGATGTGAGAAGTGGTGAAATCATTTCAACTAAAAAGTAAACCGACATTTGTTGGTTTATTTTTTTATAATTTTTATGCTTATGGTTGAAAATTTAGTACAGAGGGTAACTTTTTTAAAGGTTTCACTAAAACGAGGTTTGTATTAATCAAAATGTGGTATTAAATAGTTAAGTGACAAAAAACAACGTTTATAGTCTATAAAAGTTGTAAAATTACCATTTCAATTCGCTGGTTCACCTTATAAAGATAGCGATAGTTTAGGAGTGATAAAGATGAAGATTATTATTCGTCTCGATCGAGTATTGGCAGACCGTAAGATGCAGTTGACTGAATTAGCAAAAGAGGTAGATGTTTCTATCGTGAATTTATCCAAATTAAAAACAGGTAAAGTGCGAGCTGTTCGATTTTCTACATTAGCCGCTATTTGTAAAGCATTAGATTGTCAACCAGGCGATATATTAGAATATGTAGATGATGAAGATGAGTAAAATAAAGTATCATTGAGATTGTTGTAATTGCACAATCTCTTTTTTTATGGGCAATCACACACTTTTTTCATAATCTCGACAAATAAAATTCATAAACAGAAATACAGCATTCATGTTGTTTTTTTGCTACACTAGAGAGCAGTACGCATAGAGAGGAAGACATGAAATGCAAACAGATGTGAATGCTTTTTTGGCGTTTGGAGCTGGGTTTTTAAGTTTTATTTCACCATGTACATTGCCCCTCTATCCTGCTTTTTTATCGTATATTACGGGTATGTCTTTTAACGAGCTTAACTCGGAAAAAGGGATGTTACAAAAGCGAGCGGTTCTACATACGCTATTCTTTTTAGCAGGGTTTTCGGTCATATTTATCGCGCTAGGTTTTGGTGCAAGCTTTATTGGAGAAATGTTATTTAATTACCAAGATTTGTTACGTCGTGTAGGAGCAATTTTAATTATTATTTTTGGTCTTATGATTGTTGGCCTATTAAAAGTTGATTTTTTAATGAAAGACCATAAAGTACAATTTAAAAATCGTCCGTCAGGCTATATTGGCACATTTTTAATTGGTATTGCGTTTGCAGCAGGGTGGACACCATGTACAGGCCCTATTCTAGCAGGTATTACAGTAATGGCAGGTACAAATCCTGAATCAGGTATGATGTATATGCTGTTATATTATTTAGGCTTTGCCATTCCATTCTTTGTATTATCTTTCTTTGTTTCACGTTTAGGTTGGATTCGTCGAAACAGCCAAAAGATTGTGGTAGTAGGCGGTTATATTATGATAGCAGTCGGATTATTACTATTCTTTGATGGTATGACGTATATCACACGTTTGCTTTCTCCAATTTTCGGTGGCTTTACGGGCTTCTAATCTGTTACTATTAGAAGAGTATTGCGATTCGTGAGGAGACAAGCTATATGGCAAAAGTATTAATTGTAGACGATGCGCTTTTCATGCGTGTCGCTATTTCGAAAATGTTTACAGAGTGGGGTTATGAAGTGATTGGGGAAGCGGCGAACGGTAAAGAGGCGATTGCTCAATATGAAACACTTCAACCAGATTTAGTAACGATGGATGTCACGATGCCTGTTATGAGCGGTATTGATGCAGTAAAAGAAATTATTAAAAAGTATCCTAATGCACGCATTATTATGGTAACAGCATTAGGGCAACAACGCTTAATACGTGAAGCGTTAGAGAGCGGTGCAAAAGATTTTATTACAAAACCTTTTGAGCCTGCTTTTTTACGTATGGTAGCAGATAAGTTAATGCAAGACATGTAGATTTAGGAGGAAGAGGAATGCAAGCGATTTTTCAGCAGATTCCTTCACACTATTTAGTGATCGGCTCTTCTGTCATGGCAGTTGTGATGGGCATCTTTGTCATGTTTGTACGCATGCGCTCCGCAAAAAAGCCAGTCAACGCAAAAAAGATTATTATTCCGCCGTTTGCCATGTCAACGGGGGCGCTAATGTTTATCTCGCCTTATTTTCGTGTGGCACCTCTTCAAATTTTAGAAGCTGCTATTGTGGGCATGTTATTTTCAATTGTTTTGATTATGACATCTAAATTTGAAGTGCGTGGTACAGCAATTTTCATGAAACGGTCTAAAGCCTTTTTCTTTATTTTAATGGCATTATTGCTCATACGTTTAGTCGCAAAAGGCGTGTTGAGCTCATCCATTGATGTAGGTGAATTAGGCGGGATGTTTTGGATCTTAGCGTTCTTTATGATTTTACCATGGCGCATTGCGATGTTAATTCAATTCAAACGCTTAGAGAAAACGATAGGCTAGACTATTGTATAGTTTTGCGTGGCAAAATGAACAGCATAACATAATAAGAAACAGCAAGCCAGTTACGGATGGCTTGCTGTTTTTTTACTCAAATAAATGCTCATATGGTGTAACATCGATTTGCATTTCATCTAATTTTTTACGCAGAAATTTATGGTCACGCTTTGGTGTTGCTTGTATATAACCTCGAATGATGAGGTCGTGATTAATTTTCTTTGCTTTTTCGTCTAGTGCGATTTGCGCAATCTTGCCTGCAATTTTTTCTTTAGCTACTTGTCTAAAGAGCTCAGGCACAGGTGTTACTAGTTCTGCTAATAATTCTTTTGATGGCTCGTCCCATAAATGTAAGGACTGATTAATATAATATTCTTGCCAATCCAAATCCGACCAACCATCTTGTTTAGGCATGCGTTTTAAAAATTTACGGAACATAAAAAATCCGCCAATTCCCATGAGGGTAATTAAAACAAATGTCCAAAACAAAATGAACCACATAAAGCCATCATTTAACTCGTTCACATCGTTCACCTCTTTATTTCTAATGCCCTTATTATACGTGCTTTGTAAAAAAAAATCACCACACTTGTCCCCAAATGCAGATTTCGTTCCATAATATTTGGTGAAAGGAGGGATTACTTTGGCACAAGCAACAGTTACAAAAGCAACATTACACATTGCATTTTACGACGGTGAAAAAGATGGCAAACCGGTTACAAAAGCAACGAACTACAATAAATTAAATGCTGCAGCACCTACACGAGAGATATATGATGTTGCCCAAGCATTAAGTTCGTTAAGTACAAAGGATGTATCACGTATTTACACAGTAACAACAACAGATCTTACAGAATAGGAGGGGAATAATGAAAACATTATATTTACAGTTTAAAACAGCTCATGACAAAAATGTGAGTATTACAGTACCAGAACCAATTGTGACAACTACAACTGCAAATGTTCAAGCAGTCATGGATCAAGTGTTAGCAACGAACGTATTTCAGCATGAGAACCAACGATTAACGGCAATTAAGGGTGCGCATATTGTAGAACGCAAAATTACAGTTCTTTTATAAATCCATGATTCGCAACGAGGAGGAGAGCATAGTGGCAGAGTGGATGGGGCTGTTATCAGAAGTTGGTTTTCCTATTGTCGTCTCTTTTTATTTATTACACAGGATAGAACAAAAATTAGAAGCCATTTGCAAAGCTCTAAAAGAACTCGCTTAATTGTGAAGTTAATTTCACAAAAAAGTAGTAAATGTGTCACCCATGAAGGCTTGCTTGTGCAAGCGTTATCAGCTACGATAAAAATAGCGTTTTGAAGGTGGGGGACAAATATGAAAATCAAGCATTGGTTACTTGTTATTGTTGCTGCTCTAGTACTTAGTGCGTGTAGTAATACAAAATTTAAAGAAGATTTTGATGTTGAGCTTGCTGCATTTGAGCACATCAATCATCGTGGTGACCAAGTATCACTCGATAGCTTAAAAGGAAAACCATGGCTCGGTATGTATATCTTCACCAACTGTAATACTGTTTGTCAGCCAATGACTTATAATATGACAGAAGTGCAAGATATTTTAGTAAAAAAGGGGATTGAAGATTATAATATTGTAGCATTTTCGGTTGACCCAGAAACGGATACACCAGAAGTGCTAACAGAATATTTATCGCGTTATCCTGTACCTGATGAGTCGAAATGGAATTTGTTAACAGGCTACAATCAAAAGTATATTGAACAATATGCATTAAAATCCACAAAACAATTAGTGAGAGATGACCCAAACTCTGACCAAGTGACCCATTCGGTAACTTTCTTTTTAGTAGACGAGAATGGTCGTATGGTAAAAAATTATAGCGGCTATTCAGAAGAAGCGGACGGTGTACCAATTGACTTAATTGTTGAGGACTTGGAGATGTTAATTGAGGAACGTTTAAATAAGGCGTAATAAAAAAGGAAGCTGCGCGCAGCTTCCTTTTTCTATGCTAACTTTTTAGTGCTACATGACGTCTAATACAAAGGATTTAAACTTGTTCTTTTTTTAATAAGTCACGGATTTCTTTTAATAATTCTTCCTTAGTGTCAATTTCAGGCTCAGGCTCTTCTTCAGCTTTCTTACCTTGTAGTTTTGACAAAACACGTATAAACATGAAAATAGAAAAAGCGATAATAACAAAATTAATAATAGCTTGAATAAATTCACCAAATTTCACCTTGGCATCACCTACAGTAAGAATCAGTGATTGAGAGAAATCAATACCACCTGTTAAAATCCCGACCAATGGCATAATAATACTATCAACTAACGAAGAAACAATTGCGCCAAATGCTGCACCAATTACAACAGCAACAGCTAAATCAAGCACATTGCCTTTCATGGCAAAGGCTTTAAAATCTTTCCACATATGCGTGAACCTCCTAATAAATTACTGAAATTTAATTTTACTAATAAATAATTGCTATGGCAATAGTTCATGTAGCACATAAACATTAGTCAAGCTTCAAAATATATGCTATTTTAGACAACGAAAGAGATAGGTGAATCGATTGAAAAAGTTAAATATCATTATTATCATCATTATGATACCCATTGCCATCATAGTTTACACTTTTTTATTCTCATTATTTCGAACGATTCAAGAGGCCATTCATACAGAGCCCACAGAAGTGATTGAAGAAGAAGTAAGTCCCTTTGATATTCCGGTACCAAGTGAATATTTACCGATTTATATGGCTGCAGGTAAAAAATATAATATTCCGTGGCCATTGTTAGCTGCCCATCATCGGATTGAAACCCGCTTCTCCACAATGGAGACATTAGTCTCACCAGCAGGTGCACAAGGGCATATGCAGTTTATGCCTTGCACATTTGTAGGGTGGAAACATCCTTCTTGTGAGGGGCTAGGTGAGGGAGATATTAGTAAAGAAGAATTAACAAGTGTAAGTGCGATTGCTCAATATGGCGGTTATGGTGTAGATGCTAACGGAGATGGCATTGCCGATCCTTACCATATTGAAGATGCCATTTATAGTGCAGCTAATTACTTATCGCGCTTTGGAGCTGCAGATGGAGAGATTGAAAGGGCCATCCATGAGTACAATAAGAGCGAAGCGTATGTGAAAGATGTCTTGCACTTTTATGAGTTGTACACGACACATAAAGACCAATTATTAGCACAAATAAAAAAGCCAGCTGCACAAGCAAAAGAAGAGTAACGCCTTGTGATTTGGGAAAAAGTAATAAAAATAGACATGTAAGGGGGAGTTTACAAGGAACACACGTAGCATTATATGGGTGATTTGTATACTTCTTGTTATAGTAGGGGTGGGTATTGTTAAACTAAGACAGCCTGTACAAAAGTCACAAGATAACCCCTCTAGTTCGTCTTATCCCACCTCACAAACTGTAACCTTTGAGGTAGAAGGTCAAACAGAGCAAATCACATTGCAAGCGGTTGAAAGTGATAGTGGTCGTCTTGTTCTTTATATAGATACAAGTCGCTATGAAGCATTGCAAAAGGATGAGATGCTTGTCATTACACCGATTACAACAATATCCGATGTGCGTCCTGTTCGTATGACAGTTACGTATGAGAATGAGCAAGCGATGGCAGTTATAAAAAAATATACTGAACAAGCAACCGTCAATTTTGATACCATTACGCCTATACAAAACGTATCCTTTAATCAGTATGAAGGTTTGGAGGTTATAGCCACAGATCGCGATACTAAACTGACAGATCATATCATTGTCATACCACGTAAAGATCATGGCAGTTATCGGATCACAATTGAATTGACAGCTCATACATCTGAAGGACATGGTGCCCGGTTATTACAAATGGCAAAAACGATAACAATAGTAAAGTGAAACCTATAAAAAAGTACCCTTGAAAATATTTTTAAGGGTACTTTTTATTACATAATTATGCGCTACGTCCACTCACAGCTTTTAAGATTAGGCTTACAATAAAGATTAATACAATAGCACCAATTAAAGCTGGGAATACGTAGAAGTCACTTACTTGCCAACCCCAATCCCCAATTAATGTACTACCTAACCAAGAACCAACAATCCCCGCAATAATATTACCAATGATACCACCTGGAATGTCCTTGCCTAAAATAAGGCCGGCTAACCAGCCAAGAATCCCACCAATAATTAAAAACCAAATGAAACTGAACATGGTCGTTCATCTCCTTTGTATAAAAAATAGTATTGCACTTGCTTAATAATCTATTGCCATTTTTACAAAGAAATAAACAACTTATGAAATATTTTTTACAAAATAGTGAAACCTAAGCTATTTTTTATATGCGCTAAGGCAAAATGATGAGCCTCTTCATTAAAGCTAGCAACACCACGTTCATGTATGACAACATCATAGCCTAGATTATAAGCATCGATACATGTATGTAAGACGCAAATATCTGTACAAACGCCCACAATATGTAGTGTTTCAATTTGTCGTTCACGTAGCTTTGTAAATAAAGGTGTACCACAAAAAGCACTGTATCTTGTTTTATCCAGTTGAATAATAACATCTTGATGTTTCATAAGCACTTCTGCTGTTGTGCCATATAAATGTCTACCTGCTGTACCACGAATATTATGTGGAGGGAATAATGCATGCTCTGGATGAAACGAATCGGCGGCTTCATGTAAGTCATTAATAATAAATATAGTATCATCCGCTTTAATAAATTTTTCCATAAGATGTGTAATATAAGGGGCTAAACGTTGTCCAGGCTCTCCACATGTTAATTTCCCATCAGATGCAACAAAATCGACAGTATAGTCAATAACTAATAATGCGTTTTTCATAGCTAACACTCCTTTCTTATTATAATGCCACATGACAAGACAGATGTCTCCTATAAAAATAATAATGCGTTTTACACGTTTTATTGTCGAAAATGTTTGAATTTTGTATGATTTGAGATTATAATAACAATACAAATCAAAAAGGGGCTGTTAATATGAATGTAGTAGAGATGAAAAAACTAGATAAATATGGTTGGATGTTTATGGCAGTACATTCTTTAGTCTTTTTGAATATTGCTATTGATATGTGGGTAGTTAAATAGGAAAGGAGTTTATACAATTGGATAGGCAAACATAAAAGGGTAGGTAGCGCATAATATACGTTATCTACTTTTTTATTATGAAGGGGTGGAATGGTATGAAATATTTTGAACAAGCCTATGAGCATATGGAACGTCCTTTTGCTTGGTTAGATTTAGATGCACTTGATGCGAACATTAATTTTATTAATCAGACTGCGACAATGCCGATACGTATTGCAACAAAATCTATACGCTCTTTACCTGTTTTACATTATATTATGGAGCGCTTAGATACATGTGTTGGTGTGATGACGTTTTCAGCTAGTGAAACGTTATATGTATTACAACATTGCGATGTCCATTGTTTAATTGGCTATCCTGTGATGGAACGCACGCAAATTCGTCAATTATTACAGTATGATAATGTCACATTTATGGTCGATCATGTTGCACAGATTATGCCATTGCGTGAGGAAGCAAGAAAAGCTAATAAAGTGGCACATGTTTGTATTGATTTGAATATGTCTACAGACTTTAAAGCGCTTTACTTTGGCACAAAACGTTCCTCGCTTCACAATATTGCAACATTAAATCACTTTTTACCATATTTACAGCATCCTCATATTATGGTGGATGGGGTAATGGGATATGAAGCCCAAATTGCGGGTGTTAGCACACATCCTATCAATCGCGTAAAGGGATGGATGATTCGTAGTTTACAAAGAAGGGCAAAGAAGGAAGTAGCCAATCAGCGACGCTTATTAGTTGCTCATTGTAAGTTTTATTTTCCACATATTCGATTTGTGAATGGTGGAGGAACAGGAAGTATCCATTACACAACAAAGCAAAAAGAAGTAACGGAGATGACCATAGGTTCTGCTTTTTATGCGCCTTCGTTGTTTGACGACTTTAACGCATTATCATTACAACCTGCTGCGGGTTTTGCCTTGCGTGTAACACGTCACCCAGAGCCTAATACAGTAGTAGCGCATGGTGGAGGCTATATTGCTTCTGGTGCAATAGCGCAAGAGAAAGCACCTGTGTTTGTTACACATGGTTATCATTTACTGTCACTTGAAGGAGCTGGAGAAGTACAAACGCCTATTCACATAGATAAGCATGCGCAACCATTACAAATTGGAGATACTGTTTATATGCGCCATGCTAAAGCAGGTGAATTATGTGAACGTTTTAACACACTACATGCTGTGAGAGGAAGAGAATATCGAGGAGAGATGTCAACATATCGGGGGGATGGTCAATGTTTTCTGTAAAAAAATTTCAAACAGGAAAATGGACGAACTGGGCACAAACTATAACTGCTCATCCAAGTGAAGTGAAACTACCTACATCAATAGAACAAGTTCAACAAATGGTAACATCAGCACGCAACATACGAGTGACAGGCGCAGCCCATTCCTTTAGCGCTGTGGCAAAACCTGAACAGACGGCATTGTCACTCCACTACTTAAGAGGATTAATTGAAGTAGATGAAGTAAGACAAGAAGCCTTATTTTATGCAGGTACGTATTTAAAAGAAGTAGGACCTGCACTTGCAGCGCACGGTTTTGCATTAAGTAATATGGGAGATATTCAAGAGCAAACATTAGCAGGTGCTATTGCTACGGGTACACATGGTACAGGGCTTACGTTAGGTTCATTTGCAGATATGGTAGTAGAATGGACTTTTGTTGACGGCTTAGGTCAGGTACATATTCATCGCCGTGGCAAGGATGAGTTATCACAAGCGTTACATGTATCGTTAGGTTTATTAGGTATTTTAGTTAAAGTGCGATTAAAAGTAGTGCCTCTTTATCACTTGCATTACATTTCAACGCGAGAACCTTTATCACAAGTTCGTCAACAACTTACGGATGACATCCACTATAATCGACATATCGAGTGGTTTTATTTTCCGGGTTGTGACATGGTGCAAGTAAAGCGTTCCAATATAGCACCACCACAAGCAATGGGGAAATGGCAACGAGATAAGGAAAAAATGAAGGTACTACTTGTTGAAAACATGGGTTTTTATGCATTATCAGAGATTTGTCGTATTCGCCCTAGTTTGTCACAAAGGGTAAGTGCTTTTTCAGCAGCTAATGTAACTACGACAGAAAAATATGGCTTAAGTTATGAAATTTTCCCAACACCAAGACTTGTGAAATTTACAGAAGTGGAGTACGCAATCCCACTTCACAATCTAGATACGTGTTTACAGGTGATTCATCAAAATTTACAAAAATCCCCGTTTGCTGTACATTTCCCTCTAGAATGCCGTGTGTCAGCAGGTGAGTCAGGTTATCTTAGCCCAACACAAGGCGAGGCCTGTGCTTATATTGCTTTTCATATGTATAAGGGCATGGATGATAGCGCATATTTCTCTTGGGTGCATCATTTGATGCAATCATTTGGTGGACGTCCACATTGGGGCAAATCGCATCATTTAACAGCCACCCTTGTTCAACAGATGTATCCAGATGTGTTTAAATTTTTACGTATAAGAGAGCAATATGATCCTAATAATGTATTTCTTACCACCTACTTGAAGCAACTTTTTTATAAAATATGATGAATTTTCAGAGAATTTTAAAAAAGGTTTAAAAAATAAGAAAAAAGCGTAATCGACTAGAAAGTGTACGACATATAGCATGAAAACGATTACAATTAATCTTATTTTTCTAAATTGTATAAACAATTCAAAAAATAGTGTTGACGAGGCGTTATATTCGTACTATGATAACAACAATTTCAATTACGCATTCGTGAAAGCGAAAGCAAAAAAGTTAAGTTGTAGGGAGTCGTTGTAAATGAGAAGTGACATGATTAAAAAGGGTATTGACCGCGCCCCTCACCGCAGCTTGTTGTATGCTACGGGTAAAGTGAAGGCAAAAGATTTAGATAAACCATTCATTGGTGTATGTAATTCTTATATTGATATTATTCCTGGTCACGTACATTTACGACAATTCGCAGATGTAGTAAAGGAAGCCATCATTGAAGCAGGCGGTATTCCGTTTGAGTTTAATACAATTGGTGTAGATGATGGTATTGCAATGGGGCATATTGGTATGCGCTATTCCCTACCAAGTCGAGAATTGATTGCAGATGCAGCAGAAACGGTAATTAACGCACATTGGTTCGATGGTGTCTTTTATATTCCGAATTGTGACAAAATTACACCGGGCATGTTAATGGCAGCCGTACGTACAAACGTACCATCTATTTTTGTTTCAGGTGGCCCAATGGAAGCCGGCGTTTCATCTACAGGTAAACAGTTATCATTAACGTCTGTATTTGAAGGTGTGGGTGCTTTAAAGTCAGGTAATATGACAGAAGAAGAGTTGTTGGATATTGAAAATAACGCTTGCCCAACCTGTGGTTCATGCTCAGGCATGTTCACAGCTAACTCCATGAACTGTCTTATGGAAATGCTGGGTGTTACTTTGCCTGGTAATGGTACAATTGTTGCTACTTCAAATGAACGTCATACACTTATTAAAGAGGCAGCAAAACAATTAGTACGCATGATTAAAGAAGATATTAAACCGCGTGACATTGTAACAAAAGCAGCAATTGACGATGCATTTGCCTTGGATATGGCAATGGGTGGTTCAACAAACACAGTATTGCATACGTTAGCGATTGCCAATGAAGCGGAAATTGATTATAACGTAAAAGATATTAACATAGTAGCAGAGCGTGTGCCGTATTTAGCAAAAATAATGCCAGCTTCAGATATTTCAATGGATGATATCGAAAAAGCAGGTGGCGTGAGCGCAATTGTTAATGAGTTAACTAAGATTGAGGGTTGCATACATCCTGATCGCATCACAGTGACAGGCAAAACAATAGGTGAAAATGTAAAAGATTATACCATTACGAATGACCGAGTCATTCGTACTAAAGATAATCCTTACAGTCCTGTAGGAGGTTTATCAATTTTATTTGGTAATATTGCTCCAGAAGGCGGTGTTATTAAAGTTGGTGCAGTTGATCCTTCCATTCAAGTGTTTAAAGGTGAGGCAATTGTGTTCGAATCACAAGAGGCAGCGCAAGAAAACATTGATAATGGTACAGTACGCGAAGGACATGTTGTAGTGA
Organism: Lysinibacillus alkalisoli; assembly: GCF_014643595.1. Classification (GTDB taxonomy): domain Bacteria; phylum Bacillota; class Bacilli; order Bacillales_A; family Planococcaceae; genus Metalysinibacillus; species Metalysinibacillus alkalisoli. The sequence continues at coordinate 180,123 of NZ_BMJT01000002.1, forward strand.
TTCGCTATGAAGGACCAAAAGGAGGTCCAGGTATGCCAGAGATGCTTGCTCCAACATCAGCGATCCAAGGGCGTGGGCTCGGCACCAAAGTAGCTTTAATTACAGATGGTCGCTTTTCAGGTGCTTCTCGAGGCATTTCGATTGGGCATATTTCACCAGAAGCAGCAGAAGGTGGACCCATTGCTTTAGTTGAGGATGGCGATATCATTACAATTGATTTGCCAAAACGTACAATAGCACTTGAGGTTTCGGAGGAAGAGCTAACGAAGCGCCGCGAAAAGTTAGCCCCATTTGAACCAAAAATTAAACGTGGTTGGTTAGCGCGATATTCAAAACTTGTGACAAGTGCATCTACAGGCGGCATCATGAAAATTTAATAACGTATAAAACGATGAAAAGGTTAAAGGTTATGGACTTTTGTATTTACAGAGAGCTAGTGGTGCTGGGAGCTAGCAATACAACCATATCCGACATCCCCTTGGAGTGAGCTATTAAACGCCATTGGCAATTAGATAGCTCCGGGCATAACAGAATGCTCGTTAACAAAGAGTACAGTCATTTTGGATTGTATTCCTGAGATAGCATATAGCTATGAACAAGGGTGGTACCATGAAAAGTCTATTTTCATCCCTACGCGAAGGTCTTCTTTGCGTGTGGAGAATTTGGGCTTTTTTTTATTACATTCTAAATGAGGGAGGAACAAGGTATGACGACAAAAACGTCAATAGACGAACAAGTAGAAGAGCCAATGAAGACAGAAGAACCAAAGCAATATAAAGATGGTGCAGACCTTTTAATTAAAGCACTGCATGACCAGAACGTTGACATTATTTTTGGTTACCCTGGAGGGGCAGTATTACAAATTTATGATGCCATGTATCGCAATCCGATTCGTCATATTTTAACACGCCATGAACAAGGTGCAATACATGCAGCAGAAGGATATGCAAGAGTGTCCAATAAGCCAGGCGTTGTCATTGCTACATCTGGCCCAGGTGCTACGAACTTAGTTACAGGCATTGCAGATGCCATGATTGACTCTATCCCGCTTGTTATTTTTACTGGACAAGTAGCAACATCTGTCATTGGTACAGATGCTTTCCAAGAGGCGGACATTATGGGGATTACCACACCTATCACAAAACATAATTACCAAGTGCAAGACCCGCGTGATATTCCACGCATTGTGAAAGAAGCTTTCCATATCGCGAATACAGGTCGTAAAGGTCCTGTTGTTATTGATTTCCCTAAAAACGTTTCGATGGCATTATTCGATTTTGCAGATTTACCTGATCCAGATGAACCAATTGATTTACCAGGCTATCAGCCAACTTACAAACCAAATTATTTGCAAATTCAGAAAGCAATTAAAGCAATTAGCCAAGCTAAGAAACCTTTAGTGCTTGCAGGAGCAGGTGTATTATTTGCAGACGCTAAAGAAGAGCTCACTACATTTGTTGAACAATATCAATTACCTGTAACAACAACACTTTTAGGGCTTGGCGCTATACATGGTGAACACGCACTAAACTTAGGCATGGCAGGTATGCATGGTACAGCAACATCTAATATGGCTATAACAGATTGTGATGTATTAATTAATATCGGAGCTCGGTTTGATGACCGATTGACAGGGCGCTTAGATAGTTTTGCACCTAATGCAACGATTATTCATATTGATATTGACCCAGCAGAAATTGGGAAAAATGTGCCAACACATATTCCCATTGTTGCAGATGCTAAGTTAGCTTTACAAGCACTGCTTAAAAAGCCCTTTGACAAACCAGTAACAACAGCATGGCATGAGCAATTACAACAATTACAAGCACAATATCCACTCTGGTATGTATTACCAGAGGATAAGGAAGAGATTCTACCTCAACAAGCCTTACAAGCTGTGCATCAAATTACAGAAGGTGAAGCCATTGTAACAACAGATGTTGGACAACATCAAATGTGGGCAGCTCAATACTATGCATTAAATCATGATCATAGTTGGGTAACATCTGGCGGTTTAGGCACAATGGGCTTTGGTTTCCCAGCAGCAATCGGCGCTCAATTTGCAGAACCAGATCGCAAAGTAATTGCGGTATGTGGTGACGCAGGTTTCCAAATGACGGCGCAAGAGTTAGCTTTATTAAAAGAATTTAATTTACCTGTAAAGATTGTGATTTTAAACAATAGTTGTTTAGGTATGGTGCGCCAGTGGCAACAATCCTTTTATGAAGAGCGTTATTCACACTCCTTGATGCCTGTACAGCCTGATTTTGTCAAGTTAGCGGATGCTTATGGCATTAAAGGGGTACGTATTGAAAAGTTAAGTGACCTTGATGCCATGATGAAAGAAGCTTTATTATCAGACGAACCTGTATTGATTGACTGTCGTGTAAAGCAAATTGAGAATGTAACACCAATGGTTGCTGCAGGTACAGGTTTACATGAAATGATTGGAGTGAAGCCAGAATGAAACGTGTTATTACACTCACAGTATTAAATCAAAGCGGCGTATTAAATCGGATTACAGGTATGTTAATGAAGCGTCAATTCAATATTGAAAGCATTACGGTTGGTCATACCGAACAACCTACAATTTCAAAGATGACGTTTATCGTTAACATTGATGATGAGCGTAAAATTGAGCAATTAATCAAACAGTTGTCTAAGCAAATTGATGTGTTAAAAGTACAAGATATTACAGACAGTTCCATTGTTTTACGTGAATTAGCACTCGTCAAGGTAATCTCACCACCCAATCTACGTTTAGAAATGAATAGTATTGTAGAGCCTTTCCGTGCTCAAATTGTGGATACATCTAAAAACATGGTGACCTATCAAGTGACAGGAACACCTGAAAAAATTGACGCTTTCATTGAGTTAATCCGCTCATATGGCATTAAAGAACTAACGCGTACGGGTGTCACAGCATCTGTACGTGAGACGCAATTTACAGCACCACAATTATCGATCTTAAAATAATAGCAACGGCAATTAGCCTTCGCATATAAACATACTCTAGGAGGAAATTAATTATGACTACAATGTATTATGAACAAAATATCAACGGAGATATTTTAAAAGGTAAAAAAATCGCAATTATTGGATATGGTTCTCAAGGGCATGCTCATGCACTTAACTTAAAAGATTCAGGTTATGATGTAGTGGTAGGTGTACGACCAGGTGGTTCATTTGACGCTGCTAAGGCAGATGGTGTGGATGTAAAAACAGTAGCAGAAGCAGCAAAAGAAGCAGATGTTATTCAAATCTTACTGCCAGATGAGCGTCAAAAAGCCGTATATGAAAATGAAATCGCACCAAATCTAGAAGCAGGTAATGCATTGATGTTTGCACATGGTTTCAATATTCATTTTGGTCAAATTACACCACCAGCAGATGTAGATGTATTTTTAGTAGCACCTAAAGGACCAGGCCATTTAGTACGCCGTCAATTTGAACAAGGTGCGGGTGTACCAGGATTATTTGCTATCCATCAAGATGCAACAGGCCAAGCTAAAGATATTGCATTAGCATATGGTAAGGGCATTGGTTCAGCACGTGGTGGTTTATTAGAAACTACATTTAAAGAAGAAACAGAGACGGACTTATTTGGTGAACAAGCGGTATTATGTGGTGGAGCAACAGCATTAGTACAAGCAGGTTTCGAAACATTAGTAGAGGCAGGCTACCAACCAGAATTAGCTTATTTTGAAACATTACATGAGTTAAAATTAATCGTTGACTTAATGTTTGAAGGCGGTCTTGAAACGATGCGCTATTCGATCTCTGATACAGCAGAGTGGGGTGACTATGTAGCTGGTCCACGTGTAGTAGATGCAGATACAAAATCACGCATGAAAGATATTTTAACAGATATTCAGTCTGGTAAGTTTGCACGTGAATGGATTGAAGAAAATGAGAATGGCCGTCCAAACTATACGAAATTCAAAGAAGATGGTAAAAATCATCAGATTGAAGAAGTGGGACGCAAACTACGTGCCATGATGCCATTTATTAACGAAAATAAAAAAGAAGTGGTACGCGAAACAAGTGCAACCGCACAAAACTAAATTAAATTCATCTGTATGAAGTGTATAGCCACTTCATACAGCTTTTAACTAATCAATTTTTGTATTTTTCACACAATTGAAGATTACTATAGGAATAGAGGTGTCGTTATGGAAAAGAAAATTACTGTACTACCAGGTGATGGTATTGGACCCGAAGTTATTGCTTCAGCTGTAGAGGTTTTACAAGTCGTTGGCAAACGTTTTAATCATACTTTTCATTTAGCGTATGGTGCGATTGGTGGCGCAGCGATTGATCAATACAATAATCCACTGCCAGATGAAACTATTTCATTATGTGAACAAAGTGATGCTGTATTATTAGGTGCAGTAGGAGGCCCTAAGTGGGACCAAAACACACCAGAACTACGACCAGAAAAAGGACTTCTACGTATTCGTAAACATTTTGATTTATTTGCGAACCTACGTCCTGTAATGGCAATCCCGAGTTTATTAGGTGCTTCCCCATTAAAAAAAGAAGTAGCAGAGAACGTAGATTTAATGATTGTACGTGAGTTAACAGGTGGCGTTTACTTTGGTGAACCACGTATGCGCACAGATGATGGTGCAATTGATACAACGGTTTATTCACGCAAAGAAGTTGAACGAATTGTAGAAAATGCCTTTCATCTAGCGCGTTTACGTAAAGGTAGACTATGCTCAGTAGATAAGGCAAATGTTTTAGAGACAAGCCGTTTATGGCGAGAAGTGGTAGAGGAAATGAAAAAGCGCTTCCCTGATGTACAAGTCGAACATCATTTAGTAGATTCTGTAGCGATGAAACTGATTACAAATCCAAGTCATTTTGATGTAGTGGTAACAGAAAATATGTTTGGCGATATTTTAAGTGACGAGGCATCTGTTATTACCGGTTCGTTAGGTGTATTACCATCTGCTTCTATTCGCGGCGATAACTTTGGCTTATATGAGCCTGTGCATGGTTCAGCACCAGAAATTGCTGGTCAAGGTGTGGCTAATCCGGCAGCTACTATTCTATCGGTAGCGATGTTATTAAAATATTCATTTGGATTAAAAGAAGAGGCAGCAGAGATTGAGCGAGCGGTTAATGCAGTATTTGAAGATGGTTATTTTACGGCTGACTTAGCAAGAGATGGAGACCGTGTATTAACTACATCAGAATGGACAAATAAAGTCATTAATGAAATTGATACGAGCTTTGTATCTGAAAGCATTATGACTTCATACATTTAAAGAAGTGGGTGACAAATGATGGCGAAAAATATTATTGAAAAAGTTTGGGATGCACATGTCGTATATCAAGAGGAGGGCAAACCAGATTTATTATACATTGACCTTCATTTAATCCATGAAGTAACATCTCCACAAGCATTTGAAGGGTTGCGTTTAGCAGGGCGTAAAGTTCGTAGACCAGACCTTTGTTATGCGACGATGGATCACAACGTTCCAACTAAAAATTTACCAACAATTCATGACCCTATCGCAAAGAAACAGATTGAAACATTAGCGGATAATGCTAAGGAATTTGGTATTGAGCTAGCTGATATGGGGCATCCAGACCAGGGGATTGTGCACGTTATTGGGCCTGAGTTAGGGTTAACACAGCCTGGTAAAACAATTGTATGTGGGGATTCTCATACATCAACACATGGTGCCTTTGGTGCTATTGCATTTGGTATTGGTACATCTGAAGTGGAGCATGTATTATCTACACAAACATTGTGGCAAAGTAAACCACGCACTATGCAAATTCATGTGTCAGGGGATTTAGCTGAAGGCGTGGAAGCAAAGGATATTATTCTAGCGATTATTGCAAAGTTTGGCATTGATGTTGGTACAGGTCACATTGTAGAGTTTACAGGTCAAGCGATTCGTAATTTATCTATGGAAGAACGCATGACGATTTGTAATATGTCAATTGAAGCAGGCGCAAAAGCAGGGTTAATTGCACCTGATGAGACTACAGTCGAATATATTCGTGGACGCCGCTATGCACCTCAAGGTGAAGCATTTGAGCGAGCAGCAGCTTATTGGCTCAGTCTTGCTTCAGACGAAGGTGCTACATATGATGCCGTACTAGAAATTAAGGCAGAAGAAATTGAACCAGTTGTTACTTGGGGGACAAATCCAGCGATGGGCACAGGTATTTCAGGGAATGTACCAACATTTGAAGATTATACAAGCGATGCGGATAAGAAGGCTCTTGAGCAAGCGTTAAATTATATGGGGCTTGAAGCAGGACAACCAATTGAATCGATTGATATTCAACATGTATTTATTGGCTCATGTACGAATTCACGTATCAGTGATTTGCGAGCAGCAGCTAAAGTTGTAGCAGGGCATAAAGTACATGATAATGTGACAGCTATTGTAGTGCCAGGCTCTGTCTCAACTAAATTACAGGCTGAACAAGAAGGATTAGATAAAATATTTACATCAGCAGGTTTCGAATGGCGAGATGCAGGTTGTTCTATGTGTTTAGCAATGAATGATGATGTTGTACCTACAGGAGAGCGCTGTGCTTCCACATCTAATCGTAACTTTGAAGGCCGCCAAGGTACAGGGGCACGTACGCATTTAGTGAGTCCACCTATGGCAGCAGCAGCAGCGATTGCAGGTCATTTTATTGATGTGCGTGAATTTGTAAAGCAAGAGGTGATATAAATGGAACCGATTAAACAAATTACAAGTATAATTGCACCACTAAATAATAAAAATGTAGACACAGACCAGATTATTTCAAAAGAGTTTTTAAAACGTATTGAGCGTACAGGGTTTGGTAAATATTTATTTTATCACTGGCGTTATAATGAAGATGGCTCAGTAAATGAAGCATTTGTATTAAATAATCCCCAATTTGCGAGTGCAAAGATTTTAGTAGCAGACGAAAACTTTGGTTGTGGTTCATCACGTGAACATGCGCCATGGGCCATTTTAGATTATGGATTCCGTGTGGTAATTGCACCGTCATTTGCCGATATCTTTTATAATAACTGTTTTAAAAATGGTATTTTGCCAATTAAATTGCCACAAGATGTGGTCAATGATTATCTAGCAAGAGGTAACCGTGGCTTAACACTAGCTGTTGATTTAGTTACACAAACCGTTACTGATGAAGAGGGGAAAATGGTACATTTTGATATTGATGAGTATTATCGAAATATGCTGTTAGAAGGTTTAGATGAAATTGGTTTAACGATTCAATATGATGACGCGATTTCTGCATATGAAGCACGTCCAAAGCCGTATTAATATATGAGGGGGCTATCCTGCATGACAGGAGGCCTCTTTTTCTATGTTTGTCATTTACATAGCGTTAAAAAGTTTACAAAAAATTAATATTTGAAAATAAAATATCATTTTTATAAAAACAATGCTTATGACATAAAATTGTGCAAAATAGCGATAAATGTAGCAAAACAGTAGTTATTTTATTTTTAGGGAAATTGTATTGTTATAAAGTGTAAAAAATAAAGTCTTTATGGCTTTTCTTATATTACAGTATTGTAAAATTACCTATATAAACATTAAAATAATGTAGCTTTGTGTAAAGATTTTGTTTATGATTGAGAAGGTAGAAAGAGATAATATTGATTCAACAGGAGGAACGTCATGTTCAACTCAAAAAAGCAGGACCCTTTTTTTCAAGCTTTATTAAAAATAGCGAAAAACGTAAACGAGGGTGTGTATTATGCACATAATTCGAGCATTGATAATATCGATGCATTACAAGAAATTACACAAAAGCTAAAGGATTATGAAACGAGCGGTGATAAGTTAATTCATGAATTGATTGTCATGTTAAATAAATCATTCATGACACCTATTGAGCGTGAAGACATTTTAGCGCTAGCTAACAAATTGGATGACGTAATTGATGGCGTGGAAGGCTGTATTGCACATTTCAATATGTATAATTTAATCGAAGTTACAGAACCGATGCGTCAATTTTTAGATTTCATTGCTAAAAGTACAGATGAAATGGTAAAAGCAATGGAATTATTAAACAAGAAAAAACTCGTTGAAATGCGTGAGCATTGTATTTTAATTAAAGATTATGAACGTCAATGTGATGAGATTTTCCGTTCATCTATGGGCGATTTATTTAAAAATGAAAAAGATGTATTGCGTATTATCATCTTTAAAGATATTTATGAGCAGTTCGAAGAGATTGCAGATAGCTGTCAAACTGTGGCCAACACAATTGAAACAATAATTATGCGTAATGCATAAAATGGAGTGTAATCAATGGATTCAATTTTACTAATCACAATATTGGTCGTTATATTTGCACTGGTGTTTGACTTTATTAACGGCTTCCATGATACAGCAAATGCGATCGCAACATCTGTATCTACCCGAGCATTAAAACCGCGCACAGCTATTTTAATGGCAGCAATCATGAACTTTGTTGGCGCAATCACATTCGTTGGCGTAGCAAAAGCTTTAACGAAGGATATTGTCGACCCATTCTCATTAAATGCGTTTGAAGGTGATACTACAGGTTCGGTTGTTATTTTAGCTGCATTATTATCAGCAATTGTTTGGAATTTACTGACTTGGTATTTTGGTATTCCGTCTAGTTCATCACATACACTAATTGGCTCAGTAGCTGGAGCAGCAATTGCATCGGCTGGATTTGGTGTGTTAAACTATGCTGGTTTTACTAAAATTATTCAAGCACTATTATTCTCCCCATTAATTGCATTTGTAGCGGGCTTTATCATGATGAGTATATTTAAAGTAATATTTAAAAATCATAGTTTATATCGTACTAATAAAAATTTCCGTTTTGTTCAAATTGGTACAGCTGCACTGCAATCCTTTACACATGGTACAAATGATGCGCAAAAAGCAATGGGTATTATTACGTTAGCTTTAATTGCGGGAGGCTTACATACAGGCGATGATATTCCGTTCTGGGTACGTCTAGCAGCTGCTACAGCAATGGGACTAGGTACATCGATAGGCGGTTATAAAATCATTAAAACCGTTGGTGGCAAAATCATGAAAATACGACCAGTTAACGGAGTTGCAGCTGATTTAGCATCTGCTTCTATTATTTTTGGTGCTACACTCGTGCATTTACCTGTGTCAACCACACATGTTATTTCTTCATCCATTATGGGTGTAGGAACTGCACATCGTGTACGTGGTGTAAAATGGGGTACAGCGCGTCGTATTGTAGTGACATGGGTAATTACAATGCCGATCTCTGCTGTAATGGCAGCCATTATTTATTATATACTAAATGTATTCTTTTAAAATATGTTGGCTTGCGCATTAGCGTGAGCCTTTTTCTATGGAGGGAATATTTATGCAAAGACTTTACATCGCTCTTTTATTTTGTCTCGCCATTACATTACACAATCTTGAAGAAGCGTTATACTTACCTCAATGGACAACTACGGTATCATTGCCATTACACTTACAGCCTAAGCCTTTTTATATCGTTGTGAGTATCATTACACTTTTAGCTTACATAATTACCGTTTTAATGCTATGTTATCCCAATAAGCCACGCTATCGCTTTTTGTTTATTGGCTATGCAGGTGCTATGTGGATAAACGCCTTTGTACCACATATGATCATATCAATTATGACGAGGACAATGATGCCAGGTGTTATTACAGCAATACTATTCGTGTTGCCTATCTGTACTTTCATTTTGTATAAATTAGCGCGTTCATGGAAGGAAATAGTTGCATCCACAGGTGTAGTAGGTTTATTTTTATTAGGCGTGGTGTTCTTACAATTATTTTTATAAAGAGATTCATATATTTCTTTAATAGTGAAAATATGTTAATAAAGTAATGCTTGAACGATAAAAGATAAAATAGTTGCCGTTAAATTAACATAGTTTTTATTATTTTGTTATGTTATAATTTTCTGAAATGAATATATGTTGCAACGTAAAGGCACAACATTAATGTTTAATAGGGAATTCGGTTTAAGCCGAAGCTGTTTCCGCAACTGTATGTGTTACGTCACTTATTTATTATGCCACTGTAGTAATATGGGAAGGCAAATAAGTGTGACACAAGCCAGGAGACCTACCTTTACGTATCGTATTTACGCTCTTCGGAATTAAAGAGAACTTACGGCAAACGTACAGTAGCGTTTTTCCGCTCTTTTTTCTGTTGTTTACCGGTAGTTCCACATATGGAGCTATCGTTTTTTTTATGCAAAAACGAGAATGTATATTCAAATTTAGACATTTCACTTAGGGGGAAGAAAATGAAGTTTTATCAAAGAGCAGTATCTATCGTAGCATCAAGTGTAATGACACTGTCTTTACTTACACCATCTGTTGCGATGGCCACTAATGGTGAGCCTATTGAACAACAGGTTCAAGCTGTTACGCTCACACAACAACTCGAACGTATTACACAAAATACGTGGAATCATGGAAAAGCATTACAAAATGTATCTACCGAAAAATTACTGAGCCTTAAAGGGCTAGTGCCACTGACAGATTTACAATCAAAAGTAAATGGTTCACTATCAGGGGAGACTGTAAGTAGCTATGCTAATTTGGTAACGGCTCTTATTGCTACAGAATCTAATCCATTTATGTTTAATGGCAAGAATTATGCTGAAAAACTAGCAAACGCACAGACAGGTGAAGGGTATTTTTCTTTTGGTAATGATACAGATAAAAAAGTAGATGTCTTTCTTAAGGCATTGTTAGCTGTAGAATTATTAGGTGCTGATTATAATCGTGAGAGTGCTTTATCTTATTTACAGAATAATGAAAAAGACATTTTTGCACTAAACGGTATTAATTTAGGTTTAGCTGTATTTGTTTTAAGTCAGTATGATTCGCCACAAGCACAAGAATATGCGCAGACATTAATGGAAAAATATAAAACGAGTAAAGCCTATTTTGCATCTGGTGTTGGATTATATATAAATAATTTATATGCGTTAGGTTTAAACCCTGAAGATGAGCAATGGCATTTGCAACTTACAGATGATACAAGTATTTCAGCTCGACAGGCTATGAAAAATCTTATTCATACAGATGACACAAAAACATTTTATAATCGCTTACAAGTAGGCACTGATGTAGGGCAGTCAACAGAAAATATAGCTAATACACATTGGTCGTTGCTTGGCTTACAATCCCTTGTAGAAGAGAAATCCATGCTACAACAAGTGAAAACAGATTTTGCTCACCTCACATTTGACTTATCACCTAAATCCATTTTAGTAACGTCAAATACAGAAAATTATGTATTGCCAAATACTAAGATAGTGCCAACTTTTGTTGTTAAAGACCAATACGGTACACCACGTCAAGGCGATATAACATTAACATCATCTAACACAGATGTAGCAACGATTAATGAGCGTAATGAGATTGTTGCACAAACAGCAGGCACAGCTATGATTACAGCTACTGTTGCTAATACGTCTGCAAAAGCATTAATTCAAGTTAATGTTACAACTGATGAAGCATTAGTTGCCCTTATGCCAAAAATACATAAGGCAAAAAATAACCTATTACAGGAAAAGTTTTCAACATATGAAGAGGCCATTGCCTTGCGTAAACTAGGTGTTAAACCTACACAAATATTGCCACTTATTAATGTGTATGGAAGCAATGCATCCGCTTATAATGCTGCACGTAATATTTTAAGTGTAAAAGCAGCAGGGCAAGACCCATCTACCTATAATAACCGTGATCATGTGGCAGATTTAAGAGAATTATTGCTCACAGATCAAAAGATCAGTGCTGAAGAAGCAGCTGTAATTGCATTTGCAAGTGATGCAATGGATCTACCAGTGACAGAAGATATACAACAAATTTTAGTGAATAGTTTAACACAGATGGATAACATGCAATACGTTGTCACAAATGATAAGCCAGATGTAATGCGTACATCAAAAGTATGGCAAGCGATTACTTTAATCCATCAATCTGGAAAGGCTATACAACAAGAGACATTCGCACAGGCAGAACAAGAAATAGCTAACTACATGGCGCAACAAGTAAATGTACATGAAAAAGGCAATCATGCTAATATTGCTGCCTTACAATATATGGCTTTAACAAACACCACAACGTTTGGTGGCTTGACTAAACAAGCATTAGCAGAAAGTATTGTACAGAGCCAATATGACAATAACTATGTTACAAATGGTGCTATTGCAGGTTTTGCAGGGACACTGAGTGAATCAACAGGTATTGCATTAAGTGCTTTGCAAACACTAGTAACAGATGATTTTTCTTATCATAATTTACAAGTATCACAACAACCTACTACGATTCATATGCAATTGCCACATAAAGTGAAGAAGAATGAACCATTAGCTTTACAGGCGCAATTACTAGACCAATACGGCGAGTATATGGATGGAGATATTAAGTGGAAAGTAAATGGGGAAGAGGTAACAGCTTACACACCCACAACAGTAAGTCAAATAGTGGTGGAGGCAAGTGCACAAGGTGTAACAGCTAAACAAACTATTGAAGTTATTGATTATGAGAAAGTGCACCAAGTGAAGATTGAGCCATTACTAGATGCCGTAACAGACCAAGCTATTCCATTAGTAGCAACAATTACAGATAGTGAGGGTAAAATTGTTACAGACGAAGCAATTACATGGTCGATAGAGGGCGGTAAATTTGCGCTAAATGGAGATGTTGTACGCTTTAATGAGGTAGGTAATTATTTAATTTCGGCAGAAGTAGCAGGTATTAAGGCGAAGTCACGCACTGTACAAGTTACTTTAAATGAAACGGCTATTCAAACAAAAGTGGCCCAAGCAGTTGAAAAAATGCAAGCCTACTTGGAAAATCGTAAGCAATATGATTATATTTCGGCACTCGCATATAGTAATGTGACCAAAGACGTAAAAAAAAGCCAAGCACAAATGCGTACATTAGGGCATTTACGTGAATATGGGAATCACGACGAAAAGTATGCGTTATATTATGCTAAAAATATTTTATTAGCAGCAGCAGCAAACGAAGACCCACAAACATTTACTACTTATAAAGGGCCACAAGTTGATCTTGTTACCCCATTAGTGCAAGCACAAGATAAAGATGGACATTTTACAATGTTTACTAATTTTGATAAGTCATCTGTGACAACGCAGGCGTGGTCTATTATAGCTTTAGATTTAATTGAAGCAAATTATAATAAGGAAGCTGCAATTACAGATTTAATCGCAGGTTTAAATCGCCCAATCTCAGAAGGCTCTTATCAAGAACAAGAGTTAAGAGCATTAGCATTAATTGCATTGAGTAAACATCGAGATATTACAGGTGTGGATGAGCAAATTACACGTATTTTGACGTATTTAAGAGCGCAACAAAATGATGATGCAGGATTTAACTATAATGGTTATACGAATAATCCATTTGCCATTGGTACTGTGATTCAAGGTTTAATAGCGGTTGGCGAAAACCCATTAGCTAGTAAATGGAAAAAGAATGGTAAGACAATGGTTGAAACATTATTAAAACAACAAATTGCCAATGGCGGCTTTAAATTTGGTGATGAGTTTGAAGAGAAATATGCTTTTGATGAGTTAAAAGCGACAGAAGCTGCATTTGGCGCTTTAGCTGATATTCATTTAAAGCAATCCATGTTTAATGAAAAAGTTATTATTACAGATGAGTTGCCAACAATTAATCCTCAAGTAAAGCCCTTTATTGAGGTGAATCATTTAGAGGTAGCCGACCAACAACCATTATTAACAGTAGCAGTCAATGCTTATGACAATGTAGATGGTGAGTTAACACCACAAGTCAAAGTTAATAACGAAGCGGTTTATAGTACAAGTAATACATTTAAAGCGGTTATGCAAAAAGGGTATAATAAAGTTGAAATCTCAACAACTAATTCAGCAGGCTTAACTACAACGGAAACAATCCCTGTACAATTTGCTGCTGAACATACGCAAAAAGTGCCGCAAGTAAATGTTGTCGTTAAAGGTATTAAAGGCAAAGATCTAATAACGAAACAAGCGATCATTGAAGACCAAGATACCGCTTATTCTGTACTTGTGAAAACAATGGGAAAAAATAAAGTAGCATCAAGACCTTTAAAAGAAGGCGTATATGTGATGGGCATTGATGGTCTGACTGAATTTGATCACGGTGAAGGTAGCGGATGGATGTATCGTGTTAATGGCAAATTCCCACCTGTATTCTCTGGTGAGATTCAGATTAAAGATGGTGACACACTAGAGTGGTTGTATACGACTAATTTAGGGGAAGATATTGGTTTTAAAGTACCTTCTACAGGTGGCGGCACAACGACGCCAGAACCAAAGCCAGAACCAGAAGAAGAAACGAAGTCTTTCGTTATTGGCGAAGCAGGACAAGCAAATGTGACATTACAGGATTTACAAGCCATTAAAGATAAAGTAGCAATGATTAAAGGTGAGCATAATATACAAGCCACATTGCCACTCGCTTCTATTCAAGAGCTTGGTTTACAACAAGCCGAAAAATTACATGTCGCAATCGCGCAACAAGGTACAAGTATCCATGTGAAGATGGAAAAGACAGCAGGAGATCAAACAACAGCTGTACATTTTGCGAAGGATTATATGACAGTAACATTGCCCATTGCACAACGTAAAAATCAAGTTGTATTACGTAAAGATGGTGATACGTTAGTAGCAGTGCCACATACGATTAAAGATGGGGTAGTGACAATTTTAACAAAAGGTAGTGGTGAGTTTGTTATTGTAGAGAAATTTACAACCTTTTCTGATCTGGCAAAACTTGCTGGACGTGAACATGTAGAGTTTTTAGCTAGTCGCAATGTGATTAATGGTGTCGGTGGTAAGACATATGAGCCGCATCAACCTATTACACGTGCGCATTTGGCTGTTATGATTTCACGTGCACTTGGCTTACAAGCGACAAAGCCTATTGCGTTTACGGATGTTAAAGGAAAATGGTATGAGCAAGAAGTACAAGCGTTGTATGAGGCAGGTATTACGACAGGTAAAACAGCGACAACCTTTGCACCGAGTGCTACTGTAACAAGAGAGCAGGCTGCAGCTATTATGGCACGTGTACTGAAATACCGTGATGTAAAGCATCAGCAAAATGATAAAAACTATGTTGATCAAAATACGATACAAGCTCAATTTGCACAGGAAGTAGCGTGGTTAACCTCGTTAAATATTATGGGTGGTAAGTTAGATGGTCGATTTGATCCAAAAGGACAACTTACGCGTATGCAATTAGCTAAGATTTTACATTTAACAATGGATGAGAGCAAACTTATGCAATAATGACACAAAGAAAACACTACTGAAAAATTATTTTCGGTAGTGTTTTCTAATGTAAGGCGATCATATTAGACATACTTCAAGTGTATGTCGCGTTTTGGTCTGTTGATTTTAATGTATTTTACTTATTTTGCGCTGCCACTGATAAATTGTGTGTTTGGGTAGTACATATTTTTTACAAGTACATTTGGGCCAAGGCATTTAACAGCTGGGCAATGACAATTCAATGACTTAGCTAAATCGGTTTCAAGCCATTTAGTAAAAATATCGGTTAAACGGTCGTTAGCAATATTGCCAAGTGGCGGGGTATCGCCAAAGTCGGTAACAATAACATCACCTGTAAAAATATTAACGTTTAAACGAGAGCGTCCATCAGGATCGTTGCGTAGTGTTACGTTTTTTGCTGTGCGCAAACGTTGTAGCAAGGCTAAATCTTCTTGATTTGTACTACAAGGATAGAAAGGTAATGTACCAAATAACATCCATGTGTTCTCATCTCGAATATCGAGGAGATGGGAGATCGCTTGACGTGTTTCGTCTAAACTTAAAGAAGTTAAGGCACTCGCAAAATCAGAAGGATACATAGGGTGAATTTCATGACGTGCGCATTTCATTTCTTCTACAACTTGTTTATGGATTTTTTCTAAATAGGGCAATGTTTTTTTGTTGAGCATCGTTTCTGCTGCCACCATCACACCATGATCAGCTAACATACGAGAATTTTCAATCATACGCTCAAATAGTTTAGCACGCTGTTCGAATGTTGGTTTACGCTCCATCATCGCAAATCCCGTCTCGACAAACTCCTCAATCGTTCCCCAGTTATGTGAGATATGTAACACATCTAAATAAGGCGCAATTAATAAATAGCGTGCAGGTTCTAATGTTAAATTAGAGTTCATTTGTGTGCGTACACCTCGTTGATGTGCATACTTTAACAAAGGTAATACGACTTGAGTGACACTTTTCTTCGATAACATAGGCTCACCGCCCGTAATCGATAATGTTTTAAGGTGAGGGATGTCGTCTAAGCGACGCAACATCATATCTACATCTAAATGGTCAGGGTCTTTAGTTTGGAGTGTGTAACCAACTGCACAGTGTGCACAGCGCATATTACACAAATTTGTTGTTGTAAATTCAATATTTGAAAGCGTTAATTCATGGTGTTGTTCAATATCAAAATAAGCTTCCCATGGATCATAGCTAGGTGAAATTTTTTGTAACGTAGTCATCGTATTACTTCCTTTCTCTAACGTACTATTTTCTCATATTTTAAGAGAAAAGAAAAGATGTCTTACAGAGAATAAAACACAACCCTTTCAACAACATAGGATTGTGTTAAACCTTTTAAGGTAGTGCTTTTTCTTTTGTAATGTAAAAAAAGAGATATTCGTTAAAACGCAAAGCCTGCTGTACAATCGGGCCAAGAGCAAATGCCATGATAATAGTGCCAATGCCAAGTGGGCCACCAAGTAATACGCCTATAATAGCAACGCCAACTTCCATAATTGTTCGCGCTACTTGTACACTTAAAGTCGTTTGTTCCACTACAAACATCATTAAAGCATCACGTGGGCCAACACCTAAATTAGCTGTAATATACATGCCAGCGCCAAATCCAATACCTACTAAACCTAAAAGAAATGCTACATATTGCATCCAAGTAGTAGTCGCTTGAGGTAACATATAATTAAAAATATCAATAAAGATGCCTGTTAGAAACATATCTACCCAAGTTCCCCATTTAGGGAGCTTTCTTGTCAGTAAAGCAATGCCAATTAAAATACTTATCCCTAAAATGATCGACCATGATCCAATGCTTAATCCAATCGTTTCATACAACCCGATATGTAACACATCCCACGAACCTACACCGATATGTTGCCCACGGATGGTTAAGGTGACACCAAGTGCTAAAATAATGGTGCCTATAACAAAAAAGAACAATCGCCAAATAAAAACTCTCAACTCAATCCCTACCTTGTTTAAACTATAGATGTAATTGTCATACCTAAAAAAACAGCGAGTAATGAAAATCCTGTAGTGCATAGTGCATAGGTGACAGCTTGCTGTTTATTATCTTGCCATAATGTGATAACTTCAAAGCTAAAGGTAGAAAAAGTTGTAAAACTCCCACAAAATCCAGTGACAACAAGCGGCACCAAGGCCTGATAAGAGATCACAACCCCTAAAATAAATGCCCCAATAATATTTACGATAAAAGTGCCCTTTGTCCAATACTTACTAACCATAAAGCGACAAATTGCACCGCAAAATCCACCTATGGCCACACTAATCATCCACAACACCTGCTAACTTTATGCCAGACCAACTGGCTAGAGCACCACCAATTAGTGTAATCACAACATAACTACATGCATAGCTTAGTGGTAATGTGATAACTTCTGCACTGAAAGTAGAAAAAGTAGTGAAGGCTCCTAAAACACCTGTACCAAAAAATAAGGCGCGTTGATACTTGGTTAAAATATACGCTAAGAGAAAAGCGCCAAGTAGATTGCAACATAACGTAGCAAACGGTGCACTGAACATAAAGCTGAGCGCGTATCGTAATGAAGCCCCAACCATACCGCCTAATCCCACTTTTAAGGCATCTTGCATATGATCACCTCTCCTCTGTTATTGTAACGTAATATGTTAGTCAAAAAAAGCGTATAAAAAAACACATAACCCCCGTATGGTATAATATGGATAGGGAGGTCATGCGAAAAGTTATTTAATATAGTAGTTGCTCATTAAAGAAGGTTTAATGACATCTGTAGGAATCGTAAATTCCACGATGCCAGCAGCACCAGCAGCAATCGTATACTCATCAAAATAAATGGTGAGTTGTCCATCTTTGGTGATAGAAAATGTTTGATTAGCATCGATCGTATTAAAAGTAATCGAGCCCTCTTCATCTGTAAAATATAGACGGTCTTCTCGCTGTTCAATCTGAGCATAAATATAGCTTGAAATGGCTGGAATGTACGTGTTGTCTTTAAATAAACTTGGTAAAGTAATTACCCATTCATTATGAGGGTCAATATTATCAATCGCAATGCTTTGAGCAGAGCCACCTTGTGTAACAGTAGTGTAGCGAGCAATAGACAAAACATTTTCCGTATCTGTTAGTACAACAGCTTGACGGTCTAAGCTGATACGACCTTTTTCTGTACTTGTTGATTTAAAGAGTTCACGATTTTCTTCTTCATATTTTTCGTTTAAAATTTGTTCAAACTGCTTGTCATTAAAACCTGTAATAACAGGTTTACTTACAGCAACTTCAGTATCTCCATAGTTACGCTCGATATCTTGCACGGAAAAAACTTCAACAACAGATGACATTAAAGGAACGCTAGCAAGTTGATTGGCAAAGGAAGAACTTAAATTGATACTGCCAATGAAGAGTGCTAAGATGGCAACGGCTGTCAAAAGTAGTGGGCGATACCAAGACTTTTTAGAACGATTCTGATGCAATGCATGTTGCACAGCATCAGATAATTCTTTAGGAAGCGGAATGTCATGGTATTGTTGTTTCATATTTTGTAAATTATTCATGGTATTCCTCCATTTGTATACGCAATTTTTTTAGCGTGGCATATAAACGCGCCTTCACAGTGTTAACGTTAAGGTCTAATACTTTAGCGATATCTTGTAATTTCATATCTTCAAAAAAGCGTAAAATAATAATGGTTTTTTGTTCTACAGACAATTGATTCAAAGCTTCCCATAAATCCATATGTAAGTCAGGGTTCGCTGGTGTACTTTGCTCGCGAGCAAATAATGCATCATCGGAAGGAATCATGCGCTTGTGACGGCGTAAATAGTCAATGGCTGTATTCATTAAAATGCGATAAAACCAGGTGTGCAAGTAGGCGATCTCTTCTAAACGATGAATCGATCTTAGTGCCTTAACAATAGCATCTTGTACAATGTCTAACGCATTTTGTTGATTTTTAACATAGCTGTATGCCAGGCGATAATGTGCGCCTTGGTACGCTACGATATATTCTTCTAATTGTGTGATTTTTTCATCTGTTGTCATGACAAACAAGCCCTTTCACTTACTATTATATTTGACGCATACCCCTTTTGAAAAGTTGTCATGCGAAAAAATAAAATGTTGAAAAATTATCGAAATTTTTAGATAAATTAATGAAAAAGGTCTGAAAAGGTAGCCAAACTATGATATGATGGATTGAAAATTAATTTTGTAAGGAGTCCTGTACAATGGCAACAACTATTAATCCCCTCATTCAACATCAACCTGAATCTGGTATCCGAAAAATATTTAATCGTATGCTTGAAGTGGAAGGGGCTGTCAATTTAACGATTGGTCAACCTGACTTTGACACACCTGAACATATTAAAACAGCAGGTATTGAGGCGATTAAAAATAATCATACGGCTTATACCGCTAACCCTGGCTTGCCAGAATTACGTCAAGAAGTGGCAGCGTTTTTTCAAGACAAATATAACGTACATTATCACGCGATGGAAGAAATCCTTATTACAACAGGCGCCAGCGAGGCGATTGATGTTATTTTCCGTACAATTTTGCAACCAGGTGATGAAGTTATTTTACCCGCTCCTATTTATGTGGCATACGAACCATTAATCTCACTTGCAGGTGCGAAACCTGTCTATGTGGATACGCGCGCTACAAAGTTCAAAGCAACTGTAGAGGCACTGGAGGCTGCTTATACAGAGCAAACAAAAGCGGTGTTATTTAATTATCCATCTAACCCTACAGGTGTTACGTATAGTCGCCAAGAGATTGAGGCAATTGCTAATTGGGCAGCTGACAAGGACTGCTTTATTATTACAGACGAAATTTATTCAGAAAATGTATTTGGCAATGAACATGTGTCGATTGCATCATTTAAACAAGTGAGAGAACGCACAATTGTTGTGCATGGCTTATCAAAATCACATGCTATGACAGGTTGGCGTATAGGCTTTTTATTAGCGCCAGCATGGTTAACAACAGAGTTTCAAAAGATTCATATGTTTAATGTTGTATGTGCAGCTTCTATGAGTCAAGTAGCTGCTATTGAGGCGTTACGTTATGGCAGGCAAGATAGCGAAGTAATGAATGCAGCGTACATCGAGCGACGTGATTATGTATATGAACGTCTTGTAGCTATGGGATTAGAAGTGATTAAACCGAATGGCGCTTTTTATATG
This sequence comes from Lysinibacillus alkalisoli, assembly GCF_014643595.1. Lineage (GTDB taxonomy): Bacteria > Bacillota > Bacilli > Bacillales_A > Planococcaceae > Metalysinibacillus > Metalysinibacillus alkalisoli. The sequence continues at coordinate 200,615 of NZ_BMJT01000002.1, forward strand.
TTCCCAAAAATCCCAACGCACTATAAAAATTCTGAGGATTTTGCTTTTACGATGTTAGAGCAAACAAAAGTGGCTGTTGTCCCAGGCAGTGCATTTACAGAATATGGGGAGGGTTATATTCGTATCTCTTATGCTTATAGTATGGATGTACTGAAAGAAGGACTAGACCGCATGGAACAATTTTTACAATTGACGGCAGAAGAAGTTGTTCAATTATAAAATAGGCTTGTGTAGTAGAAACAGCAGATGGATGTATATCCATTTGCTGTTTTTTGCTCATTACTGTAGCCATGTAATGAACTACTTGATAGTAATAGACTGGATATGTAATTTAGGTGGGTTGCTTTCGAGTACAACGTATTGATTATGTTCGTCTGTCTCAATGGTGATGTCAATTTGCTGTCCAACTTCATACAAATTGTCGTCCTTTTTTGTTTTAGTATAAACAAAACGTTCATGTTCATACCCCTCAGGCCCACTATAGAAAATTGTATCGCCTCTTACTTCTAACACTTCACTTTCAAATGTCATACTATGCACCGCTCCACCTCTTCTCGAACAGCCTGCAATAATAGCAAGTATCGCAATTAATGAGATAAGAAAAATAATAACTTTCTTCATCCTTTTCCCTCCCTTATTGTTACATTATCAGTGATGGTAAAATAAAACAAATGATAACATCTTTCCTTTATTGTCTACATAATTAGCCGTATGGCAATAAAAAACACTTTTCAATTGCTTAAACTATTGGTAGTGTAGGTTTATTGAAGAGGTGAAGGAAGTATGAATAAAGTTTTTATAGCCTTATTGTTAGTGACGGCATTAGCCGCCATCGAAGGTACGATCGTTAGTACGGCAATCCCAAGTATTACGGCGGATTTATCGGGTGTGGACTTAATTAGTTGGATTTATTCCGCATACTTATTGGCATCTGCTATTGCTGCCATTATTTTTGGTAAATTAGCTGACTTGTTTGGTCGTAAGCGAATGATTTTAATTGGCATTACAATATTTTTAGTAGGGTCTATGTTGTGTGGCTTGGCACAATCTATGGAGCAATTAATTATATTCCGTGCTATTCAAGGGATTGGTGCTGGCTCGATTTTACCATTGACATTAACAATGGTAGGTGAATTATTTACAACAGAGAAGGCACGAGCTAAAGGGCAAGGGTATTTAAGTATGGTGTGGGGTGTCTCAGGCGTTGTAGGGCCTTTGTTTGGTGGTTTTATCGTTGACCAAATTACATGGCATTTCATTTTCTTTATTAATGTACCATTTGGTTTAGCATCGATGTATTTAATCGTAAAGCATTACCAAGAAGAGATTACAGCTGTGAAACGTAAAATTGACTATGCGGGAGCGGCATTATTTACAGTAGGTATGGTCTCGCTTTTATACGTTATTATTGATAACAGTAAAACACAAGCGTGGTTTTCTACACAGTCCCTCCTTTTATATGGTGTAGCCTTGTTATTTTTAACAGTGTTTATTATGGTTGAGTTACGTGCTGAGGAGCCTATTATTCCATTGTCGTTATTTAAAAATTGGCGCCTAATGGTGGTAAATGGGTTAACGTTTAGTGCAATGTCAGTAGTAATTGGTGTGACAGTATACATCCCCATCTATGCACAAAGTGTACTAGGGAAAAATGCAACACAAGCAGGACTGATGTTAACGCCATTATCCGTATTATGGACAGTTAATGCGATTGTAGCAGGTAATTTAATTGGTCGCTTAACGAATAAACGCATCATTCAGATGGGGACGGTATTACTTGTCATAGGCACCTTTTTATTAGCAGGTTTACTAGCAAGCTCTGGCAGTGCACGTGTGTACATTGGTTCGTCACTGATTGGGCTTGGCATGGGGTTAATTATGCCAATGTTAATGATTTCGATTCAAAAGGTGGCTGACCCTAAACAGCTTGGCACATCAATTGGCTTAAATTCTTTCACAAATACATTTAGTCAAGCGATGGGAGCAGCCTTATTTGGTATGTTATTTAATTTAGTGACGAGCACAAAAATCGCTTCACTTAACAAAGGTGAAGTACAATTGAATGGTGCATTTGCTAAATCAGGCTTTACAACAGAAGAAGTTAGCTTTTTGCAAACGACCATTGCAAGCGGGGTAGCTTATGTTTATCTTGCGGCACTTGTATTTGCAGGGCTAGCTTGTGTGTTATCCTTTTTTGTAGCAACTAAATCAAAAGCACAAGCGTAGGTGAAAAGGCAGTGAAAGAAGAAGTGAAAGATGGGCTAGTAGCTGTAGCTAGCTTTGCAGTCTTAATCTTAGCAACGTTATCTTCTCAATTACCAGCATATATTGGGATCAATAGTGATGAACGGTTGTTAACAGTCATAGGCACATTTGCTTTCTATGCACTACCCTTACTATTATTACAATTAGGCATACGCGCCATACGTTATGCACTAGCTCCTTTATTTGTTTTACACATGTTGCTAGCTTTCTCGCTTGTATCCATGGCTGCTTCACTTGCGAGAGATGGAACGTTATTTGTCATACTCTCTGGATTACTAGCATTAGCTACACATGTCCAATGGTTTCGTACAGCCTTTTCAAGAAAGGTTTAAGCCGTGTATAGGCATGGTAAAGTATAGCAGGAGGCGAGGATATGAGTATTTATGATATTAATGTAACACTTGAAGATGGTGAGGATTATGAATTATCTCGTTATAAAGGTAAGGTATTATTAATTGTTAACACAGCAACTAAATGTGGCTTTACGCCACAATTTGATGAGCTTGAACAATTATATAAAAAATATCAGTCTCAAGGCTTTGTCGTGTTGGGTTTTCCTTCTGACCAATTTAAACAAGAAGTAGATACAGCTAAAGAAGCAGCAGAAGCTTGCCGCTTAAGTTATGGTGTAACATTCCCAATGCATGATATTGTAAAAGTGAATGGCAAAGAGGCGCACCCGTTATTTGCCTACTTAACTAGTCATTCTAAAGGTTTTTTAGGGAGTAGCATCAAGTGGAATTTTACAAAGTTTCTCGTAAATCGTGAAGGTGAAGTGATTGACCGCTTTGGCTCTAAAGACAAGCCATTAAGTTTTGAAGCGAAAATTAAAGAAGTATTAGTATAAAAAAATCCCTCGCATTTAGTAGCGCGAGGGATTTTTTTGTAGTTGGTGCAGACTAACTATAATTAATACGCGAAAATTTGTATAATCATACTTTATGAGTGAAGGTAAAACTTTTATTTAGCGTTTTACATTATAATAATTGCTGAGCAAGCAATTGGTAAGTTTTCAAGCGCTGCTTTTGGCTATGAGGGATACTAATAATCATAGCTTCATCAAAGCCATAATACGCTTGTTGCTGTTGTAATAAATCACTCACTTGTTGTGCAGAGCCAACAAGATGTTGTTTTCTATTGTTTAAAATTTCCATATGATCTAACTCAGATAAAGGGTAGTTCGCTGCTTGTTCAGGTGTTAACAATTGTTCAATGCGTCCCTTCATAAAATTTAAGCGCCAAATATCTTGTGGTAACGCTTCATAGATGGCTTGTTCTTCTGTATCAGCGACAGTTGCCATATAAGATACGACAATTTGAGGGCGCGCCATAAAAGAGGATGGCACAAAGTTTTTTGTGTAATGTGCTAAAGTCATTTTATCCATTTCACCTGTGAAAAATTGGGCATAGGAGTAGCCCATCCCTTTTTGAGCGGCTTTTAGAGCACTATTTCCGCTAGAGCCTAGCAGCCAGGTTTGAGGCAAATCAACAGCAGTTGGTGTTGCACGTACAGGGCGATAGAGGTCATCTGTTGGCGGGATATCTTGTAAATAAGATAAAGCGGTGTCTAATTTTTCATACATATTGTGTAACATAGGTTGACGTCCTTCGGCAAGGGCATACATAGACTGACCATCACCACCAGGAGCACGACCAACACCAAAATCAATGCGGTTTGGAGCGTAAGCACTCAACGTTTTAAATACTTCAGCTAATTTTAAAGGCGAGTAATGCATCATCATAACACCGCCTGTACCAATGCGAATGCGTTCCGTTTTAGCACTAAGATAAGCTGCTGATATTTCTGGTGCGGAGCTTGCAAAGACGTTTGTATTATGATGCTCAGCTAACCACATACGCTCATAGCCTAAACGGTCACCTAGTTGAGCAAGTTCCACACTATTTTGTAATGCAGTGGTAGGCGAATGCCCTTTTGTTACGGGTGCCTGATCCAATATACTTAATTTCAAAAAAACATCCCCTTCCTGTACATATCATAGCGCAATGCTTAGGTATTACATACCGATATGCTCTATAAAATTAGCTAGGCTTTATCATAATGAATGGGAATGCCATGATGTGATGTAAAGTACAAACGAAGAAGTATATCTTATGCTCATGCAAATATTGAGACAAAATAAAAATGGTAAGAGAAAAAGATTTTCTCTTTACCATGCCTTCATTTACCTTTTATTGTGATGAAATCGTTAATAATTGTTTCATTGTATGAATGAGGTATGTTGGTTTTACTGTTGCCAATTTTTCTGTGCCATGGCTCCCCCAAGCTACGCCACAAGTAGCAACGTGCGCAGCGTGCCCCATCTCTATATCAAAGGTGGCATCGCCAATCATAATCGTTTGCTCTCGTTGTAAGTGAAAGCGCTCAACTAAATAATTGATGCTTTCAGGGTCTGGTTTAAAACGTGTGACATCATCAGCACCAATAATGGCAGTGAAGTAATTGGCAATCTTTAATGCTTGTAGGTTGCGTAATAAGACAGCAGAACTTTTACTCGAGGCAACAAATAGGGAAGCACCTTGCTGCTGTAATGTGTGTAAGACAAGCTCAACATCAGGAAATAGTGTTAGTGAACCTGCTTCAAATTTTTTATAATGTGCCCGAAATGTAGTAAGTAACTCATTGAAAGTCGCATCATCTAGTGGCTCAGATGCCATTTCTCGAAATGAAATTTCGATCGGAATCCCCATATAGTGTGCGATTTCATCATCATTAGGTATGATAAGTGATAAATCCTTATAGGCGGCTTGTGTTGCTAAAATACTACATGTTTTAGAATCGCCTAATGTCCCATCAAAATCAAAAATATAGTTTTTCATTGTTACACCTCTCTCTATCGTTACATTGTATAATGGAATAATAAAAAAGCAAAAGGACAAAGGTCTTTTAAGAGCGAGGAGGACGTATAATGCCATTTCTCATTATTACATTGATTGCGATCCCGCTATGTATCATGGCTTTCTTTTTATTACAAGGGAAGGGCGCTAATTTGATTGCAGGGTATAATACGATGAGCCCTGAAGAGCAGGCTAAAATAAATGAAGTAGCCTTAGCAAAAGCTTTAGGGAAACTTTTAGTCGCTATTATACTATGCTTATATTTGTTTCCTTTAAGTGATTACTTAGGGTACGAAGGGCTACAATATGTAGGTATTGCTGTAATCGTAGGTTTAACGATAATAAGCATTATTTATGTGAATACACATAGTCGATTTAAGCGATGATCAACCGAATGTCAAAAAGGCTACCACTAGTGGTGAGCCTTTTATTTATGCCTCTAGACCAATCACATAAAGCTGTCCTTCCTTTGTGAGCTCACATTGTAAGATAACGGAACTTTCCTCATCGTTAAACCATAAATAACAAACATCAATCCATGTATGTCCATCCTTTTCATCAAGATGAATGTTTGAGGTATGATGCGGCGTGAGCGTTCCTTGCCACTGTAAAATCATTTGTATTTCTTCATATGTTTTGGCACTGCATAATTGCTGTGTAATAAAGAAATCTTTATTTTTGTTACTAAGTTGTAGCAATACTTCCTTAATTTGTGCGCTTATTCTTTCCAAAGTAATTCCAACCTTTGTCTTTTAATTGTCCTCAAATATCCTGTATGATGTTAAAATTATAACTTTTTAATCAAAGTTTGGCGACTAATAAACATATGAATAAGATGTGATAGCGCTTTCTTTTTATTTAAAGACATATAAAGGTTGTGTCTTTAAATAAATTTGTCTCTTATAATCAAATTAAATATTCAGAACATTCAAAGGAGTGAAAGCGATGACCGTTCAACACAAAGGGGAGGCAACACCAGCAGTAAAAAAGAAAAATTTTTTACGTTATTTAGGACCAGGTTTAATTACAGCTGCCTTAATGGTAGGACCAGGGTCTGTTACGTTGTCATCTAAAATAGGTGCGATTTACGGGGCAGAGTTAGTTTGGACATTAGTAATTGCTGTTGTGTTAATGATGGGTTATACAGAGATGAGTGCTCGGATTGGTATAGCAGCTAACGGCACTTTTATTGGCGTTGTTAAAGAGAAGATGGGGGTTGGTATTGGTGCCATCATTGGTATTGGTGCATTTTTAGTAACAACGTCTTTTCAAGCAGGAAATGCGATTGGTACAGGTATTGCGGTTGAAGCTGTCACAGGTATTAATGCTAAAGTGTGGATTGTTACACTTACCTTACTCGCAATTTCATTACTATTTTTCAAGCAGTTTTACCAACTATTAGAGAAGTTAATGTTAGGTTTAGTCGTATTAATGTTAGGTACTTTTCTCATTACAACGCTCATTGTACGCCCTTCATTACACGATATTTTTTCGGGATTTATTCCGACATTGCCTGAGGGGAGTATTGGTTTAGTCGTTGCCTTATTTGCCACATCTTTTTCTATTGTAGGCGCTGTGTATCAATCGTATTTAGTACGTGAGAAGGGGCTAGGTTTAAAAGATGCTAAAGCGAGTGGGCAAGAGGCAATTTTCGGTATTTTTTTACTAGGTATTATTTCTTTTCTCATTATGATTACCGCAGCTACTGTACTAAAGCCTGTAGGCATTGTAGTAGATAATGCTGTAGAGATGGGTGAAGCATTGCGTCCTTCTTTTGGAAGTTATGCTACGTTTATCTTTATGCTAGGGCTCTTTGGGGCATCATTCTCATCTTTAATTGGTAATGCGACAATTGGTGGTTCATTATTATCAGATGGCTTTGGTTTTGGCAAAAATTTAAAGGATAAAAAGGTGAGAATGGCCATTATTGCTGTGATGACGTTTGGCTCCATAGTCGCGTTATTATTTGATGGTGCTCCTGTTAATCTTATTATCTTTGCGCAAGGGATTACCATTTTTATTGTACCTGTTATTGCCATTGTGATTTTACTTATGGCAAACCGTAAAGATGTTATGGGTGAGCTGAAGAATGGTCTATTAAGCAATACGTTAGGTGTTATAGGATTACTTGTTTTACTATATTTAGCCTTTACTAATTTTAAAAATATTTTTTTAACATAGGAGGATTTCAATATGATACAAAATGTTCAACAATTAGAAAATTATATGACGCAACCATCACAAGGATTAATCGATGATGTTAAACAAATGCAAGGTGATTTTATGATTTTAGGTATTGGTGGTAAAATGGGGCCAACATTAGCCTATGCGTTAAAAAAAGCGTTAATTGCTCTCGGCTCTTCGCAACGTGTGATCGGTGTATCTCGTTTCTCTAACAGTACCTTGCAAGCAGAATTAGAAGCGCAAGGCATTGAAACTATCGCTTGTGATTTATTAGATGATGCGGCGTTACAACAGTTACCACAAGTGGAGAATGTGATTTATATGGCTGGCAATAAGTTTGGCACACAGGGCAATGAACACTTCACATGGGCAATGAATAGCTATTTACCAGGGCGAGTGGCAGACCACTTTAAAACCGCACGTTTTGTAGTCTTCTCAACAGGCAATGTGTACCCATTTAGCCCAGTAGGAAACGGTGGTTGTGATGAGACGGTACATCCTGAGCCGATTGGCGAATATGGACAATCGTCTTTAGGGAGAGAGCGAGTATTTACGTATTTTTCTCATAAGAATGAAACGCCAGTCGCTATTTTTCGCTTAAACTATGCCATCGATTTACGCTATGGCGTACTTGTAGAAATTGCAAAGTCAGTTTATCATGAACAACCGATTGATGTAACGATGGGATATTTTAATGTGATTTGGCAAGGTAGCGCTAATGAATATGCGATTCGTGCTTTATTACATGCGACAACACCACCCACTATTTTTAATGCTACAGGGCCTGAAACTTTATCCATTCGATGGGTGGCACAGCAATTTGGTAAACGTATACAAAAAACGCCAACATTCATTGGTGAAGAAGCACCAAATGCATTACTCAGCAATTCGTCAAAAGCACATCAAACATTTGGTTATCCAAGTGTGACAGTACAAGAGATGATAGATCTAATTGCATCATGGCTTATGAATGATGGTGAGCTTATTAATAAGCCTACTCATTTCCAAGAGCGAAAGGGGCAATACTAATGCAAACATCTGTAGCAACAAAAATCCAAGATGGCGCATTTATTCCTGCACATCCACTTGCATTAACTAAAGACAAAAAGATTGATGAATATGCACAGCGTCGTTTGACACGTTATTATATTAAGGCAGGAGTAGGTGGCATTGCGGTTGGTGTGCATACTACTCAATTTGAAATTCATGATGATCTTACCTTATATCAACGTGTTTTAACATTAGCGGCAGAAGAGATGAACCAGCATGCACCTGATGACTTTATTCGCATTGCGGGGGTAAGTGGTGAGCTACAAGCGGCACTACAAGAAGCAGAAATTGCAAAGTCATTAGGTTACCATGCCATTTTATTAAGTAATAATGGTTTACACCATGTATCAGAAGAAGGTTTACTAACACGTGCTGAAGAAGTGGCGCAAGTTCTACCTATTATTGGCTTTTACTTACAACCAGCGGTAGGTGGGCGCATATTCTCCTATGCTTATTGGCAGAAATTTGCGGAGATTGACCGAATGATTGCCATTAAAATGGCGCCATTTGACCGCTATTTAACAATTGAAGTGGCGCGTGCAGTATTACATTCAAGTCGCAGAGAGCAGATTGCTTTATACACAGGGAATGACGATAATATTGTGAATGACTTATTCACTACCTTTACAGAAGAGGTAGATGGTGTTTTACAAAGTAAAAGAATAGTAGGTGGCTTATTGGGGCATTGGTCGGTTTGGACACATACAGCTGTGGCATTATTTGAGCAAATTAAAGCAGCGCGTAACCTAGAGCAAATGGATATTAAATGGCATACCATAGCGCAACAAGTCACAGATAGTAATGCTGCTTTTTTTGACAGTCGTCATCAATTTAAAGGAAGTATAGCAGGCATCAACGAAGTATTACGTAGACAAGGTCTCTTACAAGGGAATTGGTGCCTAAGTGAAAAAGAAGTATTAAGTGTAGGGCAGGCGGAAGAAATTGACCGTGTTTACCGCCTGTATCCACAATTACATGACGACGCTTTTGTTGAGCAGTTTTTACAACAAGATAACGAATAGAAGGAGGAGTTGACATGTTGACGATTGCGGTTATTGGCCCCACTTGGTTAAAGCGTAGAATACACGAGGCATTTGCTATGTTTCCAAATATTACGATGCACTACTTTGAGACAAATGACATAAGTGAATTGATGCCTAATGTAGTACATGCTCTGCGCCAAGCACATTGCATACTGTTTACACATCGCGCTTACGAACAATCTGTACGTGAACAGCGTCAACTCCCAATTCCTACGTATTATGTACCATTGAAGGGAGGCTGTATCTATGAGGCATACTTTCAGCTCGTACAACAACAAAAGATTACAACATTAAGTGTCGATGGTATGGAGTTAGCCTATTTGACACAGCCTTTAACTCAGATGAACCAAGCATGTACAACAGCAGCAGTTACCTATCATTTAACAAATGAAGCCGAAACAGTAAAGGCTCATCTTATTCATTGTCATCACCTTAAACATGGTGTGATGACATGTAGTCATTATGTGGCGCAAGAGTTACAAGCGAGAGGGATAACGGTTGTGTTATTAAAGCCAACAATTGAAGATGTTGTGGTGTTAATTGAGCGGATCTTACTGTCTACAGATGAGCGTCGTCAAAAAGAACATCAAATCGTGCTTGGGAAAATTGAGGTACATAGCCAAACGTTATTAAACAAAAGCTTTAAGTCTCAATCATTAAAAAAGTATAAAGTGGATCGCATTGTCGCTAATTTTGCAGATGAATTAAATGGTTACTTATTGCCAACGACAACTTTACAATATAATTTTATATGCCATAGAGGTGAATTTGAACGCATTACAGAAGGTTATAAAGTCTTACCTGTATTACGTGATATTTTTCAAATTGAGCAAGCGATTATTTGTTGCGGGGTAGGTTTTGGGATGACAATTCAAGCAGCTGCTGCACATGCAGATATTGCGTTAACACAAGCTCAACAACATAAAACAACTTGTGCTTTTATTGTGACAGAACAACGCAATGTATTTGGTCCGATTACGGTAGATGCACCTGTCGTATATAGTTTAACAAATACTCGTATTAACGATAAACAAGCTTATCAACTTGAAAAGGTACGCGCCTATGTACAAAAAAATGAGCGTACGATTTTTACATCCAATGATGTGGCATTAGTTTTACAAATTACAGTACGTACAGCTAATCGTCTGCTCACACAGTGGGTGGATGCCAATTATATTGATATTCATGGGGTAGAGCGCGTTAATCGTAAGGGGCGACCACGTCAATACTACACATTTGTGGATGTGTAAAAAGAGCTTATTTTCATAGCTCTTTTTTTATGCACAATTTTTGCATATTTTTCTGTTAACATATACGGGGTATAGGTGTTAAAAGGAGTGATAATAAATGGTGAAAAGATGGCGAGTAGCTAGTGTGCTAACACTAGCAGCAGTAATATTAAGTGCTTGTAATAGTGAAGGGACAGTGACGAGCGAGACAGAAGAAATCCCGGTACAGGAGTTAAAAGAGCTTGTTCGTGCTTATGGAGATCGAGAAATTACAAGTAATGTAGCTTCCATTACGGGAGAAGAGCTTTACATTGTAAGTGAAAAAGAAGAGCGTAATATTGCGTTACCTAAGGATGAGTTTTTTGTATCCATTGCGCCCTATGAAAAAGAAACCCATGATTGCCGTATGCATAGTTTAACGACATGCCAAGGTGAGTTAGTAGAAGAGGAGTTTATTGTAAAAGTAACCGACGACTCAGGCAAAGAAGTAATGAATGAAACGCGTAATAGTGGAGTTAATGGTTTTGTTGATCTATGGTTACCACGCGATGAAAACTTAAAAGTTACAATTCAAAAAGGTGAGGCTAGTGTAACAGCCAATATTGAAACCTTTAATGATAGCTTAACTTGCATTACAACAATGCAACTGCCAGCTGTCTAAAGTAGCATCTTCATACCCCTCTAAAGTAAAAAAGTGGTACAGAAAGCGTTAACGCTTTCTGTACCACTTTTCTCGTTAAGAGTATCTTTGAATGTAAATCGTATCTTGGTCAGGCGTTAACTTTGTACTATCAATGGTAAAATCGCAGTGAGCCCGGTGAATGTCTACACTTTCTATAATTTTATCTTCATGTAAAAAGACAAGTAAGTAAATATTGTCACTATTCGTCACATTAGTTTGTTCAGAGAACGGAAAGCCTAATGTTGATGTAATCTCATTGTGCTGTGTGTAGGGCGGGAATAAATATGCCTCCTGCCAATCAAATTCTACCATTGAAGTAAGTTCGACTTTTTCGAGTTTTGGATTTTGTATAACAGCCTGTAAATCGGCTGCTAATGTATTATGTTGAGACTGACAAGCGGTTAGCATAAGCAATGTTAGCCATAATAGCCAGCATTTTTTCATACAAGTGCCCCCTTTAATTCCTTTATATTATAGCGAATAATGGTTAAAAAACCTATTCGACTTTTGGCATAAAGAAGATCGTTACATGGCAATATTCCCTCAATACATAACCGATATACCTAAAATAAAAAAGTTGAATCGTTTTGTGTCAGTCCTGAGTCTAATGAGTAGAGGTGAATAAAGTGATTGATGATATACAACAAGCCATGCTAGGTGATGAGGAAGCTTTTCAGCGTTTAATTACTCAACAACATGCGTCTTTATATCGCATGATTTATGCTTATGTACATAATGAAATAGATGCTATAGAAGTTTTTCAAAACGTTGTGGTAAAAGCATTTTATGCGTTATCTACATTACAGCAACCAACGTATTTTGTAACATGGCTTATGCGTATTGCGATTAATGAGAGCATTACATTTATGAAAAAACAAGCTCGCGAGTCAAGTGCCCCAATAGAACAATTCATGCATATTGCCGATCATGTACCATCACCAGATGAAAACATTGATTTGTGGCAAGCTTTAAATGAGTTAAATGATCAATATAAGACCGTACTCTTATTGCGATATTATCAAGATTATACAGTGGTGCAAATTGCGGAGGTTACACAGTTACCTGAAGGTACAGTGAAAACAAGCATTCGTAGAGGACTACAACAATTAAAAAAACGAATGAAGGGGGCGTATTATGATGACTTCCAATCCTTTAAAAACCATGATGAATAATATTCCAGTACCAACTTCTCAATTAATCGAAGTCATACAAGTAAAAGGTATGACCAAAACATTTCAACATGAGTCACATCAAGTGACAGCATTGCAAGATGTTAACTTTACTATTTATCAAGGTGAGATGGTAGCCATTATGGGGACGAGTGGCTCAGGCAAAAGCACATTATTGCAAATGATAGGCGCAATAGATGCACCAACGAGTGGTCAAATATTAATACGGGGAGAGCAAGCTAATATTTATCAAGAGCCACAAGCCACACTTTTTAGACGAGACAATATAGGCTTTGTTTTTCAATCTTTTGAGCTATTAGAAGATTTAACAGTAGCTGACAATGTTGCCATGCCTTTAATCTTACAAGATATGCCACATAAAGAAATTGAAACTCGTGTAAATGAAGTTTTAACTCAAGTGGAGATGCTACAATGGCGCACACATTTACCAGCAGAGTTATCGGGTGGACAGCAACAACGTGTAGCTATTGCACGTGCACTTATTGCAAGACCACCTATTTTGCTAGCTGACGAACCTACAGGTGCTCTTGATTTTAATACAACAAATACTATATTAGCATTACTACAAACGATCCAAACAAAGAAACAACAAACGATGATTATTGTAACGCATGATGCCTATGTTGCAAGCTATGCAGACCGTGTGTTGTTTTTTCATGATGGACGCATTGTTGACCATTACGATAACGAAAGAAATGAGTATGATGTTGGTCATATTTTAGAGAAGTTTAAACAAATTGCACGAGGTGACGTGTAATGTTTAACTTACGTACGATAGCATTAAAGCTCTTTCGGGCTAGTTTACTACAAGTTTGTCTTAGTATTATGACAGTTGCATCTGCTGTTGCTTTAATTGTGATGATGTGTACGTATGGCTTTAGTGCAAAAAAGCAATTTGATCAAGAACAGTATGCACAATATGGAGACACGGATATGATGTTTGGTTATGAGATGACAGATGATCTTCATTTAACGCCTTCTTTGTTACAAGAGATGGAGCGTCTTGATAATATAGAGGCCATATCACCTGTTGTCTTACAAGTATCAAGCCATATTGATACAATGGCTATTACAGTATTTGGTGTGAAAAATGATGCGTTAGTAAAGAGTCGCTTTCATTTTACAAAAGATTTATCATCACATACTGTAGCTGTGACGTCGCGTGTCGCTTCATCACTACAAAAGACTATTGGTGATGACATTCACTTTGAAGGCCAATCATTTACTATACAAGAAATCATTCAACAACATGAGCCTATCATATGGCTGTCATACCAACGTGCGCAACAATTGTATCCACAAATGATGGCTGGGAAATTTGCACTTGTACAAGTGACAGATGATGCTTATATTACAGATGTCGCAACGAAGATTAGTCGTACAGATGCAAAGTTTAGAGTTGATATTCAAAATGAGGCTGAAGCTGTTGTTAAAAATATAGAAAGTTTACTCATTTTTATTATTGTATTGAGTGTTTTTACCATTATCATTGCAGGTACATTATTGTTAACAAACTTTCAAATTATTTTTAGTAAATTAGTCAATCAGTTGAGAAGATTGCGCTTGATGGGAGCAACGACGAAACAAGTAGCAAGCATTGTCTTCACACAATTATTTTGCATTACAGCAATAGGTGTCGGTTTAGGTGCCATAGTAGGTAGCGTATTAATGACACAAATTGTCCCATTACTTATTCAACGTTTTGATTTATTACCAATGATGCCTGCTTTTCCATTATGGATTGTGAGTAGTATAGCTGGAGTTTGCATTGTTGTTTTACAATTATTTGTCGGTTATCAAGTGTATCGCACATCTCGATTAATGCCTGCGCAAATGACTCAAAAACAACTAAAGCGTTTAGTGTGGACGAAACAATATACGATATGGTATATGGGGGTTAGTCTAGTGTCGGCATTATTACTTGCCTTAGGAAGTAAAGAGCATGCCCCTATTCCAACACTTATAGGTACCATTATGATCGTTATGCAATGCGTCATTGTGTTACCTTATGTGATGCAGTGGCTCATTCAATGTAGTTTAGTGATGGTGCGTGCTGTCTTTGGCAAACATATTTATTTAGCGTTACAACAGCTCATGCCACAGTTGCGTAAAAATAGTAGTGTTTTAATAACGATATTATGTTTGATGATTATGTTAATCTTTACAACGACAACAATGAAATCAGCACAGCAATCAGGGTTTGATTATATTCATGAGCGTTTTACAACAGAAGTCATTGCGACACATGATGTGGTACATACAGATATCGCTTATAATGCGCATTTATTAGAGACTGTACAGCAGATGAAAGGTGTTGAGTCTGTAACAGGTGTGAGTATGCTACATGGCTATTCATCGGACGGTAATAACTTGAATGGATATGCCGTATTTACGAGTGCGTTAGCGCCAAACGAGGCAATTATTACAGCTGAGAAAGCAGCCCTATTACATGTAGAAATAGGAGATGTGATCCCATTAGAAGGTTTTGATGACGAGGGGAATCAGCAAGTTACAAATGTAACAATTGTCGGAATTGAACCGGAACTCCATCACAATGAGAATTATCACATTCAATTAGCATGGCAACCTGATAAAATGGCAACGTTTGGTTTATATGAACTTTATATTGAAGCGCCTAGTGAGACCGATTTCTCAGAGCTACAAACACAATATCCATCGCTTTATTTTGAGACTAAAACCGCCATACTAAAAGAGAATAGTCAATTGATAATGCAGCGTAACATATTGGTGAAGGCTACGTTATCTTTGCTGTTCTTTATTGCGATTATAGGCATTATTCAAACGTTGCTACATGCTAGTTTTATGCGTTTACGCGATTATCAAATTAATCGTTTATTAGGGGTAACACCTCAAGGTTTACGCAAGTTGATTTTATATCAGGCACTGATTTTTATTAGTTACGGTATAGTTTGTGGCTTATTACTTGGCATTGGCTTCACGCAAGTGTTCTGGCAAGTATCAAGCGGGGAACAGTTAAATATGTACGACGTATTTTTTATCGGTGGTACATTACTTACATTAATTAGTCTTACAGCACTAGCTTTTGTGTGGCAAGGCTATGCCATCAGTCGTATGCGTATGGATGCAGTGGGATTCAAAAGTTGAATTTTAACTTGGTGAGATGCTACAATAACAGCAACAATCAAATAAAGGAGAATGTTGTGAATGGAGCATCAAGCCCCTGCAAAAAATGAGTTTTTTAGTATGTTAAAGACTGTCATTATTACATTTATTGTTGTGTTACTAATCAAGACATTTATTTTGACACCTGTTAATGTAAAGGGTGTGTCAATGGAGCCAACGTATGTGAATAAAGATGTTGTCTTAGTGGATCGCGTGACATCACTAGAACGCTTTCAACAAGTTGTATTTGAATCACCTAATAATCCAGATGAATGGTATATTAAACGTTTGATTGGTTTACCAGGTGACAAAATCGAAATGAAAAACGATGTCTTATACGTAAATGATAAGCCTTATGAAGAAAATTATGTTAAGCGCAGTGCAAAAGGGATTAATTTACGTACAACAGAAGATTTTGAAGCGATAATAGTACCTAAAGATAAATTATTTGTGATGGGGGATAATCGTTTAAATAGTATGGATAGTCGCCACTTTGGTTTTATCGAAAAGGATATTATTATGGGTAAAGTATTAGCAACAGTGTACCCATTTACCAATATAGGGCTAGCAAAAAAGCAATAAGATATGTATAAAAATGGTGAATAGCAATGTTGTTTTTATTGCTTTTCCTTATAGCGACTAGATGAGTTGCACGTTAATCATAGTTAAATAAATGTAAGAAGCCTCACTTGACAGGTATTGTGTCAAGTGAGGCTTCTTTGTAGTGGCTTAATAAAAAACAATAAAGCATACCATAGCTGCAAGTGAAGCTACTACAGTGATAGAATTAACAACGATTACGCCACTATTTTGTGTTAAAATGCCCATGATAAATGAGACAATTAAACCAGCACCAGCTATTAAAAACGACATATTAATAATCATTGTGCCAGCATCTTTTGTTAAAATACCAATGGTAAAAAACAATAAAGCTAAAATTAACATGGAAACGGTAAGTTTTAATGATACATAGTCTTTATCATTACTAGCTAAAAAATTTATCATGATAACCACCTCTTATAGCATATCATACCACTTTTTGCACATAAAAAGACATATAAAATGAAAGTCACATGTTACGCAAAGAGGTGACAGCAGCCTTCACATCATCAGCCGCACTAATCGCTGAAATAACAGCAACTCCATTTACGCCAGTAGCACGCACAGCCTGTACATTATCGGTAGTAATACCACCAATGGCCACTTTCGGAACGCGAGGAAATGCCTCTTGTAGTGCTTGTAAAGTTTCAATGCCACAAGGCTGTTGTGCATCATCTTTTGAAGCCGTCGTAAAAATAGGGCCAATCCCCACATAGTCAGCACCATCTAATACCGCTTGTTTAATTTCTTTTTTATTATGAGCAGATACGCCGAGTATGGCATGTGGTAGTTGTTTACGTACAGTGGCTGCATGTGCATCATCTTGCCCAATATGTATACCATCTGCTTGTAAGGCAATGGCTAATGGTACATCATCATTTACAATAAAAGGTACATTGTATTGTTGGCATAAATGTTGGCATGCTTTAGCAAATTGTAGTAAATCGTCCCCTGTTTTGGCACCCTTCCCCTTTTCACGCAACTGAAATAAAGTAATGCCTGCTTGTAGCGCTTCTTCTAAAATCGCTAGGTTGGCATTTGTAGAGCCCATAATGAAATAAGTATGCAAATTATAAGTCATCATATAAGGTGACCTGCACTTTCTCAAAATTATGGTAGGCTGCATGGTTAGTAGGCCCGTGACCAGAGCCTAAGTGTAAAGGGTGTTGAATCGCAGCTTGAATAAACTGTTTAGCAATGGTAACAGCTTCACGTAGCGCTGTACCTTTGGCGAGCTCAGCCGTTAAAGCAGCTGAGAATGTACAGCCTGTGCCATGTGTATCCTTTGTTGTAATAAATGGTGTCTCCACAATGAAGATATCATCTGTACTGACAATAATGTCACGTGCTGTATGGCTGCCTGCTAAATGCCCTCCTTTAATAATCGCTACTTTCACACCAATTGTTAAGAGCGCTTGTCCAGCAGCAATCATGGTAGCATCATCTACAATCGTCATACCTGTTAATACTTCGGCTTCAGGAATATTGGGTGTGATGACCGTTGCAAGTGGCAATAATTCCGTCTTCATCGCTGTGATGGCTTCTTGTTGTAAGAGTGAAGCACCACCTTTAGCAATCATTACAGGATCCACAACAAGAGGGATATTATGCGCTTTCATTAAACGGCTTACGGTTGTAATAATAGCAGCAGAAAATAACATACCTGTCTTCGCTGCTTGAATAGGGAAATCATCGAGCACTGCTTTTAATTGACTTTCAACATCTTGAACAGGTATTGCATGTACAGCATGTACACCTTGTGTATTTTGAGAGGTAATCGCGGTAATCACAGATGTACCAAATGTCCCAAGCTCTTGAAATGTCTTAAGGTCGGCTTGGATACCTGCGCCCCCACCACTATCAGAACCTGCTATTGTGAGTGTTACGTTCATGTTCATCCTCCTGACTTAATTCAAATAATGCGGTCATTAAATGCGAAACAATATCACCAAATGTCCCTTGCACAGCTTGTTCGCCAACTCGCTTATAAAATGTCATGGCACTAATGACAGCCTCCATAGAAGGTCTTGTACAGTAAAAGGCAGCCACAACAGCGCTTAGTAAACAACCTGCCCCTGTAATTTGTGTTAAGCGGGCATCACCGCCTAAAATAGCTGCAGTTTGTAGGCCATCAGTTACGATATCTTTTTCGCCTGTTACAGCTACAATGGTATTAAAGGTAGAAGCGACATGTTTCGCCATAGCGGTAACATCCGCTTGTCCCGCACCTGCATCGACACCTTTCGCCTGCCAATCAACACCAGCAATAGCAGCAAGTTCACCAGCATTGCAACGAATGACACTCATATTGATTTCTTTAAGTAATCGTCTTGTTGTAGTTAAGCGATAGGGTGATGCTCCTGCACCTACAGGATCAAAGACAACAGGAATATTAAGTTGATTGGCAGTTTTACCCGCTAATACCATGGCATCTACAGTACGCTGGTTTAACGTCCCGATATTAAGTACAACAGCATTCGCAATACGAGCAATATCACTAGCTTCTTCAGGTGCATCTGCCATAATAGGTGATGCCCCCATAGCAAGTAGTCCGTTTGCTTGGAAATTTGCAACGACAATATTTGTTATGCAATGAATTAACGGATTTTTTTGTCTTACTTCATAACTTGTAATCATAAGTTCACCTCATTAAATTACGAATAATGTGTAATAGCAAAAACCCCCGACAAAGAGACGGGGGCAGAAAACGACAAAAAGCGTTATTTTGCTCCCTACGTTAGTGTTAACTAACAGGTTCAAAGGGTCAGGTTTTAACCTTCTCAACAATATGTCCCCCTGCAAACAATCATTCGATTATCGTCATTGTAACATACTTCATAAATAAGGCGATAATGATACATTTCTAGCGCTAACTTTTGTCTTAAAACGGGCTAGTACCTCCTTTTTTTGCTGTGAGGCGAAAAAGCGCTTGCCCTTTACACATTTTATGCTAGAATAAGAATATTCTAATAATTCAGAAGTGATTGAAAGGCGATGTTGAAAATGAAAGTACAAGACATGACGATTGAATACACAACAACTCCAAAGGAGAAACCAGATTTATCAACGCTCGTCTTTGGTAAAACATTTACAGACCATATGTTTGTCATGGATTATGAAGAGGGGAAAGGTTGGCATGATGCGCGTATTGTACCATATGGCGATATGACAATTAGCCCTGCGGCGATGGTATTTCATTATGGACAAACCGTTTTTGAAGGATTAAAAGCGTATAAAAATGAAGCAGGTGAAATTACATTATTCCGCCCAGATGAAAATATGAAGCGTTTAAATGCCTCTAATGATCGTCTCTGTATGCCTCATGTAGACGGTGAATTTGTCATTGATGCAATGAAAAAGCTCATCGCAATTGAAAAGGACTGGGTACCTGCGAAAGCAGGCATGGCGCTATATGTACGCCCTGTGATGTTTGCTACAGAGGCGTATTTAGGTGTAGCACCTTCTAAAAAATACCGTTTCCTTATTTTGTTATCACCAGTAGGTGCTTATTATAAAGAAGGGATTAACCCTGTTAAAATCGCAGTGGAAGGCGAGTATGTACGTGCTGTCAAAGGCGGTACGGGCGCTGCGAAAACAGCAGGTAACTATGCGAGCTCTTTAAAAGCACAAGAAGTAGCCGAGGCAAATGGTTATTCTCAGGTACTATGGTTAGATGGTCGTGAGCATAAATATATTGAAGAAGTAGGCGCCATGAATGTGTTCTTTAAAATTAATGGTGAGATTGTAACACCTGCTCTTAATGGTAGCATTTTACCAGGTATCACACGTAAATCGGTTGTACAACTTTTAACACATTGGGGCGAAAATGTAGTGGAGCGTCAACTATCTATTGATGAATTAATCGAAGCAGCGAATAATGGTCAATTAGAAGAAGCATTTGGCACAGGTACAGCAGCCGTTATCTCGCCAATTGGCGAGCTGTTTTATAACGGGCAAAAAATTGTAGTAAATGAAGGTGAAATCGGTACATTAGCACAAAAAGTATACGATACAATTACAGGTATTCAGTTTGGTACAGTGGAAGACCCATTCGATTGGCGTGTACAAGTAGCAACGACATAAGGTTAACGCTATTGTGTAACCATAAAAAAGAGTCACGCAATGAGCGCGACTCTTTTTGTATTTCGTCATCATTGATAGGAGACTTTGTAAGATGAGAACTCATAGTCACCTCGTTTGTCATATGCTGTGCAAGTTTACGTGTGATTGTTTTGACTAAACGAATTTGTAGTTGAGCGATCATTGTCTGTTATGTCTGCTTTCATCGTTGGAGAAAGTTGTGGGCTTTCATTAGCATCATCTACATTTGTTGTTGTTGTTGTTTTCATTAACTTCTCTAAACGCTGTTGAATTGTTTCAATTTGACGCAAAATCTTTGGATCTTTTGTTAAATTATAGAGTAAAATACATTCTTGTAATTGCATTCGTAACTCTTTCATTTGTTTTTGACGATCATCTTCTGTTGTTACTTGCTTGGAAGGATTTTTGAAAAATGTTTTTGGCATAAAGTCTTCAAAGACAGTAGAAGGCATTGTCGTTTTTTTAGCGCTTGAAACATGGCCTAATGATGTAATGGGATAGATCTTCATTAAAGTCACCTCCTTTTTATATACTATCGGTCAATAATACATAACTTTAAAATGATAACGACATGTCATGTGCAATGTTAATGGAGTTAAAGGTGGTGTGGCAAATGGGGAAATATTATATTGAGGTGTATCATGGTATTTTACTTGCAAGGATAAAACGTGATCTAAAAGATGAACCATTGTTACTAAAACGTAATGAGCGATTATTACAAACAGTACGAGCAAAGGCTGAACCATTGTTAAATGAGGCGCAACAAATGGAGGCAGCGCATTATTTTATACTTGTTAAGAAAAGTATTGCGTCTGCTATTGTAGAAGGAGATACAATGAGTTATCAAGTGTTACTTTGCGCTATTTATCAATTATCTGGGCATTGGGGGGATGGACAATAAGTAAGGTTAGGAGTTGAACATTGTAAAAGGCATTGCCCCATCAGATGAGGGGCAATGCTTTTTCATGACTTTGTGTTGTATGAAGGATTAGCGGAAAAGTGTTGACTGATAAAGTGGTCTGTTGTTTCCCAATAAAGATCAGGGTTTACTTTGACAGCATCTCCGTGATTAGCGCCTTCAATAATAAGTTTTTGTTTATCGCCTTTAGTAGCAGCATATACTTTATCAAGCATATCATAAGGGACAAAAGAATCTTGATCCCCATGAATGAATAACATCGGTATAGTATTATGTGTTAATTGCTTAACAGCAGATGCCTCATATAAATCATAACCTGCTTTTAATTGAGTCACTGTATTAGCAGCCTGCATGACAGGGAAAGGGGGTAAGCCAAATAAATCATCAAGTTGATAAGTAAAGACCTCATTAACCGCAGTGTACCCACAATCCTCAATCATTACTTTCACGTGATGAGGGAGTTTTTCTCCAGCAGTCATCATTACTGTAGCAGCGCCCATAGAAACACCAAAGAGGCCAATTTCTGCATCAGATTGTTGCTGAATGACAATATCGATCCATTGTTTCATATCTAGACGGTCATGCCATCCCATACCAATATAGTCACCTTCACTTTTCCCATGCCCGCGTAAATCCATCGCTAATACATTGTAGCCTTGTTCATAAAAGTGACGAATATAACGCGTCATTTCACTAGCTTTACTTGTATAGCCATGGGCAACAATCATCCATTGATTTGTATCATTAACCTGTTCATAGATATAACCTACAAGCTTTAAATCATCAAAAGATTTCATCGTTTTTTCACGAGGTTCATGGTCAAGTTTGAAACGTTCATCCTCGTCTTGCTCTGACGTCTCATTTTGTATATTAATGAAGGGGCTAGCCTCTAAATGTTCGTTATCTTGTAGAAACTCCTTTTCATCTTGGGCATTTAACGCGAAATTATAAAAATAAAGACCGATACCAAAATAAGCAAGAATGACAATACCTAACGTGGCACTAAGCCCAATTAGCCATGCTTTTTTTATGTTGCTCACATCCTCTCAATAGGCAACATTATCATAAATCGCGTTATTTTTCTTCGTTTTTTGTCTTTTATTAAAAGATGGGGACAAGCATTTCACAATATGCATGAGCAATCATTTTTTCACTATAACGTTCGATAATAGGTGCATCTCTTATTGTCAAAGCTAATGTAGGAAGTTGTGCCCAAAAATGCGTCACCCCTTCTACTGTATGTGGAATGGTAAAAACAGCGTATTTCCCATCTGGAAAGGGTTGCTGCTGTAAAGAGGGGTGAGCTGCATCTGTAACTCCAACATCATAGCGACACTCGCTAGCAGTTGTGAGAGCTGGGTTATCTTGAGCAATGGCATATATCGTATGCTGTGGTGCTAGTTTTCTTATTTTGTTAATTAATACACGGTTACCTTCTCCATAAGGGCCTTGTTGACGTAAATAGTACAATAATGTGTGTGTAATGTTTTCAATATGATACATTGTATCGCCTCCTGCAATTAGCATAATTTCCTTTAAAATATTTTTCAACAATAATTTTAAAAGAATACAAAGCAAGGATGTAATGTTAATGATTGAAGGAGAGTAGAAATGATGTGTATAATGAGAATATTATGATAGGAAAGTGAGTGGTTAAAATGATAGTCAGCTCTAAAACAATTCAACCAACTAAGGAGAGTGTTGGTTTATAAACTCTCCACAATTACAATTATTGAGGAGAAGATAATATGTACAGTTCATATGGTAAACTTTGCACAGCACTATACGATTTCACAAAACCGACAGGATATTCGATTGATGGGGATATGGAATACTATGAAAGTCGTTTAAAAAATGTTAAAGGAAAAGTGTTAGAGGCGGGCGTTGGTTCAGGACGTGTCTTATTGCCTTTTTTAGCAAAAGGTATGGTTATAGAAGGGATAGATAACTCAGAAGAAATGTTAGCTGCGTGTCGAGATAAAGCAAAAGCTCTGCATGTAACGCCAACACTATACAACGCTGATTTAAGTGACTTTTCGTTAGGTGAAACATATGAGGCTGTCATTGTGCCAAGTGGTACATTTTGTTTGATTGAGGATGCAAAAGGCGCCTTACAGAGCTTTTACAACCACCTTACTGTAGGTGGCAAGGTGGTAATTGATCTATTATTACCTATTGATTTTGTACAAGGTGAAATCACGACAGATTATTTTGAGATGACTCCAACAACAGGGATTTCTTTAGAAAGTAAATTAGTCGAAATAGATTGGGTAGCACAGCGAACCATTACGTATTTAAAGTATGAGCAATGGCAAGATGGCGTATTGCAAGAAGCAGAACTCCAAAAATTCACCTTATATTGGTATGGTGTACGTGAGTTTATGTATATGTTAGAAGAAGTAGGATTCACAGACATTACGGTGAGTACGGATTATACATTTGGTAAGCAACCAACAGCTACTAGTTCATTATTAACGTTTGAAGCGATAAAAAAATAAGCTAAACTTGTACTATAGTATGCTTGTAAAAAACATGTGGTGATTGTGAAAATCGCCACATGTTTTTATTTTGATTAGAGGATAAATAAGATCGTGTTACGTGATATATGTATGGTCATACTAGTATACGTATTAAGCCATTTTATAACCTGTTCCAAAGACAGTGTCAATAATTGTAGCACCTAATTTTTTTCGTAATCGCTGTACATGTACATCAACGGTGCGCAAGCCGCCTTCAAAGTCAAAGTCCCATACCGTATCTAAAATGGCTTCACGTGTGAATACTTGATTTCTATGTTCAGCAAATAATAAAAGAAGATCATATTCTTTTGGCTTTAAGGCAATTACCTCGTTATGTTTAGTAACAGTATGAGCCAGAATGTCAATAATAATGCCTTCTGTTAGTTTAATGGTAGGTGAAACAGTGGTTTGTTTTCGTAATTGTACACGCACACGAGCGAGCACTTCTCGTATATCAAAAGGTTTAGTGATATAGTCATTAGCACCAAGTTCTAATCCAACGATTTTATCTGTAATGTCATCACGTGCCGTTAACATAATAATCGGCAAGTGTAGTTGTTTGCATAATTCAAAACCTGTAGTATCAGGTAACATCACATCTAAAATGACTACATCAATATAAGTTGTTCGTGCATATTCGAGTGCTTTAGCACCTGTTGTTGCATGTAAGGCAGTAAAGCCATCACGTCTTAAACTGTAGGTTAAAATATCCGCAATATGTGCGTCATCTTCTACAACTAAAATAGTTTCCATAATTCCACTCCTTTGTCATATCTACTATAAAAGACTTGTTGGGAGAATGTAAACACGAAAATATAATCCGTCTGCTTATTCATCACAACGTAGCAAAAATAGTAAAAAAACCAACAAACGAACACATGTCGATTAGTTGGTTTTAGTATCGTCTTTAATCGCCGTATTGTTATCAAAGTGCTGACTCATCTTATGTAATGCACACAATAATAAGGCAAAGATGAGAGCAAGGCTTATCATCCAGTAAAGTGGCGCTACAAACGGGAGTGGTAAGATGATAAAAGCAAGTAAAGTGAGCGCAGTAACATGTAAAAAGGTAAGCCATAAAGAATGTTGCGCCCATGTGTCTGCAAATAAGGTGCCACATAATAAGACGAGTGCTAGCCAAAAAGCTGTCATATCGTCAATATGCAAAATCGATCGGGACCCTAATAAGATGACTCTAGCAATGATATAGCATAACGGGAAAGCCAGTATAAAGCCTATAGCTGTTAACCATTTGTCTGGTAACCAAAATAATTGTAGGCCTAATAAAAGTAAAATGCTAATCAAACCAATATAAAAGAAAGGCGGCAATTGTCCTGTAACAATGATTTTTATAAATTGTATGCCTTCATACCAAAGCCATGCCTTCACTGTTCAAAATCCAGATTTTGAGGTGCTTCGTTAATTTCTCCCACAAGGTCTACCGCAGTTGTCGGTACGTTATCATCCACTTCTTCAAATTTTATACCATCCATCCATACTATACCTGTTCCTTGTAATAATATACCAAAAGAGATAGCTGTGGCATGATTTGGCACGTCCAAGACAATACTATAGTAATTCCAGTCCATCGTTCCTGTAATAGGGCGTTCATACATATTATCAAATTGCAAAACTTCCCCTTGAGCATTATCAATACGCATCCATAAGCCAGCAAAACTACTCACATTTTCTGCTTTTACAAAAGCAGATAAACGAATGCGTTTGTTAAGGTAATTTGTCGCTTTGCATTGTTGCATTAATGTAGCAAAAGTTTCGTTGGTAGCCGTTATACTATAGAGTTTAGCAGAACGCATACCACCATGTACGATTTTGTGATCAAGCGTAATCGCATAATCTGCAGGGTTACTGCCTGATAGTAGCCAACCCGTAATTGTTGTCATAATTTTTCGCTCCTTTTGAAGTAACACTGTAAAATGTTGTCGATATTGTTTTGGTGTTAAAGCAAATTGATGTTTAAAGGCTCTTGTAAAAGCTGCTTGAGACTGAAATTCTGCTTCAAGTGCAATAACAAGTATGGGACGTTTAGTTAAGCGTAACTGTAACGATGCCTGTACTAAGCGACGCATGCGCACATATTGTTCAGGTGTTATGCCCATTTGCTTTTTGAAGATACGCAAAAAGTGAAATTTTGATAAGTGCGCCACTTGTGCCATATCTTCTAAGGTGGGCATATATTCACTTTGTTCAATTAGTGTTAATACACGTTGAATACTGTCATCATAACGCATTCCCTTCACTCCTTTATGTTAGTAGTATAACGATAATACAATGATTGTTTTTGATTGAAATTGCTATTTGTGCGAGGTAATAAAGTTGCGATCTGGTCATTTGCCGAAAAGAGATGCGCATTTGCCGAATAATAACTCATTGAAAAACACTCTCAATTAAAATAGAATTATGTTTGATAATCATTATCAATTGAGGTGAGTATATGATAGATGTAGAACATATTAAGGTTGGCTATAACGATACGACAATTATAGAGAATCTTTCTGTGAACATACCGAGAGGAAAAATAACAACGATTATCGGTCCTAACGGTTGTGGGAAATCGACCTTATTAAAGACGATAGCTCGGATTTTAAAAGCGAGTGATGGTGCGATTTTATTAGATGGTAAAACAATTGCTACAACAAGCTCTAAAGAGATTGCTAAGAAAATGGCTATTTTACCTCAAACAGCAGAGGCTCCAGCAGGGTTAACTGTGCGCGAACTTATAACATATGGACGTTTCCCGCACCAGTCACGCTTTGGCAAGTTAAAGCAAGAAGATACAGACGCCATTGACTGGGCATTACAAGCGACTAATTTAAGCGAATTCCATAATCGTCCCATTGAAGCTTTATCTGGTGGGCAACGTCAGCGTGTGTGGATTGCGATGGCATTAGCGCAAGATACAGATATTGTTATATTGGATGAGCCTACAACTTATTTAGATATGGCGCATCAGCTTGATGTTTTACAATTATTAGCCCGTTTAAATCAAGAGCAAGAAAAAACCATTATCATGGTACTGCATGATTTAAACCATGCATCGCGTTTCTCTCATTATTTAATTGCGATGCGAGCGGGGCAACTTGTGACAGAAGGTACACCCGCAGAAGTAATGACAGCCTCGGTCTTACAGCAAGTGTTTCAAATACAGGCTATGTTAACGGCTTGTCCATTTAGTCAAAATCCCATCTGTTTATCATATGGTAAAGCATAAAGAAGGAGCATCAACATGAAGAAAATAATAGTAGTATTAGTCATTTTAACATTAGCATTGGCAGGATGTATGAAAAAAGAAGAAGAACCAGCTGCTAAAGAAACAATAGGCAATAAAATTGTAGTAGAAGATATTTATGGCAAACAGGAATTTGATAAACCTTTTACACGTGTTGCGGCATTAGAGTGGAATATTGTGGAGGAGTTGCTAGCAGTAGGTGTACAACCAGCAGCTGTAGCCGATATTGAAGGTTTTAATACATGGGTGACCATTGATAAAAAATTAGCAGATGGCATTGTAGATGTTGGGCAGCGTAATGAGCCTAATATCGAGGAAATTGCTAAAGCTAAACCTGATTTAATTATTGGACTGAAAAATCACGAGCCCATTAAAGCAGAGTTAGAGAAAATCGCTCCAGTCGTATTGTTTGACCATGCATCAGAAGAAGCAACTAAAGATTTATATCAAGCAATGATTGTATCGCTAGAAAACACTGGTAAATTAGTTGGTAAAGAGCAAGAAGCGAAAGAAGCAATCGCTCATTTAGAAGCACAAATGGCTGAGGCAAAAACAGCATTAGCTCAAGCCAATCTTGCTACAAAAGAATTTTTATTTACACAGGCGTTTACCGTCAATGAAGCACCGACATTCCGATTATTTACACCAAATAGTACTGTGAGTCATGTGTTAGAAGGAATGGGATTAACGAATCGGATGCAAGATCAAACGCCACAGCCATGGGGCATGCTTGAGACTAATGTAGAAGGCGTAGCGAAGTACCAAGAAGCGATGTTACTTCATACAGTACAAAAAGAAGATCCACTTTTTAAAAACTTAGCTAACAATAAAGCTTGGAATAATTTCGCCTTTGTTAAAAATAATGAAATGTATGATTTAGGCGGTGGTGTATGGACGTTTGGCAGTGTGTTATCTGCAGAAACATTAATTAAAAACGTTGTGACAACAATGACAAAATAAGAGGTGCGCTCACTTGAAAAAATTATGGTTAACGTTAATGATACTTTCCGCTGTACTAGCAGGTTGTATGAAAAAGGAAGAAAACACATCACCAGCAACAAGCGAAAAAAACGATAAAATTGTAGTAGAAGATGCTTATGGCAAACATGATTTTGAAGGCCCACAACAAAAGGTTGTTGCATTAGAATGGAGTTTGGCCGAGGAATTATTGGCTGTTGGTGTGCAGCCAACAGGTGTAGCGGATATCGAAAACTTTAATAAATGGGTAACTATTGATGCTACATTAGCTGATGATGTGGTAGATGTTGGGCAGCGTACAGAACCTAATATTGAAGAGATTGCTAAACTGCAACCCGATGTTATTTTAGGCATGAAGGGACGTCATGAAAAAGTAAAAGCGGAACTAGAGAAGATTGCACCTGTACTATTATATGATAGTGCAACTCCTGAAGCACAAAAGGATTTATATGCGCATATGATAAATACATTAACACAAAATGCGACATTAGTAGGTAAACAGCAAGAGGCAAAAGAAGCCATCGCTAAGCTAGAGGCACGTATTACGACGGCTAAGGACAAGCTAAAAGATGTGGATTTACCTACAAAAAACTTTGTATTTACTCAAGCGTTCTCAGTGAATGAAGCACCGACATTCCGCATTTTCACACCAAATGCCATAGTAAGTCATGTGTTAGAAGGAATGGGGCTCACCAATCGCATTCAAGATCAAGCAGATGCTTCAGGTTTAGTAGAGACTAATGTGGAAGGCTTAAGTGCGTATCAAGATGCTTTATTGATTTATACTGTGCAAGAGGATGACCCTTTATTTAAAAATCTAGCGAATAATCAGGCATGGAATAATTTTGATTTTGTGAAAAAAGAAGCGCTCTATGATGCAGGGGCGGGTGTATGGACATTTGGTAGTGTGTTATCCATGGAAACACTCGTTGACCAAGTAGAAAAAGCGTTGGTGCAGTGATAGTATGAGTGTTAAACCTTATCTTTATTTTACTAGTTGTGTTCTCATATTTATTGTTCTTGGTTTAATTCATGTTAGTCAAGGACAAGCTTCGTCTGGTTTCTTTAGTTTTTGGCGAGAAGTGTGGCATGATGACCAACAAATGAACTTTTTACTCTATAGTCGTATGCCACGTTTTGTGATTGGTTGTTTAGCAGGAGCAGCATTAGCTGTAGCGGGTATGTTATTACAAACGATGACGAAAAACCCTTTAGCGAGTGCAAGTACACTAGGGATTCATGCGGGTGCTTACTTTTTTGTTGTGGCAGCTACTATTTTCTTTCCTGCTTTAAAAGGTGCTTATCCCATTTTTATCACAATGACAGGTGGTATTATCGCAGCTTTAATTGTCACCTTTTTAGTCGGTAAATCTTTTGATCCTGTACGTATTGCACTGACGGGTTTAATTGTCACGATGCTCTTCTCTTCATTTACAAGCGCCTTGCAATTATTATTTGAAAATGAAGTATCAGGTTTATTTTTATGGGGCTCAGGTACATTATTGCAATTAGACTGGGGTGGCACGCAATTTGCTGCACCTTGGATTTTACTTACATTATTAGCCGCATTTTTATTGGCGAAACGCTTTGATGTGTTACTACTGGGCGAGGAAGTAGCTATTGGATTAGGACAAAATGTTACGGTTAGTAAAATATTAGGCTGGTTACTGGCAATTTTATTGGCATCCGTAACGGTAACAGTTGTTGGTCCTATTGGCTTCGTAGGTATTATCGCACCACATATCGTACGTTTAATGGGTTTTCGCATGCATCGTACTATGATTATCGCTAATATCATAGTAGGTGCAGGCTTACTCGTTGGTGCGGATATTTTAGTACGTATTATTTCAACATCTTCTGAGCTACCTGTTGGTGCAATGACAGCTATTATCGGTGCACCTTGGTTGGTTTATTTAGCGCTAAAAATGAGCAAGAATACACAAACAAAGGGCGGTGTACTAGAAGGTAAAGTACGCATCCATAAGCGCAAACGATTTTATCGTATCGCTACACTTGTTGTACTCGTATTAGTTGTTGTTAGTTTATCATTTGGTGGTACAACGTTTACCGCCTTACGAGATTTGCCACAAGAATTGATGTATAACACCTATGTATGGGATTTTCGTGTGCCACGTGTTGTAGTTAGCTTTGGTATTGGTATGATGATGGCTGCAAGTGGTTTATTATTGCAGACGGTATTACGCAATCCATTAGCGGATGCTTCTGTGTTAGGGGTTACATCTGGTGCTAGCGTTATGGCGATGTTATTTTTATTAGTCTTTCAATCCGCATCTGCTATTTTTGTACCGTTAGGCGCTTTGCTAGGTGCATTATTAACGATGGCACTTGTACTATTCATTAGTGCAAGAAGCGGTTTTCAACCTATGATTTTATTATTGATGGGTGTGGCAATTTCTGCAGTAGGTGCAGCGATTATTCAAATTTTATTAGTGCGCTTTAATGTACACGCCTCTCAAGCATTAACATGGCTCTCTGGTAGCACGTATGGCATTAGTTGGCATCATTTGCTTATTGTCGTCTTTACACTCGTTATCGTTGTGCCTTTTATTATCTATTTTGCCACCACTTTTGATGTATTATCATTTGGTGATGAGTTGTCAATTGGTTTGGGCGTCAATGCAGCTAAAATGCGTTTATTTATGATTGTATTAGGTGTGATTTTATCGGCAATTAGTGTATCTGTTGTTGGTGCTATTAGTTTTATTGGTTTATTAGCGCCACATATCGCCAGGCAATTAATTGGGCCAAAGATGTTACGTTTATTGCCACTCACATTATTAACGGGTGGCGTGTTATTGTTAGTTGCCGATTTTGTAGGGCGCTTTGCTCTAGCACCAAAAGAATTACCAGCAGGCATTATTGTATCCCTCATTGGCGCGCCGTATTTATTGTATTTATTAAAAAAGACAAATGAAGTAACTACACGTTAAAAAAATCTCGGAAGCCTATTAAGGTTTTCGAGATTTTTATTAATTTATGAAGAAGATAACGCTTTGCGATACGTAACAGGCGTTTGCCCTGTAGCCTTTTTAAACCACTCAGAGAAACTACTCTGTCGCTTAAATCCTAATGACTCCGCAATAACGTACATCGGTTCGTCAGATGTGTGTAGCAATAGTTTGGCGCGTTTTAAACGTAAAGATTGTACATACTCACCAATTGAAATGCCATAACGTGCTTTAAAATCTTGCGTCATTTTACTCTTACTCATATGCCACTGACTAGCTAAATCTTGTAAGGATAAATTTTGGTCAAAATGCATGGTGATAAAGTTATGCAAACGAGTGAGCGCATCACGATCTGGCGTTTGTCTTTTAGCACCATAATACACAAGAATCGCCATTAACTCATACGCTTTACTTTTATAATAATTAGTAGCTGTTGTTGGTGTTGGTAGGAAGTGCGCAATAATTTCTAAAGCACTTTTTAACTCCATTGAATATTCATTAGAAAATAACGTAAAGAGTTGTGCTGTTAGGACAGGGTTTAAATTGTACCAACTTTCAATATAATGCAAAAAATGTGCATCTACAATGAACAAAATCGCCTTTTCTTGATAAAGTTGCAGATTTGTTAATTCTACTGTTGACACATGTTGGTCTTGTAATAATAAAGCGTAGCGCCCTGGTAAATGGAGGGGATATGGTTCATTAAGATGTAAATCATAATGCATAAAATAGAAATGTTCGCCTTCAAAAAACCACAGTTTACCTGTCCCTAATGAAGCGTTGGCACGATAAAGATGACCAACAGGAAAAGCTTGTTCTTCGCCAAGCGAAGTTAGAAATGTGTGCATACATCAAAACTCCTTTACACGCAAAGTATAAAGGAGTTGAAAAAACTTATCAATTAAAAATTGTTAGTGGTCTGTTTTTGTTTGCGCCAAAAGACGTAGATAAAAATACCAATCATCGTCAAGCCTTCAGCAATAGGGAACGCTAACCAAATCGCATGATTGCCAAAGTAACGAGGCAATACATAGAGGAGTGGTAAGAATAACACTAAACTACGTGCCATAATAATAATAGTAGCTAATTTTGTTTTTTCGACAGATTGATAAAACTCAGCAAACACCATATTGACACCTAAAAATAAATAACCACTAAAGAATAACACAATACCATCTTTCGTAAAGGCAATCACGTCAGGGTCATCAATCCCAAACATGGCAATAATCCAACCATTGGCTACTACACCTATTACGAAGGATAAGACGCCAATAATAAAACCCGTTAATACACCAATGCGCACAAAGCGATGTAAGCGTGCAAATAATTTGGCGCCGTAATGATAACTTGTAATAGGTTGTAAGGCTGCCCCAACGCCAATAAACAGCATTAATGATACCGCATGAATATAATTGATTACAGCGTAGGATGTAATGCCAACCTCACCAGCAAAGTGACTAAATGTAATGTTATAAGCAATAACAATAATAGCAGCCGACCCTTCAATAATAAAGCTCGGTAAGCCAATTTGCATAATACGTATCATCATAGCATTTGACCATGTGAATTTTGTAAAACGTAAATGACTTTTTGGTAAAAAGAAATGCACAAGTAAAATTAAAATACCTAAAAATGTAGCAATAATAGTAGCGATAGCAGCCCCTTTAACGCCCCAACCGAAGTGAAAGATAAATATATAGTTAAAAATAATATTAAAAACAGCAGTTGCTACAAGTGCAATGGTAGATAACAGAGGGTTGCCATCATTGCGCACAAAAATACTTAAAATATTTTCTAAAATAAAGACTAAGCCGAACCATAAAATTAAATGGAGGTAGTCATGCACATAGGGATAAATGCTATCATTTGCGCCAAAAAAATAAGCAAGCTGTCGTTCAAATAGTAAAGATAAACCAATGATAATTGTGACAATCCCAATAGCTAACGCAATGGCTTGTGTAAAAATAGCGTTAGCCTTGTTACTTTCATTAGCACCCATATGAATGGAGTAAAGCGTTGCCCCACCCATGCCAATCCATAATGAAATGGATAATAAAATAGAGTAAATAGGTACTGCGATATTAACACCTGCAAGTGCACGATCCCCCACACCGTGGCTCACAAACAGTCCATCGACTAATATATTGATCGCCATTAATAACATACCAATCATTGATGGGATTAAGTAATGTAAAAAAAGACGTAATGGTTGTTTTGTTTCCATCATTTTATTCACCTATACCTTTTCAGATTCTTATAGTAGTGTAAAGTATACGGTTACCATATAGTCAATGACTTTTCATCATTTATTTGTAAAAGTTTTATTAAGAACAAGCAAAAAGGTTGAAAATAACATAGTCTATCGTTACTATAAGCTATAGTATGTACGCACTACATAAAATAGGTAAAAGGTATTTTTTATTGTACATCGTTACTGGATAAAAGGGGTGATAAGCTATGATGATCCTGTATACCTATGACGAATGGTTCAAACCAAAAGATAACAAAAAACCTGGAGAAAAGAAGAAGTAAAAGGGTGGTTACATATGAGGGAGCAAATAAAGAGGGCTATGTCAGAAAGGTAATAGATGACATAGCCCTCTTTTAATTATAGCGCTAAATTCTTAATATCATGTTTAAGGTAATCTTAAGATTTTCTTCATAAGTAGGAAAGGTTAATTTAAGGTTGCTTGCCTATACTAAATATAACGATACACATACGCAAACGAGCGGATATTTTAGTGAAGGTGATGAACATGAAAAAAACAATATACATCATATTGACGCAAACGAAAACATTTTTATCTCGAGCCATTGGTATGTATACAGGTAAACAAATGAACCATGCTTCGATTGCATTTGACGATGAGTTACATGATATGTATAGTTTCGGTCGTTTACAATTGCATAATCCATTAAGCGGTGGTTTTTTACGAGAACAAGCGGAAACAGGCTTATTTGAAAATGCGCGATGTATGATTTATAAAGTTGAAGTTTCTACATATCAATATTTACGTATGAAAGAGAAAGTACGTTATATGCACGATAATCGCGATCGTTATAAATATAATTTCATTGGTTTATTTGGTGTAATGTTTCATAAAGAAGTAAAGCGTGACCGCGCTTACTTTTGTTCACAATTCGTGGCAACCATTTTAAAAATGGGTGGGCTCGAAGTACGTGAAAATCCTGCGTTTATGACACCACACTGTTTATCTAATCTTGAATATGCAGAGCCTGTTTATGAGGGGTCATTAGCTGATTACTTACACGCTGTACGTTTACCAGTTGTACCGTATGCCATATAATAGTACCTTTTGCAAAATCCGTTTTTACACGCTGTAAAGACGGATTTTTTAATAAATGTTATTAATACCAATTATAGGTTTTATTAATTATAATTAAAATAGACAACTTTAACAGGAGTCTTATGAAAAGAAATGTAGGAGGTGTGTATGTTGAAAATTATTGTGATAAGTAGTCTTGTATTGTTAGGTTTATTTATTATTTTTATATTAGGTGCTAAGTATTCATTACAAAGAAATAGAAAAAAAACAAAAGATGATATCATTACTTTTATGAAGAAAAATCCAGAAGATTGGTCACTATCGGTTATTCAAAATGGGGAAGTAGTGATGCAGCATAATGAGGATACTGTTTTTCCTTTAGCAAGTACGGTTAAAATTTTGCACGCCGTTGCATTTATCGAAGCTGTCAGTGAACAAAGATTAGACCCTGAAGAAGTAGTTGCTATAAAGGACCTCAATCTGTTATATATACCAAACACAGATGGCAATGCGCATACAGAATGGAAAGAAAGAGAACACATTGGTGATGAGGTAACATTAAAGCAAATTGCACAAGGTATGATGAAGTATAGCTCCAATGCATGTACAGATTATTTATACTACCGTTTAGGTAAGAAAGCGATTGAGCAAGTCGCTATAAAATACGAGTTAACACAACAAACAGCTATATTCCCAATAGGTGTTGCTGTTCTTATACCGAGTTATTTGCATATTGAAGAGCAAGTAACAAAAAAAGCATTAGCGAAAACAATGCAGCAACTCACATCAGAGGAGTATGCACAAATTGCTGACAACCTACTTCATAAAATCTTGCGCAATGAAGCAGAATCGTTAAAAGAACATGTCAGCCTTATTGCACCACGGAAAATACAAAAAGAAATTACTAAGAGATTACCTGCTGCCACAAGTCAAAATTATGCTACGTTCATGTATGAATTAGGTGCGGGTGACAGCTTATCAAATGAAGAACAAGAGCGATTCGATGAAATTATGGGCCCCCTATATGAGCATGATGCTATACGTCTATGGACAAAAGGGGGATCTACAATGTACGTATTAACCTATGCTGCTTTTCAACAGAATGAGAAGGAACAACTGAGTTATGCGTTCTTTATTGAAGATACCGTATCTGTTGACCTTATGTGGATTACTAATTGTATTGCTGATTTTCATAAATCTTTTTTACAAGACAACACGTTTCGTAACAAAGTATGCCACACTATTACAATCCCAAAGTAGTATACAATACCATGAGTTAGTGTCTTTATTTATTTTTTCGCCAATGAATGGTTGTAGTTGTGATATTACTCTTAAAAAAGATGGGATAACATCAGCATAAGATCAAGGAATCCTTTGGGATAAACAACATTATTCGTGTTTTTTCTGCTTAGTAGCAATGGTGCACAGTATGCCATGTGCAATAGCCATTACGTATCGTTACATATTAAAAGACATGTTAACAAAAGCATTTTTAAAGAAGGTTATCTTCTTTAAAGATGCTTTTTTGTGCAAATGTACAGATAAATTACAGTGACACTAGAAAGTCAGTTTTATTGTATGTTCTTATTGTTTTAATAAACAAAATAACACTTATAGTAGAATTCTATAATGAGAGAAGATATGAAATTTTCAGAAATTTAACTTGAAATGTTTTTGGATTATGATATGATAAGAAAAATTATAGTTACACTGTAATTGAAAAGAGATTTTACGATATTTTAGAAATTTATACTGCTTAAAGTGTAAAAAAATCTTATAATTATGGAAATACTGTAATTTTGGAAGGAGTTTTGGTTGTGGAGGATATTCATTTAAAGATTAAAGCATTAAGACAGGAGCAATCACTAACATTAAAGGATTTGAGTGAAAAGACGGGACTTTCTTTAAGTTTCTTATCTCAGATTGAGCGCGGGGCTTCATCACTTTCCATCACATCACTAAAAAAGATTGCAGATGCTCTGCAAATTCCGATTAATTATTTTTTTGTGGAAGATGAAGAACATCAACAGTTTGTTGTTTACAAACAACACCGTCACAGTTTTACGACAAAGCAGGGAAGTCAAGTATATACAAGAGTTAATGGCACATTCACAGGGCGTAAATTAGAGCCTATTGTTGTTACATTGCCTCCATATATGAATGAGTCCCATCCATTTAGTCATAATGGCGAAGAATTTTATTATGTGTTAGAAGGCGAAGTCATTGTTACGATTGACCAAGAAAAATATCATTTGCGTGCAGGTGATACGATTCACTATCCGTCTTATTTGCGTCACCACTGGGAGAATCCTCTACCAACAGAAACGATTGTATTAAGTATCGTTACACCATTAATTTTCTAGGACAGGAGTGGGAGAAATGAGAGTTGCAACAGATATTGGCGGCACATTTACCGATTTAGTATATGTGGATGAACAAGGGAATTTTGGTACAGATAAAAGCAGCACAACACCACCTCATTTTGAAAAAGGGGTATTACATGTCTTACAAAAAAGCGGTATGGACAAAGAACAGCTCACGATGTTCATTCATGGTACAACCGTTATTATAAATGCACTGACAGAAAGAAAAGGTGCAAAAACAGCGCTTATTACAACAAAGGGCTTTCGTGATGTATTAGAGATCGCAAGGGGGAATCGCCCAGATTTATTTAACGTGCAATATGAAAAGCCAACACCTTTTGTGCCTCGTTATTTACGTCAAGAAGTGAATGAGCGTTTAAATTATAAAGGTGAGGTGTTAACAGCGCTCCACAGAGAAGATATTGAATCAGCTGTGGCTCTGTTTAAACGTGAAGGTGTAGAATCCATTGCAGTAGCTTATTTACATGCGTATGCTAACCCTACGCATGAACAACAAACTGTCGCAATAATCAAAGAACTTTGGCCGGAAGTGATGGTTACAGCATCAAGCGATATTACACAAGAGTGGCGTGAGTACGAGCGTATGAATACAGCCGTGTTAAATGCCTATGTACAGCCAGCAGCCACCACATATATTGACCGTTTAGAAAAGCAATTAACACAAGCCATGACAATTGATCAACGCTATATTATGCAGTCGAATGGCGGTACAACAAAATTTGAAAATGCGAAATTAGCACCCATCAATATGGTAGAGTCAGGCCCCGTAGCAGGAATTTTAGGAGCCGCAGTACTTGGAGAAATGATTGGTGAAAAAAATATCATCGCCTTCGATATTGGGGGTACAACAGCAAAATGCTCTCTAATTGAAAATGGCGAGGTTAAAGTTTCAACTGATTATTATATTGAAAAAGATAATCGCCATGCAGGTTACCCCATTAAAACCCCTGTCATTGATATTGTGGAAATTGGTAATGGCGGTGGCTCAATTGCGTGGATCGATGAAGGCGGCGCACTAAAAGTAGGCCCACAATCTGCGGGCTCAACACCAGGTCCTGTAGCATATGGTCAAGGGGGGACAGAGCCAACCACGACAGATGCTAACTTAGTGACAGGGCGTTTATCGGCAAATAACTTTGATTATAAAGTCGATTTAACAAAAGTAAAACAAGTACTTGCCGAAAAAATCGGCGAACCTTTCCAAATTTCAGAGGAAGAGGCAGCGCTTGGTATTATTCGTATTGCTAACTCCAACATGTTAAACGCTTTAAAGTTAATTTCAATTCGTAAAGGGCATAATCCAAAAGATTTCACATTACTTGCTTTTGGCGGTGGTGGTTCCATGCATGCACCAGCATTAGCATTAGAGCTTGGGGTAAAGAAAGTTGTGATTCCAATTGCATCCCCTGTATTCTCGGCTTGGGGCATGTTAATGACAGACTTACGTCATGACTATATTCAAACGTATATTAAACGTTTAAATGAAGTACCACTAGCATTATTAAATCGACAATGGGATGACATTAAACAAAGTGCTTTACAACATTTTGAAGATGAAGGTATGAAGGCAGAACAAGTCGAGTTCCACTATGCAGTAGATATGCGTTATATCGGGCAAGAACATACCGTAAAAGTACCTGTAACAACAGGCGAGTGGCAAGAAGCAACGAAGTTACAAGTTGTGCAGGACTTCCATGCGTTGCATGAAAAGAACTATACATTTAGCTTGCGTGATGCCGAAACAGAAATTGTGAATTTACATGTAACAGCATTTGGTAAAGTACCAAAGCCACAACTACAAAAAATCCAACGTGACGGTACAAATGAAGCAGCTATTAAAGAGCAACGTCGTGTGTATTATGAGCATATGGGTTGGGTAGATACTGCGATTTATGATCGTGATTTACTCATTCCAAATGAGGTCATTCAAGGTCCTGCTATTGTGGAAGAAAAAGCGGCTGTTACGGTTATTTATCAACAGCAACAACTACACATGGACGATTATGGTAACTTAATCATCGAGAAGAAAGGGGAACAATAACATGACGCACCAAAAAGTTGACCCATTTACATTAGAAATTGTGAAAGATTCCTTATTATCTGCTGGTGATGAAATGTTTGTAGCGTTAGCACGCACATCTATGAGTCCAATCATTTATGAAGTATTAGATTATGCGAGTGGCTTAACAGATGCGGAAGGTAATCTGTTGACACAAGGGAATGGTGTCACAGGATTTATTGGAATGCTGACATTTATGGTTAAGGAAACATTGAAAAAGTATCCTGGAGACCAATTACATGAAGGAGATATTATCATCATAAATGACCCTTACCAAGGTGGCGGCTCTCACTTATCAGATGTGGGACTTGTTATGCCAATCTTCTACGAAGGAAAGCTTGTTGCCTTCTCCGCAAACAAAGCGCACTGGACAGAAGTTGGCGGGAAAGACCCTGGTTCTTTTACAAATGACTCGATTAGTATTTTTCAAGAAGGTTTACAGTTCTCATGTATTAAACTATACAATAAAGGAATAATAAACGATGGGATTGTAGAGATTATTCGCTCAAATGTCCGTTTCCCAGAGCTCTCGTTAGGCGATATGTATGCTCAAGTAGCAGCATTAAAGACAGGCGAACGCCGTGTGAAAGAACTTTGTGAGAAACATTCAGTAGATACTATTTTAGCTTCTATCACATATCATCTTGACCATGGTGAAGCCATTTCACGTCAAGAATTAAAGAAGTTGCCTAAAGGTGAATTTTATGCTGAAGACTTTATTGATACAGATGGCATAGGCAATGGGCCATTCCCTATTAAAGTGAAAGTGACTATTACGGATGAGGCTTTCATTTGTGACTTCAGAGGGAGTTCGCCACAAGTGCCAGGGCCAATGAATTGCTCTTATACAGGTCTTGCTTCCGCTGTGCGTGCTATTTTTTTAGCGATTACTAATCCAGCACAAGATGTGAATGATGGCGTTTTCCGACCACTCGAGATTATTGTAGATCCAAAATCTATTATGTCAGCTGAACGACCTGTTCCCGTGTCTAATTATTTTGAAACTTTGTTAGGTAGCTTGGATTTAGTCTGGAAAGCATTAGCACCACATTTACCAGAGCGCTTAAATGCAGGTCAATTTTTATCTGTATGTGCTGTCACATTATCCGGTACACATCAAGATACAGATGAACCATTCTTAATTGTCGAGCCTTCAGTAGGTGGCTGGGGAGCTGGCGCAAATCAAGATGGAGCATCGGGTCAATTTTGTTTCGCAGATGGCGAAACATACAATGTACCAGTAGAAGTAGCTGAAACTCGTTATGGTGTTATGTTAGATGAGTATGCTTTACGTACAGAAGGTAATGGTGCAGGTGTGGGTGAGTTTATGGGTGGTAAAGGTGTCATTCGTTCCTATCGTGCTATGACAGACCAACAAGCTGTAACGGTAACGTTTGGCCGCAATAAGTTTTTACCATGGGGCGTTGATGGTGGTGCGCAAGGTTCACCTAATGAATTTTATGTAAAAAAAGCAAATGGTGAAGTAGATGGTCCTTATGGTGTTTATCCACGTTATCCATTGAATAAAGGCGATGTTGTACAGTTGATGACAGGTACAGGTGGCGGGTATGGTGATCCATTAAATCGACCAGCCCAGCAAGTTGTACAAGATGTAAAGGATGGTTATATTACAGCAGCTGAAGCAGCTCGCTATTACCAAGTTAATGTAGATGAACAAACGTTTACGTATGAGATTACAGGGCAACGAACAGAATAAAATTGAGGTGTCATCATGGAAATTAAACAGAGAGAAAAACAAACAGATGTCGTACAAGCATTTTTCCAACATCAATATCCTAATGCAAATGTAACAGTAGGTTATGTAACTATACCTGCTGGAGAGCGTTTGCCAAAAGAAGGTACGACCGCTCATCACGAGCAAGAATATTCTTATGTGTTAAAAGGCTCATTAAAGGGTGAGTCAGGTAAGGAGCCTTATGAAATTAATGCAGGTGAATTTTCTTATATTCCTGCAGGTGAACCGCATTGGTGTGTTAATGAAGGACAAGAGGCTGTTGAGCTTGTCTATGCGATGGTAGAAACTAAATAAATAAAACAAGAGGGCGCAAAGTTAAAGCGAAATCGCTTTGCGCTTTTCTTATACGAAAAAATCAAAAATGAAGAGAGAAAAGCACGTTTATTTTATTCAAGGGGTGAATGAAGTATGACAAAAAAACAAACACAAGGGATGGCTCATAACGACTCTGCATTATTACCAGTCCCTGTTGACCAACGTCAACATTGGTTAACACCAGCAATGATTTTTGGCGGTTTGGAGTTTACGATACCTGTACTAATGGTAGGGGCAGCGTTAACAGCAAGCTTTGGTATGAGTAAGATTGTTATTATTTTAATTATCGCATTATTCGGATTTCAATGGATTGGAAACACATTACAAGGCTATATTGGGGCTAAAACGGGTCTTGCTTCGTCTGTAATTGCTAAATCAAGCTTTGGTACTATTCAAGCAAAAGTCATTGTTGGCTTTACCATTTTTATTGTGTCATTAGGATGGTGGGCCTTGCAAACGGCTGTAGCAGGTAATGCGTTATCTGCCATGCTTGGCATTGATTATAAAACAAATTGGCTAGGATGGGCCATTGTTACAACGATTGCAGGTTTTACATTTGCCTTACCTTCCATCATAGGTTATAGCTCAATGAAGTGGACAGATTATTTGGCAGTACCTTCTGGGTTATTATTAATCATAGGTGGGATTTATTTAGCATTAAAAAATACAGGTTGGGAGACGATTACTTCTTGGCAACCTGAGCCGACTATGACCATTACAGCTGCTATTAGTTTAGTAATTGGGGTCAATGTTTCACAGTGGGTAATTGCTTCCGATTATACGCGATATGCAAAACCAACATGGCGTGACAATTGGCTGATCCCGAGCGGTATTATCGTAATTGGTTTCCCACTATTTATGGTAGGTGCCGTTATGGCTGTGGGTGTTGGAGATGCGGATATTGTAAATGTTATGATGAACTTAGGCTTTCCTGTATGGGGTTTTTTAATTTTATGGATTGCTACTTGGACAAGCCAAATTGTTAATAACTATAGTATGGGCTTAGCGCTTGCTAATATGTTAAACATTGGCTCTAATAAGGGAAGAGCCATATTAACATTAATAGGTACTGTATTAGCGATTATTGTAGCGTTAATGGGCGTATTAGCTTATTTTGAAGACTTCTTATATTTAACTGCATTATTATATCCAGCAATTGGTGGTATTATGTTAGCCGACTTTTTCTTGATCCGCAAACAACAATGGCGTGAGAATGAAGGCTGGAATTGGATGGCAACGATTGCTTTAGTATGTAGTGTAACAGTGGGTTATATTACGCAGTATGTGTATCCATTTGGATTGCCAGCAGTGCAATCGCTAGTTGTAGCAGGGCTTGTTTATGTCATTACCATGCGCATCAAACATAACGTAGCACCTGATGATTTTACTCGTGTATAATAAACACGAGGTGAGAAGATGAAAGCATATTTAGCAAATGGTTTATTCTCAGTAGGTGATCGTTACGTGAATGAGACGTTGGCACAACAATTACGAACCGCAATACCAACACTCGATTTGTATGTACCACAAGAGAATCCAGCAATTAATGATAAGGCAGCTTTTGCGACTAGTGAGGCAATTGCACAGGCAGATACCGAGGCTTTACGAGCAAGTGATGTGCTAATTGCAGTGCTCGACGGCATTGAGATTGATTCAGGTGTTGCAGCAGAGATTGGTTTGTTCTCGACATTAGAGCGCCCTATTATTGGTGTATTTACAGATGTGCGTCAACAAGGGCGTACTCATCCAGATAAGTTAGCGATCCTACAGCAAGATGCTACAGAAAATCAATTTGTATATCGCAATTTATTTGTCGTAGGTTTGATAAAACAACGTGGTGTCATTGTAGATTCCCTAGCACAGGCTGTTACAATCGTTCAACAACATGCAAAGGAGTGGGAGAATGCTTCAATTTGACCATCTCGTTCATTTTACAGCTTCTCCTGAAGCAGCTGCTACAAAATTTCAAGCACACGGCTTTCATACCGTTATGGGTGGTAAGCACGAAAAATTAGGTACTTACAATACGTTAAGTTACTTTGGTCTACGTTATATTGAATTTATTGGGGTATTTGATGATGTCCGATTGTTAGAGCAAGCTTCGTTGCCCTATAGTTTAAATGCCACATTTGTAAAGCAAAATAAAGCACAAGGCGGTTTACGCTTTGCTTTACGTACAACCAATATTAAAGGCTTAGCAGAGCATTTTCAGGCATTAGGTTATACATGCTCAGGGCCTAAAGATTTTAGTCGTAAACGTCCTGATGGTAAGATTATTGAATGGCAATTATTATTTATTGGTCGTAAAGATATGGTGTTTGATATGCCATTTTTTATCCAATGGAAAGAAGATGACAATACGCGTTTCCAAACGATGCAACAAGAAGGCATGATTGTTGAACAACCTGCTCATATTACAGGGATTGCTTATCAAACATCACACGCTCAAATGATGCAACAATTGTGGAGTGAACATTTACAATTACAAGCATTACCAAGTTTTGAATATCAACCTTTTCAAGCAACAGCATATCCTGTTGCATTACAAGATGGGTTTACGATAACCTTTTATCAGCCCAAGTATAGCAAACAAAGAGATAACCTGTTATCCGACAATAAGATAAAGGCGTTAGAAATGATAAGTGCTCGTTCACAAGATGATTTTACTATCGACGCCATGCATTATCATATGAAATAATAAAACAGAGACCTGTTAAAAATAAGGTCTCTTTTTTAGTGCTAAAGTTGCCATATATCCTATGTTAAAAGACATGTATTTAAAGATATGATGGATATATATATGGAAAATGAAGTGCAATATGAAAAAGAAAAGAGTTTCAATCAATACAAAATTAAGTGTTGCCTTCTTATTAGCTTTACTTGTACCTACAATTTTAATAGCAAGTAATGCTTTTTTTGCAGCTAAAAATGAAATTACTACGCAGATTGAAAATAGCGCTAAACAAAGCATGCAAACGTTAGAAGATGTTATTCAACAATATGTAGACCCCATTGTAAAAAAAGCTGCTTATTTTGGTAAGACAATAGATATTGAAACAGAAGACAAAGTTATTATTTTGGAGCGTTTAACACAATACTATGAAACGAGTGATGATACAGTATCCTAATTTATAGGTACAATAAATGGGGAGATGTATCAATAGCCATTCAACGAGAATCCATGCGATCAGTGGATTCTATGCAGCGTACAAGTGACGAAGTAACAAAAGGTTTAGCCATGTTTATACAAACAGAAGAGAATTTTGTGCAAGTCAACCAATTTATAGAGACGATTACAATACAATTATCACAAGTGCTGACTAATGCTAAAAAAATAGCTCAAAATAGTCAAGATGTCAAACAAGATATGCAAAGTTTTACACAAATCACTGAACAAAATCGTAATGTGATACAAACAATAGCTGAAGCTATAGAAGAACAGTTAAATGCAATGGAAGAGATAACTGCAATAGCAGAGATATTAGAGGCAAGTATGGAAGAATTAGAACAACAAATTACACGTTTTCAGCTGAAAGAAGGAGAAAAAAACGTACGAAATAAATAAGAATAACCGTTGT
The DNA here is from genome assembly GCF_014643595.1 of Lysinibacillus alkalisoli. Lineage (GTDB taxonomy): Bacteria > Bacillota > Bacilli > Bacillales_A > Planococcaceae > Metalysinibacillus > Metalysinibacillus alkalisoli. Next base: position 244,970 of record NZ_BMJT01000002.1, read on the forward strand.
TTATTCACGCGGTAAGCAAGCTAACAAGTGATAAAGTATATTTCTTTACCACTTGTTTTATCTTTATTTTAGAATGCGTTATTAGATTTGTGTTGGTTTATGCACAATAAGACGTAATAAGGAGCGAACAGTTAACTGTCCAATGTAGGTAAACATTGCAATAATAATAATTAAATCATTACGTTGAAATCCTTTAAACCAAGATGCCTCTTTTGGCATAAATAACATGGCTAACACAAATGACAAGACAAAAGCAATGGCATTGACAAGTGAAACTTCACGTTTACGTACAAAAGTGGCACAAAATCCTGCAATTACCATATAGGCTATCCAAGTGAAAATAATAAAGTCATCTGGGCCCTCGCGTAAAAAAATGCGATATTCAAAATGATGAAATAAAAAGGCAACAGGTAGTAATCCTAAAACGTAGTATACATAATGCATCAATGCACCTCTCAAACTGTGTACTCCATATGTACAAATATGCTTGTTCAACACAGGAGCCTTCTTTTTTCGTAGAATATTGTGTCTATTTCATAAAAAATCAAAGTAAATCAAGCATAATGCGTTATAATGAAGTTGTAAATATCCAATTACTTTAGATGAGGTGTAATAAATGAGTAATCGACAAACAACATACAATTTTAATGCAGGTCCTTCTGCATTACCAACGGTTGTGCTAGAACGCGCTCAAGAACAACTAGTAAACTTTGAAGGCAATGGCATGTCTATCATGGAAATGAGCCATCGTGGCAAAGTTTATGAGGCTGTACATAATGCTGCTATTGAACGTCTACGCAAATTATACAACATTCCAGCAGATTATGACGTATTATTTTTACAAGGTGGCGCAAGTTTACAATTCTCCATGATTCCTATGAACTTTTTGGCGGAAGGTGAAAAAGCAGGCTATATTATGACAGGTTCATGGTCAGAAAAAGCTTGTAAAGAAGCAACAGCAGAAGGAGCTACATATGAAGTAGCTTCATCGAAAGCGGACAACTACAATTATATTCCTACAACATTTGATGTACAAGAAGGAACACGTTATGTGCATATGACAACAAATAATACTATTTTTGGCACACAGTTTAAGTCGTTTCCTACGTTTGATGTACCATTAATTGCCGATATGTCTAGCGATATTATGTCAAAGCCAATTGATGTAACTAATTTTGATATGATTTATGCAGGTGCACAAAAGAACCTAGGTCCTTCAGGTGTAACAGTAGTTATTATTAAAAAGGACTTTTTAGCAACAGCAAAAGCGGAGAACCCAACCGTATTAAAATATGAAACACATGCTAAAAATAATTCCCTTTACCATACACCACCTACATTTGGCATTTATATGTTAGGTGAAATCCTAAAATGGATTGAAGAACAAGGTGGCTTGACAGCAATTGATCAACAAAATAAAGACAAAGCAGCACTTATTTACGATGTCATTGATACAAGCGAAGGTTTTTATGTTGGGCACGCAACAAAAGAGAGTCGCTCATTAATGAATATCACATTCCGTTTACAAGATGAAGCGCTTGAAAAGCAATTTTTAACAGAAGCTGCTGAGGCTGGTTTTGTTGGTTTAAACGGTCACCGCTCAGTAGGAGGATGCAGAGCATCTACTTATAATGCTGTTCCAGTAGCGGCATGCCAAGCATTAGCAGACTTTATGAAGGCTTTTATGAAAAAACATAACTAAATGATACCTCTAAAAAGGACGGCTTAAACAGCTGTTCTTTTTTTATTTTGTCTAAAATTAAACCTTTTACAGCCTTTACCTCGTCTTATAAATATAGACAACGAGAACCTATAAAGGAGCTTCTGAATGAGAAAAAAACATTCCCATGAAATGGAGGAGGCATTTATCGCGTTTATACGAGCGAACCGGCAACGTTTTTATTTTTTAGCATATAGCTATACAAAAAATGAACAAGATGCACTTGATATTGTACAAGATAGCATTCAAAAAGCGATGCAAGCCTTACATAGACTAGAACATTTTACATATATTAAAAGTTGGTTTTATAAAATTGTAGTGCGAACAGCTATTGACTTTTTACGCAAAAATAAACGTTTACAAGTCACGGATGATGCACAACTTGAACACTTTATCCCTGCTTATGAAGATGATTATACTGACTTCGATTTAACAAAAGCTTTAGACGCATTGCCATTAAAATATCGAGAGGTTATTATTTTGCATTATTTTGAAGACTTAACGCTAGCTGATGTAGCCATTGTATTGAACGTAAATATCAATACCATTAAGTCACGTTTATACCGTGCTCTACAGTTATTAAAAATTGATTTGCAAGAGGAGGAAACCACTGATGAGTAATAAGTTAAAGCAACTAGAAAAACATTATACCGCTACCCCAATCCCTGATGCGCTCGATTTTGTAGTGGAATATGCTTTGCAAGAGAACAAACGTTTACAGAGACGTAAGCGGGTATGGCGTCCTGTAGCTTGGGGAATAATGCTTGCTCTTTTAGTTATAGTAGTGAACAATAGTTCTTTTTTTACTCAGTTCTTGCATAAGACCTCGCCTGTAAATGAAGCAGAGATTTCAATGCCAAAAACGGTGACTACTCATCATGATCAACTGTTAGCGTTAGAAGGTAAAGAAAGTGCTCAACAAGTGTATGACAATTATAAAATAAGTGAACAGGCAGCTCGTATTACTAATAATTATGTTGTAGCACTAGAAAGTAATGAGTTATTATCACTTAGTAAATATTCAACAGCAAGTTATTCATTACCAGGTCATCTTAACTACTATACATTTAATACTGCGAAAATGGAGACATTACAATTACCTGATTTATTTGTGAATGATCGTTATATCAAAGTTATTAATGATGTGATACGTCAACAAATACAAACAAAATCATATGACGGGGAACATGCTCAATTGGCGGATCACTTTACAACGATTACCCCTTATCAAAGTTTCTACATCACAAGTGAGCATAAACTAGTCATTATTATCGAATCTACAATAGGTGAGCAACTAGCATTTAAAATACCAACAGCGGTTTTACAACCTTTATTAGTGTCTACACAATATATAAAGTAGGGGGTAATAGTAGATGAAACGATGGTTAATGAGTGGGATAATGTTAGTATTATTGGTGACAGGGTGTGCGAATGAGCAAACATTGCAAGATTATGTGATAAAACATGATGTCCGTCATTTAGATAAAATTACTTTACAGCATGGCACTACAGGAGAAAAGGTCGTCTTAACAGTTGAGCAACGTAAAGCGCTATGGCAAAAAATAAAGGAGACACAAATTCAAGATGGTAATAATATGGACGCTAAAGGTTGGCGTTATCGCATGATATTATATGATGGTGATAAAATAGTTGAGGTTGGTGATACATTAACGATCACTACACCAGACCTCTATGATGAAATTACGATGTATTTTGAGGGGGAACATAAATGACATTAGTATTATTTGATTTTGACGGCACGATAGCGGATTCTAAGAAAGTATTTTTAGCTTGTTGGAATGAACTTGCAGCACAAAAAGGATATAAAGAAGCAACAGAAGAAGACATGAAGCTTGCACAAACGATGACGATTAAAGAGCGATGTCAGCATTTTAAACTTCCGTTTCATAAAATACCATTATTGATCCCCGCGCTTTATGCAAGTTTTAAAACACGTAGTCATGAAGTGCCTCTATTTGATGGTATAAAAGAAACCATCGAACAATTGCAACAAGCAGGCTGCGAGCTGGCCATTGTGTCATCTAATGATGCAGATAATATTAGAGCTGTCTTAACACAGCACCATATTCCCATCTCGACCATATATACTTCACGCAAACTTTTCGGTAAAGATAAAATGATTATGAAAATCAAAGAGAAAAGGCCATCGCACGAGCGAGAGCTCATTTATGTAGGAGATGAGGTACGCGATATAGAGGCTTGTCGTCATAGTAAAATACCAATTATTTGGGTTGATTGGGGGTATGATGCTGCGTCACTAGTCGAAAAATACCAACCCGATTTTATCGCACACAAGCCGTCTGACATCTTTAGTCATATCGTTAAAAATTAAAGGCGCAACTATTTTACTGAATTAGGTTTTAGCTACAAAGAAGTAGGGCATTGAACCGATAAACGACTTAAGGAGTGTTTACAATGACAATAACTATTGCAACAGCCCTACAAACAGAAAGTCGAAACTATCGGGAGGAATTACTCACATTACAAGATGAAATGCAACGTCTATCATTGGATTTAAAACAATTATTACATGATATTCATACGACACTGCATGAAGATGATAATGATAGTCGCCCTTACTGTAAGTGAGTAATACTAAGACATATTATATAAATGCATGGCAATATGTCTTGCTATCCGTTTAGGGGGATAAACGTAAGGAGAGAAAGGTTATGTTACAACGCAGATGGCTTTTTATGTTAACAGTCACTTTTATGTTATTATTTACATGGATTGCCTACCGCGAATGGCTTTTTAATGATCGGATTTTACAAGATGGCACGGCCACTACGTATTTTAGTCAAGCATTAACATATTTAGTATTAGCCATTACAACGCTTGGTTTTTATGCTAGACGTGCTACAAACATGACAAGAGTAATTTGGCTTGTCATGACGCTAGCTGTTTTAGTATCACCAATAATAGGCTTAACAATGCTTGCATATATCGCCTTTTAATACAGAATCACGTATAATGTAAGGGGAGGTGTAGCAGTTGTTACCTTGGCTTGTTTTGCTTGGTCTCATCTTGTTATTATATGTAAACAGTGTATGGATTCGAAAAGTTTTAGGTGTAGAACGTCGTTCATTTGTAGACGACTATATGAATGACCAACATCGCAAAATAACGAAATATATACAGATGAGCTGTCTTGTAATTGTTGTTATACTTGCTTTTAGTGGCTCATGGTTTTCATCATATCCACAGCTTTTCGGCATTGCTGTGTTACTTTTTATTACGCTAACAGAAAGTGTACGTATTTATATGTTATATCGTTATGGAAATAATAAGAAAGAGTGGCTTGCCACCTTACAAGAGCTAATAATTTTACTCGTATTTATACTAGGCGTTATGTATTATGCCATGAATGATACACTTTAATGTAACAAGAATTTATTACAAAAACAGGCACTGACGAATGTACTTCGTCAGTGCCTGTTGCAATTGATACAGAGTAGTGAATCTCAACTATTGCTTTAACCGCATCAAATAATCTTGTGTAATGGTTTTGACTTCGCCACTTAAAAAGAGAAGTGCAATGATATTTGGTAAGACAACGAGTGCTAACATAATATCAAGGAATTGCCAAATGAATTGTAAACCACCAATAGCTCCCACAATAATAGCGCCTAAATAAACAAAACGCATAACATGTGATGCCATAGTGCCAAATAAAAATTCTGCTTGTTTTTCGCCATAATATACAATAACACCAATCGTGGATAAGGCAAAGAAGAAGAGACAAATCGAAATTACAATACCTGCTGCATGACCACCAACCACATCTGATAATGCTCGTACAACCATGGTTGAAGCATCTTCACTAGGCACATCTTTCCAAACGCCAGAAGTTAACACAATTAATGCTGTCATTGTGCAAACGACTAACGTATCAATCGCTACTTCAAATATGCCCCATAAACCTTGTTTTGCTGGGTGATCCGTCTTAGCTGTAGCATGTGCAATTGAAGCGGTTCCCATGCCTGCTTCATTAGAATATAACCCTCGTGCTAAGCCCCAACGAATGGCCATGGCAATACCAGCACCAGCAAAGCCGCCTACAGCAGGCGCTGGCGCAAATGCATGCGTAAAGATTAGAGCAAATGCATGTGGGACTTCAGACCAATTGGCTACAATAACAATTAAGGCGCAAATTAAATAAAGTCCAACCATTAAAGGAATAAAACGTTCTGTGATAGAGCCAATCCGTTTAATGCCACCAATCGTAATTAATCCAATAACAATGGCAATAATAATGCCCGTGACAAAAGGTGGAATATGAAAAGCTACTTCAATATTTGTAGATAGGGAATGGGATTGCACCATTGAACTAGCCACAATTTCAATCATTAAGAAGAAAGCAAAACACCATGCTAGCCATTTCCAACCTAACCCTTGCTCAATATAATACATGGGGCCACCAACCCATTCGCCTTCAGCATTTTTAGTGCGATATTTCACACCTAGTACAACCTCAGCATACTTTGTTGCCATCCCAATCATAGCAACAAGCCACATCCAAAAAATTGCACCAGGCCCACCTAATGCAATCGCAACAGGCACACCAACAATATTAGCAGCTCCAATAGTAGAAGCTAACGCAGCAGTAGTGGCTTGAAAAGGAGAAACTGTACCATCTCCTTCAGATTTTGTGAAAATTTTACCGAATGTTTCTTTCAACATATGCGGAAAAATGCGAAATTGGAAAAATCCAAGGCGCAATGTTAAAAAAATACCCCCACCAACTAATAAAATCATAAGTGGCCAACCCCAAATAAAATCTGAAATGTTGGCTAATTGTTGTTCAAATGTTCCCATCGTAAAACCCCTCTTGCTGTCTTATTCTTTTATGTGAAACGAATGAAAACCAATTCGTAGTTGTAAGTTTAGCAAAGGAAAGTATTGAAGTCTATAATAAAAAAACGCTTACATGCATCATTTTGGTTAATTATTAATGACAGTTAATTGCGAAAAAAGATGGCGCTGTACTTTTTTAAAGTAGATAAAAAAAGGATTATGTACAACATTGTATTTTTGATGGGAAAATAAGGTGGATCAATGAAGGAGAAGTAGAATATCAAAAAAATATTATTAACTAGAATTAATTACGGAAAAAATACATTTAACAAGCAATTAAAGGCTAGTTTCACATAGCTATTAATAGATATCAATTGATATGTACCTGATTTTTTTAGGGATTTTTATAATTTTGAACGCTTTATAGCATTGATAAAAAGGAGAAGGATATATAGATAAGAGTATGAAAAAAGAAGATAAAAAACGATGGATTGTATAGATATACAATGATATACGATTGTAAGAAAAGTTAAAATACAATGTAATAAGGGCTGCGATATGAGATATGATAAAAAAAGCAAACTGATTCATCAGTTTGCTTTGGTTAAATCATCTGCAAGGAGTTGTATGTGTTAATAGTTAAAGTTTTTAATTGTATCTGCCAGTTCATTTGCTTGCTCTGCTAAATTCGCTGTTGCAGCTGCGATTTCTTGGATAGAAGCTGTTTGTTCTTCAGCAGCACTTGCAATATTTTGTGCTCTTGTTAGTGAACGTTCGGCGCTTGCATCAATAGCTGTCGTTTGATCCACAATAACTGCAATATCATCATGTATGTGGTGAATGCGTTCATTCACACTATTTGCTTGCTCATGTACAATATCAAAGCCATTCACAATTTTAGCGAAGAGCTCACTTGCTGTGTCTACTTTATGTTTTCCGATCGTTACAGAGAAATGACTATCTGTAATGTCTTGTTCAATTGACTTTGTATTTGACATGATTTTAGAGACAACTTCTTCAATTTCACCAGCAGCTTTGTTAGACTCATCTGCTAGTTTTCTTACCTCCTCAGCTACTACAGCAAAGCCCTTACCAGCATCACCAGCACGAGCAGCTTCGATGGAAGCATTAAGCGCTAACAGATTAGTCTGGTCAGCAATGTCTTTAATGACGTTAACCGCTAGTTCAATGGATGAGGTGTTGTCGTCTAAATCACTCATGCGTTCATTAAGGGCTAAAGTATGTGTAGCAATAATATCCATTTGTTGTGTGACATCTGTGACCGCATTACTACCTTCATCTGCCATTTGTTTAGCTTCATGCATTGCGTCTGTAGTAGCGTCTACAATAGTAGAAATATCATGCATAGTTGTTAATAAACCTGTTGTCACTTCACGCATTTGATGTGTGCGTTGTTCTTGGTTTTCAAGGCTTGAAGAGATGCCTTGAATGCTATCAGCTGCATTAATAGCCGCATTACTTACTTCTTCACTACTAGCTGTTAGCTCTGCTGAGGCAGCGGCAACTGTTTGTGAAGACTGATTGACTGTTTGCATCATATGTCCTAAACGATCTGCCATACTATTGAAAGACTGTGCTAATTGTGCAAATTCATCCTTTGAGCCCATCTCTAGGCGTTGGGTTAAATCGCCAGTTGAAAAAACATTTAACGTATCAATGGTACGTTGCATACGACGGCCAATATTACGTCCTGTAATAGTAGCAATTAAAATACTCACTAAAATAATGATGGTAGCAATAATAATAATCGTAATTAACTGACGGTCAGCATCGTTTTCTAATGTTTCAATTTTTTTATGTATGGCTTTTGTATGGTCATTTGCCATTTGTTTACTAAAGACAACTAAACTTTGTGAACCCTTCCCTAAAATAGGTTTCGCATTCTTTTCAGCTTCTTGTAAGTTGCCAGCAGTTAAATTTGTAAGTATTTTAGTATCAATATTGCTTTCCCATTCATCTAATTGTTTCACAAATGTACTAAAGTCTTCACTTTTTTCACCAGTTTCGCTAAGCTTAGTAACACTATCACGTAATGTTTGGCGAATTTCTTTATGATTATTTAACATTTCTTCATCTTTATAAATCATATAGCCTCGAATAGCCGCGTTTGCACGTACCGTTTGAAAGGCGATATCATTATAAAGGTCCACACGTTCTGTTTCATAGTCAATACCTTGAAGGGCATGATTACTATTTTGTAAATATACATAGCTAATCCCTGTTACAATGAGCATTGCGGCGATAATGATGGTAAAGGCAAGCTTTAATTTATTACCAATCGTAATTTTCATTTTGTTCTCTCCTAACATATGTTATACCATCACCTTTATTATAAAGGATAATGGGTAATATGTGTGAAGAATTTGAAGAAAAGTAGGTCATTTTTCGTAATTATTTTATCAGAATATTGTTGAAATGAGGTTTTTTCATGGAAAATAAACAATTGTTTTACCCGAATGGGAAACTAAAGTATGAAGGTATGCTACGTAAAAATGAATTTGGGCATGACTTATATCATGGTATGGGTAAGTTATATGATGAGTCAGGTGGATTACTCTATGAAGGTGCCTTTTATGAACAGGCCAAACAAGGTGAAGGTGCCATGTTTTTAAAAGGTGAGCTACGTTACAAAGGACAGTTTCTACGTAACCAAAAGCACGGACATGGTGAACTGTACCAAGATGGCTTTTTGTATTATCGTGGGGAATTTAAAAATGATCAGATGGATGGATACGGCGAATTATTTTATCCGCGGGATACACAACTGTACTATAAAGGGCAGTTTATTCAAGGCATGCGTAAAGGTGAAGGCATGATGTATTATCCAAATGGCCGCATCATGTATGTAGGGGAGTTTATGTGGCAAAATCGTCAAGGTTTTGGCAAATTGTATGAAGATAATGAAGCGAGTGAGCTCCTTTATGAAGGCTATTATTTCGACGATATGCGTCACGGAAAAGGGATTTTATATGAACAAGGCATTAAAGTTGCTGAAGGCCAGTTTAAAGAAAATGTAATGCAAGGTGAAGGCGTTTTATATTATCCAAGTGGCGCTAAAAAGTACGAAGGACAAATTGAAGGTGCTGTTGCTCATGGTCGTGGCGATTATTTCACAGAGGATGGTAAGTTGATTTATAGTGGTGAGTTTGTGAATGGTGAGCGTTTGCGTATTACACCTGAGATAGAAGCACAAATTGCACGTCTTAAACACGAAATGCATGCGCTTGTAGGATTAGACGATGTGAAAGCAGAAGTGGACCAACTTATTAATTTTATTAAAATGCAAGGGATTCGTGTTGATTATGGCTTAGCCAGTTTCCCAATGACCTATCACTTAGTGTTTACAGGGAATCCAGGTACAGGAAAAACAACAGTTGCCCGCATTATTGGCCAGCTCTATAAATATTTAGGTGTCTTATCAAGCGGTCACTTTGTAGAGACAGACCGTGCTGGCTTAGTGGCAGGTTACGTTGGACAAACGGCTTTAAAAGTGCAAGATGTAGTCAAAAAAGCTACAGGTGGTGTGTTATTTATTGACGAAGCCTATGCTTTAGTGAACGATAAAAATGATGCCTTTGGCCAAGAAGCTATTGATAGTTTATTAAAAGCTATGGAAGACTTACGAGATGATTTAGTTATTATTGTGGCAGGCTATGAAGAGCGCATGCAACACTTTTTACAAGCTAACCCAGGGTTTAAGTCTCGTTTTAATCGGTTTATTGCCTTTCCTAATTATCGTCATGAAGAATTGTTTGAAATATTCGCCCGTTTGTGTGAGATTAATGATTATCAATTTAATGAGGCATTTCAACAGCGCATGCAGCAAGAAATTAGCCAAATCCCTATTGATGCTATAACCAATTTTTCAAATGGTCGGTATGTGCGGAACTTATTTGAAAAACTTGTAACGATGCAATCCAATCGTCTAGCCAATGTGAAGCAGTTAACACGAGAAGATGTGATGACATTAACGGTTGAAGATATTGAAATGGCGATTCAATTACAATTATTCGAAAAAACGTATTAAAAAAAGAATTAATGGGTAATAGATTGTAAGAACATAAGAAGGCACCTTTAGAAAGCGTAGCGAAGAATGCTAGGAGTGATGACAATGCTACCATTAACTCAAACGGAAGTAGAGAAACTATTATACACTGAACATAATCTTACAAGACCAGCTACCCAAGATGATGTGAATTTAATGAAACAAAGTTTAAATCGTCTTGTAGAGAAATATTATAAAGATGGTTTAGACGATAAAGTATTTGAGTGTATTGAAATAAAAAAATCAGTCAATGTCAAAAATTTAAGCGTAGTAGAAGATGAAGAATCATGGATTTTTAGTTTTCCTATTAAAGTACGTAATGAAGCATTATTAGACACAGGTTATTTAATTTTACAAAAGGCATAGATGGTGACAATCTAGGTGGTGCTAAGATGATTTACTTTGTAGCATGCATAGCATGTATCGCTTTATTTAACAGTTTGATTGCAAACGGCAAAGTTCGACAATTGAAAAAGCAGATGGAGCAACTTGAACATAAAAGTGTCCTTTATCAGCAACATGATACACATCTTGATGTATATGATCTTATTGTGGCAGGGCGAGAGGGAGCGGCTGTAGAACAAGCACAAAAGCTATATCATATGACTCTACAAGAAGCTACTTTATATGTGCAAAGATTAAAAAGTAGTCACAGTAACAAATAACTACTCATGTTCGATGAGGTGTTGGCTCATATGATGTCTATGAAACAATTTGTCTTACGTGAAAAAAGTGGTAAAGGGGTATTCTTCCTTTACCATTTACTTTGTTGCGCCTTTTTATAATGCAACTTGATGGATAGAGAAGTGTAGCTAAATGGTACATAGTAATTACACAACACTATCGTAAAATAACCTAACAAATCGACAAAGTTATGCTAAAGTGGAAGAGGAGGATGATGATAATGAAGCGAATCATATTAACAGGTACTTTATTACTTGTGCCTATAACGGCATCTGCACAAGGGCTTTCTATTAATGAAGGAACAAATACTTCACCACCAAGTACATCAGCTATAGAAAAAGACTTTCACTTAACGATTACGCGTGAACAACAGGCAGAGGTAGCAAAAAATTTACCCATTGTAGAGAATAGTAGTAAACCAGGAATTGCGGGTAAAATTAAAACAAGTTTAACTTCTACACTAAAGTTTGATCAATATACGAAACTCGCCTTATTAAAACCTTTCGATCTGCCTACAACAGGTACATTAACTTCACCATATGGCTGGCGTAACATTGGCGCAGGGCAAGAGTTGCATGAAGGGCAAGATATTGCTAATGCAATTGGAACGCCTGTATATGCAGCAGGTGATGGCATTGTTCATTTTGTTGATTCACATACTACTGCAGGGAATTATATTGTGATTCGTCATACTATTGATGGCGTTACGATTGGTACACGTTATTTACATTTGGATACCATTGATACGATGATTGGACGTACTGTGAAAAAAGGTGACTTTATTGGCACTATGGGGAATACAGGTCGCTCTACAGGACCACATTTACATTTTGAAGTGCGTGCAGGCGTCAATTATAGTGATATGGCATTAGAACCTATGCAATTTATACGCAAATAACAAGTTACACGACACTATGAAATGAAAAAATACTCTACATGCAAACAGTACTAAAACTGTTATCATCGTCGATTAAAAGATCAACAGTTATATTTTGATGTGATAATGAATAATTGGGGTGGGGTTATTTGAGAAAAAGATTAGGATGCTTACATGCACATTATTCGAATATTGAATATATCGAAGATGCACTTTCTTTATATGATGTTGAATTAATCCATTTTGTTGACCCGGCATTAATGCATCAAGTTACATCAGACGAAAATTTTAAAGTGAAGAACGCTCAAAAGAAGGTTAAAGAACAAATAGAATGGATTGCTAAGTGCCAGGTAGATGCGATTTTAATTACTTGTACAAACTATATTACATTGTTACCTAAAGACAACTTTTTGATAACAATGCCTATTTTAAAAATTGACGAACCATACTTTGAAGCTATATGTGATGTAGCGCAACCTCAAACAATTGTATTTACAAACCCTCTAACTGTTAATGGTACAATGGAACGTCTCAAGACATATGCTACTGTTCGCCAAAAAGTATTGAATGTAGAGGTTATTGTGATTAAGGATACGTTTGACTTAATAATGAAAGGTTTGAAACAAGAATATAATAAAAAAATTAGTGAGTTCCTACATAGAATGATGAAAGAAAATAACATGGTTTCCGTTGCGCAGTTATCTATGGTTGAAGCGGCTAAGGGAGTAGAGCTGCTGACCTTACATACCATAATTAATCCATTAGATACGCTAGTGTCTTACATCGTAAGACATTTAGCATTACATAAGAAAAACGAGAAAACTTACTTTTGATTTAATAAAGAAACACCTTTTGTTGAAAAATAGGCATTGAATGCCAATAACTCAACGAAAAGGTGTTTTTATTTTTTATAAATAGCGTATGATTACATCGGCTGACCTTGTATTCTTTTTTATTTGGTGAATCTCAAACGTACCTTCTTGTAGGAATAAAGGTAAACGTCTAGAAAACCAAGGTTGCATAGGCTGTTCCTTCACTTCATCCAATGTTAGCCAATGTAGGGAGCCTTCTGGGGGATGAGCCAAACATACTCCGTCAAAAGAAGTAGCTAAGTAATTAAAGACCATATAGCGATAATTTTGGGTAGGTTCAACAAATTCGTCTAAACCTTTAAAATATAGCGTTGTAACCTGCAATCCTGTTTCTTCCGCTACTTCGCGAATCGCCGCTTCAGAAGGACTTTCGTGAGCTTCAACCTTGCCACCCGGTGCAATAAAACCTGGGAATCCTCGCTCTGCTGGGCGGTGCACAAATAAAAACTGCTCACCTTTTTGAATCATACATACAGTATAAATTACGGTTTTTGTCAATAAAATCCTCTCCTTTCGTATTAATGAATGGAAAGTTGTAAAATGCCATCTAAAATTTTAGCCATTTGTGCACGTGTCAATTTGCCGTGAGGATCAAAATGCTCAGGCGACTTACCCTTGATGATGCCAAGTTGGTACATGAGACCAATTGCTTCTTGATTTTCAAGCGCTAAATCTTTAATATCGATAAATGGTGAAGTCGTAGCTATTGTGGAGATATCTAAGTCTAATGCTTGTAAATAACGTTTAATCATTACTGCAGATTGGCTACGCGTAATAGAGTTACCAGGGTTAAAGACAGGTAAGCCTTTTACAATACCAAATGAGTATAATGTAACAATATCTTCTTTTGTCCATGCCGTTTCAAGGTCTGTAAAAGGGCTGTGTAAAAAGGGCTCTGTATTTGGAATGGTACGACGTAACATAGCCGAAAATTGCGCACGTGTGATAGGTGCATTAGGTGTAAAGGTTTGGCTAGTTGTGCCTGTTACAATGCCTAAACGAGCTAAACGTAAAATAGCCTCACGCGATTCCAATGCTTCAATATCGGTAAATTGTGGGTTAACAATGCGTTTATATCGTGCTAATTCTGTACGTTCTTCATCACTAATATGTTTTGTTTGATCGACGACAAGTATCGTTTTAAAAATATGTTCATTTTGTACAATATAACTTTCAAACTCAAGTGCAACTTTAGCATGCTCAGGCGTGGAAGCGAGTACTAATGCAATTAATGCTACTTCTTCTTCAGGTAGTCCTTCATGACTTGTCGATTTAAATAATGCACGGTCAATATGCACAATAATATGTTGTTTAAAACGGTCATTCATAGCAATCTCCACTGTAACGCCTGGTATGGCACCAAATAAAGTAGGAATAGCTATAGTCTCCCCAGTAAATACTTCAGCTCTTTCATGTAATGTCATAGCATTAGCATCTGTTTGTGTGCTAAAAAACAATAGTCCTGCACCAAGTAATGCGCCTTGCATCCATTTTTTCATTAATGAACCTCCTCATTAAAAAGAAGGCAAACTCGTTAATAAAGCCGAATTTGCCTGTTTGATTATTGCACTTTTTCAAGTGTAGAAACAATATTATACTCTTCATTCTCCTCCATTTGCATATGATAAATGGATTTGATTTCCCCAAAACCTTCCGCATAATAACGGGTGTCAAGGTAGTCTTCTTCCTTATCTTCCACAACAATTACATTTTTAAACGTTTGTAATGGGGTTTCGACTGTTGCGTTTGTATCTGTAATCTCCCAATTGCCAAAAGTCGTTCCTTTTTTTAAGGGTGCTTTTAACAATGTATCCATAGCTTTTACATTGTCTAGCCATTCAATGGAGGGGGTTTCTAGTTTGTCACCTTGAATGGTCTCATCAACGACAACTTCAATAGCTGTATCCGTAATGCGATAAATACGTTGGACTAAAACAGCACCATCATCTTGAATATGCTGGACATATTTATCATTTAACCAATTAGTTTGCACATTATACGTAGCAAACTCAATCCCTTCACCTAGATAAAAGGCCTTTTTCCCATTTTGTAAAAAATATTTTGCAAAGTCTACTTTCTCTAATTTTGCTTGTTGTTCCTCTTTTTTCGTTTGTTCTTGTTTATCTTCTACTTTTTTCTCTTCTTCTAACTTTAGCGTACTATCATCTTTAGCAGCTGTAGCTGCTTTATCTTCATCCTTTTTTGTATCATTTGTAGCTGCTTGTTCTTTATTATTCGTATCATTTTGTTCGGTTGTGGTTTCGTTTTGTGAGTTTTCAGTTGTTTGATCTGTTGGTTCTTCTGCTGTACACGCCGCTAATAAAGCTGTAGTACCTAAAATCACTAACCATTTTTTCATCCTCATACCTCCTATAGAAAAACACTATCCCTCATTATTTACAACGAGTCTTTCATATTATAACGTGTCGGCTATGAAAAATCTTGTTTTTGTTCTGAATTACTGGGATAAAAGAACTCGCATAAATGAGTGAACATGTGTAGTGTGAGGAAGATTTACAACTTTTTTGTAAAGCTCACAGCAAGTCCGACAATATGATGTTTGTCGGCTTCTTTAATGATAACAGGGTCATAGTTAGTTTGCTCAGCGACTAAAATAATTTTATTTTCAATAAATTTTATGCGTCGCACAACTAAACCGAATCCGTCTTTTTGCCAAACAACAAGGGCATTATGATGAATATGTTGTTGTAAATCTGCCAGTACTAGCGCATTTTTAGGTATTATGGGTTCCATAGCATCATCCGCAACATAGAAAGCAAAAGAAATCGCTGTATTTGGTGAAATTTTTACAGGTACATAATCTAATGCATGCTTATGTAGTTGTTCAAGTGCATATAATGGCAATGAAGAAACGATAGGAATCTGTTTGATTTCTTCTGCATGTGTTAACGTATCATCATCAAAAAAATACGAAATAGGCACTTGAAATAGCTTAGCCATAATAGTTAATTTATCCATCATGGGATAATTTGCGCCGCGTTCCCAAGCAGAAACCGCTGTAGGAGAGATTTGTAAAGCTTTTGCTAAATCATTTTGTGTCATTTGTTTATTTTTCCGTAATTGTTTAATTTTATGCGCCGTATTCATGATTTCACCCCTTGGTCTAATATATACTGATTCGCTTAGTAGGTACAGTATTACTATAGTTAGAAATTGAAACTACAGTTAAAATGTAGTAGTATAAAGCGGGATAAAGGGGGGATAATGATGAAATACACGTTAGAAAAAGCGCGATTAAAAAGTAATATATCGACTAAAGAAGTAGCTAATTCGCTTGGTATATCTGTAAATACATACATGGAATACGAAAGATATAAGAAAATTTTTAGAATGGACCAAGCATTAGAGTTTGCGAAAGTCGTCCAACTTTCACTTGACGACATTATCTTTTTTAGCATAGAAGATACAGAAAAACTGTAGTTCAGGAGGAAGCTATGAAAGAAAATATACTACCAATCACA
This sequence comes from Lysinibacillus alkalisoli, assembly GCF_014643595.1. Taxonomy (GTDB): domain Bacteria; phylum Bacillota; class Bacilli; order Bacillales_A; family Planococcaceae; genus Metalysinibacillus; species Metalysinibacillus alkalisoli. The sequence goes on from NZ_BMJT01000002.1 coordinate 261,489, forward strand.
CAAATCACATTATCATCATCTCAAAAATGGCTTGTACAGTTTACCATGTGTCATTTAAAATGTGCATGGTGCAATAAACAAATGACAAATCAGCAGTTTTATACACAAGAAAAGTTTTTAAAATTACTTCAATATTCTAATAATAGAAGTGTTCATTTCATAGGAGGATTACATAAAAATTTAGAACAAGTAATGACACAATTAAAAGAGGAGAATTATAGTTTAACAATCGAAACTACGCAGATGATTTGGCGCAAGTGGTTGCCCTTAATGGATCGTATTTATTGGCATGTTACAACATTAGAGCAGTTGGCAACTATAGAAATCTGGTTGCGTTTTTTGCAACATAAACATATCCCCTTAACTATTATTTTTAAAGATCCATTATGGTATCAGCAGTATGCTGAGTTACCAGCTAAATACCCTACGATACAATGGCACTAAAAAATGACACTAATTTGCTACAGCGAATTAGTGTCATTTTTATTTATGGTGCACGCCAAAATGTAGTGCATTGCTGTTTTTCGCTACAGTTCCAAGCAATAATTTTTTGTAATAATACATAATCAACAGGCATTGTGAAGGGGATGCGAATAAGTTGTTTTGTATGATCATAACCTGCTTCAATAATAGCATCTGAAAAATGAGTGATAGCAACAGCTTCTGGTGCGACAGCCATATGTTTTTTAGCCATACTAAAGCCAATAATAAACGTTTCTTGTTGGGTAAACATAGCTTGATTCCATTTTACAACAGGAGTTAATGAAGGGAAATTGTCATGTACCCATTGTAATACTGTTATCAAACGTTCGCGTTGGTCTTGCTCGTCAATACGATAAATGACATCTTTAAATACATCCATAATCAATATCACTCCTTTACCTTTTCATTTTACATGGAATAAAAGAGAAAAAACAGTTTGACAATGATTCTCACAATATGCTATCTTTTAAATCGTAATCATTACAATTTAAAAAAGGTGGAGAAAATAACGATGTTACAAAGATGGACAAAGTGGTTGGCAATAGGCACAGCCTTTACGCTATTGACAGCATGCCAAGCAAAAGAAGAAACAAAAGAAGCCATTAAACAAGAGGAGACAGCACATACACACGATGCAATTGATATTGAAGCATTAGCCGAAAAAGCAAAGGTAGAAGGTTTATCTGACCATTATCATACAGGTGATCGTATTAACTTAATCGCCAAGACAGATGAAGAAAATGTGCATTGGCACTGGTATGTAAAGCAAGATAAAGACGATTGGCGGCTGGATGAATTAGCAAAAGATAATACTTTCGCTATCACAGCTACTAAAGATTTTGAAATAGTGGCAGTGCTTTATCGGGAAGGCAAAGCGATAGCACGTACCCCCATTATGCCTATTAAAATTAACGACCACGGGCATAACCATAAACATGAGCAACATGACCACAAGCATGCACATAATGATGAAACTGTAAAAATTCATGAAGGTTTTTTTGAAGATGCAGAAGTAAAAGACCGTCCCTTAACAGATTGGGCAGGAGACTGGCAATCGATCTATCCATTAATGAATGAACCTGCATTTCAAGCTGTGTTTGAGCATAAGGCAGAAAAAGGCGATAAAACAGTAGCCGAATATAAAACCTATTATCAAAAAGGGTATAAAACTGATGTTGACCGTATTGTGATTGATAATTATACATTTACGTTTTATCAAGGTAACCAAGCACAAAAAGCGAATTATAGTTACGATGGTTACGAGATTTTAACCTATGATAAAGGCAATCGTGGTGTGCGATACATCTTTAAAAAAGAAGCGGGGGATGAAAGTATGCCTCAATATATGCAATTTAGTGATCATAATATTGCACCTACAGTAGTAGATCACTTTCATTTATATTGGGGAGAAGACCGCACGCAATTATTAACACAATTAAGCAATTGGCCAACATACTTCCCAAGTGATTTTACGACAGATGATATTATTCATGATTTATTAGCTCATTAATAGTAGAGAAGGAGAGACAGAAATGCGTGTACAAATTACCTTAGTTTGCACAGAGTGTGGCGACAGAAATTATCATACAACAAAAAATAAACGCAACCATCCCGAACGACTAGCATTAAAAAAGTATTGCCCACGTCTAAATAAAGTGACTTGGCATAAAGAAAGTAAATAACAAGGGCCACCTGTCTAAAATTAAGAAGAATCGCTGGAAAACCGAAAAAAAGCTTGGTATTCCCCCATAATAATACGGTATAGTGATAGTAGTGATTTTAGGCGAAAAAGGTGGTTTTGACATGAAGAAATTTTTATACGACTTAGTTATGCTCATCATTGGGTCATTTATTTTCGCGCTGGCAATTAATTTATTCGCCATCCCGAATGAGTTAGGTGAGGGCGGTGTAACGGGTATTACGATTATTGCGTATTACTTATTCCAATGGGCGCCAAGTATTGTAAGTTTTATTTTGAATGCGATTTTATTAGTCATAGGCTATAAGTTTTTAAGTCGAAAAACGGTGATTTACACTATTATAGTGATTTGTTTCTTATCAATCTTCTTACATTTCACAGAGTCTTGGGCAGTATTGCCAAATGAACGCATTATTGCAGCAGTTTTTGGTGGCGTATTTGCAGGCGTAGGTATTGGTCTAATAATACGTGTAGGTGGTACAACAGCAGGCTCGACAATTCTAGCTAAAATTGCTAGTAAATATTTAGGGTGGAGTGTCAGTTATGCGTTGTTATTTTTTGATTTAATTGTAGTTGGTCTGTCTTACTTTGTTATTGGCTTTGAAGCGTTATTATTAACAGTTATTATGTTATATGTAGGCACAAAGACGATGGAGTTTGTGATTGAAGGGTTAAATCATAAAAAAGCAGTCACGATTATTTCAAGTGAGCATGATAAGATTGCAGAAAAAGTAACCTATAAAATGAATCGTGGTGTGACGGTTTTATCAGGTTATGGCTATTATACGAAAGAACGAAAAGATGTACTCTACATTATTATTAGCAGTCAAGAAATTGTGAAACTGAAAAATTATGTGAAGGACATTGACCAACATGCATTTATTACCGTACATGATGTACGTGATGTATTTGGCGAAGGCTTTATTGATTTATCCAAATCATAAAAACACGATGGGCGCTGAGATGACAGCGTCTATCGTGTTTTTTTATTATCATATGAATACACACACATTACATGAAATGTGGTAGTTTCACACCGACTAAAACATGAGGGTGGTCGGTGTTTTCAGCATAAACTAAGCGAATCTCGCCCTTTTGCGCTAACAAGTGAAGTTTTTGCTCTAACAAATCAACCGTAATAATACCAAAACGGGGCCTCGCTTTATAAATCCGAGCAAACGTAATGATTTCACCATATGTGGGTAACTCATCCGTTGGCAACCTCTTAAGCACTTCTAGCACACTATACAATACAATAACCTCCAATCATTAAAAGATAACATTAATTATAATAAAAATAGCATTTAAAGTAAAATTATTTAGGTATTTGTATGTAATTTACAATATATTAAAACATTAGCCTTAATAACTTTATCCTAACCCTTTTAAAACATTTATTACTGCATGAGGTGGTATGACAATGGATTACGTACATAGCTCGAACTACATGACGACGCTCATAATTGTAACGTGATATGGCCAGCAAACGCTGCCGATATAGGAGCTGATTTGACTTGATATTGCGTAAAATTTTTCATTATAACACTATTACCATACCTATCAAAATAAACAATTATGGTATATATCAACTTTAGTAATAATTTAGCAATAACTTTATCTTACACTAATGATGGTAGATCAAGGAGGTTGTACCCATATGGGAAAAATTTAGAATGTATGAATTAAAGTTATTATAATGCGATGAGGAGGTTTTGAATTGAAACAAAAGATCATATTACAGCAAGCCATTGTTAACGGCTATACGATACTATCCGCTACGATTTTATGGCTCTTATTATGTATTTCTTGGGTTTTTGAAAGTGATATTTTGGCGTATTTATTTCATTTTAGCAACGATTATCCAGAAGCGTTTAGAAAAGATATTCAATTTAACTTTATTATAGAAAGCTTAACATGGGAAAGTTTTATTAGTGCTTCTATGTACCATCTTGTTCTTATATTTGTCTTATTTCCAACATTTATGACATTACCTTTCTTAAAAGAAAAAAATAGTTATTTTATTTTAGGAAGAAATCGTTTTACTTCGCTAAGTAAAGCCTATTATACAAGCATTATAAAATATGCATGTATTGCAGCAATAGTGATGGTTAGCGTGTTTGTGGTCTATATTACGTTAGGTGGCTTGTTTTTAACAAATGCATTAGACGATATAGGCGGAGTGACAGCCATTTTCCCTGATGGTTTTTATAATAAATACCCTTATTTTGTTTTTCTTTTTATTGTTGTAGTCATTTACGGCGCTGTGGCCTTTGTATTTTCCTTATTAGCAAGTGGTATTATGCTGTGGATTAATAAAGGCTATATTGTAGTATTTATCATGATGATTTTGTATCAATCATATGTTGAGTTGGGTGTTAAAACAGGCAATAAATATTTTGAAATTGTCGAGATGGTAGTCGCTTATAATACGGTTACACCAACGTTGCAATTATTTTATCCCCTGTTACCAATTATAGTACTTGCGATGATACTTATTATATTTGGGGTGAAGCGAAATGTGAAAGGGTATCAAACATGAAGACATATCAACATTCTGTAATAGCCATTATTTTAGGTATTTTGTTAGGGGTGTATAGTTATTTTTCGGCTATTCATGATATTAATACCTCTCTTATAGCTAAAGAATTTATATTTTATGAATCAGATGTACTCAATAAAATATTTGTACCATCTCATTTTAATAACACTCCTTATTTAGATAAAGAAAGCCCATTTATACTATTACATTCACTGCTTTTTTATTTCTGTGGTTTAATGATAGGCTCTATGCCATTTCTCATGAAAAAGAAGTCACAGCACCAATTTTTAGCCCTCCGTTTTGGTACGCAGCAAAAATTGTTCACATATATTAAAGGTCATTTTATCTTGCCAATCATAGGGTATACATGGAGTCATTTACTTATTGTGTTTATGTTAATACATTATCACGCGCCTTATGATGCTGATATGACACAAGTAGAATGGTTAATATTTCTCATTTTATTTGGGGTTTGTCGTGTCGTACTTTTGATAGCTATTGTGCAACTGGCCTTTATCCTTTACATAAAATTTACAGCAGTCGTTGCCCAGTTAGGTGCATTACTAGCTATTATTGTTTTATTTATGGTAGATCGGTCTGTACCATTTGTTACAATCTTATTTTTCGATAGGACAAGTTATTATGTGGACGGTATGTTATTAGGTGTAATAGGGATCGTTAGTATTCAATTTTTACTTAAAAAAATAGTATATGAAGTTCAATGAAAAGAGGTTTTAATATGGCAGTTATCACAGTACAAGGCATTACAAAGACAATTAAACAACAAACGATATTTCACAACATTTCATTCGCATTACATGAAGGTACATGTACAGGCATTATTGGACATAACGGGTCAGGGAAATCAATGATTATGAAGGCAATATGTGGGTTTACACCTGTAGATCAAGGCAGTATTATGGCACATGGTCAAACTGTGCTATGTGGTAAACATTTTATTAAAGATACAGGGGTCATTATTGAATCCCCCTCATTTTTTAATCATTTATCAGGTTTTAAAAATTTAAAACTATTAGCTGAAATCCAAAATAATATTACAGATGAGACGATTATAGAAGCACTAGATGTTGTAGGGTTACACGCCGTTGCACATAAAAAAGTGGGAGCATATTCCTTAGGTATGAAGCAAAAGCTCAGAATTGCTCAAGCTATGATGGAGAAACCATCCATTTTAATTATTGATGAGCCGTTTAACGGATTAGATAAAACAAGCGTTGAACAAATCCAAAAATTACTGCTAGATTATAAAAATGCAGGTAACACGATTTTACTTACAAGCCATGATGAGCGACAAATTGATTATTTATGTGATGTTGTGTACGAATTAAACAATGGGGAGATGCTACATTGAAAAAATATACAAACTTGCTCTTCATACTACTGGTGATGTTTTCATTGACAGGTTGTGGTCAGCTACGTCCAGAGTTAAGAGAGATACCTGACTATGACCCATCATATTTCCCCGTTACATTAGAAGAAACAGAGTATATATTATCTCCTTTTGCTAGTAAAACAACTGAAGATAGGGGTGAAGGTTATGCGTCTGATACGTATGAATTTAATCATGAGTTGTTTTCTGTAAGTATCACGAAGCACTTTATTACAAAAATCCAAGAACAAGGTGTTATTTCTATTTTAGTGATGATTAACAATACAGCGCCTTTAAAAGACCCGCAATTTTTACCAGAGTTTTATCGTTTTTTTGATCCCTTCATGCAGGCAATGCCCGTTACGTATGATAAAAAAGCAGTAGAAAAATTATTTAATCCTACTGAAATAGTCAATGGTGGTAATCTAGCAGTAATAGATCTTAGTGAGACGATAACAGCAAGAACAAGTTTGATGGGAGGGGTAAGTGAGCGTTTTTCTGATGCTGAAAAAATGATTTTTTCCATGACAATTGCGTATGATGATAATTTTTATAACTAACACAGAGATACTGTTGCCATAAGGTAGCAGTATTTTATTTTGCAAAAAATAATTGACAGCAAAAAACGAAGGTAGTATAGTTGGTTATACGAGTAACCAACCTAACTCGAATAAAGTTGTTATGGAGGGCTTGTGAGACATTCACTTAATGATGAAAAACCAATTTACCAACAAATTCGAGAGCGAATTGAAGATTATATTTTAGATGGGGTATTACAACCAGAGGACCAAATCCCTTCTAAAAATGAGTTCGCAAAAGAATTTCAAATTAATCCTGCTACAGCAGGTAAAGGCGTAAATGAATTGGTCGATAAAGGGATTGTTTATAAAAAACGCGGCATTGGTATGTTTGTTAGTGCAGAGGCAAAACGTATTTTATTAGAAGAGCGCAAGCAATTATTTATTGCCCAATTTATTACACCATTAAAAGCAGAAGCAAAGCGATTAGGCATTTCAGAAGAAGATTTACGACAAATGTTATAAGGAGTATGACTATATGAAAATAGAAGCATGTCACATTACAATGCAATACAAACAGAAGCAAGTATTGAAAGATATTAACTTTACATTAGAAGGCCCTAAAATCATTGGATTTTTAGGACATAATGGTGCTGGAAAAACTACATTTCTTAACTTATTAGCAGGTTTAATTCCTTCTACTACAGGTGAGTTTAAAGTCAATGGTCAACCAGCTTTTAATAATACAGCTGTTTTACAAGAGATTTGTTTCATTGCGGAAACAGGTAATTTTCAAGTTGAAATGTCTGTCGAACAAGCTTTAAAAGCTAATCAATTCTTTTATCCGAAGTGGGACCGTGCATTGGCTGATGAGCTAGTAGAGATATTTGCCTTACCACTTAAAACAAAGGTAAAAAATTTATCAAAAGGTATGACATCAGCACTAGGTATTATTGTAGGTTTGGCTAGTCAAGCAGCAATTACTATTTTTGACGAACCATATATTGGAATGGATGTTGCAGCAAGGAGTAAATTTTATGATGTGTTATTAGAACAACAAGAAATAAATCCTAGACTATTTTTATTCTCTACACATTTAATTGATGAAGTGAGCGATTTATTTGAAGAAGTATTAATTTTACAACAAGGTGAAGTAATTTTACATACCGCTATTATGGATTGGGATGATACAATCATTGCGATTCGTGGTGACAAAGCGCAAGTAGAAAAAATAGCACAACAACATACTATTATTCATGAACATGTATTTATGAAAGAAAAGACGATTGTTTTACGTTTACAACAACCTTTAGATGAGACAAGTTCTATAGTTGTAGAGCGCGTTTCTGTACAAGATGTACTCGTATATTTAAGCAACCAAAAGAAAGAAGGCGTAGCAGTATGAAGATGTTGACAGGCAGCATGTTTGTTTTTACACAAAGTTACAAACGACAAATCACCATATTTTGGTCAATTTTATTATGTATCATTGCTATTTCTTTTATGGTTGCCCAACTTATTAAAACAGATATTACTATTTTTATTTCTTTTTCTGTACCTGTATATGTTTTCTTTGTTATTTTAGGTACCAAGGTGTTAACAAAGACATTTAATTATTTTTTACGATTTGGTATGAGTCGCACACATTATTTAAAAATGGTCGGTGTAATTTTTATCGCATTAAGTACGGTGAGCGCCTTATTCTTAGTAGGTTTACATGCTTTGTATTTTCAAATTGTAACGCTATTTAATATGAAAACAATGTTTATTTTACATCCTATTTACTGGTTTGATGAAACCTTACCCTTACACCTAATTTTTATCGCAGATGTAGCTGCTCTATTATTCAGTTTAGTCATCGGCTTGATCGCTAATTATATTTTTTATCGTTTTGGCACAATTGGCGGGTACTCTGCAATGGGACTACTTGGTTTATTAATTATCGTAGCGTTACCATTAGAGTGGTATAGCAAAATATATGAGCATTTAACAGGAGTCTCTTTCATAACGATCTATGGTGGTGTAATTTGCATGAGTATTTTATTATATGGTTTAATGACAATGGCTGTTCAAAAGTTACCAGCCGTTTCTGTTACATCATAAGTTGAAAAAAGCGAGTCACACAATATTGTGGCTCGCTTTATTTTAATATGCTTCGCGATGATGTAATAGTTGCTTCATCTCACCATGTGTTGAAGCGGCAATAATACCATATTCAGGAGCAATATAAATCTTATCGCTACTTAAACTTGATGGTTGGTAATTGTCGTCATAATTCCAATAGGTTTCTTGCACAATAACAACATTTGTATATGTTTTATCGTTTAAAGTGATCGTCGCGTTTGTTTCTATAATCTCTTGCCTACTAGGATCATAACCACCAGATAAGTTATCATGTTTTAATCCAATAGTGAACGGATAGGGAAGGAATAGGCCAATCCCCGTATTGCGAATACCAAATGACCATTCATTGCTATTTTGCAAGTATACAGTAGGGTAACCTTGAGGTTCATCTTTAGAAAAAGCTTGCCAATGAGTCTCCCTATTTAGGTTAAAACTATAATCTTTTTCAAAGGATAATGTTGCAATACTAGTATCATCCTTTGTAGTGTAATAGTACGTATAATTTGTATTTGGTGTGAAATTCCCAGTTTGTAGTGTAATGGCACGAGCTAAAAAGGCGGAAAAGTGAGCGCGTGTTAGTAACTGATGGGGTTTAAAATGTAACACGCCATAATTATCGCTATAACCTTTTGCAATATGATTCATTGTTACAAGTTGGACTGGGCGATAAAAAGCATGTGTTTGACTCACATCTTCATAAGTTACAGAGTTGTCAGCAATTGATTTTAAATCAAATGCTTGCGCCAATATTTTTGCCATAAAAGCTCTAGAAATATAAGAGTCTGGTTTGAAGTATTCAGCATCACTAAAAATACCTATTGTATATAAAGATGCAATCTCTTCATAGTAAGGATGCGAACGTGGCACGTCTTTATAATTTGGATGTTTAAGCTCATTTTTGTGTAAATCTAGGGCATCTGCCATCATTTTAGCAATATGTTTTTTACTAATGAGCTGATTTGGTCTGAAATTTCCATCCTGATACCCCTTTATAATTTGATTATTAGCTAGGTATTCAATTTCGATTTGTAGAGAGTGTTGTTTAGGTACGTCTTTGAATTGGCTAGCTTCGGCTATAGGTAAGCAAAATATCAAAAAAAGTACTATAGTCATACTTATTAAGCCTATTTTTTTCATGATAATATGCCTCCTTGTTAATATACTATCTCTTATAATATACGATAAATGGAAAAAAAGAAATATTGTGTAATGATACAAGTCGAAAAATAAGCTTATGATGAACTGAATAACAGTATAAAAGAGGTTAGCTAATTAGCTAACCTCTTTTACTCGTATCTGTAGGAGGATACATGACTTGCCTTTACTCGTATCTGTAGGAGGATACATGACTTGCCTTTACTCGTATCTGTAGGAGGATACATGACTTGCCTTTACTCGTATCTGTAGGAGGAGATACAAGTAAAATTAAGGTTGAATCGCGTAATAATAGCGTTCTGTATCGCGAATCATCCCTACCTTTTCATACAATGCTTGTGCCTTAATATTATCTACTGCTGTTTCAAGCATTACAAAGTTTGCGCCTTCTTCTTTAGCGAATGCAAAAGTATAACGCATTAACTGTTCTGCAATACCTGAGCGACGAAACTCAGGAGCAATAAATAAATCATTTAATAAATAAGCATCTTGCATGGCTTTTGATGAAAAGATAGGGTATAGCTGTGTAAACCCAGCGTATTCATCACCAACGGTAATAATAAATATGACAGCGTCTTGGTTAATTAAACGTTGTTCTAAAAATTGTGTAGCACCTTCTAAATCACTCGCTTGTTTGTAAAATTGACGATAGCCATCAAACAATGGAACAAGTTTAGGAAGGTCTTTTAATGTAGCTTGAAAAATTGTCATTGTCATACCTCATTTCGTTGTGATATATCTACTATATAAAGAATTATGACATGTTAAAAGGTACAAAATTATAAAAAACGACATGTCAGAAGGAGAATAAAATGTTTATTTTAGATGAAAATCGTCCGAAATATCAACAAATTTATGAGCAGATTAAACTAGGGATTGAACAAAAGCATTGGCAAGCGGATGATGCACTGCCATCAATACGCGCTTTAGCGGAAGATTTGCAAGTAAGTCGTAACACAACTTTACAAGCGTATGAACAATTAGTGGCTGAAGGATATATTCGTGCTGTTGCAAAACGTGGCTATTTTGTTGAGCCAATGGAGCCTATTTTTATGCATAGTGAAACGCAAACCATACCTCAAAAACCAAACGTCTGTCCACCAATGATTGATTTTCGACTAGGCGCTGTTGATCAACAACATTTTCCACTAACGAAGTGGCGTCAATTGACTCAAGCAGTGCTTAAAGAGCCCATTGGTTATCAATATGGTGAAATGTTAGGTGAGCAAGTGTTGAGGGAGGCGATTGTTCAATATGTTTTTCAAGCAAGAGGTGTAAAAACAACAGCCAGTCAAATTGTGATTGGCAGTAGTACCCAACAATTACTCATGCATTTGACCATTTTATTACGTGATGAGTTTACGAGTTTAATTGTAGAGGAGCCTGGATATAGTGGTGTGAAAACGATTTTTCAATTGCAAAACTATCAGTTGGAAACGATACCTGTTACAGCACAAGGTACAGACATTGAGGCATTATTTCAGTGTAAGAGCAAGATATGTTATATTACACCGTCACATCAATACCCGTATGGCACCGCTCTCAATGTAGCGGAACGTTGGCGATGTATTCAATGGGCGCATGAAAGACAGGGTTATGTTATAGAAGATGATTACGACGGGGAGTATCGTTACGGTCAAAAAGCTTTTCCAGCGCTTGCCTCACTAGATCCACAACGTGTGGTTTATATGAGCACTTTTTCAAAAGCTTTTTTGCCAGCAGTGCGGGTTGCTTATATGATTTTACCTACGCACCTTGCTACTTGTTACCAAGAAAAGTTTGCATTACTTGAAAACAATGCCTCACATATCCATCAACTAGCATTAGCACAATTTATTACAACGGGAGAGTGGGAGCGGCATATTAAACGTATGCGTAAAGTATACAAAAGTAAGATGGAAGCACTAGTACAAGCCTTAACAAAAGCATTTGGTGATACTATTACAATCATTGGCAAACAAGCAGGCATTTATATTATGATTGCTGTCCATTTGTCCATGGATGAAGCTACTTTACTAGATAGAGCGTTACAAATGGGCGTAAAAGTTTATCCAAGTTCGGATTTATATATAACTCATGATGAGTTGACGCCTCATATTTTAATGGGCTTTGCTAATGTAACTGATGAGCAAATGTTCATGGGAGTGGCACAATTAAAAAAGGCGTGGCTACATGAAGTTAAGGAAAATAGGGTATAACCAAGTACAGAACTTTGTACCATAGTGAATTTTTAGGGAGGTTGATTTATGGAGCTGCTTATCTTTATTTTGTTATTATTAATCTTGCTCATTATCTCAAATGTGATTGCGCATTATATTTCTTTTATACCTATTGCATTAATTCAAATAGGCATTGGTTTAGTAGCAGCCATTCTATTGTCTCAACATACATTTGAAATAGAGTCAGAATGGTTTTTATTACTATTTATTGCGCCGTTACTGTACCATGACGGTGCACATTTTCCACGAGAGCAGTTATGGCGTATGCGTTTTCCGATTTTAGGTAATGCTATTGTATTAGTACTGCTCACGACCATAATTGGTGGTTTATTTGTCCATTGGTTAATCCCGTCCATACCGCTTGCGGCTGCTTTTGCTTTAATGGCTATTTTGTCTCCAACAGACCCTGTTGCAGTAGACGGTATTGCAAGTCGAGTACAAATTCCAGAGCGCATTATGAATTTAGTACGCGGAGAGTCACTCATTAATGATGCTTCAGGATTAATTGGCTTTAAGTATGGTGTAGCAGCCATCGTCACAGGCTACTTTTCATTAAAAACAGCTTCGCTAGATTTTCTCTATACCTTTATCGTAGGTGTAGTCATAGGTCTACTTGGTGCGCTTGCATTATTTATTGTCCGCATGCATTTTAGACGTATCGGGATTGTAGACCCTACTTTTTATGTGTTACTACAAATTTTAACGCCCTTTATTTTATACTTTGTCTCAGAAGAGGTATTTCATGCTTCAGGCGTGATGGCCGTTGTTACGGGTGGTATTATTGCAGCCATTTTACGTGAAAAAGGCGAGAATATGATAGCACAAGAACAAATTGTAACAGACCATATGTGGACGATTTTAACCTTTGTTTTAAACGGTGTCATTTTCTTATTACTAGGCTTATTACTACCATCTGCCACCTCCGATATTTTAGCTAATAATGATATGAAAAATACTGTCCTTGTCGGTTATGTATTAGCCATAGGTGTTGTAGTGTTAGCTATACGATTTTGTTGGATGGTTGGTGTTGGGTGGTTTGAAAAACGATTTTTACAACGTTCAGAGGAAATGGGTATGAAAGAACATGTAATTACTACACTTGTAGGGGTAAGAGGAACAATTACAATGGTAGGTATTATTTCTTTACCTTTTCTTACTGTTACAGGTGAGACATTTCCTCATCGTCAATTGTTAATATTTTTAGCAGCAGGGGTGATTTTGTTCACGCTAATTTTAGCTACCATTATGTTGCCTTTATTAAATGAAAAGCAAGTTACACAGCAATTAGATCTTACAGCTGAAAAACAAAAAATGATACGTGCTGCTATGCAGGCTGTACAGCGAGAAGCGAGGGATGACAACGCTACAGCCGCAATTGCTTTAATGCGTCAATATCAAACAATGCAACTCTCTCTTGAACGTAAACAATCGGAAAAAACATTGCAATCACGCAAACAAGAAATGGTAAAGGTTCGTATGATTGGGCTACAATTAGAAGAACATTATGCTAAAGTATATACGGAGCACAATCCATGTAGTGAAGCAGTTGTAAAAGAAATTCACTATGTACTTAAACAGCGCAAGGATCATTTAAAGCATTCTGCTTTTGCTTTGCTAAAGCGACGTGCAAGACAGTTTATACATGAGTGGCAATTGAACAAACAAGAAGATGAAGTTATTACACATATTGAAACTGTGCGTAAACATATGACGAATTATGTGATTAATGCAATTATTGATCATGTGCAACATGCTCCAGACTTAGAGCCTGAGTTAGCGCAGCGTATTGAATTATATTATCGTCAATTACAATATGCTGCTACTGATGTAGATGCAGATGAGCGTGAAGAACAAAAAGAGTATTTATCACTAGTAGCGATAGAAGCACAACGTCAAATGGTGAATATGATGTATAAAAAAGGTGAAATCACAACGGAGTCCGCAAAAGAGTTGCGACGATTTGTAAATAATTTAGAGACAGTTATTTTGTTAGACGGCCAAGATTAATACCCATCACTTGCCTTTTTACTAGAAAGCAAGTACACTGAGGATAAGTTAATAATTGGTTTGAGCGAATGAGAGACCACAGATGATAACTATATAACTATAGTTATGATTTGTTGGTCTCTTTTTTCGTATTAAAAGGAGGAAACAACTATGACAACAGCACAACAACGTCGACAAGTAACAATAGAAAAACTACAAAATGAAACTTTTGATGTAGTCATTATTGGTGGAGGTATTACAGGTTGTGGGATTGCACTGGATGCTAGCGCTAGAGGATTGTCTGTTGCGCTATTAGAAATGCAGGACTTTGCTGCTGGTACATCAAGTCGCTCTACAAAGTTAGTGCATGGAGGATTGCGTTATTTAAAACAGTTTGAAATTAAAGAGGTGGCGGAGTTAGGTAAAGAACGTGCCATTGTTTATGAGAATGGACCACATGTTACAACACCTGTTTGGATGTTGTTACCTTTCCATAAAGGAGGTACATTTGGCAAGTTCTCTACCAATATTGGTTTACGTGTGTATGATTTTTTAGCAGGTGTGAAGCGCTCTGAGAGACGCGCTATGCTAAGTGCAGAAGCTACATTGGATAAAGAGCCTCTTGTAAAACGAGAGGGTCTGCAAGGTGGTGGTGTATATGTGGAATACCGCACAGACGATGCTAGATTGACAATAGAAGTCGCTAAGGCAGCTGTGACACAAGGTGCAACATTATTAAATTATGCAAAGGTACAATCCTTCACATATGATGAAAATCACAAAGTTAATGGTGTGATTGCACAAAACGAGATGACAGAGGAGACATTTACCGTTCGTGCGAAAACTGTAATTAATGCTGCAGGACCTTGGGTAGATGATGTACGTAAATACGATGATGCATCACCAGGAAAAAAGCATTTGATGTTATCAAAAGGTGTGCATATAGTATTCGATGAAAATGATTTTCCTCTCCATCAGGCAGTATATTTTGATACACCTGATGGACGCATGGTATTTGCCATACCTCGTAATGGTAAAACATATGTTGGTACAACAGACACTTTTTATGAAGGGGACGCCAAAGAGATGGATATTACACAAGCGGACCGTGATTATATTATAAAGGCGATTCATTATATGTTCCCAGCAGTTAAAGTAACCGATGCCCAAATCGAATCGAGCTGGGCAGGTGTGCGTCCATTAATCTATGAAGACGGAAAAAACCCATCAGAAATCTCTCGTAAAGATGAAGTATGGACTTCTACATCAGGATTAGTAACCATTGCGGGTGGTAAATTAACAGGCTATCGTAAAATGGCAGAAACTGTGTTGGATGAAGTGTTAACAACGTTAGCACCTAAACTAAGAAAAACGATTACGCCTTGTCGTACTAAACAACTACCGATCTCGGGTGGAGATATAGGTGGCTCTAAACATTTAGCTACTTATATAGAACGCCGCACGGAAAAAGGTATGGCGCTTGGTTTAACAAAAGAAGAGGCAACAAGGATTGCACAACAATATGGTAGTAATGCAGAAGTAGTTTTTGCCTATGTAAAAGCCAATGATACGTCACTACCTAACGGGTTATATGCGGAATTATGTTATGGTATTGACTATGAGATGGTCATGCATCCTAATGATTTTCTAATACGCCGTACAGGTGCTATGTTTTTTGCTATTGCGCAAGTTAAACAGTATCAACAAGCGATTTTAATAGAGATGGCAAAGCAATTAGATTGGACAGAGGCCCAACAAAATCGCTATGCTAAAGATGTAGCTGCCGAAATTATAAGAGCTACTACTGCAAAGTAAAGGAGAGTCGTTATGCACTTTAATGATCAAAAAATTATGCCAGCGGCACGTACGATAAAGCAGTTTGATGAGATGTTAGCGAGTGATTACGAATATATTGTGTTATTAGAAGTTCATATTAGCCTTTTACTCTCATTAAAACGAGAGGCAGATCGCAAGCATAAAAAGCTCATTATCCATGCCGATTTAATTCATGGTTTAAAAACCGATAATTTTGCTGCTGATTTCTTATGTAATGATGTGCGCCCTGCTGGCATTATTTCAACGCGTTCTAATGTTTTAATTAAAGCAAAGGCACGAGGGATTTTAGCTATTCAACGTGTGTTTTTAATTGATACTATTGCATTAGAAAAAAGCTATACAATGATTGAGAATGCAAAACCGGATTATATTGAGTTATTACCGGGTATAATACCATCAATGATAGAAGAAATTTATACCCAAACGAAAACGCCAGTGATTACAGGTGGGTTAATCCGCTCTGTTGAACATATGGAACAAGCGCTTGCAGCAGGTGCCATAGCTATTACGACTTCTAGTAAAAAATTATGGAAAGCCAGCAAGAAAGAGGTTGACTAGCCAAAATTTTTAAAATAGAATGTAGTTTAAGTTCATAGACGCGTGATTAGGAAAAGGAAACCACATGGAGGCATCTGCTGGTAAGAGCAGGTGTGTTACATGTGGTTTTTTTGTTGTTAACTAAATGATGTAAAACAAGGGGGAATATGATGTCCGCATTTACAGCTGAACTTGTTGGTACAATGTTATTAATTTTATTTGGCGGTGGCGTAGTTGCAGGTGTATCATTAAAGGATTCAAAAGGGTTTGGTGGCGGTTGGGTTGTCATTACTTTTGCTTGGGGGTTAGCAGTAGCGATGGCTGCCTATGCAGTAGGAGGAATTAGTGGGGCCCATCTGAATCCTGCGTTGACAATGGCATTAGCTACCATAGGCGATTTTGCTTGGGCGGATGTACCATCATACATTATTGCTCAAATGCTTGGTGCTATGCTTGGTGCTACACTTGTTTACTTTATGTATTTGCCGCACTGGGAAGGTACAACAGATGCCAATGCCAAATTAGCGGTGTTTGCTACTATGCCTGCAATATCACACCCCTTATCTAATTTAATTGCAGAAATAATTGGTACATTTGCACTTGTGCTGGGTATATTAGCATTAGGCACAAACGTGATAACAGATGGATTAAATCCTTTCTTAGTCGGTATGTTAATTGTTGTTATTGGTATGGCACTTGGTGGGCCAACAGGGTATGCTATTAATCCAGCACGGGATTTAGGTCCTCGTATTGCACACTTTTTATTACCTATACCAGGAAAGCGCGACTCAGGTTGGCGTTATGCTATTATTCCTGTAGTTGGTCCTATGATAGGTGGCGTATTTGGCGCATTATTTTTTAAACGTATTTTTCAAGGGGAAGAAAGTATCGCATTCTGGTTATTTGCCGTCGTCATTGTGTTCATTTTCATAGGGGCGCAGATGACCATAAAAAATGTAAAACATCATGTATCATGAACTATATATTGGAGGGAAACGTATGACAAAGAAATATATTTTAGCTTTAGACCAAGGTACAACAAGTTCACGTGCTATTTTATTTGATGAGCATGGTGCTATTGTTCATACTGCACAGCAAGAATTCCAGCAATATTTTCCGCATGCAGGCTGGGTTGAACATAATGCCGAAGAGATTTGGTCCTCTATTTTATCTTGTATTGCTGCCGTGCTCTCAGAAAAAGGCATTGACTCTAATCAAATTGCTGGGATTGGCATTACAAATCAGCGTGAAACGACGGTTGTTTGGAACAAACATACCGGCAAACCTGTTTATCATGCCATTGTGTGGCAATCTCGTCAAACGAACGAAATTTGTGAGGCACTAAAGGAAAAGGGTTATAATGATAAGTTTCGCGATAAAACGGGTCTTCTCATTGATGCCTACTTCTCAGGCACAAAAGTGAAGTGGATTTTAGATCATGTGGAGGGCGCTCGTGAGCAAGCTGAGGCAGGCGATTTATTGTTTGGAACAATTGATACGTGGTTAATTTGGAAATTATCTGGTGGTAAAGTCCATGTTACAGATTACTCTAATGCCTCACGTACACTCATGTATAATATTTACGACTTAAAATGGGACGAAGAATTACTTGATATTTTAGGTGTACCAGCTTCTATGTTGCCAGAAGTACGTCCTTCTTCCGAAATTTATGGGGAAACACAAGCAACATTATTATTTGGTTCATCTGTACCAATTGCAGGTGCAGCAGGTGACCAGCAAGCAGCTTTATTTGGTCAAGCTTGTTTTGAAGAAGGCATGGTGAAAAACACATACGGTACAGGTTGCTTTATGTTAATGAATACAGGTGAAAAAGCTGTTAAGTCAGAAAACGGACTTTTAACGACTTTAGCATGGGGCTTGGATGGTAAAGTTACGTATGCGCTTGAGGGAAGTATATTTGTGGCAGGTTCTGCAATTCAATGGTTACGAGATGGGCTTCGGATGTTCCGCAATGCAGCAGAGTCTGAACAGTATGCGGTTCGCGTAGACTCTACAGAAGGTGTTTATGTTGTACCAGCCTTTGTTGGTTTAGGTACACCGTACTGGGACTCAGATGTACGAGGCGCTGTTTTCGGTTTAACTAGAGGTACGGCTAAAGAGCATTTTGTACGCGCCACATTGGAATCATTAGCATATCAAACTAAAGATGTGTTAGGTGCAATGGAAGCGGACGCAAACATTCCATTAGCTATTTTGCGTGTAGACGGGGGAGCGGTAGCCAATAACTTTTTAATGCAATTCCAATCGGATTTATTAAATGTGCCAGTAGATCGTCCAGAAATTAACGAAACAACAGCGCTAGGTGCAGCTTATTTAGCTGGGTTAGCCGTTGGTTTTTGGAAGTCAACGGATGAGATTAGTAAGTACTGGCACTTAGACCGCCAATTTACACCTCATATGGAAGAAGCATATCGCGAGAAGATTTATAGCGGATGGAAAAAGGCAGTGACTGCTGCACAAACGTTTAAATAAGAATAAAAAACCCCTATTGATTAAGCACAATAGGGGTTTTATATGTTATTTTTTATTCGTTTGTTTCCATTCTAAAAACTCATCATATGTGCATTGTTTATCTAAAATCGAACCGTCTGGCTGAATTTCAATGACACGGTTAGCAATCGTTTGGATAAACTGGTGGTCATGTGATGTAAATAACATGGCACCTTTAAAGCGAATTAAGCCTTCGTTTAATGCTTGGATGGATTCAAGGTCTAAGTGGTTAGTAGGCTCATCTAATAAAATAACGTTAGCACTTGATAACATCATTTTGGATAACATACAACGCACTTTCTCCCCACCAGATAATACCGATGGTGATTTTTTAACTTCTTCCCCACTAAATAACATACGACCTAAGAAACCACGTAAAAAGCTTTCTGTCTCATCATCTGGTGAGTACTGACGCAACCAATCTACAAGTGTTTTTTCGCCACCCTGGAAGTAATTGTCGTGGTCTAATTCAAAATAGCTTTGAGATGTTGTTACACCCCATTTAAATGTACCTGCATCAGCTTCTTTTTGATCCATTAAAATGTCTAACAGAGCCGTTTTTGCGATAGGGCTACCAAGAAGAATAATTTTATCATCTTTATTCATAGAGAAACGGATATCTTTGAATAATTGCTCACCTTCTTGAGAGGCAGTTAAGCCATCTACAGTTAACACATCATTTCCAATATCACGCCCAATTTGGAAGTTAATGAATGGATATTTACGGCTAGACGGACGAATATCATCTAATTCAATTTTATCTAACATTTTCTTACGTGAAGTTGCCTGTTTCGATTTCGAGGCATTCGCAGAGAAACGAGCGATAAATTCTTGTAATTCCTTCATTTTCTCTTCTTTTTTCTTGTTTTGGTCTTGCATCATTTTTTGTGCAAGTTGAGATGACTCATACCAGAAGTCGTAGTTACCTACGTAAAGTTGAATTTTACCAAAATCAAGGTCAGCAATATGCGTACATACTTTGTTTAAGAAGTGACGGTCATGTGAGACAACAATTACTGTATTATCAAAATTAATTAAGAACTCTTCTAGCCACTGAATCGCTTGTAAATCTAAGTGGTTAGTAGGCTCATCTAGTAATAGTACATCAGGTTGCCCAAATAGAGCTTGCGCTAATAGGACTTTAACTTTATCAGAACCTTCAAGTTCAGCCATTGTCACATGTAATAGCTCTTCCGTAATACCAAGACCATTTAATAAAGTCGCTGCTTCAGATTCAGCTTCCCAACCATTTAACTCAGCAAACTCACCTTCAAGCTCAGCAGCACGCATGCCATCTTCATCCGAGAAGTCTTCCTTCATATAAATCGCATTTTTTTCTTGCATTACATCATAAAGACGTTCATGTCCCATAATTACAGTATCAAGCACGGTAAATTCTTCATAAGCAAAGTGGTCTTGTTTTAAGACAGCTAAACGCTCATCTTTACCCATTGCCACATTACCTTCTTGCGCTTCAATTTCGCCAGATAAGATTTTTAAAAAAGTGGATTTACCAGCACCATTAGCACCAATTAAACCATAACAGTTACCTGGTGTGAATTTTATATTAACATCTTCGAATAGTTTACGGTCGCCATAACGAAGACCTACGTTACTTACTTGAATCATGAAAATCCTCCTAAAAAAAATTAAATTTTACACAGTGTTTCAAGTATAACACGTTTTTTCATACATAGGGGGATAACTCACGACCATTTTTATTAAATTATTACAACGCTTTATAGCAGTTTTGTGAATGGGGTTGTTGTTTAGATAATGCTATGCTTCAATAGTTACAGAGAGAGAGGAAACAACTATGAAACGACAAACAGCCACAGCATTTCTTTGGCTTATTGCCATCTTCTTTGTGGCGCTCAATTTAAGACCCGCTATCACGTCTATCGGGCCATTAACAACAACCTTATTACATGATTTACAAAGCACGAATACACAAATTAGCATTTTAACAAGCGTACCTGTCTTTTGCATGGGTCTCTTTGCTTCTTTAGCGATTCCCTTAAAACAAAAACTAGGCTTACATCGCACGATGCGTATGATGCTGTTGCTATTAGTTATCGCTTTTTTATGTCGATTGATATGGCCAAGTTATACGAGTTTAGTGATCACAAGTTTGTTGGCAGGCTTTGCTATTGCTGTTATTGGCCCATTGATTAACACTTTTATTAAAACGACGTTTCCATCGCATACAGCAAGTGCGTTAGGTGTCTACTCATTTGGGATTGGCGCTGGCGCCACACTAAGCGCAAGTTTTACATATGTTTTGTATGTAAAAACGACTTGGGAAATAGCACTCGCATGTTGGGGTCTCTTTGCCGTATTTGCTTACATCATTTGGACAGTGACAGCCACTAAACAAGCACAAACTACTTGTAATGAACAAACGGTCACACATAAGGGAAGGAACCCGTGGCGTTCGAAACGTGCGTGGCTTATTTTATTATTTTTTGGGATGCAAACAGCACTATTCTTTACGTTGATGGCTTTTTTATCGCCACTTGTACAAGCTAAAGGGTTTACAGAAGCAGGTGCAGGTCAAGTATTAATGGTATTTGCTCTCGTACAAATGTTAGGGAATTTAGCCATCCCGCTATTGTTAGAACGCTTTCCACATCGTATCATGTGGTTATTTACCTTAACCACTCTAGTTGGCGTTGGTTTAATCGGTTTATATTTAGGACAAGGTGTGATGATTTGGAGTAGTATTATCGTAATAGCATTGGCATTAAGTGGTATGTTTCCAATCGGTTTATTATTGCCACTTGATGAAGCCCGTAATGAAGATGAAGCAAATCGATGGTCTTCTATGGTGCTGTCAGGCGGCTTTATGTTAAGTGCCATTTTGCCATTATGTATCGGTATTATGATAGATTATACGAAAAATTATACCTATGTGATTTTTTTATTGTTTGTACTTGTTGTATTAATTTTATGCATTCTCTTACAATTACAACGCACAAAATCTCGTATGTAAACAAAGAGATGTTCTTGAAGTGTAGCTTCTTGGACATCTCTTTTATTTTAATGTTTATCGCAACAAAACAATGAAAGATAACGTTATGATGAGAGAAGTCGTAAAAACGTTTAATAAGATGTGCTTAGAGGGAATAAAGCAATATAGAAAAAAGAGGTGAGTGCTATGGAGCCAAATGAAAAGAAAGACAGTATCTTTTCTACAAAGTTCATTCGTTTTCTTGGTGGAAAGAACTTAGTATTTATGTTAGCTGTTTTATTATTATTAGGTTGTGTGATTTTTGTTTTTGGTAAAGTAGACTATGTATTTAAGCCATTAAGAGTGCTACTGTCAACCATTATGTTGCCTGTAATTTTAGCAGGTATTTTATATTATTTAATGCGACCTATTTTACGCAAGTTAGAAAAATGGGGCATAAAACGCATATGGGGCATTTTGTTATTGCTACTCATTGCAGGTGGTATTATTGCGCTATTAATTGGACTCGTATTCCCGTTTCTACGCGACCAGTTAACAAATCTAGCAAAAGATTTCCCTGACTATTATCGCAATTTTGTAGCAAGTATTAATCATTTCATAGAGCATTCTAGATTCAGCAAGTACTTGCAAGACTTTGATTTCGATTTTAATATGATTTCGGATAAACTATCCGGTGATTTAGGCACGAGTATTAAAGATACTGTAACAGGTGCTGTGCAAGGTTTCGCAAGCGGTATTACAAGTATTGTTTCGACAGTGACAGGCTTATTATTGCACCTTGCGACTGTGCCATTTATTTTATTTTATTTATTAAAAGACGGGGAAAAGTTACCAAAATATATTTTAAACATGTTTCCACCACGTGCACGTAAGGAAATTCATTCTGTCTTACATGATATGGACGATAAAGTAAGTTCATATATTCAAGGTCAGTTAATTGTGTCGTTTTGTATCGGTGTAATGGTAACAATCGGCTTTTTAATTATTGGTATGGATTATGCCGTTTTACTCGGTGCATTAGCTATGGTCACATCTGTTGTCCCGTATTTAGGACCAATTATTGCGATTACACCTGCCGTTATTATCGCTCTTGTCACATCGCCAGTGATGTTATTAAAGTTAGCGGTTGTATGGACGGTAGTACAATTAATTGAGGGTAAATTTATTTCACCACAAGTGATGGGGCATTCCTTAGCCATTCATCCAATCACTATCATTTTTGTATTGCTTACCGCAGGTTCCTTATTTGGTGTACCAGGTGTTGTGTTAGGTATCCCAGGTTATGCGGTCTTAAAAGTATTAGTCACCCATTTATTTGCAGCATTCAAAATCCGTTACAATCGTTTTAGTGACAAATTAGATGATAAATACGAAGTATAATCTTTCTATTAATGAGATGGCTAGGAAATGAACTAGCCATCTTTTTGTCTATATAGCAGTTAAAAAGGGTAAAGAAGTATTATCTCAACTACGAGAAGTAGGAAGCAAAGGGTGAAGATAAATGAATGTAAAAGTGTTACGTGAACGAATTAATGCACAATGTGACGCATATCCAAGTGCGTATGCACAATTAGTAAAACCTATTAATGACATGTTGTTGGAGATAGATGCTGCTATTACTGAAGAAACAGCGCAAAAGATTGTAGATAATCTTCAACAATTTGCTGAAGGGGCTAAATATATGCCTGATTGCCATCTTGATGAGAGTGATCACTTTTTAGCAGATGGTATTGAAGCCTTAAAGAAAGGTCATCTAGCAGACGGTGCTCTTCAAATTTTTGGTGCGGGTTTAAATTTCGCAAGCTTTTCTGCAAAAGCCATCAATGTCAAACAAATTAATCCATATGAATTACTAGATGAGCGATTCAAGCAACTTAAAAGTCATCTACAGGAGTAAAATATGAATTATACTATTTAATTAGTGTTCTCTATTTCAAAGACAAAAGGCTCCATTTCAATATCGTAATTATTGCTGCTTCCTTCAGCATAAATCTTTAGGTCGTTAAGATCATCAATATTAATAGCAGGGTAAGTTATGATACCCGTAGATGAGACCCCAGGAAGCAGCTCTGATTGTAATTCAGGGTAGTTAGCATCGTAGTCTGTATCTTCTTCTAATTGTTTACCTTGATGAATCAATTTAGTATTAAATGTGTAAAATGAAATTTTATCATTAGTCTTATTATCAATTGTGAAAAATACACGAGTATGTGGTTTAGCAAATTCGATTTTTTCTACTTTTACAATAAAATCGTTTTGATTGATTTCTTTTTCTACTTTGATTTCTTTAAGGGTGGGTGCCAATGCTTCAGCATAGTCAATTACTTTAACAGACGAGGCAAGTACCATAGGTGCAGTCACTTTACCACCTAACATGTTCTCTCCTTCAAATGTATCTTCAATAGTTCCTTTTACTCGGACATAATCATCTTCTTTTATTTTAAGTGTTGGATCTTTTATAGCTACAATCGTATTTTTTTCATAGTTTTGAGGATCAGCATAGATTTGAAGATAAGTACCTTCATCATCTTGCTCAGGTTCACCCAATAATTTACCTACAAATTCATATTCATAACCTTTAAATTTTTTTGGAGATGTATATAACTTTGTTATATCATCTTCTGTGATTTTGCCAGCAGATTTTTCGTTTTTTTCCGTAGAAACCTCACTTTTTTTCTGTGATTCATCGTTATTACTTCCACATCCTCCTAATAAAAACAATAAAATGGAACCACTCAACAATATTTTTTTCATAGAAAATACCTCCTTATATACAATTATTATACATAAAAAGTATTTTAATGCTATATCATTTTATTTTTAGATACTTTTAAAAAAGTGGAAGCTATAAGATTTATTTTAGATATATTAAAGTTAAGAGTTTAAAATAGATTTAAAGCCTTTGTGATAGTTAAATATTATAAACAGATTACTAATATGGAATTGATTGATGTTAAAATAGCTCAAAATAAGGACAAATGAACTAGCTATATTTACAACCAATACTTGTGTAATTATATGCTAAAATAAAGCCACATATTGTTTTATATTGGAGGCTATTATGAAAAAAGTTGCTGTCGTGCAAGATTTATCATCATTTGGCAAGTGTTCGCTGACTGCGGCAATTCCCGTACTATCAGTGATGGGGGTACAAGCATGCCCATTACCAACGGCTGTATTGTCTGCACAAACGGATTATCCAAGTTTTTTTTACGAAGATTTAACAGAGAAGATGCCCAATTATTTTGAAGAATGGGGCAAGTATAAGGCTACATTTGATGGGATTTATACGGGTTTTGTCACAGGGCGTGCCCAAATAGATGCGATATTTGATTTACTAGCACAATTTAAAACATCCCACACAAAGCTGCTTGTCGACCCTATTATGGGAGATCAGGGCGAGGCATATAAGTTGTATAAAGGTGATATGCTATCACGTATGCGTGCATTGGTTGAACAGGCAGATATTATTACACCTAATATTACAGAATGTTGCTTATTAACGAATCAAAGTTACGAAAAGCTTTCTCGATACAAACATGAGGCAGATTTTATTCAAGCGTTGCAAGAACAAGCACAAATTTTACAAAACAAAACAAAAGCTCAAGTTATCATTACAGGTATCATACCACCTGCTAATCAAGCCTATATTGGCAACTTATTTGTAGATGATACGACTACATATTTTAATAAAAAATTATACAACGGCAAAAATTATTCGGGTACAGGTGACTTATTTGCCTCT
Source organism: Lysinibacillus alkalisoli (assembly GCF_014643595.1). Lineage (GTDB taxonomy): Bacteria > Bacillota > Bacilli > Bacillales_A > Planococcaceae > Metalysinibacillus > Metalysinibacillus alkalisoli. Next base: position 287,202 of record NZ_BMJT01000002.1, read on the forward strand.
GTTATTATGGGAAGTATCTTACGCGGGGAGAGCATACAAGAAGGCATGCTTTTAGCAGAGCACTTTTTAACTCAAGCTATTACAACAACAGCACAGTATCACACGCCAGAAATTGAAGGGGTACATTTTGAACAACATCTATCCCTCTTGCTATAAGCGCCATAGAGCAAAGGGTACTGGATTTATTTAATGAAGGAGAGCGGCTAAAATGACAATCTCTTATTACGGATTGAATCTACGGTTATTTTTCTACTAATAACAGGCTTATAATTGTACTTTGTTGATTCTTCTTCTTGTTTGCCTTGTTGATGCTAGGTTATGCTATCAATACAAAGGTAGGACGTATGTATATAATATGGTGCATAGTGTTTGCTTACAATGATTATTGCCATTAGTCTATCTTCTCAAATAGGGCTTATGATAACTTTAATTTGGCTAGCTCATATTTATTTTGATCGCATGACGGGATATAGGGTAAAGTATTAGGATCACTTCACACATATAGACCTTGTGTAAAGTCAAACATAACTTGCAAAATTAGCCTATTTCTGCTTAGTATAGACAAGAGATGAATAGTAAGGATGAAAAGATATGAAGTCATTTATTAAATCAACATTGGATATTGTAAAAAACTTAATCTATCTAGTAGTGATTACTGTATTTAGTGTTATTGTTGTTTTTATGTTTTCGTTAGCTGATTTTTCAGAAGAAACGACTGTAGAAGAAGTCAAGGAGATGAATACAGATTTTCGTATATCGACATTGCTACAAGAAGGAATCGACAAACAACAAGAGGGGTTAGCTAGATATCATTTACAGTCATTTAAAACAGGTAAGGCAGCCATTTTTGTAAAAGAGAAGTTGAATGAAATCTTTTTATTTGCAAGGGATGAAGGTATGATTGCAAGTAATCCTACTGATGTATTTGAAAAATCTTTAAAAAATGAAATCTTTACTATTAATTTCGCAGAATTAGAGATCACTCAAACAACAGTAAAGTATGAAGGAAAACCATTGAATGTATATAACGTTCCTCTTTTAATAGGGAAAGTCCACATTATAACGGAACAGCAAGCACAGACAGAGCATATAAAAATGATTACCATCATTTAAAATAAAAGAAGCTGGGACATAACTAGTGTTCAGCCTCTTTTATTATTTACTTCAATTACAAATTAACCGACACTAAATTTTAACGTAACAAAAATAAAAAAGTACCAATATTATAAAGATTTTCTGCTTTAAGTCAAGGTAGCAAACAGATTTTATTTATCGTATTACCAAAATTTGCTTTATTGTAAATTTTACAATATAATGGAAATAGAATATTATGGGAGGTTTTATTATGCACAACGAACGTTATGAAAAAGGGCTGAAAAAGATGATGGAGTTCAATGAAAGTACAACTGACCGTGGTAATCATTTAAAGGTAGTGGAAGATTTAAAAGATATTGCCCCAGATATTAGTAGATTTATTATTGAGTTTGGTTATGGAGACTTATATACAAGAGAGCCATTAGATAATAAACAGAGAGCTCTTATAACAATTGCTTCACTTGTCACACAGGGGGCAGAGCCGCAATTAGAAATCCATATTAATGCGGGATTAGTAGCAGGCTTAACGCCACAAGAAATTGTGGAAAGTATCACTCACCTTATTAGTTATACTGGCTTCCCTCGTGTTTTAAATGCAATACGCGTGGCAAAAAAAGTATTTGAAGAACGCGGTTTAATGCCAGTTGTACAAGAATATGCAAGTATAAATAAATAGAAAAAAGCTCCTAGCGCTGGGAGCTTTTTTCTATAATGTTTTGGTCATAGTGACATGTGCTATGCCATCTTCTAAGAAAGGCTCAGATGCTGTCATATAGCCAAGCTTATGATAAAAACCCTCTGCTTGTGTTTGACCATGTAATATGACCGTATCAACTGGCATATGATAAGCTAATTTTTCAAGCGCTCTAATAATCGTTTTGCCAAGTCCATATTTACGGTAGTCAATTAAAATACAAATGCGTTCTAATTTACCAACATTTTGTACATGTCTTATACGTCCTGTGCCAACGACTTGATTATCATAAATTACCAGTACATGTTGGCAATTTGATGATAACGTATCGAACTCATCAAACTCGTCTGCTAATGGTACACCTTGTTCCTCTACAAATACTTTGCGACGTATTGCAAAAGCTTGTTGTAATTCTTGTTCTGTAGAAATCGTTATACATGCCATTTCTTACTCACCCCATAATCATTATAAAACAAAAAGAAGCTCAATAACAAAGCTTCTTTCAAATAAACTAGCTCTTATAAGTTTGATAAAATTCAGCGATGATAGGGAAAAGAAGCTCATCAGATTCATACAATGTATCACTGAATTGAAACTGTTTTTCCTCATCATTCAGTAATACAGAATAAGTGAATTTAGAGGGTGTTTCTTTATTAGGTCTCATTTTCACCTCATCGATTTGGGCGAGTAGACGCTGAATTTTCTCTTGATTCGTTACTGCCATTTGAGCCCCTGTTTCACCATTAATAATAACGATTTCTTGTATTTCTTGTAGTCCTTGTTTTGTATAAAACTCTTTCACTGTCATTGCTTCTGCTTGAGATGTATTACAAGCAGACAACAACAAACAAACGCTCACAATAAGCATATATAATCGCTTCATCGTACCAACTCCTTGCGTGCAAAAATGATAATTATCTATCTTATGCCCAAAATAGCATTACCCATAAACATAAATGATAAATATTACATCAAAAGCACTAGCTATTTAATAAGCATATATCTTGATTTCGAGATAAATATATCATATAGTAAGCATGTACAAAATTTTAGAGAGAAGGTTTTTTTATGACAAAAGATTTTTACGAAGTGTTAGCACAACGACGTTCTTATTATGGACTAGATAAAAATATTCAAGTATCTGAAGCACGCATTGAGGAAATCATTAACTTTGCAGTAAAGCATACACCATCTGCATTTAACTCTCAATCAGCGCGTGTAGCGGTACTATTTCATGATAAACATGATGAATTATGGCATATCACAACAAAGGCTTTGCGCAATGTGATGGGTGATAATGATTTCACTGCCACACAAGAAAAAATGGATAGTTTTAAGGCCGCATATGGTACAGTATTATTTTTTGAAGATGAGAATATTGTAAAGGGCTTACAAGAGAATTTTGCTTTATATGCGGATAATTTCCCTATTTGGTCACATCAAGCATCTGGCATGCATCAGCTAGTGATTTGGTCAGGCTTAGAGGCAGAAGGATTAGGTGCTTCATTACAACATTATAATCCGCTCATTGATAGTGAAGTGCAAAGTGCTTTTGATATACCAGCTAACTGGAAGCTTGTTGCACAAATGCCGTTTGGTAATCCAATCGCACAACCAGGTGAAAAAGCATTTGAAGATGTAGCTAATCGTGTTAAAGTGATTCGATAACAGATTGACATTATAAAAAGGGTACAGGATATGAACATTTGCCTGTATCCCTTTTTTATGTTGTTCTTTTTTATATGTGTAATATGACATCTATGCCTTGTTTATGAAGATTATTGCAAAGTAATCTAGTGTAAATTGTCAAAGTTGCGACTATTGTATGGCAATTAGGCTTATACTTTGCATAGTCATGACGTTTGTCACTAGGCTTTGTCGCCATTGTTGTGTAAATTTACGTCATTACACATATGAGGGAGTTACATTATGAAGCTTGCTTGGATTACAGATACAGGTGCCTTATTGTCACCATCATTTATTGAGAAACATCAAATTAACGTTGTACCGTTGTCATTAGTTTTTGAAGATGGCTGCTACCGAGAAGGGACAGATTTAACAGCTGCACAAGTTTATGATAAAATGCGCGCTACGAAAAAACATCCGACTTCAGCACAACCTAATTTTGGTGACCATGTTGCCTTATACGAGCGATTAAAAAATGAAGGGTACGACGCTGCAATTGCTTTGCATATCTCTTCAAAACAGTCAGGTACATTTGCTAATGCAGCCATGGCAGCAGAGCAAGCGGGTTTTACGACATATCCTATTGATACACAAATTGGTTCTCATCCTATTCAAAAAATGGTGGAACTAGGATTAAAGATGGCACAAGAAGGGGCAACACCTAAAGAAATTGTCCAAGCAATTGAAGAAATGCGTGACCGTGCAGAATTATTATTTATACCAGCCAACTTAGAAAAGTTACATAAAAGTGGACGTGTTTCAGGTTCAGCTATGTTTTTAAGTAACTTACTTAATATTAAATTAGTCATTAAATATGAAGATGGTGTATGTGTAGTTGCTAAGAAAGTACGTGCAGAAAAACGTGCACGCGAAGCTATTTTAACGCGTTTGCAACAAGTGATCACAACGGATGGTGTGAAAGAAGTGGCAATTATCCATACGAACGCACCTGAACTTGCTGAGACATGGCGCATTACGCTACAATCACAATTCCCAAACATTATTTTTCAGGTAACAGAATTATCTGCGGTTGTAGGTTTATTAACGGGCGAGGGAACATTAGGGTTAACGTGGGTGCGTGAATCATAACTAAACAAAAAGTGAAATTGTGACTCACAATTTCACTTTTTATTTGGCTAGAAATTGCTTTAAATTTATAAAAAAATATATAATAGAAGTCATACGATCATTTGGAGGTGAATCCCTTTTTTAAGGGAACTGATTGGACATAAACGATATAGTGAATATTTTGGTTTTGCTCATTCTTTTAGCTTTAACTGGATTTTTTGTTGCTGTGGAATTTGCAGTAGTTAAAGTGCGAAAATCACGTATTGAACAATTAGCGGAAACAGGTAAGAAGAGAGCTACAATTGCTTATAAAGTGATTCAAGATTTAGATTATTATTTATCAGCTTGTCAGTTAGGTATCACAATTACAGCCATTGCACTAGGTGCTTTTACAAAACCTTATGTGCAAAAAATTATTGAGCCTTTACTACAATCCTTTTCTTTATCAGGCACAACGCTTAATTTAATGGCTTACGTTGTGGCATTAGCTATTGTCACATACTTGCACGTGGTCATTGGCGAAATGGCGCCTAAAACATTAGCCATTCAATTTTCAGAACGAGTGACATTACAGCTGGCAACACCTTTATATTATTTTGGTAAGGTAATGGCACCTTTTATTCATTTATTGAATGGGACATCACGCTTTTTATTGACTAAACTAGGGGTAAAGCCTAAGCCTGAAACTGCACACTTTTCAGAAGAAGAGTTACAAATGATTGCGACAGAAAGTTTTCATGATGGCAAAATCGACCGTCATGAACTTGCCTATCTACTCAATGTATTTAAGTATGATGAACGAACAGCTAAAGACATTATGACACCACGTACACAGATGGTTACAGTAGATGCAGCGATGACCAGTGCGATGATTTTAGAAACGATAGCCACGCATCAACGCACACGTTATCCTGTCACACTAGAAAATGATAAAGACCATATTCAAGGTTTTGTAAAAGCGAATCAGTTATTGACTTGTATTTTAAGTGAACAAGCTATCGATATGACAACATTAATGAAACCAACGTGCTTTATTTTTGAACACGCTTCCTTACATGATGCGCTTACAACTATGCAACAATATAAAGCTTATATGGCGATTATTGTAGATGAGTATGGCGGTACAGCTGGTTTACTCACAAGAGAAGATATTGTTGAAGAGTTAGTAGGCGAAATTAGAGATGAATTTGACACAGATGAATTAGATGATATTTACCAACTCTCACCTCACGAATATGTATTAAATGGACTTGTCTTACTGGATGATATTGAAGAAAAATATCCTATTTCATTCACAGATCGAGAAGGTATTGATACTATTGGAGGCTGGTTGTTACAGTGCGTGTTACGAGCGAATCATCCGTTAGAAGTAGGATTGATGATTCAAGATAAGGAACAAATCTGGGTAATCACTGCTATTGAAAACTTTCAGATTACGCAAGTCTTGCTTAAACAACAAGTGAGGGAGGTGAATCCTTCTTAAACGAAGGACATCCTATGTTAGTCATAAATATATTGCTTATTATTTTATTTATTGCTTTAACCGCCTTTTTTGTAGGGGCAGAGTTTGCGATTTTAAAAGTTCGACCTTCACAAATTGATGTGTTAGCGAGCCAAGGAAAAAGAAGTGCCGTCATTGCTAAAAAAGTATTGGCACAACTGGACTATCACTTATCCGCATGCCAACTTGGCATTACGGTTACCGCGTTAGTATTAGGTGCTCTTGGTGAGCCCACGGTGGCTAAATTATTAGCCCCCCTATTTGAATGGTTACAATTAAACGCTACACTTACCTTCATTTTGTCATATGCGATTTCTTTATTTGTCATTACCGTGTTACATGTAATTATAGGAGAACTTATGCCTAAAACGATAGCGATTCAATATGCGGAGCGCATGACGTTAGTATTAGCACCAAGTTTGTACCTATTTGGTAAAATTACTGCTCCTTTCATTATGATATTGAATGGTTCAGCGCGCTTATTACTTAAATTATTAGGCATTAAATCTACAGATGAAGACGTAGCCTACTCTGAAGAAGAGTTAAAAAGAGTAGTCATGGATAGTTATCGCGGTGGAGAGATTAATGCTACAGAGCTTGCATATGTCACGCGTGCCTTTGATTTTGATAAACATCAAATTAAAGAGATCATGATTCCACTGAGTCAGACTAAGTGTTTAGACGCACAGCAAAGTTTACAGCAACATCTACAATGTATTAAACAATATGAGCATATTCGTTATCCTATTGTGAATAGCACAGTAGACAAAGAGGCGATTATAGGATTTGTAAACACAAAAGAAATGTTAACTACCATTGCAAGTGATTCAAAAGCTACATTAACGGATTTTATTAAACCAATGCCTAGCTTTGATGAAAATGCCATTGTGAGTGATGTATTTTTTAAGATGCAAAATGGACATCATCAAATTGCTTTAATTATGTCTCATACCAACACTACAGTAGGTATTGTTACGATGGAAGATTTATTAAATCAGATGATTATGCCTAAAGAAGTAGCCTAAAGAAGGAGGGAAACAATGTACGCCATTGATCCTAAACAAAACGAAGAGCGCGAAAATTATAAATTATTAACGGGCAGTATTGTGCCGAGACCTATTGCATTCATTACTTCATTGCATGGTGATGTACTAAACGGAGCACCTTTTAGTTATTTTAATATCGTGTCAGCTAATCCTCCTATGATTTCATTAGCCATTCAGCGAAAAGCAGGTGTGATGAAAGATACCGCACGTAATATTACAGCAACTGAGCAATTTGTTGTTCACATGGTAGATTGGGATAATGTAACGCAGATTAATGAAACTGCAGCAAACCTTGCACCGCATGATAGTGAGGTTTTACTTGCCAACTTAACACCTATTGCGAGCGCGAAAGTAAAAGTGCCAGGTGTAAAAGAAGCCAAAGTACGTATGGAATGCCAATTAGTGCATCATAAAGTATTAGGCGACCAGGGTACAGATTTATTAATTGGAGAGATTGTGCAATTTCATTTTGATGAGCAGGTTTACAATCCCGATACGGGACGCATTAATAGTGAGGAATTACAAGCTGTCAGTCGTTTAGCAGGCAACTCTTACGCAACAATTGGCAGTGTATTTGATAAGGCTCGTCCTAAATAAAGTTAAAGTGGTAATGGAGAGCTTGCTTCCATTACCACTTTTTTAGCAATCTCACTTTAGACCCTTTTTTTGTATATTATCTTGTTTAACCGCTTCAACTCCCCTATACTAAATAAGCACAGCGCCAAAAGCCAAAATACATTGGGCTTTTTATTGGTGATTATTTATCCCATATTACATAGTGTACGACTGAGGAGGATTTATGGAAAATCAACAAATGGTTGAAATTAAGCGCGCAAGAATTATTCAAATTGTCTATATAGCTATCGTGGTAGGGCTTGGCATTTTATTTTTAAAGTATGTGTTTCCTGTTATCGCTCCATTTATTATTGCATTTGTTATTGCTGCCATGTGTATGCCAATTGTACGTTTTCTAGCAAGAAAGACACGTATCAAGAGTCGGCAATTATGGGGATTAGTCGTAATTTTTTCGCTTTATGCCACAATTGGTACATTACTGACTTTATTACTTATTCAGATTGTAAATTGGCTCATTCAATTTGTAACCAACTTGCCTCAACTCTACTTTGAAAAAATATTGCCAGCCTTAGAAAAAATAAAGCAGTTTAGCGCTGATAGTATTGAACGTATTTCACCTGAAAATGCAGAGCAATATCATGTTGTACTGAATGATACGATGAAATTTATCACGTCTAAAGCTATTGATTTATCAGGTGATTTAGCTTCAGCCTTAACTTCTTTTTCACTTGCTTTGCCAAGTTTTTTATTAATGGTTTTCTTTGCTTTATTAGCAAGTATTTTTATCACTTGGGATTATGAAAATATTATCGGTTTTATGAAACGTCAAATGAGCGATAAAACAGAGCAACGTGTTATTGCCATCATTAAAACCTTTACGAGAACGATTCGTGATTATGTGGCAGCCTATGCATTAATTGCCTGTATTACTGCTATTGAATTAAGTATTGGTTTTTTAATTATTGGTTTACCTAATGCCATTTTAGTGGCACTTGGTATTGCGGTTTTTGATATGATACCTATTTTTGGGACTGGTGGCATTATGATGCCATGGATTGCGATTGCTTTTTTAAATGGCAATACTACCTTAGGCATTCAGCTTCTTGTGATTTATAGTATCGTATCTATTGTACGCAATGTTATCGAACCTAAAATTGTAGGAAAGAAACTAGGGTTAAATACTGTAGTAGCCCTTTTTGTAATGTTCATTGGTTTACAATTATTTGGTATATTAGGCATGATTTTTGCACCTATTTTAACGGTAATGGTCATCAACTTTAAAGAGTCCGAAAATATGAACTGGTGGAAGTAACATTCATGCTTAGCAAGTATAAACTACATAGGCTAACCAATAACATGGTGACATAACTACACACCTTAGTTAAAACAAACAGCATAAAAGCCCGCTTTCTGAAAAATGATCAGAAAGCGGGTTACTTATATATCTTTTTAATCGGGTGTATTTTTTAGATTAATATAATAAAAAAGAAAGATATAAACCGATTAGCGTAATAAATAAAATGGGGATTGTTAATAAAAAGCCTGTTTTGATATATGTGCGCCAAGAAATATACACGCCTTTTTGTTTTAATACATGTAACCATACTAAGGTAGCTAAGGAACCTATTGGCGTAAATTTAGGACCTAAATCTGAGCCAATGATATTTGCATAAATTAAAGCATCCTGTGTTAAGCCACTGCTACTAGTTTCTGCAATGGCTAAGGCATTAATCATAACAGTAGGCATATTATTCATAACACTAGATAGCACTGCCGCTAAAAATCCCATACCAACTGTAGTAACGAATAAACCTTGTTCAATGAATAAAGCAATCACTTGTGCCACATAATGTGTTAGACCAGCTTCACCTAAACCAAAGACAATTACATACATACCAAGAGAAAAGAACACAATATTCCAAGGTGCACCTTTTACAACCTCAGCTGTATTAATGGCCGTTCTACTAGAGAGTATGACAAATATTAATGCAATAACACCTGCAATAAAAGATACAGGCACTTGTAGAGCTTCGCTTGTAAAATAGCCAAGCATGAGTACGAATAATAAAAGCCAAGACCATTTAAAAAGAGTAGTATCTCGAATAGCAGAAGCGGGTTCTTTTACCTGTTCCATTGAAAAATTTCTAGGAATCGCTTTTCTGAAGTACCAATATAAAATACTAATCGTAGCTATAATGGCAAAAAGATTCGGTATAATCATGCGAACGGCATAAGCTAAAAAACCAATACCAAAAAAATCAGCAGAAACAATATTCACTAAATTACTAACGATAAAAGGTAAACTTGTAGTATCCGCAATAAAACCACTGGCGATGACGAAAGGAAAAATCATTTTTTCATTAAAAGATAAGTGTCGTACCATCGCTAATACAATAGGTGTTAAAATCAGGGCAGCGCCATCGTTAGCAAACAGAGCGGCTACCACTGCACCTAACAAACTAATGTAAATGAATAATTTAATACCACTCCCTTTAGCAAGCTTTGCCATATGAAGGGCTGCCCATTCAAATAAGCCCACTTCATCGAGAATAAGTGAAATAATAATAATAGCCACAAAGGATAATGTTGCATTCCACGTTAAACCAAAGACTGTTACTACGTCGGCGAAATCGACAACACCAAAAAGTAAAGCAATTGTTGCCCCTATAATGGCTGTCCAACCAATCGATAAATTCCGAGGTTGCCAAATGACAAAAATTAATGTCACAATAAAAATACTACTCGCGATTATGAACATGTTACCCTCATACATTGACACGATGTGGGTGGTAATTCATCCAATATTGCTTGAATAAACGGTGGTAACACATCAGCGAGTTTATAGTATTTCCAGGTGCCCTCTTTGCGCTCTGTAATAATATGCGCTTCTTTTAATTTTTTTAGTTGTTGGCTTACAGCGGGTTGCGATATGCCAAGTATTTCGACAAAATCACAAACACAAACTTCCTCTTGTTTTAAACAAGCTAATAATGTTAGGCGATTAGCATCTGCTAATGCTTTAAGTTGCTTCGTTAACTCATCCATCTTTTATTCGCTCCTTATATCATCAATTGCTTATATAAAGTAACACAACTTAATAGATAAGTAAATGCTTATATAAAAAATAGAGGCTGGGACAAAAGAAAAAATGCGAGGCGATTTTTAAAATTGCCTCGCATTTTTTTGCTTTCAAGTACATTAAGTCATTCATTTAGCCAAAAAATTATTACTTGAATTTTATATTTCTCCTCAAAATGGAGTTATGTCCCAGTATCTATCAAACAGTTGTATGTGTGGTAATTGTAGCTAAGCGAGAGACCGCTTCTTGTAGTCTTGTTTCATCTTGTACGAGTGCTAAGCGTAAGTAGCCTGCGCCTGCTGTACCAAACACTGTACCCGGTACAGTAACTACACCAATTTTTTCGATTAACTCAAAAGAGAAGTCTGTGCAATCTTTATCATTTGGATACTTGGCCCAAACAAACATCCCACCTTGAGACGGGGCAACATCCCAACCTAATTGAGTTAAGCCCTCTGTTAAAATGTGATGGCGTTTAGAAAAGATCTCGCGTAAATTTTCTGTGATAGGTTCCGCATGATCTAAAGCGTAGGCAGCAGCATTTTGAATAGGCTCAAAAATACCAAAATCGAGATTGGATTTAAAACCACGAATAATATTAATCATCTCTTTATTTCCTGCAATATAGGCAATGCGTGTACCTGCTAAACTAAAGCTTTTAGATAAGGAGTTGATTTCTACACCAACGTCCATAGCACCTGGCACTTGTAAAAAACTTAATGGCGCATCGCCTGTAAAATAAAATTCTGAATAAGCTGCGTCATGTAAAATCATAACATTATATTTTTTAGCAAAGGCAATAGCTTTTTCAAAATAAGTGACAGAAGGCATTGCAGGAACAGGGTTACCTGGTAAGTTTAAGATAAGTAGTTTCGCTTGCTGTGCAATCGCTTCGGGTACATCGTCTAAATTGGGTAAGTAGCCATTTTCTTTTGTAAGTGGCATGTAATACGGCGTAGCACCTGACGTGTGGATGCCAGTATCATAAGCGACATAAGCGGGGTTTGTAGTTAAAATAATATCACCTGGGTCACAAAATGCCATTGGTAAATGAACTAAACCTTCCTGTGAGCCCATCGTTTGAATAATTTCTGTTTCAGGGTTTAATTGTACATGACTACGACGCTTATAATAATCCGCTACTGCTGTATAAAAACGCATAGTACCTGTTAATGTGTAACCGTAAGAAGTGGCGAGTGCGCTTTCTTTCGATAAAAGTTTTCTAATGTCTTCATGTGGCGGAATATCAGGGCTACCTAAGCTTAAATCAATAAGGTCCATACCCTTGGCCTGCTGTGCTAACGCAAAGCTTTTTAAATCACTAAAAATAGACGGTGCAAATAAAGCCATGCGTTTGGATGGTTGAATATTCAAAGCGTACACTCTCCTTACTTTTTTCTAACATGATATTGTCAGATATATTCAAATATTATAGCATAGAGCGTAGATGATCTGCATAAACATTCATAAAAAAAGAAAAACACGTATTTTTGTAGGAGGTAAACAATGAAAGTTGTATCGTTAAGTGGACCAAGTGGCACGGGGAAAAGTACAAGCGCGGTACATTTTGCTCATGAACAACATGTAGAAGCCATGATTGATGATGGTTTACTCATTGTAAAAGGCAAAAAAATAGCAGGCACTAGTGCCAAGTTTGAAAAAAATACTGTGACTGCAGTGAGACGCGCTATATTTGATGAAGCCGCACATCGAGATGAAGTAAAAAAAGCTATCACTGAACACCAAATTGAAAGTCTACTTATCATTGGTACCTCAGATAAAATGACCAAGAAAATTGCTAAAGCGCTGGACTTACCTGAGATTGAAAGTTTTTTTTACATCACAGATATTCGTACAGAGAATGAAATTAGACGTGCACGTTTTGTACGTGAAACCGAAGGCAAACATGTGATGCCTGTTTCCGCAGACCAAGTGAATCAAAATTTTTTTAAACAATTAATTAAAAAAGGGTGGGATATTTTTTCACCAAAGAGGGAAAAGATTGGTGAGACTACTATTGTTCATCCTGACTTTCATCAACAAACGGTCAGTATTCATAAACGTGTGTATTTACAACTTGTACGGCATATTATGTTATCGCAATTGTATGTACACAAAGTAGAACAATTGAGTATCTCAACAACACCTCAAGTCATCATTACAGTTAGTATTGTAGTAAAAACACCTATTACGCCAATGCTAAGAGAAGCATTGGAGAGTTGCCAACAGCAAATGCATGATGATTTTTTACAAATGTTTGGTTTTAGTACAGACAAAATTTATGTAAAGGTAGTGAAAGTTGCCTAATGGACATTATTATTGCGACAGATGAAAAAATAGTTGTACCGTTATTTGTGAAGTATCGTGCTTTTTATGGCTTTGAAGTGAATGGACACGAAGCAGAGTTTTTACGAGAGCGTATTAAACATCGTGAGTCGATTATCTTTATTGCCATGCAGGATCATATTGCGGCTGGTTTTGTACAATTATATCCAACCTTTTCATCGTTAGCTTGCGGACGTGTCTATATTATTAATGATTTATATGTCGATCAAGCATATCGAAAAGGTGGTTTAGCAGAAGCGCTTATGAAAAGAGCGATCAGTTATGCAGAGCAAATGGATGCCGCATACATTACGCTAGAAACAACCATTGATAACTTTGGAGCCAATCGCTTATACGAAAAACTAGGCATGACAAAGGATAGAACGGTTCATTACTCAAAACGCTTAAAGTAAATCAAGTTTAGCTAAGTGTCAAAGCAAGTAAAGTGGCGAGTAACCAATAGAAAATATCATCCATTTTTCGACAATGTTATGGTAAAGGAGAAGTACATTTTCCTTTACCATTTGTTTTGACTCACTACGTGGCATGATTTAATAAACAGCGTATAAAAAATCTGTTTTTTCAAACTTTTTACAAACAAATTGATTATATTGAATCGCTCTACTATACTTTTTCTATACTAAAAAGAGGACGTGGAAGAAATGGACTTATTTACAACAGGGCTCAACCATATTAATGATTTTTTATGGACATATTTTATTTTAGTCTTACTTATTGGTGTCGGGCTATACTTTACCGTTAAATCTCGCTTTGTCCAAATTGGGCAATTTAAAGAGATGCTACGTCTAATCTCACGTGGTTTTAGTAAAGATAAAACAAAGAAAGATAGCATTTCTCCTTTCCAAGCATTTTGTATTAGTGCTGCTGCACGTATAGGTATTGGTAATCTCGCTGGTGTTGCGATCGCAATTGCGAGTGGGGGACCTGGTGCGATATTTTGGATGTGGATGATTGGTTTGATTGGTGCAGCTACAAGTTTTGTAGAGTGTACATTAGGACAAATTTATAAAGTGAAAGATGGCGGGCGCTTCCGTGGAGGTCCTGCTTATTATATGGAGAAAGGACTTAATAAACGCTGGTTGGGCATTTGGTTTTCCATTTTAATTACTATTACGTATGGATTAATTTTCAACTCTGTTCAAGCTAATACGGTATCCATTGCATTTGCGGATTCATTTGGGTGGAGTCGTACAACAGTAGGTATTGCGATTGCAGTATTAGTGGGCGCTATCATTTTTGGTGGTGTTCGTAGTATCGCTAATATTTCAACACTAATTGTACCACCTATGGCACTGGCTTATATTGCAGTTGCAGTATTTGTAGTGTTAACGAACATTACCGCTATACCAGAAGTATTACTCGTTATTATAAAAGGTGCATTTGGCTATGAACAAGTAGTGGGTGGTGGCATTGGTGCTGCTATGAAATTTGGTATTCAGCGTGGTTTATTCGCTACTGAAGCGGGGATGGGTAGCTCACCTAATGCTGCAGCTACTGCACATGTTACTCACCCTGTTAAACAAGGTTTAATTCAAGCTTTAGGCGTTTTTGTAGATACATTTTTAGTTTGTACATCAACAGCATTTATTGTACTTTGTTCAAGTATTTACAAAACAGGAGAATCGACAGGAATTACTTTAACGCAACAATCTTTGACTTATCATATTGGTGACTGGGCAGGCATCTTTTTATCTGTGCTTATCTTTTTATTTGCTTTTAGTACATTGCTTGGCAATTATTATTATGGTGAGACAAATATTTCATTTATCAAAAACTCTGCTATTGCTATTTTATGCTACCGTATAGCTGCGATTGGTATGATTATTTTTGGTGCGGTAGTTAGTTTAGAAACAGTATGGCGATTAGCAGACTTATTCATGGCATTGATGGTTATGACGAACTTTATTGCTATTATCGCCTTGAGTAAATATGCGTTTCTAGCATTGCAAGATTACGTACAACAACGTAAGGCAGGTAAAGATCCTGTATTCCGCGCAAAATCAATACCAGGATTAGAACAGCAAGTCGATTACTGGAAAGATGACGACCATTAATTTAGTGTAAAACACGGACGCATTTGTACGTTCGTGTTTTTTTATGATTTCAGCTATTTATAAACATGAACGAGTTATTATATGCCTATATTACTGATATCGCTTCAATATATTAATTTTATTTTGATTTTTCAGAAAATAAATGACTTTTGTCATATGAAAATCTGTAAGAAACTTCGCTAGAATAGAAATAACATTATGCTTCACACATAATGTAATGTAAATTTAGAGGGGATTCGATATTATGTTAACATTTGGTAACATCATGACACAAAACGCAGTAAAGTATCGTCAAAAAACGGCAGTCATTTATAAAAATGCCACGTGGACGTATGAAGAGCTGAATAAAAGAGGTAACCGTTTAGCAAATGCTTTTTTACAAAAGGGGTATAAAAAAGGTGACAAGGTTGCCATAATGATGAAGAATAATAGTACTTACATTGAAATTATTGTAAGTTTATCAAAAATAGGTGTTGTGATTGTACCTATTAATTTCCGAGCTGTAGGGCCAGAGATTGCTTATATTATTGAGCACTCTGAAAGCCGTGGGTACATTACAACACGGGAATATAAAGAGGAATTTGCAAGAGTGGGGCGCGCTGCTGAACAAATTGACACCTATTTAGTCGTCGAAGAAAACTATGAAAACTTTTTACATCATGATGCAACAGAGCCAGTAAATGATGTTGTAGAAACCGACACACTTTATTTAGGCTATACATCTGGCACAACGGGTAAACCTAAAGGTGTTGTTATTTCACATCGTGCGAGAATGTTAACTGCGCTAGTAACAGCAGCTGAATATAAAATTGATGAATCCGATATTCATGCCGTAGTAGGCCCGATTTATCACGCTGCACCTTGGATTTTTTTAATGACACAATTAACAGCAGGCGGCACTATTGTTGTAGAAGAAGCGTATCGTCCTGAACAATTTTTAGCTGATGTTGAAAAATACGGTATCACTAATACATTTATGGCACCTACAATGTATAATTTTTTAACAAATTTACCAGACGATATTATCAAAAAATATCATACAAATTCATTACGTGTGTTTATATCAGCAGGCTCAGCATTACCAACACAAACTAAGAATGCCATATTACATTATTTCCCCAATGTAGATCTACATGAGTTTTATGGCGCAACAGAGAGTGCAGTGACATTGAATATTAAGCCTAAAGATTTAACACGTAAAGAAAGCTGTGTAGGGCAACCTTTCCCATTTGTTGAATGTTTGATTGTGGATGAGCATATGCAACCGGTTAAACAAGGTGAAGTAGGTGAATTGTACTTCAAAGGGCCTTATTTATTGGATGAGTATTATCGCAATCCAGAGGCAACAAAACAAGCTTTTTGGAATGGATACTTCTCTGTAGGGGAGTTAGCACGTCAAGATGAAGAGGGGTATTATTATATTATTGACCGTAAAAAAGACATGTTAATTAGTGGAGGTGTCAATATTTATCCAAGAGAGATTGAAGAAGTATTGTATGGTCATCCAGCGGTATTAGAAGTAGCTGTCATTGGCATTCCTGATCCAACTTGGGGTGAGTCTGTACAAGCCGTTGTTGCATTAAAAGAAGGGCAACATACTACAGCACAAGAAATCATTGCATTTTGTGAAGGTAAAATGGCGAGTTATAAAAAGCCAAGGTATGTTAGTTTTGTCGATGAGTTGCCACGCAATCCATCAGGTAAAATCTTGAAAGTCGAACTGCGCAACCAATACACGCAATAAAAATTCAACTAAAGTAGACAAAATAAAGATTTTAACGAATAAATAAAAAGAGGCATCCTAATAAAAGGATACCTCTTTTTTTATGGTTGCATCATGAAAATTAAAGTTTTACAATGTTTGTAGCTTGTGGGCCACGTTGACCATCTTCAATTTCGAATTCAACTTTTTGGCCTTCGTCTAAAGATTTAAAACCTTCACCTTGGATTGCTGAGAAGTGAGCGAATACATCGTTTCCACCTTCAACTTCGATAAAACCAAAACCTTTTTCTGCGTTAAACCATTTTACTGTACCTTGTGTCATTTAAATGACCTCCGTCAATTGTATTTAATAAGATCACATTTTCTCAAAAAGAAAAAAATTCACATATTACAAAAAGCACCAAATAAAACACAAATACTTTTTGTAATAGGTGAATTTATTGTTGTCTTGTAACTATCTTATTAATTGTATTATATAATAAATCAATCCATTTGTCTAATGGATATGCGATTATTTAATTTTATTTCGCTCATTCACATCATTCTCTCCTCAAAGCCCTACAATATCCATCTACTTACCATCGTTATTACATCATGACTTACGATACAAAAATTCCACCTGTTTAACTTTATTTATAGTAATTGACAAACTTTTTTCACAATTTTATAGTTAGTTAAGAAAACTAATTAATAGGAGAGAAAAAGTATGTTCGCTATTGAACGACAATTGTTTCAGCAGTTTTTAATTTTACACCGTCCATATAAACAACGTTTTGATATGCTGTTAGGACAGTATTCATTATCTACTTATCAATGGTGGGCACTTGTTATGTTAGCAGAGCACCAAGAGTTAATGGCTAGTGAGATGGCAACGATGCAATGTGTAGAGAAACCTTCAATGACAAAGACTTTACAAAAATTAGAGCAATTACAATATGTTACAGCGCGTGTAGGTGAAGATAAACGCCAACGCCTATTCCGACTTTCATCCACTGGCGTCACTCTTGTTAAACGTGTTGAACAAGAGCTGCTTATTGACCAAAAGGAGTTACTTACGAATGTTACGTTTGAGGAGATGCAAACAACGATACATGTATTACAACAAATTTCACATCATCTAAAGAAAGAAGCGATAAAATGAAAGAACCTTTATGGACAAAAGATTTTATCTTTGTAAGTATTATTCAATTCGTTTTAATGTTATCGATGTATGGGCTTTTTGTTACTTTACCTATCTATGCGACACAGCAATACGATGCAAGTGTTTCAATGGGCGGGCTTGTTGCTAGCATTTTTATTATTGGTGCATTACTGGCGCGTTTAGTGACAGGAAAAAAAGCAGGGGAGTATGGCAGTAAAAAAATGCTAGTCATTGGTAGTAGTATACTCGTGATTGCTACTTTGCTTTATTTTGTAACAGTCAGCGTTGAAATGATGTTAACTGTGCGTTTTTTACATGGGATTGGTTTTGGTATAGCTACGACTGCAACAGGTATTATTGTTGCACAAGTAATGCCCATTGCTCGCAGTGGGGAGGGGATTGGTTACTTTAGCTTAGGTGTAGTGTTAGCCATTGCTGTTGGTCCGTTTATTGGGATTGGCATTGTAGACCAATGGGGCTATAATTGGTTATTTATATTTACCATTATAATGACCATTGTTAGTTTTTCACTAGCTATTCTTATTAAGAAGCCTGCTGGAGAAGTATTATATAAGGCATCAAGAGGCTTTAAACTGCAACATTATTTTGCTAAAAAAGCAGTGCCAGTAGCGTTTAGTATGTTTATTATGGCATTAGCTTATTCTAGCATCTTATCTTTTTTAACTTCTTATACACAAGAAATCGGGATTGGTGCTGTTAGTGCATACTATTTTTTAATCTATGCGGGCATGATTTTACTATCACGCCCATTTACAGGCCCATTAATTGACCGTAAAGGTGGCAATGCTGTAGCCTATCCTGCATTAGTATTATATGCCATTGGTATGATTATTTTGAGTCAAATGCAAATGCCTTGGCAATTATTTGTTGCTGCTGCTTTCATTGGCCTAGGCTATGGTAACTTCCAGTCTACAACACAAGCATTAGCTATTAAAATTGTGCCTCGTGAAGAAGTAGGCTTGGCTACATCAACATATTTTATTTTCTTAGATTTAGGCTTAGGTTTTGGTCCATTATTGTTTGGTAGCTTAATTCCTTATGTGGGCTACAGTGGTCTCTATCTTATAATGACTATTTTAATTTTGATTAATATTTTTGGCTACTATCTATTGCACGGACGCAAAGACCACAGCTATCAGGAAACAAGTACTTTACGAATCTAAAAAAGCTATAGAATCGTAATCTATGTACAAAAGGCAGATTGCATGACGCAACCTGCCTTTTACATGCTCATCAAAAAATCTTACAAGCGAATGAATAGTCTACATGAAGTGTAGATATGTACAAATCAGGCGAACCATCATTTTCTAAACATTGCTCAAATAACAGGCTCACTTCTTTATTAGTAAAATATACTTTAGAGAAAAATAATAAAGATGCTATGAATATCACACTACTTAATACAAGAGTTAACTGTTGATAAAGAGATAATGACTTTAATTTCATAACTTTCAACTTATGATTAGATTTGGCGTACAAAGTTAGGTTGTCTTTTTTCAACAAAAGCACGACAGCCTTCAGCAAAGTCATTACCAACAAAAGGTGTAGAACCTTGCCATAATGATGGTACACTATCTACACATTCTTGAACAGACGTTTTTACAGCCAATAATGACTCAGGTGACATACCTGCTACTAGCTTGCCCATACGAATCATATATTTTTGTAAGTCTTTCTCCGCCACGAGGTAATTTAACATACCAACTCTAAAAGCATCTTCTGCTTTATACATACGTCCTGTAAATACTAGATCCTTTGTTGCAGCAGGCCCAATTAATTGAACAAGGCGCTGGGCAAATTTGTTATTCAAAGTGATGCCTAACTTACCAACAGGAATACCCATCTTTGCTTTTTCTGAGCCAATTCGAATATCACATGCCAATGCTAACTCTAAGCCTGCGCCCATAGCAGGCCCATTAATAACACCTATTGTTGGAATAGGTAAGCGTTCAATCGTGGAAATGGTTTTTTCCATGTGAATAAAAGCTTCTTCTGCTTGCTCTAATGAAATGCTGTCAAATTCTTTAATATCGGAACCTGCTGTGAAATTTTCACCTTTGCCACGAATAATAAGTACTTTATTTTTAGGATTATCTAATACACGTAAAGCAATGTTACGTAATTGTGTCCACATATTTGCTGTTAACGCATTTTTAGCTTGTGGTCTAGCGATAGTAATAATGGCAAGACCTGCTGTTTCTTGATAAATAATTTTGGCTTCCTCTGCTTCTAAATGTAATGTTTTGACTTGCAAACTGTCCACCCCTTATGAAATTTCTGCTATTATAGTACAGTTTAACAGATATTAACGCAAAATAGCTTGTCAGTTATGTTTGTTTTGACGCTTGCAAGTTAAATTTTCATAATAAACAGATTTTATGTTATAATATTATCCGACTAACAAATAAAGGTGGTGACCGCATGGTAACGTATCAGCAAGCTTGGGTAGCGTTTCATATTCATTTAAAACAGTTAAATATGAGCGCTTCGACATTAAAGCAATATGCACTTGATGGACGACAATTTATTGCCTATACAAAAGTGCATAATGAGCCGCATTTAACGGCGACATACTATCCTTTTCTCGTACAATATGTGCAACATTTAGAAGAGGCATATCCGAAAGAAACGAGTTATAATCGGAAAGTAGCTTGCTTAAGGCGTTTCTTCAAATTTGCTCGTTTGCGTGAATGGGTTGATGATGAGTGTTATTTAGCATTATTAACGCCTAAAAAAATCCCTAAAGAAATAATCCCTGCATTAACTGAAGGAGAAATTCAACAAATTGGAGCCGTATGGGAACGTTATTTATCCTATGCCGACTCAGAGGACAAATACTTTATTGCAAAGCGTAATCATCTTATTACGACTACTATTTTAACACTAGGCTGTAAGCCATCTGAGTTAGTACGTATGCAGTGGCATCACTTGCATTATACAGAAGGCTTTGTACGTTTACTAAGCGGGAAAGGATACAGGGATGTTGAAGTGAATGCTTTGTATTTACAATTGATGCAAGCATATGAGAATGAAAAGCCGAATGATTCTCCGTATATTTGGCAAAGCGAAACGAACATTAAAGGTAATCCTATTACTGTGAAAACAGTGGAGCGGATTTTTCAAACCATTTCTAAAGAAATAGGTATCACAGTGCGTGCAACAGACTTACGTTATGCTGCAATACAACGTGCTATGAAAGATGGAGATTATGAACAGGCGATTGCACGTTTTGGTTACGCAAGGAAGTGGGTATTGCAAGATCGACAACGTAGGCTAAAGTAATAAAAAAATCGGCCACCTATTAAAGTGTGCCGACAACTACGTTGGATTAGAAGTCTCGCATACGCAATGCTTCTTCTACGTCAATGGTAATATGATAAGCTTGTAAAATTGCCTCTACAGTAAGCGCAATATCGTCACGCGCTACGGTTTCAAGTTCACTACCTTCATCCATCATTTTAAAGCCAATATCATTGATTTCTTCTGTTACTTTATCTAATTGCTTTTGAATAATAGCGATATCTTTTTCGCCTGTAGCTAACAATGCCTCTACACGCTCTAATTGTACTTTTATGGCATCGACTAGATGTTTAGGGTAGTATGAATCCCTATACATATCTGGTAAATAATCAATTTTCATATTCATCCGCTCCTTTTCCTAAAAATTTTAACATGAGGTGTATAACATGACAATGACAATCAACTTATTACAAGCCTATGAACTATTGGCACTTCAAGAAAAAATGACGAAAGATGCGATTTTAGCTGATGTTGATGGACAAAATATGGTGAGATGGGCTGATATCGTAGCAGATTGGCCAATGGAGGAGTTGCAAAAGTTAGCACAACAACCTGAAGACTTTAAACAGGCGTTACAAGGCGACTATACGATTTCATATTTAACCTTACCTGGTTTAAGCAACTTATTGCAAAAGCGCTTTAAGCTAACCATGAATAAACATTTCTTTGTGACAGATACAGCGATTACTCAATTGAAAGTAAATGCTACACAAGAGCAAAAGATTCGTACTATGGTAGCTTCTAACTGGCAAGTGACATCCTTTGAAGAAGGTTTATCCATTCATATGTAAGCACACAACAGGCACAGACGAAGTCAACTTCGTCTGTGCCTGTAAATTTTTCTTATAAATTAAAGTGTCTAATAATATCATGTATTGATGGCAATACAGTCGGCCCGTATTGTTGTAGGGTAGCTAAATCTGAAGTGCCTGACAATACACCAACCGCTTGTTGTGCTTGCTGACCAAACTGCATATCCACAAACGTATCGCCCACATGTATGACTTCATCAGGCGTTAATGCAAACTGTTGACAAAAAGCATGTAAGGCATCAGGTGCTGGTTTTTTAGCATACGTATCGGCTGTTGCAACAAAATCAATATAAGGCATGATACATAATTTTTGTAAGGTAAATGTTGTCACATTATATTGATCTGCTGTCACAATGCCAATACGTATCCCTTTATTGTGCAGCTGCTTAAACAACAGCTGCACGTCACCAATGGGAATAATTGTATCTTGGTGCTTCTTGGTCTCTGTAAAATATAAATGATCGAGTTCTTTGTACAATAAGGTAACATCTTGTTGCACATAAGGGGCTAATACTTGTGCAGTATCATATAAAGTCTCGCTTGCAATTAAACTGTTTTTCATCAATGTGCCATCCTGTTTAATACCTAACTCGGCAAGCATTGGCTCATAATAATTCGCTGAAACTTGATATTTTTGTAGCAAATGTTGAACGATATTACTAGTCACTCGAATCCATAGCGCATTGAATTCAATTAATGTACCATCTTTATCAAATAAAATCCCTTTAATCATGTGCTACACCCATTTGCCCTAATACATCTTGCCATGTTTGTAATGTAGGGGTTTTCTCGCCGTAGTAATATGGGTTTGTGAAGCCAACTAATTCGCCATCTTCGTTACGTAAATCTATACGCAACCATGCAAAGTCTGTTTGGAAATCAAAATGATAACAAGCTTTATGCCCCGTATCTTGTTGTACGACCTTACCATTTATTACCCAATCTATAGTCATCTGCTTGGCCTCAAGGGTCACGGTGATGTGACCAGACTTTGTAGCTAAACATTCGCCAAACAAAACTGTGCCATCTGTTTGAAGCGTGCCAACGCGTGATACATACACATGCCCTTTTTTTACACTAGCTAAAATAGCATGTGCTGATTTTTCTGCGTATACATATGTGGCAGGGTCACCAATCAATGAAGGGTAGGTGGCACCTTCATATTTTTTTGTAGGGTGTAAGTGCGAATCAGAGCCACCAATACCTGTAATACGATATCCATCATTTAATAAAATGTTCCAAGCTTGTAACGCTTGTTCTGTAGCGGCGGTATTATCTGCATAAGTAGGGTCATTTATAATTTCAATACTATCCACTTGATGGAGTTTAGTTTGTTTAAATAACCAAGACCACACAGTTAAAAAGGGATGATTAATTGATACTAGTGCTGGTTTTGCTACATCATTAATGATTTGTACCATCGTTTCTTCTTCATTTAAATGCTGAATACTATGTTTGGCAAAGGGGGAGGTAGCTACGCCTAAAATATTGAAATGGCCATTAGGTGCGGTAACCTCAATACCAGGGATTACAATGGTTTCGGCTACATGAGAAGGCCAATTGGTAGGCACAATATTATGATCTGTAGCCACAAAGAAATCTAACATTTGACGCTGTGCCATCATCATATTTTCCTCACGTGTTAAATCCCCGTCTGAAAAGATGGTATGCGTATGAAAATCTCCTTTTAACCAACCTTTTGTCCCGTCAGCTAAAATCGCTGTAGGTAATTGTAACGTAAAGTCATCTATCGTATGACAGATTGTATCATGATGATTAGTTGTAAGAATATTGGTCAAAATATCCACTGTGCCAATCGCTTCACCAGCTGCAAAACCTCCATCCTTTGTTACAGCTTTCGCGACTAAAATGGCTATTTTCCATTGACCAGTTGGCAACTCGCCACCAAAAGTATAAGGCGCACTATGTGTTATATCTTCGTGTAAAATCACTGGTTGTGGTGTATTCTTGTGTAAATATTGCATACGTAGCTGCCCAAGGTTATCATACACATAATACTGTAACCAATAATGCGTGGGTGCATGAACAGTGATCGCGATACTTTGTGTATGATTTGCGATAAAGAATTCTTTTTCGATATATTGTGTTGATGCTGAAGTTATTGCTTCTAACGTAAAAGTTGTCATGTTATTTATCCACCTTGTCCAATGCTTCTTGAGCTGCTTTTTGTGCTTTTGTGAGCGCTGTTTTTGCATCAATATTTTGTAACTCTACTTCATCTGCTGCAATAGCGAGAGCATCCATGATTTTACCATTTGTAGGGTCAATAAAGTCGGGTAAACCAAACTGTGCTTGTTCAAACGGAACAGCATAAGCAGGGTTATCTGCTAAAAACGCCTTATATTCAGGGACTTCCATCGCACTTTGTTTAACAGGGATATAGCCGATATTTTGCGCCCAGTCTGCATTGACTTCCGCACTAGAGAAAAACTTCATAAAATCATAAGCACCCGCTTTTACTTCATCACTGACAATAGCAGGTGATGTCATGTATAGCGTAGATATCATAGGTTTAGCGTCATGGCCATTAAACCCTGGTTGTGGAATAGAGCCGATTTTCGTAAAGTCTAAGTTCCCTTTATCGCCTGAAGAGCCTGTATAACTCATAGCTTTTCCATTCATCACATCATCAATGGTACGATACCAATACTCCCAGCCTTGTCCGCCAGAATTTACTTTCATCGTTTTTTCTTCATGGATTTGTTTACGTATAAAATCCCAAGATTGTACCCATTCATCACTATCAATTACTACTTTTGTGCCGTCTTCATTTAAAATCTGACCACCACTACTACGTGCTAAGTCAATAAGGTTGCCATTGCCCCACATAGGTAAATGACCAAACTCTACCTTATTAGTAGCTTGTATTTGCTTTGAAGCTGCAGCCACATTTTCCCACGTACTAAAAATTTCTTCTGGCTTCATATTTTGTGCCTCTACTAAATCTTTACGATAATACATGACTTGTGTTGTACCATAAGCTGGTAAGGCATACAGTTTATTATCCATTTGTGCATTCTCCATAAACACAGGCAAGAAGTCATCCGTATTGACATCTTGATCTGCCTCAACAAATGCAGTAAGATCTGTTAGTGCCTCTTTTTGCGCCAAGTTATGAATGGTATCCGCTTGCGCAATGACTACGCCAGGTGCTTCACCTGAAGCAATAGCCGATTGTAACTTTTGGAATGTTTCTGTATAGCTTGCTTGAGAAACCCCTTTTACAACATATTCATTTTGCGAATCATTGTACTGTTTAATAATACTTTGCATTTTTTTATGCGCCTCACTACCTAGACCATACCAAAATTCCACTTCTACTTGCTCACCCTTAGATGCTTTGTCCTCTTTTTTATCTTTCACAGAACATGCTCCTAATAATAAGATCAAACTTGCTAGGGCAACATACCATAACTTTTTCATATACTCATTCCTCCGTTATTTATGATTAAAAACTTATCCTTTGAGTCCATTGTCACTGATGCCCTTCATAAACCATTTTTGTAGGATTAAAAATAGTAGAAGTAATGGAGCAACAGTCATTACATTTGCTGCCATAATAAGTGGCCATTGTTCAGCAAATGTGCCTTGAGTTGTAAAGAAACGATTAAGCCCTACAGTGATTAAAAAATTCTCTTCGCTTTTTACAATTAATGAAGGCCACAGATAATTGTTATACATTTGAACAAAACTAATGAGTACCACGGTAAAGATAGTAGATTTACTCATGGGCATCATAATTTTAGTTAAAATGACAAAGTCAGAAGCACCGTCTGAACGAGCGGCATCTAATAACTCTGTTGGAATTTGCATAAATGCTTGACGCAATATAAATATGGCAAAGACACTTATACTATTCGAGATGATAATGCCTGCCAAGGAGTCGAGTAATCCCATTTTAGAAATAATGACATAACTTGGTACATATGTTGCTGCTGCCGGCAACATGTAGGTAAGTAAAATGGATTGAAATAAAAGTTTTTTACCTTTGAATGTAAACTGTGTTAAAGCATAAGCTAACATAGCAGCAAATAAGACTTGAAAAAACACAATGATAATAGCAGTGAAAATACTATTCCAAATATATAGACCAAAAGGCGCTAGCTTGAGTGCATTAGCAAAGTTGTCCCATTGAGGGATTGCTGGTAACCACGTTAGAGGAATGGCGAAAATTTCATCTGCTGTTTTTAATGCACTCAATAACATCCAAATTAAAGGAAAGATCATCACAACACTCAATAGCATGACTATAATCGTTCTTGGCATGGATTTTAATACAAATTGTTTCAATATGGTTCCTCCTAATAATGCACCCAACGTTTTGATACAAAGAATAAAATAAAGGCGAGTAACGCTGTTAATAACACAATTAATGTGGCTACAGCAGTGGCTTCACCCATATTAAATTGCTCAAATGCTAACTGATAATACAAATATAATAATGTACGTGTACTACCTGCTGGACCACCTTGTGTCATCACTTGTATTTGGTCATACGCTTGAATAGAATCAATAGCAGATAACACAACTAAAAATAATGTCGTAGGTGAGATGAGTGGCAATGTAATATGACGCAAACGATGCCAAGCATTTGCTCCTTCAAGGTCACCCACTTGATATAATTCATCTGGTATTTTTGACAAAGCATCCAAATAAAAGAGCATGGCCCAACCGGCATTTTTCCATATTGTTACGATAATAATGGCCCACATAGCATATTCAGGATCAGTTAGCCATTGAGGTTGAGGTAAATGTAAAAAACCAAGTATTTGATTAAAGAGTCCAATTGTAGGCTCATAAATCCATGACCAAACAATTGATACAGCTACCATCGGCGTAATCCATGGTGTGAAAAGTAAACCTTTAAAAAAAGTTTGTCCAACCATTTGTTTTCTTACAATAAGCGCTAAACCTAAGCCAAGTGCAACAGTGGGCAGCACTGTCCAAAAACCGAAGAAAACTGTGTTCCATAGCGCTTGGTGAAAATCGCTACTCGTTAACACTTGTTTATAATTGTCTAACATGACATAGGAAAAATCCGGACTAATATAATCCCAATCCGTACTACTTAACCAGACGGATACAATCATAGGAATAAACCAAAATGTTAGCAAAGGAATGAGTGGTATACCGACAAATAGGGCAATCGTTAAACGTTTTTTCACTTTATTCACCTAACAACTTTACATAAATATTTTGCTCTTGCTCATTAAATAATTGCAGGTGTTTAGGCATAATGTGAATGACGCCACCGATTGTATACGTAGACTTGCCATCACAGCGTAAAATGATTGTATGATGTTCAAAATTCCCATGAATATGTAAATCAGCACCTAATAATTCTGTATGCGTAATCGTAAGCGGGATCCCTGTCTCTACAATAAGCCAATCTTCTGGGCGTACACCGATTTGATAACGCCCGCTATTAATGTCATTGGCTAATTGTGCAATTGCGATTTCGTTAAGATACACGGTGCGTTTTTTTAGTGTAATCGGCATAGTATTCATTTGTGGCGACCCAAGGAACGTACCTACAAACAAATTAGCAGGCTGTCGATAAATTTCTTCTGGTGTTCCGATTTGCTGTACTTGTCCATCCTTCAATACAATAATCCGATCTGCCATTGTCATCGCTTCTGTTTGATCATGAGTAACATAAATTGTTGTTGTTTTTAAACTACGATGTAAGTTGAGTAACTCAACACGCATTTGATTACGTAATTTAGCATCTAGATTAGATAATGGTTCATCCATTAAAAAGATAGGACTATTTCTTACAATAGCTCGACCTAGCGCTACTCGCTGACGCTGTCCGCCTGATAAATCTTTAGGTTTGCGTTTTAAATAAGGCATCAAGCCTAATAATTCTGCCGCTTCATGTACTTTGTTTTGAATCACCTCCTTTTTATGCTTGCGAATTTTCAAGCCAAACGCCATATTATCAAATACAGTCATATGAGGGTACAAAGCATAACTTTGAAACACCATGGCAATATCTCGATCCTTGGCAGGTAGATGGTTCACAATGTGACCATCTATTTTTAAAAAACCAGAGGTGATGGTTTCAATGCCAGCGATCATGCGCATTGTTGTGGATTTGCCACAACCAGAGGGGCCAACAATAACAATAAATTCACCTTCTTGAATCGTCATATTTAGATTCTCAATCACAGGGGTAGCAGCGTTTTCATATTGCTTAGTTAATTGTTCAATCTCAATTTTAGTAGCATTCATACTAAGTTATCTTCCTTTGTTTTTTCTTTTTTTGTTTTGTTTTACTTGGTTTTAAGTATAGATATCAATTGTTAATGTCGTTTTAATACCGTGTAATTTTGAATTTACAAAAGAAAAACCAATTCTATAGTATAATATAAAGGAAATAACAGGATAAGGTGTGAGTGATAAGATGTTGAGAGACGAGAGAATTGAAAAGATAAAAGTGCTGTTGCAAAAATCTGAAACAGTAAGAGTAGCTCATTTAAGTGAATTATTAAATGTAACATCTGAGACAATTAGAAAGGACTTAGAATATTTAGAGGATTTAGGAGAAGTAAGGCGTGTACATGGGGGGGCGATTTTAAAACAAAGTAATACAAAGGAAACCAATTTCAGTGTGCGAGAGACCATTAATAAAGAACAAAAGGCAGAATTAGCTAGTTTAACTACTGCGTTTGTAAAGGAAGGAGACTGTATCGCTCTAGATGTTAGCACAACAAATACAGAGGTTATTAAACAACTTGTTACTTCATTTCAACAACTATCTATCGTAACCAATTGTTTAAGTATTGCCACAATAGCAGCACAAAACCCCAACTTTTCAATATTTTTAACAGGTGGTATTTTAAAGAACTCTGAACTTTGCTTAGTGGGACAAAAAGCAGTGGATTTTGTGGAAGGTTTTCATATTGATACTTTTTTTATGAGTGCTAGTGGTGTGTCACTAGATCAAGGTTTTTTAGATTATGGGCTAGACGAACTTAGTGTCAAACAAGCGATGTTACGTAATGCAACGTCTGTATTTGCTGTTATGGATTATACAAAATTTAATAAAACAGCCATTTTTAAAGTAGGGGGATTAGCCATTGTTGATGGCATTATTACAAACCCTGCACTTAATGAAAATATTGCGCATGATTTTCAAGAAGCTGGTGTTACAATTTATGTAGAATAGAAAAAAAGCTCATAGGAGTAGTAAATATTCTACTTCTATGGGCTATTATAAAATTAACACATATTATTATCATGTAAACATAATTGAAGAAATTAGGTGAGTTTCCAATCTTGCAATAAAATTTGTTGTAATAGCATGACTTGCTCCTCTCCAATGTTTGCCCTCAACTCGTCAATAATACGGGCTTTAATTGCTTCATGTTGTTGATAACAAGTAGTACCTAAGACCGTAAGCTCCACCGCTTTTTCTTTTTTGTTTTCAGGTACGTTTTTAATATTGACTAAACCTTTTGCCTCAAGTTGTTTAATACATTTATGTGTCGCCTGACGTGAAATATCCACATTTTTTGAAATCATTGCAATGGTAGCCTGTTGATTATAAATGCGTGATAAAATATACCATTCTCGATTGGAGACAGGCATATTATTTTCAGCATCCCAATAACGCATCGTCACTCGTCTTAATAAACCATGCCGCTCACTTAAAACATCAATCAAATCTATTTTTTCTAAATTTACTTCCATGTTTAATCACTCCCAACAAGTATTATAACAGAAAGTCAAAGTTCTAATTGACAATCATTTTCGATTAAGTTACAATGAATTTCGTCAACTAGATTGACAAAATAGCGAAAAGAGGTTATATATGGATACTGCACAAAAACAAGTGCGTTCTCCGAAGTTCATGATTTTAGTCTTGATGTTAGGGGCCTTCATTGGCTTATTTGGAGAAACTGCACTCAATATGGCACTTACAAATTTAATGGAGCAGTTTTCCATTGAAGCATCAACAGCACAATGGCTAGTTACAGGTTATTTACTAGTTATGGCGATATTTGTTCCCATATCGGTATTTTTAATTAAATGGTTTGATACAAGACAACTTGTCTTAAGTGGATTAATTATTTCATTAATTGGGGCGATAATAGGAGCCATTGCACCAAGTTTTATCATGTTATTGATAGGACGTATTGTACAGGCGATTGGCACAGGTATTTTATTACCTGTTATGATGAATATTGCGTTACTTATTTTCCCTGCCTACAAAAGAGGGAAGGTTATGGGGCTTATGGGGCTTGTTATTACATTAGCACCAGCACTAGGTCCAACACTATCAGGTGTCATTATTTCAACATTAAACTGGCATTTTATTTTTTGGTTTAGTGCAATCGGCTATGTATTGCTTATCATAATGGCATTATCAGTTGTCGAAAATATTGGTGATTTAACAAAACCGTATATTGACTTTGTTTCGATTGTGTTATCATCTGTTGGTTTTGGTGGATTTATTTATGCTTTAGCCACAATGGCAGATCGTCCATTCACAGATTGGCAAATTTTAGCGCCCTTTATAGTCGGTATTGTCGCACTATTATTATTTAGCTTACGCCAATTTAAATTACCACAACCTATGATTAATTTACGTGTATTCCAATATAAAATGTTTACACTTGGCACAATCATGGCCTTTCTTAGCTTAGTCACTATTTTAGCTACTGCGATTTTATTACCTTTATATTTAAAAGGGGCATTATTATTCGCAGCTGCGGCTGCAGGTCTTATTTTATTGCCAGGTAATTTATTAAATGTATTGTTAGCGCCTATTGTTGGTGCATTGTTTGATAAATATGGGCCAAGACCATTTTTATTTGGCGGGACGATCATTATGACTTTAGGAAATATGATGTTCTTATTTACAATTTCTACTGAAACAGCTACTTGGCAAATCATTATTGCTTTTATGTTATTATGTTTCGGATTATCTTGTGTCATGATGCCTTCTCAAACGAATGCATTAAACCAATTACCACGTGAGCTATATGCAGATGGCTCTGCTGTTATGAATACATTAAATCAAGTGGGGGGAGCGGTAGGTACGGCGGTAGCTATTACAATTTATACAGCTAGTTTGCATACGTTTATTCAACTGAATCCTATAGCAAACCCCGCTAGTCCAGTAGCGATTGCCTATGGTGTACAATATACGTTTTATATTATTACAGCCATTAGTGTTATTTTATTTATTTGCTCTCTATTTGTGAAAAATAGCTTGAAGTTAAAATCATAAGATAAAATTATTATGTCAACTAAATAAACAAAAAGAAAAAACACAGCATAAATTCTCTGTGTTTTTTGTTATTTATTGCAAAGATTTTTCAAAGTCTTCACGTTCTGCTTCACGTTCTGCCATTAACTTACCTAACGCTTCACGCTCCTCGCGAGCTGCGCCAAGGTAATCTTCTTTAATTAAAATCACATGTTTCTCCATAGCTTGCATTAACTCATCATGCATAATACGAAGTTCTCGCCACATAACACGAACTTTAGCCTCTACAATAGGAGACGGTGTATCATCTAAATTCATTGTTTTCAATTCTTTTGCCATTTCGTCTAACATGGTCATATTTTTATCAAAGATTAAATAAAAATCACGTGAAATGTCACCTTCTTTAATATAACTTCGAATGCGTTTGCTATCATTTTTATATTTGCTAAAACCATCTTGTTCTGTTTCGAACACAGCATGACGTACTTGTTTCGCATATTTGCTATCTTTATCCATCAAACGTTTTTCAACGTAACTAAATTCTTTATAGGCAGGCAATCGGTTAATAACATCCCGATCAGAAGTAAAAGTATCAAATTGTGTTTTTGTTTCCTCTATCGCATTTTTAGATTTCTGAATAATATACTTGATTAATATGACAACACCAATTATAGCAAGTATCGGGAAAATGAGTGGCAAGTATGACAATATCATTAAAATCCCTATAATCGCCATCATAGCTGTTGCCCAAGTTGGAATTGGTCTATTCATAATTGTATAACCCCTTTCTGATTTAACTTCCTTACTAGTATTATACGAACTACAATCAAAAAAGTTTCAAAACAATCATAAACTGTGAGACGCATCGAGTAATACTATTATACACCTCTCAATTATTCGATGCGTCTCACAGCGTTCAATATTTTTCTATGTTTTACACAGTAAAATAGGCTGTTTTTATAGAAATACTTAATAATGTTCCCAAATTTATATTTGGGAACATTATTTATGCTATAATTTGTAGTATCAAGAGACTTATTAACGTATAAGAGGGAAAGGAAAGATAAAAAGATGCAACCTAAAATACTACGTGATTTTCTCGTATACCTTACGACAATTAGAGGGAAGTCTATGCGTACACGAAAAGAATACGAATACGACTTAACTTTATTTTTCCGTTTTTTAATCGCGATGAATGAAGGTAAAGATATCGAAGTCATTCAAGATATTTCCACACTCAAAATGGATGTATTAAAAGAAGTCACATTAGAAGATCTTTATTTATTCATGGAATA
Source organism: Lysinibacillus alkalisoli (assembly GCF_014643595.1). Taxonomy (GTDB): domain Bacteria; phylum Bacillota; class Bacilli; order Bacillales_A; family Planococcaceae; genus Metalysinibacillus; species Metalysinibacillus alkalisoli. The sequence continues at coordinate 319,877 of NZ_BMJT01000002.1, forward strand.
CTGCGAGCAATCTCGAAAAAACGGTGTTGCATCACGCGCACGCAAAGTTGCTACATTAAAATCTTTTTTTAATTATTTGCGCGATAAGCGACGCTTACTAGAAGAGAACCCTGCAACACAATTAGAAACACCTAAACAAATTAAACGTTCCCCAATATACCTCACATTAACGGAAGCGCAATCTTTGCTTAATAGTGAGCTGAATCCGCGTGACACTTGCATTGTCACTTGGTTTTTAAATTTAGGTTTACGTGTAACGGAATTATGTCAACTAAATGAAACATCCATACAAAATAATTATGTCACAGTAATCGGAAAAGGGAATAAAGAACGTATTATTTATTTGAACGAGGCTTGCCAAACAACTTTAACAAATTACACCTCTCATAAAACCGCCTATAAAGGCGAAGGAGAAATCCCTTTATTCACATCGCAAAAAGGGACAAGATTAACACGACAGCATTTATCACGCATTATAAAAAAGGCGATTGAAACAGCTGGCATTAACCGGAAAGGCATCACCCCACATAAATTACGTCATACATCTGCCACTTTAATGTATCAATCAGGAGCCGATATCCGAAGTTTACAGCATATTTTAGGGCACGAAAGCGTTGCAACCACACAGATATACACACATATTGAGGACGAGCAGCTCCAACAAGTATTAGTGAACAACCCTTTAAATCAAGTGCCAACACATGATAAAGACCTATAAAATAAAATGCCATCATTGAAGAGTAATGATGGTATTTTTTAATTTTTCTAAAAATACGAGATAAACTATTGACACTGTACTATAACTGTATTATATTATTAATTAATAACAACAACTGTTATATAACAAAACATAGGAGATGATCGTTATGACAATGTATCAAGAAGGGTATCGATTTTATTGTGAGATGTGTGAGAGTTTTGGGATTGAAGCCATTCCATTCCGCTACTATGTACTACAACTTTCTCAAGAGCAGCTAACGGCGTATAATGAACAAGCACAATTTGTAATCTAATGACAAAGGATGTGTCCACATTGGCTAAAACACAAGCCAGTATTACTTAGCCCACGCTGTAAAATTTAACAGTGATGGGCTATATTTATGTTAAAGGAGTGCATTTTATTTATGAAGGATTATCAAAAAGGGTATGAATATTATAAAAATGCCTGTACAAAACATGGTATCAAACCATTGAATTTTCATTATTACATGTTAACTTTATCAGAGGAACAACTTGCGCGTTACAATCAGCAAGCCCATAAAAAAATAAGCACCGCCACATAGCGCTATTCGTGACTTATGTCTCGTATAAGCGCTTTTATTTTGGGTTTTTCGTGCTATTATAAGGTTTTTACGCTATAATAAATAGAACGAATTGACTATAAAGAATATGTCTTATTTGTCGAATAACACACATTATTTATTTCTCATAAGGTGGCGATGATATGCTGCAACATCTATTTGATGAATTTAACACCGCAGGTTATACATTAAAAGAAGTACAAAATATTATTACAGCACTTGATCAAGCTGCTATTGTAGCGATTACTGACCAAAAGGGGAAAATCACTTTCGTTAATGACCACTTTTGTAATATCACAAAATATACAAGAGAAGAGTTAATTGGACAAGACCATCGCATTGTAAACTCTGGTTATCATCCTTCTTCATTTTTTAAAGAAATGTGGCGCACGATAGGCAGTGGACAAACATGGCAAGGAGAGATTTGTAATCGAGCGAAAGACCATTCCTTGTACTGGGTAAAAACAACAATTGTTCCTTTTCTCAATCAAAAAGGGAGACCTTATCAATATGTGGCCATCCGAACGGATATTACAGCACAAAAAGATATTAAACGCGTCACAGAACTCGCTTATCAAGATGAGTTAACAAAATTACCCAACCGTCGTAAATTAACGATGACCATTGAGCAGTACATAAGAGAACATAAACAATTCTCCTTAGTATTAATTAATATTAACCGCTTTCGCAATATCAATAATAGTCTAGGCAATGTATTAGGTGACTTATTTTTGTATGAAGTGGCGCAGCGTTTAGAACAAGTCAAGCAACAAGGCGATATTTATTTCCGCAATAATTCTGACGAGTTTATTTTACTCACAACACGCGTGAAAGATGTGGAAGCCATTGCCCAATCAATTACAGCTTTATTTGAAAAAAGCTTTACTATTGATGATTTTGAGTTTTATGGTTCTGTTAGCATTGGTATAAGTCAATTTCATTCCACAAGTGAACAGCTCTTTAAAGAAGCTGAAAAAGCCTTACATTATGCAAAAAAATCATATAAAAGTAGTGACTTTATATTATATGAGACAATTAAAGATCATGGAACAGATAAATGGCTCATGCTTGAAACAAAATTACATCAAGCCTTAAAGTATAATCACTTTTCCCTTCACTATCAGCCTAAGGTAGATATTAAGACAAATCAATTAGTTGGTATGGAAGCTTTACTACGTTGGTATGATCAAGATTTAGGACAAATCCCACCAGATAAATTCATCCCTTTTGCTGAACAATGTGGGTTAATGAGTGATATCGGTGCATGGGTATTATATCGGGCTGCTGAGCAAATCAAATCTTGGAATCAAACTTACCAAACTCAACTTCGTGTCGCTGTCAACATCTCACCATCTCACTTAAATCAAGAAGGTTTTTTACGTTTACTTGACGAAGTTATTACAACGACAGGCATCCAGCCTTATGAACTAGAAATCGAGATTACCGAACTGACATTACTTGATTATAGCGATGAATTATTAGCGCGGTTAGAAGCTGTGCGTAATTTAGGTGTAGCCATTTCAATTGATGATTTTGGTACGGGTTACTCTTCATTAAGTTATTTAAAGAAGTTTCCGATAGATGCTTTAAAAATAGATCGTTCTTTTGTACAAGATATTATGCGTGAGCCTTCAGGTGTGGCGATGACAGCTGCTATTATTGCACTTGCGCATGCGCTACGTCTATCAGTGGTCGCAGAAGGTGTTGAGGAACAGGCAGAGTTAGATATGTTAATCGAACATGGATGTGAGCACGTTCAAGGTTATTATTTTAGTAAGCCTGTATCAGCAGACCAATTCTCACAATTAATTTTAGATTGGCCCTCCCAATATCAAGTGAAAAAGTAGCAAATGGCTACTCTTTTGCTATTCGTATAAGCAACATTTTTTTGTTATACTTATTGCTATACAATGGGAGATGATAGTATGAAAAAAGCAGTCATTTTTGATATGGATGGTACGTTATTTCAAACAAAATTAGTTTTACATAAAGCATTAGAAAAAGCTTTTAAAAAATTACGTAAAGAAAAATTATGGACAGGTGATACACCTCTCAAGCAATACGAAGCTATTATGGGTGTCCCTTTAGTTGAAGTTTGGCTTACATTATGCCCTAATTTAAATGAGCAGCAACGAACCGATATTAATCAATATTTCACACAGCAATTGATTACGTTAATTGCGGATGGTGAAGGTGCTTTATATCCTCATACAGAACAAGTGTTAGCTACGTTGGCCGAAACACACTCTTTATTTATTGCAAGTAATGGTGAAATTGACTACATTAACGCCATCATGAAATATTATAAACTAGACCGTTTTATCGAACAAAGTTATAGTATTCAGATGATTAGTTCTAGTAATAAAGCGCAGCTTGTCCAGTTAATTAAAGAAGAGCATCATATTGCAGCAGGCTATATGGTAGGTGACCGTATATCCGATTTTAATGCAGCTAAAGAAAATGACCTTACAGCAATTGGTGTTACTTTTGACTTTTCGCTTGAAGAAGAGTTACAACAAGCCGATTATTGTATTGATGCATTGCCACAACTCTTAACACTTGTGAAATGATTGTTAAAAATGGCATAATTAAAAAGTGGTAAAGAGAGAGCGTATGCTTCCTCTTTACCACTTTTTTTAAAAGATAGGATTGTCCGATAAAAAACCAAAATATAAGAAGGCAATAAAGGCGATACTAAGTACTACAATACATGTCACTTTTACCCAACTAACAGGTGATTCGCCAGCAACTCGTCCACTTTGTCCGTTAATAATAAACGGGTAGACTTTCCCATTATAACGAAATGAAGAAATCCAAATGGGGAGTAATAAATGTTTGTATGTAATATCGTTATAATCCGTATCACATTGCATAACAATAACAATATCGCCTGCCGTTTTTGATTCAATACTTGATTCAATACCTTGATCCACTTTTGATTTTGCTAAATGCCAGCCATTTTCAAGTGGTACAGCATAACGTTCTGCTATAAAACCTGACAAATAAGCATCATTGTAGTCTACTAATTGTTGCAAACCAAAAGGTTCGATTTTTTTTATGAGATGCCCATTTGCTTGATTTGTTGCACGAATTAATACATCATCAAAAAACTCACGATGTGTGCCATTTTCAAAGTGCCAACGTGTTTTTTGCACCATGCGTGTTTGAGTTACAGTATTGCCATTTGAATCTGTTGTCGTATACGTTTCTTGTACATAATAATGAATGCCAACTTTGACAGTATACGTACTATAAGTGTCTGTATCATAAGTCCAGTAAGGGATATAAATACCGGTTAAGCGATCTAATTGATGCATTGTGCGTAGTTTTCCTGGTGCCATATAGCGCGCCTTAATCCATTTTTTAAATGCATCAATGGCTTGCTGATGCGAAACTTGGAAAGGGACAACTAAAGCTGGACGAATGCCTGTATTATGATCTGTCTGTTCAATATGTGACGAACCACAGAATGAACAGAAATCCGCAACAGTATGCTCAGAGAGTACCGTCTCAGCTCCACAATTGTCACAATGGAAAACACGTAAACCAGGGGCCCATTCTTCATCCTCAACTTGTAACGCTTGCAAAAAATCTAACTCTACATTTTGTTTTGTTGTACGTGCAATCTCAATTTCTGTATCACAAAATGGACAACGCAATTGTCCTACCTCCGGATCAAATACAGCATTGCCACCGCAGCTAGGGCATTTAAATTGGGAAACAGTTGTTTCTGCCGATTGTGTCATAACACGACCACCTCACTACGCTAATGTTTCGCCACAATCTGCACAAAACTTAGCGGTTGGGGCATTAACATGTTGACATTTTGGGCATTTTTTTTGTTCTTGATTCGTACCACACTCAGGGCAAAATTTAGTAGTAGCTGGTATGGTCGCTTGGCAACTCACACAACTTTTCGTTGCAGGTTGTGGTGACTTACCACATTCTGGACAGAATTTTGCACCTACTGGCATTTGAGCCGAACAATTTGGACAAGCCATTGTCTGAGCTTGATGCTGTTGTACATTATTTTGCATAGCACCTGTCATCATCCCACCAAGTGCAGCACCTGCTCCTAACCCTGCGCCTGCCCCCGCAAGACCACCACTTTCATTTTGAGCAGCTTCACGTAATGCCTGACCAGCTTGATACTGCTGAAATTGCCCCATATTACCGATAACTCCCATAGAAGTACGTGTATCCATTGCTTTTTCCACTTCAGCTGGAAGAGATAAATTTTCAATATATAAAGACGTAATGGCAAAGCCAAATGCTTTAAAGTGCGGCTCCATTTTTTGTTTACCTAATTCACTAAGCTCGTCATAATGAGAGGCTAAATCAAGTGCTGGTATTTTCGATTCAGCAAATAAATCGCTTAAGCCAGAGATAATCATTTTTTTTAAGTGGCTTTCAATATTATCTGTCGTGTACGTTTCATTTGTACCAAATAACTCTTTTAAAAATACGCCTGGGTCACTCACACGATATGAATAAACGCCGTAGCCTCGTAAACGAATCATGCCAAACTCAGCATCTCGCATCATAATAGGGTTAGATGTCCCCCATTTTTGATTAACAAATTGTTTAGTATTAACAAAATAGACTTCTGCTTTAAATGGTGAATTAAAGCCTTGAGGCCATGATTTTAATTTTGTTAAAATGGGAATATTACGCGTGTATAACTCATGATGACCTGGGCCAAAAATATCTGCCACTTCACCTTCGTTTACAAATACAGCCATTTGCGACTCGCGAACAATCAATGAAGCCCCCATTTTAATTTCATTATTAGCAACAGGGAAACGATAAACTAACGTATCCGATGTGTTGTCTGTCCATTCAATAACTTCGATGAATTGGTTTTTAAAAAAATCAAAAATCCCCATAACGATCCCTCCTCTATTTAATAGTGTATACGAAAAAGTTTAAAAAAAGTTTCAAAACCCAGAATTTCTTTCATTTTTTCAAAACCCTACAAAACAGGTATGAATACTATTGACTTTTGATTTCAACGCGCATACAATGATGTACAACGAAGAAGGAGGCACAAGTATGAAAGAGCAATTCATTCGCACTACCGAAGTACAACAATGGCTAGAGAAATTAGCAACATTACAACCACAAATTACTGCACAAGCTAAAATTGCAGATGAAAATAATACCTTTGTTTCAGCTAATATCGAGGCACTGCGCAAGATAGGCTATGGCAAAATAACATTACCAAAAAGAGATGGTGGAGAAGGGTTATCCTTATACGACGCTATTGTATTACAAGAAACATTAGGCAGTTATGATGCTAGTACAGCACTTGCGATTGGTTGGACATTACTCACAGTAGGAGAACTATATGAAAACCGTTACTGGACAGAGGAAATGTTACTAATGTTTGCAAAAGAAGTGCAACAAGGTGCTATTGTAAACCGAGCCGTGAGTGAAGTGGCAACAGGTAGCCCTATACGTGGGGGCAAACCAACGACAACAGCTACACGCCATAACACACAATATACACTTAACGGTAAAAAAGGGTTTACAACTTGTGCCTATGCTTTAGATTATTTTTTAATTTCGGCATGGTTAGAAGACAAAGAGCAAGTGGGCTTTTTTTTAGTACATAAAGATACAGCAGGATTAACCATTGAAGACAACTGGCATATGTTAGGGATGCGTGGCACAGGTAGTCATGATTTAGTTATCGATCATGTTACAGTAGACGAGCATTTTTTAGTTGAAATACCAAGTTATCATACTGGTTTTAAGCTAAATGCATGGTTGTTATTAATTCCTGCTACGTATTTAGGTATCGCTCAAGCAGCAAGAGATATTGCACTTGATTTTGCTAATCGTTATCAGCCAAATAGTATTGATACAACAATTGCTCATTTACCTAATGTACAAGCGCAACTTGGGGAGATCGACCTTTTACTAACACAAGCCCGTTTTGCCATATATGGCGCCGCTGAAGCTATCGAAAGAGGCAATGCTCCTGAGCAAATTAGCCATCTTGTTAACATTGCTAAATACACGGTAACCAATCATGCCATTGCCATTGTTGACTTAGCGATGCGCGTGGTGGGTGCAAAGAGCTTACAACAAGAAAATACATTACAGCGTTTGTATCGCGATGTGCGCGCTGGCTTACACAATCCACCAATGGATGATTTAACAATTACATTATTAGCAAAATTTGCGAATACACAATGGGAGGCAACACAGCATGTTTAAACGATTATTAGCGATTACAGCTGCTTCAGCTTTGTTACTAGCTGCATGTGGTGATAAAACAACAGAGGATACAAATGATCATGAAGCAACGCCAGTAAAAGTAGCATTTGAACTTGGGAGTAAACCTATCACTTATGTTGATGAAAAGGGAGAGCCTGCTGGTTATGATGTAGATGTCATGAAGTTAGTAGATGAAAAATTAGAAGATTATACATTTGAATTTGTTGGTACAACTTCAGATGACTTACTCATTGGAGTAGAGCAAGGGAAGTTTCAAGTAGGTGTTAAAAATGCCTTTTATACAGATGAACGTGCCAAGAAATATATTTACCCTAAAAACTTTATTGGCCTTTCAAGCGCCGGTTTAGTGTTACAAAAGAAAAATGAAGCCATCACATCTTTAGCTGACTTTGCACAACAAGAGTTAACATTAGCACCTATTGCTGCAAATAATGCACAGTATACCGTTATCGACGAGTATAACCAAGAAAACCCTGATAAACCTGTTAAATTAAAAGCGGGTGAAGACTTTGGTGTCGATGTGGTGCAGTGGGTGAATGAAGGGCGCGTTGATGGTGGTGTAATGATTCAAGGTATGTTTGATAAGCAAGTCAAAGATGAAAAAGGACCTTACCATAAGTTTAAAGACGATGTCATTTATCAAGAGTTTGCTGTTATTAAAACATGGCCATTATTTAATAAAAAAGAGCAAGCATTTGCAGATGCTTATGATAAAGCGGTTGAGGAGTTGCGAGAAGAAGGCAAGTTAGCAGAACTTACTGAGAAACATTACGGACGCAATTTATTTGATGTGTTAGATGAAGTAGAACGTTAAAGGAGACAAGACGATGGAGAAATATTTTGATAGTACGTATTTATGGAATGCTTTTCCACAAATCCTACCCTTTCTAGGTGTCACATTATTGGTCACAATACTTGCCGTTCTACTTGGTACGCTACTTGGCTTATTGCTTGCTTTTATGAAATTATCACCGTCCAAAATAAGTCAAAGAATAGCAAATGGCTATACGACCATTATGCGTTGTACCCCCTCCATCGTGCTGTTATTTTTAATTTATTACGGTGTGCCTGCATTAGCTGAAAGTCTATTTTCATTAAATCTTCAAGATGTGCATACTGGTTTTTATGTGGTCATAACATTTGGTTTACAATTTGCGGCTATGATGTCTGAGGTTATTCGCTCTAGTTTATTAGCTGTACCAAAAGGACAATATGAGGCGGCTGTTAGCGTCGGGTTAACACCGTCTAAAGCTTATATGCGTATTATCTTCCCACAAGCTCTACTCTTCTCTTTGCCAAATATAGGTAATGGTATTATTAGCGTATTACAAGAGGGTGCATTAGCCTATACTATTGGTTTTATCGATATTGTAGGTAAGGCAAATTTAATTATTGCTAATAACTTAAATACGCATACCCTCGAAATATTTTTAGCATTAGGACTCATTTATTGGCTATTAGCGATTAGTATTGATCAGTTCTTTGCTTTATTAGAGCGCAAGTTGCGTGTTGGAAAGGACGTGGCTTAATTGGATACTACTTTTTTTGTAAAGGCATTAGGTATTGCATTTAGTGGGGTGCCAATTGCTCTTTTTGTAGCAGCTATTGCCCTTATTATAGCCATTCCACTCGGTTTCATCTTTGCGCTGTTGCGTTTACAGCGTGTACCCGTCTTATACCAATTCGTTAAAATATACGTATCATTTGTACGAGGGACACCCATTATTATTCAAATCTTTATTTTATATAGTAGTATCCCTTTACTATTAACAGGCATTTTCGAGCGTTATAATGTGCCAATCGAAGTCTATACGATTCATCCCCTATGGTATGCCTTTATTATCTTCTCATTTAATACGACAGCTATTTTAGCTGAAGTTTTTCGAGGTGCATTACAAACTGTGGATGAGGGGCAAAAAGAAGCGGGATATGCTGTTGGACTAACAACATTTCAAGTGTATCGTCGTATAATTATCCCCCAAATGCTAGTAGCCGCTATGCCCAACTTATGTACGGCTACAGTGAATCTGATTAAGGCAACATCACTCGGTTATGCGATTAGCTTGCCAGAAATTACACTGCGCACTAAGGTAGCAGCTAATGTAGGATATCATTATGTTGAAGCCTACTTAGCCATATTTATTGTCTATTTAGTTGTTTGTTTATTGGTCGAATACGGTTTTAAAATAATGGAGCGTAAATTACGCCGTTACGAAGGAGGGGTCATATGCTGACAGTTAATAATGTGCATAAATCATTTGGCAAAAATAAGATTTTACAAGGTGTAGACCTTACTGTCAATCAAGGAGATGTTGTTGTTATTTTAGGGCCTAGTGGTTCAGGTAAAACAACATTTCTGCGTTGCTTGAACTTTTTAGAACAAGCTGATGTTGGTACAGCGACTTATGATAACTTACAAATTGATCTGGCCAAGGCATCAAAAAAAGAAATTCGTGAAGTGCGCCAAAAAACAGCATTTGTATTCCAAAATTATAATTTATTCGCTAATAAAACAGCGTTAGAAAATGTGACAGAAGGCTTGATTATTGGTCGTAAAATGGCAAAAGAGGAAGCAAACCGTAAAGCGCAAGCGGCACTCACAAAAGTGGGATTAGCAGATAAAATGGCACTTTATCCAAGCCAATTATCGGGTGGACAACAACAACGTGTTGGTATTGCGAGAGCCATTGTTTTAGAGCCTTCTATCATTTTATTTGATGAACCGACATCCGCACTCGACCCTGAATTAGTTGGTGAAGTGTTAGACGTTATGAAGAATATTGCAAAAGAAGGGACTACAATGTTAGTTGTAACACATGAAATGAGTTTTGCAAAAGAAGTGGCGAATCATGTTATCTTTATGGATGGTGGGCATATTATTGAAGAGGGAAGTGCAGATGATTTATTTTTACGCCCTCAAAAAGAACGCACTAAACAATTTTTACGTCGCGTTTTACCAGAAGAATATAATTTCCAAATTTAAAATGAGCATAAAAAACGAGCAAATGAATGTACTATTCATTTGCTCGTTTTTTTATTCTTCTGTATCTTCTGTTGATGCATCATCTGTGTTTTCTACTTCTTCTGTATCACTTGAATCGGTATCTGTCGTATCTTTTTCTTCTTTGTTATCACCGCATGCCCCTAACAATAACATGGCAGCTAAAAGACTAGGCATTAAAAGTTTATTCCACTTCATTTTCCATCATCCTTTCTAAATTAGCTTACACCATGTATCGTAACAAATGAGTGTAAAATGGTTATAAATTGAAAGTTAAAATATGTGAAAATTACGTAAAAAAAGGTTGAATTATAATTCGAGTGCCATATCGCAAAAAAACGGTAAAGAGAAGTTACTCGCTCTCTTTACCGCTTATTCATACTAAGCTATTTACAAAGTGAGGCTTATTTTTCGCCACTTAACTCTACTAAAATTTTAGCTTGTGTTTTGTCATTAGTTAATGCTTCAAAGCCTTTCTCTACAATATCGTCTAATACGATTTGTGAAGTCACAATGCCTTGAGGTTTGATTTGACCTGTGCCCATTAAATCAACAGTTTGTTGGAATGTTGTTGGTGTGTAAGCGATTGTAGAAGTTACTTTAACACCTGTATTTGTCAGTTGCATTGGGTTCCATTCAATTGGACGTGCAAAAATTGATACAATAACGACCGTACCACGCGCACGTGTTACTTCGATAGATTGTTCAAATGTTGGACGAACACCAGCTACTTCAAATGCCACATCTACGCCATCTGGAACGATAGATTTAACAGTTGCTACAGGATCTACTTCACCTGAGTTATAAACATGTGTAGCACCTAATTCCTTTGCTTTTTCAAGACGTTCATTTGATAAGTCGAAAGCAAAAATTTTGCTAGCACCAGCTGCTTTTGCTGCAATGATATTTAGTAAACCGATTGGGCCTGCACCAAATACAGCTACTGTATCACCAAATTGCATGTTACCTTCTTTAACCGCTTGCACAGCTACTGCCATCGGCTCTACTAAAGCACCATCTTGTAATGTTAATGTGTCAGGTAATTGGTAAATATGTTTCTCACCAGCTACTACATGTGATGTAAAACCACCATCTGCACCTAAGCCGATGAATTGGAAACCATCATATGCATCTACATCTTCGTGTTTATTACCATAAGTGAACATAGGGTTAATTGCTACACGATCGCCCACTTTTACGTCCTTCACATCTTTACCTACTTTTTCAACTGTACCTGCAAACTCATGCCCCATAATTAAAGGTGCTTGTTCGCCTGTAAGTGGATGAGGTTCTCCTACTGGGACAAATACTGGCCCTTCTTGATATTCATGTAAATCTGAGCCGCAAATACCTGCCCATGCTACGCGTACAACTACTTCATCATCTTTCATTGCACGTAATTCACGTTCCTCCACACGAATGTCTTTCTCGCCATACCATACTGCTGCTTTCATAATTTGTGTCCTCCCTTAAAGTGGTGTGATGTAACATCGTCTTTATTGTAGAATAATTATGATGAGAAAGCGAATCATTTGCTCTTTTTTTAGGTCGATAAAACTATATATGTCATATTTATGACGAATATATCGAATTGTAACCGCTTAAATACGCTAGAAAATGAAACTTTAGTCTTTTTAAATCTTTTTTTTACGCGTTTATGTATTTTTATATTTTGCGTTAAAAAGGTGTCCTAAAACGAATAAAAAACTATTCAGATTACTTAATTTTAAACAATAAAAAGGGATTTATTCATATATTGGTTATCTTATACAAGTTGACAACCATAGGATGACTGCGTAATATGTAGACCAGTTGTTATAATATAATGTGAAGGGATGATGTATTGTGGCAAAACCAACAGACACTAAAGAGAAGATTTTAATCACTGCTTCTAAATTGTTTCAAAAACAAGGCTATCATGGCACCGGATTAAATCAAATTATTAAAGAATCAGGATGCCCAAAAGGTTCGCTCTATTATTATTTTCCAGAAGGGAAGGAGCAACTAGTAGAAGAAGCAATATGGCGAGCTAAAGAAGGAATGCGTAAAGACTTAACAACATTACTTGCTGTCCATGATGATGCACGAGATGCTATTGATTATGTATTGACCTATCATGAAAAAATAGATGTTACTGCTGAATATGACGGCATTCCATTAGCACTGATCGCTATGGAAACATCGCTTATGAGCGAGCGTATTCGCCTGGCTTGTAAGGAGGCCTATGATCTGATGATTGAGCTAGTAGCTCAAAAATTCATAGCCTCAAAATGGCCTCAGCAAGAAGCGGTGAAAATTGCCACTTTATTGCTCGCCATTTTACAAGGCTACGGCATTATGGCAATGACGCACTTATCAAATGAGCCATTCTTACTAGCGCATCAACAAATCTTAACCATTATTACACAGAAAGAGAGGGAACTTATCGCACATGACTGAGCCTCAAACAACACCAAAATATGAATACTTAGCAGATGATCCTTCTGTAAAAGTATTACCTATCATTTTATCTTTAATGATTGGCGCTTTTTTTGCCATGATGAACGAAACATTATTGAATATTGCATTAAGCACTTTAATGCATGAGTTTCATCTTACAATGACGACTGTGCAATGGATGACAACAGGATTTATGCTAGTAATGGGTATGATTATGCCAGCCTCAGCCTTATTAATCCAGTGGTTTACAACGCGCCAAATGTTCATTGGCACTATGACTATATTTACGATAGGTACAATCATTTGTGCGAGTGCTCAGTCTTTCACTATGTTACTTGTTGGTCGATTTCTTCAAGCCATTGGTACAGGGTTACTGTCACCTGTTATTTTTAACGTATTTTTATTGTTATTTCCACCAGAACGTCGAGGAGCTATGCTCGGTTTAGTAGGCTTAGTCTTTATGTTTGCGCCAGCAATAGGGCCTACATTATCCGGTGTTATTGTAGAATATTTAGGATGGCGTTATTTATTCATTGTTGTGATTCCTTTTTTAGTGGTTGCTATTTTATTTGGTTATAAATATTTGATTAATATCTCAGAAGTAACAAAACCTAAAATAGACGTATTATCGATTGTATTATCCACTATTGGTTTTGGAGGTATTGTATACGGCTTTAGTTCGGCAGGCTCTGCTGAACATGGTTTCCTAACACCTAGTGTGTACATAGCTATTATTGTGGGTGCAGTGACCATTGCGCTCTTTGTTAGGCGTCAACTTACACTAGAGCAACCATTATTAAATTTGCAGGTTTTTCGCTACCCTATGTTTCGATTAGCGATTATGATGTATACCATCATTGTGATGGCCATGTTAGCATCTGAGGTTATTTTACCAATGTATTTGCAAGGCCCATTACTGATCTCAGCGGCTACAGCAGGTTTATTATTATTACCAGGCAGTTTGTTAAATGGTTTGTTATCACCTGTTATGGGCAAATTATTTGATATCTTTGGCCCTCGGAAGCTAATTATTCCAGCTACTCTCATGTTAAGCGGAACAATGTTTCTCTTTAGCCAATTTACAATTACCACACCAAAATGGTTAATTGTTGTAGGGTATATCTTATTAATGGTATCCGTGTCAGCCATTATGATGCCCGCTCAAACGAATGCGTTAAATGGCTTACCTAAAACGCTCTACCCTCATGGCACAGCAGTTATTACAACATTGCAGCCTGTTGTGGGTGCTATTGGCGTCTCTGTATTTGTTGGGCTGTTATCTGCTAAACAAACCACACTCTTAGCCTCAACGCCAAATATGAATGCAGCAGATGCTTTTATTGGCGGTATGCAGTATGTGTACTTATTCGGTGTGGTTTTTGCTGTCATTAGCTTTGTACTCGCACTATTTATGCGTCGAGCAGTACCTGAATCGCCTGATGCTAAGTCATAATATATTTTCATTTGGTAAACAGCATTTCCTCGTTGTGCTATGAGTTTTTGTTGTGTAAAACGATACAGAGGTTTATCCTTTATTTTGGGCATGGTAACTTTACCATTCAATCAAAGTAAAGGTTTTTTTATTATTGCATATCAAAACATAGGGGGTTTTCTTTTGACAACAAGTTTAATTTTAGAAGGTGGCACGTTTCGTACGATTTTTACAGCGGGTGTACTTGATGCATTTTTAGATGCTGAAATTAGCTTTCCGTACACAATTGGGGTATCAGCAGGAGCCATTAACGCATGTTCTTATATTTCTCAACAACGTGAACGTACTTTCCGCACCATTTCTACATATCGCAATGACCCAAGGTATATGGGGTGGCGCAACTTTATTACAGATAAAAGTTATTTTGGTTTAGATTTCTCCTATAATATTTTACCTAATCAATTAGATACTTTTGATTGGGAGACATTTCGTAATTTTGATGGCGAGTTAGAGTTTGGGGTAACGAATGCACACACAGGTATGGCGGAATATCATGACGCCTTAACTATGGATCGCCATTGTACACTGTTACGTGCGACTTGTGCGTTACCTGTATTGTTTCCAGAAATCTTAGTTAATGACACCCCTTATTTTGATGGGGGGTTAGCAGATGCTATTCCTATTAATCGTGCCATAGATAAGGGGTATAAGCGGCATGTCATTGTACTCACTCGCCCACCTGGTTATCGTAAAGTGACAAGTAAACAAGATGAGTGGGTGATGGCTCGTTTTAAAAAACGCTATCCTAAAGTAGCACAATCTTTACTTACACGAGCTGAACGATACAATGAAACAATGAGGCAAATTGAGGCACTTGAAGCCGCTGGTGATGCCTTTGTTTATCGTCCTTATGTGCCTATTAATAGTTTTGAAAAGAAACCTAAAGTAATGAAAGTCAACTATGATATGGGGTATCGTCAAACACAAAATCGTTTACAACAATTACAGACATTTTTACAAGGGTAACTCTGCATACTTTTTTCATATGAATACGGTATAACAGTAACTGAGGTGGCGTAATGAGTAAAATTTCAATTAAACTTGCAATGTATTTTTTTACTGTTGTTATGATTTTCCAAATTGTGCTACTCTATTATATTCATAGCAATATGGTGGAGGACTATGCAGAAGATGCCTTAACTCAATTACAAAAGCATGGGACGAATTATCGTGATATGTTAGCTAAAAATTATACATCCTCAACATTAGCGAGCATTCTACTCGTTGAGCAAGGGCGAGATAGAGATGTAATTGTGTTAGACGAACATAAACAGCTTGTCGTGGCTTCTGATCCTAAATTGTACGAACACTATAGTCTTTTTCTATCGCAAGTACAAGTGGATCATGACCGTTTACTATTAACCAATTGGAAGGAAGAGCCATACATCATGAGCGCTCATCCCTATGCCATTGATGGTAACACGGGTTACTTAATCATGATTCAAGATACCGCATCTCTACAAGAAATCGCGAATAAAATTGGCACAGATTTTAAAACGATTAGCATTACAAGCATCTTTGTATTATTTATGGCATATGCATTATTATCAAGACGTATTACACGTCCTATTTTGCGTATGAAACGTGCTACAGAAAGTATGAGTCAAGGAGATTTTGATGTTAAAATTCCATCTACAACAGATGATGAACTGGGCGAATTAGGGCATGCGATTAATGGTTTAGCTAAAGATTTAGCGCATATGAAAAATAGTCGCAATGAATTTTTGTCTGCGGTATCACATGAGTTACGCACACCTTTAACGTATTTAATTGGCTATTCTAAAGTGGCGATGCGTGAAGATATTAGCGAAGAGAAGCGCAAGCATTATTTAACAATCATTCATGAAGAATCTACTCGCATGAAGGCATTAGTCAAAAATTTAATGGATTTAGCTCAGCTTGATGAGCATAAGTTTACGATTGAAAAAGAATTAATAGCGGCTAAACCTTTTATTGAGCAAGTCGCTCAAATTGTATCCCATTCTTTTGCTGAAAAAGGTGTACACTTAACTGTTGACTGTCCACATAACTTTACTTTCTATGCTGATCCACTTCGCCTTGAGCAAATTATCTTAAATTTAGTAGATAATGCGTTAAAATATAGCGAGCCAAACGCCACTGTTACATTATCATGCAAGCAAAGCGCAAGCCAGACACGCATTATTGTTAAAGATACTGGTCACGGGATTAGTGAAGAGGATGTTGTCCATATCTTTGATAAATTTTACCGTGTCGAGAAATCTCGAGCACGTGAATTTGGTGGCTCTGGTATTGGCTTAGCCATCGTGAAAGAGTTAGTGGAAGCACATGGGGGTTCAATTACAGTAACAAGCGAGTTACATGTAGGTTCACAATTTATTGTGACGCTTGAGGAGGTTTAAAGATGTCAAATATTGTTGTTGTAGACGATGAACAACGTATGCTTGAATTAATTGAAATATTTTTATATCCACATGATATTACGTGTAAAACATTTACAAATGGTAAGGAAGCTTTACGTTATTTGCGCGCTAACGAGGTCGATGCTGTCTTGTTAGATGTTATGATGCCAGGTTTAAATGGCTTTGAAATTTGCCAAGCCATTCGTCAGTTTTCACGAGTACCGATTATTATGTTAACAGCTAAAAGCGAAAAACAAGATGTTATCGAAGGCTTAAATATTGGAGCGGATGATTATATTACAAAACCATTTGATGAGGACGAATTAGTCGCACGTTTACAAGCCTTATTGCGAAGGACGCAACCCGCTGAACGACAAGTTATCCAATATCAAGATTTTGTCTTGAACATGGAAACATTTACGCTCCAATATCAAACTACGATCATACCCATGACAGTGAAAGAGTTTGCTCTAATGAAGGCTTTCTTATCACGTCCTAATAAAGCCTACTCGCGTGAAGAGTTACTGTATTATGGCTGGGAGGATGAGACAAATACGGATTATCGTACAGTCGATTCTCACATTCGTAATTTACGGGATAAGTTGCGAAAGAAGGGCTTGCCAATGGATGATTATTTATTAACGGTATGGGGCATCGGTTACCGTTGGCAATAAAATTCTTTGTAATTTCGCAAATTTTGCATACTATTTGCACATTCATTTGATAAGATGCAAGCATAAGGTCGAATGCGATATAACAGTGAGATGTTTATTAGCACATCTTCCCCAAAGATGATGGTAATACTGGGAATCTGACATCTCTGACCAAGCTGCTTATACGTTATTCAACCGTCAGTGTGATAACATCAGCTATCATGCGTAAATACCGAAATAAAAGAGAGCCACTCCGTTAATGGCTCTCTTTTATTATGCTAAAAAGGATATAAAATTATTTTTATACACATTATTTGTTGTTTACGTTATAATAATGCTCGACAACACTTTTTGTTTGTCGTTAATTGTTTTTTCAGAATTTTAACGATATTGCTTGTATTAAAAAGCATATGGTAAGGTGAAGAAACAAGACAAATATGCTATTTTTTGTCGGTTTTATCCGCTTTAGTGTATTTGTCATGTATTATTTTCCTTAGTGGTGACAGCGTTTTCAAAGGGGACATCAAGGAAAATAAATGTAAGCGATTTTGGGGAGGGTATTGTATGGAAAAAACAACGTGTCAATTTTCAGAAGCAATCTTTTTAGGAGATGAGGTAAAGCGCAATGCTTTATTTACACCCGAAGATTTCCAAGATGAAGAAGAGTTAATCGCAAAAACAGCAGAGATGTTTATTAAACAAGATGTTACGCCACAAATCGAAGCAATTGAAAAACAACAACATGAGATTTCAGTTAAATTGTTTGAAAAAGCGGGCGAACTTGGCTTACTAGCAATTGAAGTACCAGAAGATTATGATGGTTTAGAATTAAACAAAAAAATATCAGGTTTAGTAGCAGAACGCATTGGCTTTGGTGGGTCATTTAGTGTTTCTTATAATATTCATGCAGGGGTAGGTACATTACCTTATGTTTATTTCGGGACGGAAGAACAAAAGAAAACCTACTTGCCAAAAATCGCTTCTGGTGAATGGATTGGTGCTTATGCATTAACAGAGCCAGATGCAGGGTCGGATGCCTTAAAGCCAAAAACAAATGCCATATTATCTGACGATGGCACGCACTACACGATTAACGGGGAGAAACAGTGGATTACAAACGCTAATATGGCTGATGTTTATGTCGTTTTTGCTAAAACAGACAATGCCATGACAGCCTTTATTGTAGAGCGCACATATGACGGTGTATCTATTGGTGTTGAAGAAATGAAAATGGGCATTAAAGGCTCTTCTACAGCAACATTAATTTTACAGGATGTGAAAGTACCAAAAGAAAACGTATTAGGTGAATTAGGTCAAGGGCATAAGGTAGCCATGAATATTTTAAATATGGCACGTTTAAAACTTGCTTTCTCTAACATTGGTACAGCGAAACAAGCGATGCATTTAGCTGTTAATTACGGGAAAGAGCGCAAACAATTCAATCACTTCCTTGTTGATTTTACGATGATTCAAGAAAAGATTGCTAATATGGCCGTAGCAATTTATGGTGCTGAGAGTGCTGCTTATCGTACAGCTGGTGATATGGATGATGCGATTGAAGCTGCGACAGACCAACAAGCCGTTATGAAGAGTATCGCCAACTATGCGATGGAATGTGCATTAAATAAAGTATTTTGTTCAGAGAGTTTAGCTTATGCTGTTGACGAAGCCGTACAGATTCATGGTGGTTATGGGTATATGCAAGAGTACGATGTAGAGCGTTTATATCGCGATGCACGTATTAGCCGTATTTTTGAAGGTACAAATGAAATCAATCGCTTAACGATAGCTAAAATGTTAACGAAACGTTTCGATAGCGGATTACACAATAGTGTGGTAGATCAGCAAGCTGATGTTAATACACAATTTGTAGCGAGCGCTAAGTTAGCATTACAGCTTGCTTTACAACATGTTACATCTGCACAAATTGATATTAATGCTGAACAAGAATATTCACGCGCATTATCCGATATTGTGACACAAGTATATGTGATGGACGCTGCCTTAGCTCGTCTAAAAAAACAAGCTACTCCACCTGAGTTGCATACATTATTGACAGATGTATTATGTGAAGAGGGCTATCACAAAGTATCTCAATTAGCGACAAGTATTATAGCAGGTATTCAAGATGGTGAGGCATTAAATACAAGCTTAGCATCATTGCCAAAAGCACCAACTCATCGCAATCTATTTGCTAAAAAACGTGCGATTGCTACAGAGATTATTACTAATCCAAAATGGTTTGCTTAATATAACAGGGAGGGTATTCATATGTCACAATCATTTTCAACTATTACAAAGGATGGAGCCATTGCGATTGTTGCCATCAATCATGCACCAGCTAATGCTTTATCTTCAGCGTGTATTGCTGACTTACGTGCTACATTCAAACAACTAGGAGCAGATGATACTGTTCACGCGATTATCGTTACAGGGGAAGGGCGATTTTTTGTAGCCGGAGCCGATATTAAGGAGTTTGTTGAAGCATTTGGTAATGAACAAGCCGCACATGAGATGGCTAAAGCAGGACAAGCATTATGTGATGAGATTGAAGCATTAACAAAACCAGTCATTGCTGCGATTAATGGCCCAGCACTTGGCGGCGGTCTTGAGCTTGCATTAGGTTGTCATTATCGTATTGCATCTCAAAAAGCGATTCTTGGTTTACCAGAACTTAAACTTGGATTGCTACCAACGTTTGGTGGGACACAACGCCTCACACATATCACATCTAAAGCAAAAGCAATCGAATTAATTTTAACGAGTAAACAATTATCGCCAGAAGAAGCACAAACATTAGGTATTGTACAAGTTGTCACTCCACCTGAAGAACTTATGAGCACTGCCCGAGCGACTGCTCAGTCATTTATTGAAAATAAAAGTATGACAAGTATCTCGCGCACAATCGAATGTATTATGCAAGGTACTGATTTATCTTTACGAGATGGCTTAGCTTTAGAGAGCAAGCGTTTTTCAGAATTATTTACAACTGAAGATGCACAAGAAGGCGTACAAGCCTTTATTGAAAAACGTGAAGCTAAGTTCAATAATCGCTAGGGAGGCATGTAGGATGGAAAATGTAGTTCTTTTTGACGTATATGAAGGCGGCACAGCTGTTATTACATTAAATCGCCCAAAAGCTTTAAATTCATTGTCTTATGACATGGTTAAACCAATTGGGGAACACTTAACAAAATGGGCAATGGATGAGCAAGTTAAAGTGGTTATCGTTAAAGGAGCTGGAGAAAAAGGCTTCTGTGCTGGTGGCGATATTAAAACGCTCTATGAGGCACGTAAAAATGATGAAGCTAAAGCGACAGCCATGCAGTTTTTCGAGGAAGAGTACAAAGTAGATATGCAATTCTATCATTATAAAAAACCAATCATTGCTGTATTAGATGGTATTGTTATGGGTGGTGGCGTTGGGCTCACATATGGGGCAAGCCATCGCATCGTGACAGAACGCACAAAATGGGCAATGCCTGAAATGAATATTGGTTTTTTCCCAGATGTGGGTGCTGAGTACTTTTTAAATAAAGCGCCAGGGCATATCGGACGTTATTTAGCATTAACAGCTTCTGTTATACCTGCACAGGATGTACTATTTGCAAATGCTGCGGATATTTTTATGCAAACAGAACAATTAACAGCGTTTTTAACAGCGATTGAACATACGAAGTGGCAAGGAGATAGTACGGCACAATTGGATAGTCTAATTGCCCAATACGCTAGTCAACCAGCCGATGAGAGTGCACTACAAACAGATGAAGATGCCATTAACAAACACTTTAACTTTGATAATGTAGAAGCCATCATAGCTTCATTAGCTAATGATCCTAGTGAATTTGCGCAAACAACATGCAAACAATTACAATCTGTTTCGCCATCATCACTAAAAATTACATTAAAACAAATCATAGATGGCCAACAAAAAACAATGGAAGAATGTTTTGCTACGAATTTAACACTAGCTAAAAACTTTTTAACACATGCTGATTTTTATGAAGGGGTACGTTCTGTAGTCATTGATAAAGATCGTAATCCTAACTATAAATATAAAACATTAGCAGACTTTAGTGATGAGGCTGTAACAGCTTTCTTCAAATAAAACAAAAACATGCGCCTCTAAAGATAGTAGGGCGCATGTTTTTGTTATTTTTTAATTTTAGTTTACATAATATAAATTGTTGGAAGTTATATCTCATTCAATAGTATTCTTTTAACATTGAGACAAATGTAAAATAAGAGAAGAATGACTCAATACAAGCATTGTTTTGAAAACCAAAAAAAGCATGCTGTATCACACATGCTTTTTTGGTTTATGTTTAATTCTTATTATGTCCTTAATGTAAAATAAGAGAAGAATGACTCAATACAAGCATTGTTTTGAAAACCAAAAAAAGCATGCTGTATCACACATGCTTTTTTGGTTTATGTTTAATTCTTATTATGTCCTTTTGGAGAATATATACTTTACAAATTCTTCTTTTGAATCAGTATATTCTTCAATCCCTACTGACTGAATTTCAACAAATTTCTTTTTAATATTCTCATAATCTTCTCTCGAAGACTCGTCATAATTTAAATAATCTCTAAAAAAGATCAAATCTTTCCATATTTCCCCATCGTAATCAACTAGATGAATGAAGTGTATTTTTATATTAAATGTATCATCTGTAAATTTAGCAAATACAATTTCATTTTCTCTTTCCACTTTTAATTTATAAAAACCTATTTGTTTTAATTGCTTTATCAAATCAGGTTTAATGTAACTAATGTTCTCTACACCTACCAATATATCTATTAATGGTTTTGCCATTATATTTTTTATAGCAGTGCTTCCAATATGTTCAATCTTATCATTTTCAATACCAGTCGAATTATGAATTATTTCTTTTACTTTTTCAAATTCATTTTTCCAATTTTTATTGTAAGGTACCAATTTTACTTTATTTCTTTCTAACCCTAGTTCCATAAAATTCACTCCTTTATAGATATTTAGAATAAATAGAAATTTCTTTAGGATAGTCTTTTATATTTTGTTCAAATTCAAATCCTAACTTCTTTAATACTTTGATTAAGCTGCATCATAGCCAGTATTTTGCGGCTTCTACTTCTGTGCGTGTTAATTGATGGCCATTTTGTTCCCAGTAAAGTGTTACATCAGCACCTGCTTGTTCAAGCATTGAAGCTAAGTCCTCCGCTTCTTTTGGCGGGCACATAGGATCATTTTTCCCTGCAGCAATGAAAACACGTGTATGTTGTATAGGAACTACCTTATTGCGAAGTGGCACCATGGGATGATGTAAAATAGCCGCTTCTACAGCTTGATCGTAATGGAATAATAAACTTGCCGCAATATTAGCTCCATTAGAATAACCAATCGCTACTACCTTTTTAGCGTCAAAATGATATAATTCAGCCGCTTCTTGAATAAATGTATACAATTCTTTTGTACGTACGATTAAATCCTTCTCATCAAATACCCCTTCAGCTAAACGCCTAAAGAATCTTGGCATACCATTCTCTAGCACATTACCTCTCACCCCAAGAATATTAGCGTCCTTGTCCACAATCTCAGCTAACGGTAACAAATCAAACTCATTGCCACCTGTTCCGTGTAATAAAAGCAATGTTCGGTCTGTATGCCCTTTTTTAAATGTATGTTTTAACATTAGTATCACTCCTCTTTTATCTCGAATTCAAAGTAATTATACAAAATAACTTATAAAAAAGCGAATAATCCCTCTCTATGATATTTTTTTGATTACTATTGAGAAAAAAACCGGGTTTTTATAATTGATAAGTCATAAAATCATCATTATTAATCCCTTCATTACCAAAAAAGTGTATTCACTTACATAAAACACGTTTTTTATAAAATTCCTTTAGAACGAATATTTATAAAAAAAGTTTTTTTATTTCCCATAAAAAAAGAACTTGTTATACAACAAAAATAGTATGTGTTTTCCCTGTAAACAACAGCCGCAATCAAAATTTACACAATTTTATTATTTCTCGATTATGTTATTTTTTCGTCCTATAAGTCATTTTTCTTTTACTATACTATTATTAAAATACTATTTACATAATGTTACAAGTCTGTTTAAAGTAAAATACTTCTCTATAAACCTTATTATTTCTCGGTATAACTATAGGGTGAATTTTCTAAAAAATAAAAATTTGGTATTGCATTATAAGTTTTTCTTTCATAAAATGATGTCATGCTAAAAAGCTCATGCGAGTAATATTAAGCATGAAATAGCAATTTCAATCGTTAGGGGGAGATTTTACATGTCAAACAAAAAGAAAGATGCAGCAAAATCCACATTCGACGCTAAAGATTATGCTGCAATAGAAGCAATGGAGAGCTTTAATACGTTTGTGAAAAAGAAAAATACTTTTCTATTTTCCATGACAGGCGCCTTTTTACTCTTTTATATTTTACTTCCGATCCTTGCTTTTAAACCTGTACTACAACAAAAAGTAATAGGAAATATTACAGGTGTTTGGATTTATTCCGCTGCTTTATTCATTATGACGGTAGTCGTTTGTACAATTTATGTGAAAAAGGCTACAAAGTTTGATGAACAAGCGGCAAATGTAATTAAAGAGTATCAAGCAAAGGGTGGTAAATCATGAATTTAGTATCTGTAGGTTTCTTTTTAGGTATTGTGGGGCTAACATTAGTCGTTACATACATTGCTGCTAAAAGAACATCATCAGCAAGTGACTTTTACACAGCTGGTGGCGGTTTAACAGGGTGGCAAAATGGTTTTGCTATTGCTGGTGACTATTTATCAGCAGCTGCATTTTTAGGGGTGTCTGGTGCTATTGCGTTAACAGGCTTTGATGGTTTCTTTTTCTCTGTTGGTTATGTAGTAGCTAACTTAGTCCTTTTATACATCATCGCTGAGCCAATGCGTAATTTGGGGAAATATACGTTGGCTGATATGTTAACCGCTCGTTTTAACGAGAAGCGTGTGCGTGGGGTGGCCGCTTCTGGTACGATTGTTATTGTGATTTTATATATGATTGCTCAACTCGTGGGAGCTGGAGCACTGATTAAATTGCTATTTGGTATTGAATATTGGATTGCTGTATTAATTGTTGGTGTGATGATGACCACATATGTATTATTTGGTGGGATGACTGCAACCTCATGGGTACAAATTATTAAAGCAGGCCTTTTATTATTTGGTACTGGCTTATTAGCTACTCTCGTTTTAGTACAATTTGATTTTTCGTTGATGAAAATGTTTGATACCATCGCTATCGAACATGGTGAGGAGTATTTAGTACCTGGTATGAAATATACGAGTACCATTGACTCTGTGTCGATGATGATGGCACTTGTATTAGGTACTTCTGGTTTACCACATATTTTAATGCGCTTCTTTACCGTAAAAGATGCGAAAACAGCACGTTCATCGATTTCATGGACAACATGGATTACAGCTATTTTCTTCTCGTTAACCATTTTCTTAGGTTTAGGGGCATTACATTTAGTAGGGGCAGAATCGATCTTAGCTGAGAGTAAAGCTGGGAATACAGCAGCGCCACTACTTGCCTTTTATTTAGGTGGCGACGTATTAATGTCATTTATTAGTGCTGTAGCTTTTGCTACTATTTTAGCTGTAGTTTCAGGCCTTGTATTGACAGGTGCCTCAGCGATTTCACATGATATTTATGGTGAAATTATTAAAGACGGTAATTTAACAGAGAAGCAACAAGTGTTAGCCGCTCGTATTGGTTCAATTTCTATTGCGATTATTTCGATTTTCTTAGCCTTGTTTGCTCAAAGTCTCAACGTATCATTCCTTGTATCATTTGCCTTCTGTATTGGGGCATCGGCTAACTTACCTGTTATTTTATACACGATTTATTGGAAGAAGTTTAACTCAACAGGCGTAGTTGCTGCAATTTCAACAGGTGTATTATCTTGCTTAATCTTTGGTGCTATGGGGCCTAATATTTGGTCTGAAGTACCAGGTGCCGCTATCTTTGTTGGAAAGCCACTTGTGAACCTAGCAGTGCCTGCTATTATTACGATTCCTCTTGGCTTCTTAGCGGGATACGTTGGCTCAATGATTGGCGCGCGTAAACATAATACAGCTCAAGCAGAAGAAATTTACAAAGAGATTCGCGTAAAAGCCAATACAGGTGTATCTGTACAAGATGTTTCACACTAAAATAGGATGTGAGGTGATAATAATCGCCTCACATTTTTATTTAAAAAGCAATGAACAGCTAACGCCTATTTTAGGCTAATCAACCGAAAATACCATTCTCCTTCTTATTTATCTACTGGTGTAAATTCGTTATACTTTAGAGAGTGTTAGGAAGGAAGTGTAGAATGGAAATACAAGTTTACGTAGCAAGTGCGTTTAGTAAAGAAGGAAAAGGTGGAAATAAAGCGGGTGTCGTTTTTATGGACTACCTATTAACGACAGCACAAAAGATGGCTATTGCTAAGCAATTAGGTTATGCCGAAACAGCCTTTATATCCACATCACAAAAAGCAGATTATAAAATCGAATATTTTACTCCCAAGGAGGAGGTAAACCTTTGTGGTCATGCCACGATAGGTGCCTTTGTCATACTTAACTATTTAAATAAACTAAATAAACAGCACTACACTATTGAAACGAAAAGTGGTGTGCTAGATATACTACATCAAGATGATTTATTATTTATGGCACAAAATAAGCCACAATTTTACGAGATTTTAACAGCTGCTGAGTTTAGCACTTGTTTTAATACAGACATCATTGATACTCAATACCCCATTCAAATCGTCTCTACAGGATTAAAAGATATTTTGATTCCGATTAAAAGTGAACAGCAATTGCATCACTTGCAACCCCATTTCAATGAAATCAAAGCGATTAGTGAACAGTACAGCGTCATTGGTACACATCTTTACACTTGCCAAGATGACCGTATCATTTGTCGCAACTTTGCGCCTTTGTATGAGATTAATGAAGAAGCAGCAACAGGTACTTCAAACGGTGCTTTAGCCTGCTATCTGTATGAGAAACATCATATGGATAAACCGCTTTACGTATTTGAACAAGGCTACGCTCTAGCTTCCCCTTCGGAAATCATTGTTAAATTAGAGACGGAAATGAATAAAGTAGAACACGTTTATGTTGGGGGTAGAGGTTATTATTGTGAAACGAAAGATATAACCGTATGACTCCTATGTTAAAAACATCTATAAAAAGCTTCAGCACGTGTGTGCTGGAGCTTTTGTCTTTGCGTAACATGTATTCACATACCTTTATGCACAAGATGTGTAAAAGTCGCAGGATCCACTTTATTTAAGGAAGTGGGATAAAGCGTAGTAATATGTTGTTTAGGTAACCAATGACATACTTGTCCATCATCACCATAATATTCAGATTGATATATGATGTTTACTTTGTACACATATAAATACTCATGATAATTTACAGCTTGATAAGTAAAGAAATTTTCGATAATAGCAATCAAGCGTACATTTTGGGCTGTTGCCGTTAATTCCTCTTGTATCTCCCTTATTAGAGCTTGTGTTGTTGTTTCACCAAACTTGACACGCCCACCTGGTAGTGAAGTAAAACTGTCCGGAAATGTCGAACATAATATCATATCCTCATGTTCAATCCAAGCAGCTACTCTTATATTCATCTTCCCCTCACGTATGTCTATCGTTAAATCAGTCATCCTCTTCCTCCCATAATATAATCTCTGATAATCGATTGAAAACCTGAGCATGCTCCATAAAAGGACAGCCTACATCAAGTAAAAAATAATGTTCTTCATTATTGGGTTGCTTACGTACATACACAATACGCCCTCCCCCATCATCTCCTATCGCGAGATAATCAGGGAAGTAAAGGGCTGTTTCCCATGTATTATTGCGCTCTTCTATGATGGAGGCATCGTAGATCAGTAAATCTTCATGCCAATCTCGTTTGGATTGCCAAATGCGATATAAAAAGTGGTCTTTTTCAAGCTTCATCCACATTCCCCCCCTATTGTGATGCGTCATTTGCTATAATAACACAAAAGGAGGTTATGGATTTTGTTGAAGATATCCATTATTATTTTTAGTGTTGCACTTCCTCTTCTCCTTGCTTGGCGTACTTTAACAGTATCGCAAAAAGTATTGCGTAGATTAACACTCCATTTAGAAAAACGTGTGCAAAGTATGTTATTTGTCCAATTATTAGAGAACATACAATTAACAACAGACTTACCCGAACGTGCAAAACTAAAAGTATCGAGCTATATTATACCAAGATTGCCCCGTTATTTATCTGAAGGAGCGCTTAACAAAGAAGACATGAATCATTTTTTAAGTTTAGTCGCTAAATTACAAATCTATAAACCTGATGATTTGCACGAGATGACTACAGCATTTATTAAGGCACATACCGAAGTTCGTAAATCTTATAAACGTCCTGATGATTATAACCAAACGGATGAACATGCTCTATTCCTCACGTACTATCAAGACATTCAAACATTGTGGAAGGAGCAAGCAACATGAGATTTTTTAATCGATTTATCCGTATTCCCTTCCCTCAAGCAGCTATGAATAAAATGTATGTGGCAACAGCTTTTTATTGCATATTAATGAGTGTATTGCTGTTTTATGCTTTTTCATTAGAAAATGTATGGGATAGTCTACTTATTATGGTTGGTGTAGCTCTTTGGACAACATGGTACACGCGAAAACTAACTATACCTGCTCAATTTTTTGCTTTTAAAGTACCAATACAAGTAGCATTAGTTGATTTCACTAAAAAACTAACGGATATCGATGTAGTGCTAGCGCTTGAGAAAAAGGAAAAGCAAGTGGTGTTATTGCAAACACAAAAATTAGAAGCGGTTTTTTTAGCAGAGAACGAAGCTCATAATACTTTTTATCAGCTCATGCAAAAAGCAAAAACATTACATGAACAATTGCAACACGTAACAGCCACTCATAGCAACGACACTATTGCTGAAACAGCAGGTCTACTTATTTTAATGCATACTAATTTGCTGACCATGGCGGAGTTTACAGAGCGAGCGCTAGCATTGCCTCAAAGCTATCCTAAAAAGCCTACAGACGCACATGACTATACGTTACAAATTATACGTGTATCACTAAACCGCATTGAGGAACATCTGCAAGCCTTACCACATATTGATGAGAAAGCATGGCAAATGACTAATGAACGCTTACGTGATGGCCTATTATATCCGCAGTATTAAAAAAAGGCATTTGAAGAAATTCAAATGCTTTTTTATATGGACAAAAGCTCTCTCTTATTGCGTTTAGATTGATGGTAACCTACAATATCTTATCGCCTCCCATTAAATGTTTTTTTATAATAATAATCGCATGGCTCTCTGTCGTCACATACTAAAAATGATGTTAGGCATTATTTCAACTTATCACTTATATGAAATATTCTTTTCCCTTGCCATTATGAGGTGAATTATCCACACTACTTATTAAAAAAATAGCAAGAAGCAGCTTTTGCATCATAATAATTACTTAATAATGGTAATTTATCTAATCAAAGAAATAACTACATAGATTACATAAAAACACTTTTATCATAGAAAATATGTACAAATCCTATATCTATGATAAAAAAGCTATTATTGTGCCGTGTTATAGACGATGTAATATTGTTATTTTTTACAAGCTGTAGAATCCTTTATATCATGACTTTTCAGCTGGGACATCATAAAAAATACATAGACTCATTCACTTTTCAAGTGGGCTTATTTACTTTCATCATCCGGATAATTATTTTAATAAAAATAACGTGGATTATTTATTTTTGAGTTGCCCATTTCACTATGATACCCGACACTTTTCATTACCTTTTATTGCAAATACACCACTCTTTTTTCTGATAAATGCTAGCGTTTTTTTATGACAAAACGCTATATTAACATATGTTTTTATTGTGCAATATTTTTATCACAAAAATGATATTTTCAAAAAT
Organism: Lysinibacillus alkalisoli; assembly: GCF_014643595.1. GTDB lineage: Bacteria > Bacillota > Bacilli > Bacillales_A > Planococcaceae > Metalysinibacillus > Metalysinibacillus alkalisoli. The sequence continues at coordinate 349,377 of NZ_BMJT01000002.1, forward strand.
CAATAATGAATTATGCTTTTTTCTTGTCGCTTATGCATATATAAATTAACTGAAAACTCTATGCACCAAGGGTTTACAGCAATAATACCTATATTTTATTCTGTTTGCTGTATAGTTTTTTCTATCTAATACCACTATTTTATAAATATTTTTTATATAATTTCTAAAAAAGCTATTGCAATTTTGTGAACACTCTCATAAAATGAAATTACCAAATGCAAGCAAATAGCATTTTGGCAACATAAAACAGCAAAAAACTTAATCAGAGAGGGGTATGGGTATGGCCAATCAAGGAAACAACACAAAAGTTGATGTTGTAGATTACGATGCGATAGCAGCATTACCATCTTTTAAAGCCTTAGTAAAACGTAAAAATGGCTTTTTATGGACGGTTACAGCAATCTTTTTAATCGCTTATATCACATTGCCAATTTTAACATCGTACACAACTATCCTACATCAAAAGGTTTGGGGAGACATTACAGGTGTATGGATTTATTCAGCAGGACTCTTTATTATGACATGGGGGTTATGTCACTTATATGTAGCACGCGCTAACACATATGATAAAGCAGCTGCAGCTATTATTGAAGAGTATAAGCAAGGGGGCGGACGCTTATGAGTATTGTAGCAGTTTCGTTTTTCGTAGGAATTGTAAGTTTAACATTAGTCATTACTTGGTGGGCATCTAAACGCACATCCTCTGCAAGTGACTTCTATACAGCTGGCGGTGGTTTAACAGGATGGCAAAATGGCTTAGCAATCGCTGGAGACTATTTATCAGCTGCTTCATTTTTAGGTATCGCAGGTGCCGTAGCATTATTTGGATTTGACGGCTTCTTCTTCTCTATTGGCTATCTCGTAGCCTACTTGGTCGTATTGTATATTGTGGCAGAGCCATTACGTAACTTAGGTAAATTCACACTCGCTGATATGATTACAGCTCGTTTTAATACAGCAAAGGTGCGTGGCACAGCAGCATTAAGTACGATTACTATTGTATTATTCTACATGATTGCACAACTTGTTGGTGCAGGCGCACTTATTCAATTATTATTAGGTATTGACTACTGGATTGCTGTTTTACTTGTTGGCTTCATGATGACCATCTATGTATTATTCGGTGGGATGACAGCAACATCTTGGGTGCAAATTGTTAAAGCTTGTTTATTAATGTTAGGTACTGTTATTATTTCATTTTTAGTATTAAAAGAGTTTGGCTTTAGTATTTCTCAAATGTTTACGGAGATGTCAACAGCAACTGAACATGGTGAAGCATACTTAAATCCTGGTTTACGTTATACAGATGGGTTGGATACCATTTCAATGATGATTGCCTTAGTACTTGGTACAGCAGGCTTACCACATATTTTAATGCGTTTCTTCACTGTTAAAGATGCAAAGACAGCACGTTCTTCGGTTATTTGGGCAACGTGGATTGTAGGTTTATTCTACGTATTAACAATTTTCTTAGGATTTGGTGCTGCAGCATTCGTAGGCACAGAAAAGATCTTAGCAGCTAACCCTGCTGGTAACATGGCTGCGCCATTATTAGCAGAAGCATTAGGTGGCGACATTTTAATGTCATTCGTATCAGCTGTAGCATTTGCTACCATTTTAGCAGTAGTAGCAGGGCTTGTATTATCAGGTGCATCTGCTCTATCACATGATATTTACGGACAAATTATTAAAAAAGGTAAAGTATCTGAAAAAGAACAAGTGCTTGCCGCACGCATAGGCTCAATTACGATTGCTGTGATTTCAATTGTTTTAGCGCTAGGTGCACAAACATTAAACGTAGCATTTTTAGTATCGCTAGCATTTTGTATTGCAGGCTCAGCAAATTTACCTGTTATTATTTACACAATTTACTGGAAACGTTTCAACACAACTGGTGCTATTTCAGCTATGTTAACAGGTTTAATTTCTGCCCTTATTTTAGTATCTGTATCACCAAACGTATGGAATCCAGTTGAAGGTAAAGCCATTTTTGTTGGAGAGCCTTTATTCATGCTTTCTAACCCTGCTCTTGTCTCTGTACCGCTTGGCTTTATTGCAGGTATTATTGGAACATTATTATCTAAAGAAAACGATGAGAAAAAATATCGTGAAGTTAATGTTAAAGCAACAACAGGTATTTCTGTTCAAGATGTATCTCATTAATTCTAAATTTTCAAAATCCTCAAAACATTACGGTGTTTTGAGGATTTTTTATTTTGTTGTATCTCTCGTTAGGTTATGTTCTATACTAAACGTAAGGAGGTCATCACATGTATACGATTGGTGAATTTTCAAAAAAAACAGGATTAACAATTCGTGCCTTGCGCTTTTATGATGAGAAAAAAGTACTTCTCCCTGCACATGTAAGCGATACAGGTAGACGTTTTTATGATGATAACAACATTATCACAGCACAAAAAATTATGGCATTTAAATATTTAGATTTCTCGTTAGAGGAGATTAAAACATTGTTACATGAAGACCAACGTTCTATCATTGATTCCTTGCGTTACCAAAAGGCTTTATTTGAAAAAAAACGCATGCAAGTAGAGGGGATTATTATGAAATTAGAATATGCTATTGAGATTGGTGAACGCACTAATATTGTAGATATCCCTATTTTCATTTCAGTAATTCATAACCTGTTAAAAGACGATGAACAAAAGGCGATGTTTTATAGTGTATATCCAAAAGAGCTAGTTGATAAAATTTATCGTTATACAGACCCTAATATCGTTGAGTTAAATATCGCTTATATGAATATCGCAAAACGTATTAAACAGGCTTTTCATACGCCGCTTCCTGATGAAGAACTATACACGCTTTTTACAGAGCTCATTCAAGTGATCCCTCAAGATTTACTAAAAGAATTAATCGAATATGAAGAAAAGTTAAAAGAGCATGGCGATTTATTTGATAATGAGTCACTCTTCCCTTCCCCACTGACACCAGAGGAAGAATTGTGGTTTGCTAGTGAAATGGAACGTTTAAATATTACATTAATAACGGAGGATTAACGGATGGATTCAATGAAAGGTTTATGGACATATGTGCGGCAAAGTAAAGTACCAAAAGCTTTAATGGCAGGCACATTCTTTTTAAGTATTTTAGAAACAGTATTTGGTTTAGCTGTACCATTAATCACGATGCGTATGATTAATGATTTTTCAGTGAAAGGCTTTTCATTTAACATACTAATTATTGTTGGCATCTTTTTACTTGTACAAGCCATATTATCTGGGATTACATTTTATGCAATGCGCATTATAGGTGAGAAAGTGATTGCTAGCATGCGGAACAACGTATGGTCGCATGTTTTACGTATGCGTGTGCCTTATTTTGACGAACATGAGTCTGGTGAGACAATGAGTCGTATCACACAAGATACGAATGTAATTAAAGAGTTAATTACGGAACAAATCATTAGTTTTATTACAGGTTTATTAGCCATTATTGGCTCGATTGCTGTGTTGTTATGGATTGACTGGAAAATGACATTACTAATGCTAATTGCTGTACCTTTAACGATTGCTGTGATGTTACCATTAGGGCAAAAGATTAACAAAGTAGCAAAAGCTAATCAAGATGAGCTTGCAAGCTTTAGCGGACAATTAGGCAGAGTATTAACGAATATTCGTCTTGTGAAGTCTGTGCAAACAGAGGATTTAGAAGCGGAAAATGGTGCGAAAAAAATTCAGCAACTTTATCATTATGGATTGAAAGAAGCACGCATCTTAGCTGTACTGTCGCCTATTATGACGTTAGTAATGATGCTTGTACTCATTGCACTCTTTGGTTATGGCGGGGCGCAGGTGGCTACTGGCAACATTTCTGCTGGAGCATTAGTTGCGATTATGATTTACTTAATTCAAATTATTGTACCGTTCACACAAATGGCAACCTTTTTTACAGCCTTGCAAAAAGCTGCTGGTGCAACGGAGCGTTTGCAAAGTATTTTAAAGCAACCTATTGAACAACAAGATGGCGTGACACCTAAACATGGGCAAGCGATTATTTTTGAAAATGTAGCGTTTCGTTATACTGACAAACCTGTACTACAAAATATTAATTTTACTATCCCACATGGTAAAGTAACGGCATTTGTTAGCGCAAGTGGTGGCGGTAAAACGACCATTTTCTCTTTATTAGAGCGTTTCTACGAAAGAGATGCAGGTATGATTCGTTATGGTGAACAACCGCTTGAGACTATTGCATTAAAAGATTGGCGAGGCTTAATTGGCTATGTGCCACAAGAGAGCCCATTAATGTCAGGCACCGTTCGAGAAAACGTACTCTATGGTGCAGATACGACACAAGAAGCGGATGTGATTCGTGCATTGCAGCAAGCAAATGCATGGGAATTTGTACAACAACTTGAGCATGGCATGGATACGCAAGTAGGCGAGAGCGGTGTGAAATTATCAGGTGGTCAAAAGCAACGCATCGCTATAGCGAGAGCCTTAGTCAATAATCCTGAAATTTTACTCTTAGACGAGGCCACTTCTAATTTAGATAATGAATCTGAAAGTCTTGTACAACAAGCATTAACCACTGCTATGGCAGGACGCACAACGATTATCATTGCCCATCGACTATCCACCATTACACATGCTGACCAAATTTTATTATTTGAAAATGGTGTTGTAACAGGGCAAGGTACACACCAACAATTAGAAGTAAGCCACAGCTACTATCAACAACTTGTAAAAAAGGCGTTTCAGCATTAACGATCTTCTGTAGTTTGCCATTATTTTTACATGTACGCACACTTACGTTATACTAGTAAGTGAAGGAGTGACGTATTATGGCAAATTCCGCCGCTAAAAAGAAACGACTCGCTTTGCTGCGTCAAACAGGAAAAGATGTAACGAATGCACGTAATTACAATACGTTTAGTACACATGAACGATTGACAAAAACTAAGAAAGAACATATGACACAGTGTCAAAATAAACACAAAAGGCATACCCACCACTATGAAATGGACGGGGATGCCTTTTATTTGTATTACATATCATATTTCATTTGAATTTGTTGTAGTTGTTCTTCAAAGCCTAAATCGAGTAAATATTGATACACCTCTGTAGTAATATCAAAATTATTTAATTGGCATACTACTGCACCATACTTTTCATATAATGCGGTTATTACTGCTTCCACTAAGGCTTGCGTTGGCTCTTTAAATACAAGTTGATGTACAATAATGCAATCTTTTTCCACTTGATAAGCCAGATAACCTAACCACTGCTCTTGTAAAAATAAATCTACCACAATAGGACTGCGTTTGATATGTGTTTGCCATGGGATATATTGTGGTTGCAAATCAAGATGTTTTTGTTCAACTGCTGTTTCTTGTAAACGGATGGCAACTTGTTCATATGCAGTTAAACTGCCTTGTGCTACACCTAAACGATTAACCTCTTTAAAGTTAGTGGAGTCATATAAATTAATCGCTTTATCATTGCCAACAATCACTTCTAGTAATAATATTTTAATGCCTAATGCTTGTGACTGTGTAACAGCTTGTGCCACAAGTGAACGCGCAATCCCATAACCTCTGTACTTGGGCATTGTTGCCATGCCACCAATCCATGCAGCATCACCATCAATACCATATAACATAATGCCTGCATAGTCATCTTCTACTGTGGCAATTGTTGAATATTGAGGGGATAAATCATAGGCAAGCAAACGTTGTTGAAATGCCGCCTCATCCATTCGGATTGGTACAAAATAATCGGAAAATGCTTCATTCCATAATTGTGTTGCCGTTTCTGTTGGGAGTTGTTGCAATGATAAAAATGCCATAATAAAACCTCCTTATAGTCGGTAAAAATGTTTAGTGTTAGCAAGTAAAATAGCTGCTGTTTTTTGTATGGATAACTGTTTAATTTGGGCAATAGTAGCAATACTTTCATTCATCATATGAGGTGTTGTTACTTGTTGTTGGAACGGTCCATCAAAACGCCATGGCCCATCTGTTTCAATCATCATTTGCGATAGAGGATAATGTTCAACAAGTTGTTGTATCTCTTTCTCATAGCAAACATCAGGCGTAACAGATATATAGTATCCCATATTTTTCATACGTTCAGTTGTTTTCCTGTCACCTTTAAACCAATGAAAATGAGCACGCCGAATCTCATATTCTTCTAACATATCACATACTTCTATAGCATCTTCATAAACAGCATGTAAAATGATTGGTTTATCTAATGCTTTCGCTAACAGCATAAATTTTCCAAGCAAACGTTTATGTGATTCACGATCAATCTGACTATAGTATGGCAAACCTACTTCACCAATCGCAACCATTTTGCTAGCGTTTTCATAAATAAATTGAAATAAAGACGTTTCGTCCTGTAATACCGCTTGTTCAGGGTGATAGCCAAAAGCTGGCTTCACACATGGGTAATAGGTAGCGAGTTGTAAATTTCTCTTGGCACTTGCCAAATCCATTGATACGGCAATAAAAGCCTCAACATCACTATGTAAAATATGCCATTGTTCTTTCTCTGCATACTGATCTAAATGAATATGTGCATCAATCATGCTTTCTCCTCCTTAATCAGTGTAAAGAGTTGTTGTTTTAAGGCTATGAACTCAGTCGTGGCGAGCAGTGCCTCTTGTCTTGGACGGGCAAAGGGTACGTTAATGACTTGTTTAACGGTTGCTGGTCTTTTGGTAAGTACTACGATTTTATCTGCTAAATAAATGGCTTCTTCAATACTGTGGGTAACAAATAATACAGAGCGACGATGTTTCTCCCATACAGATAAGAGCCACGTTTGCATCTCTAAACGTGTAAATTCATCTAAAGCAGAGAATGGCTCATCTAAACATAATAATTCTCTATCACTTAGTAGCGCACGTATAAATGTCACTCGTTGCTTCATACCACCTGACAATTCAATCGGGTATGCCTCTTCAAATGACGCCAACCCTACGCGTGCTAGCCACTGTTTGGCCTCCTCCTTATTAGCTTTACCTTGTATTTCTTGCCCTAGCACTACGTTTTGTAATACGGTGCGCCATGGTAATAATGATGCTTGCTGTGGCATATAACTCATATGCCCCTTCTCGCCGTTGATAGGGCGTTGATGTAACAAAATGGCCCCACTTTTCGGCGCTAAAATACCACCTATAAGTTGAAACAACGTACTTTTACCACTACCGCTTGGGCCAAGTATTGCCACAAACTCTCCTTCATTCACGGTAAAGGTTACATCACGTAATACGTCCACTTCTCCAAAGGATTGATGCAATGCTTTGATCTCTAACATAACTCACACCTCTTTTGCGCGACCTTTAACAAGGGTACGCTCTAATAACTGAATAACAGCAAATAATGCCATACTTAATAGCATAATCGTGAAAATGGCAACGAAGACACGGTCGATGCGAAATGAGGATTGGGCGTATGTCATAAATACACCAATGCCTTTTTTTGCACCTAACCACTCTGATATCACAGCACCCATTACACTATAAGTTGCAGCGATTTTCAAACCCGAAAATAAAGAAGGTAATGCATAGGGTAACTCTAGCTTCCAAAACGTTTGTCCTTTCGTTGCCCCCATCATTTGCATGTAATGCTTTAATGCGGGGTCTGTATTTTTTAAGCCATCCATTGTTGCTACAACGATGGGGAAAAAGCAAACTAAACTAATAATAATCAATTTTGGCAATAAACCGAAACCAAACCAAATAATAAGTAAAGGAGCTAATACAATGGTTGGCACATTTTGTGATAATATAAGCAAAGGATAAATCATGCGATTTACAATAGGTAAACGATGTAACATTAAAGCAATGATAAAACCAATGCTTGCACCAATACATAAACCTACTAATGTTAACTCTATTGTCGCTAAAATATGAGGGATGAAATCAGGTAATGACTGAAAACCTTCTGTTACAATTGCACTCGGCGCAGGTAGTAACCACATGGGGATTTCTTGCCATCTTACAATTACTTCCCATAGGATAAATAAAGCGAGAAGGAACAGTGTTGCTGCTCCCCCTCGCTGCCATAATTTCATATTAACGATACTTCTCCGTTAATGTATCCATTGTAATACCAGATGGTTGGTATAAAATTTTTACCTGTGTAATAACATTCACACAGCCGAGTTCGACCATCTTTTCATTCATTTTTTCGATAATAGCTAATAATGTAGATAATTCACCTTCCATTGTTGTCTCTAATGGGTGCACCTCATACTTCACACCTGCATCGTCGATTACTTTAATCGCAGCATCTACTGCTGGAATCACATCTTCTACACGTTCTGTTTTTGGGATAATTTGCACACTAATTAATGAGTTCGACATGTTAAATCCTCCTTATTTTTTCGGTAAAAAATCATTTGTAAATGCTTTTTCTGGATCAAATTCGCCTTCTAGTACACCATTTTCTGTCATCCATTCGGCATAATTTTTCCAAATATCAAGTTTTTGAACACCCCATTGTGATGCATCGTCTTGATATTTATCCGCTAACCATTTTTGTGAGTTAATTACTAAATCTTGTGCTAAGTCAGGTTCAGCCGTTAGTAAAATATTAGCGGCTTCTTCAGGTTTATCGATAGCAAATTCATAGCCTTGTGCCGCTCCTGCTACAAACTTCTCTACGATTTCTGGTTGTTTTTCAATCATTTTTTCATTCGTCGCAAGCACGGGGGTATAATAATCAAGCTTGTCACTATAATCCGTTAAATACACCATATTAATGTCTTTGCCACGTAATTCCGCTTCAACACCTGTCCAACCGTAATAAATCCATGCAAAGTCCACATCTTTTTCTGTCATTGTGAAGAAATCAGTGTCACCTGCATTAATAATCTCCATCTTTGATACGTCAGCCTGATCAGCTTTCATAATCGTTTCAATCACAGCTTTTTCAATCGGTGAGCCCCATCCACCATATGTTTTACCTTCAAAATCTTTTGGTGAGGCAATATTTTTATCCTTTGGTGAGGCAAAGCCAGATGTGTTATGCTGAATAATGGCTGCAATCGAAACAAGTGGTACACCTTGCACACGGGCTTGTGTAATACCTTCTTGGTAGCTCACACCAAAATCTGCCTTGCCTGAAGCAATGAGTTGGTCAGCGCCTGCATCACCGGGTTGAATGATCTCCACATCTAAGCCTTGCTCTTTAAAGTAGCCTTGTTGTTGTGCTACATATAAGCCTGTGTGATTAGTATTGGGAGTCCAGTCCAATACTACTGTTACTTTCTCTAATGATGGCTCGTCACTTTTTTGACTGTCTTTCTTTGCCGTTTCGTCATCTTTTGCTTGACAACCGACTAATGCAAGCACAGCTACAATCGCAACTAGCCACATGAATTTCTTCATTTTTGTTCCTCCTAGGTATACAACAAAAAGCACCTAGGGACACAGTATCCTTAGGTGCTCAAATAAATTTGCGCAGTAAAGTTATTCGTGTTCCCTACGACAGTATGAACTGTATCAGGTGCAAAGGGTATCCTAATTTCTTAGTCTCTCAGTGCGTCACTACGCACTCCCCCACGTATGTTGTTCATTCAGCTTTTTTAGCCAACTTCATTATAGCAGTTCTTTTACGTTTAGCAACTTATTTTTGCTCAAATATGTTAGGCGCGATATAGACGGTACAAATCGCACCCTCTACTTTAGTATCTACCTTAAACGAACCATTGGATAAGCGTTCATTATGCGGCAATGTTTTAACCGCAATGGCCTCTATATGTGCCTTCTCTGTCTCAATGATTAAGTCGCCTTCTTTAGCAATTTGTGTGGCAATAATTTTATGTGGATTATTTTTTAGTGTTGTTAAAATTTGCACTCCTCTTTGCGCACGGTTAGCTACAGGGACTTCTGTCGCCTTCATCTTTTTAACCGCACCACGCTGCGTTACAATAATGATGTCATCATCAGATTGTACCACGTTAGCAAAATTCACTTCCTCATCCTTTAATGCCATGGCTTTAACTCCGCCTGTACGTAAACCTGTTACAGGGACTTCCTCTACATCAAAGCGCAGCGCCTGCCCTTCTGTTGTTGTTAATAGCACCTGTGCTGTTGATGAGGCAACAAAAGCGGCAATCATTTCATCCGTTTTTTTCACGTTCATCGTTTTCATTGCTCGTGAATAGCGAGAAACAACATAATCTGTCAGTGCAGATCGTTTTATTTGTCCATCTTTTGTGGCAGTAACGACGTACTGTTCCTTTTCATCCAACGTAACAAAGCCATAGACAGCAATAATTTCTTCTTGTTCTTCTAATGGAATAATGCCAGAAATATGTTGCCCAAGGTCTTTCCAGCGGATATCAGGTAACACATGGACAGGTTGATACATATACTGCCCACGATTTGTGAACAATAATAAGTGATGTTGTGTATTCATCGTTTGCTCGAATAAAATGTAATCGGACTCCTTCATAGCTAAGTCCTTACCATTTGAAGCAGCATGTGAGCGTAAAGATGTACGTTTAATATAGCCATCTTTTGTAACAGTCACTACCACATCTTCACTTGGCACTAATACATCAAGCGTCACTTCAATCTCCTCGATCTTAGCTTGAATCATAGAGCGACGTGGTTCTTTAAATGTTTTTTGGAGTTGCTTTAGTTCTTTTTTAATCACAGCAATTAATTTATTATCACTTGCTAAAATTGCCTCTAATTGTGTGATTTCAGCTTGTAGTGCCGCATGCTCTTGTTGTAAGGAAGTAATATCGGTATTCGTTAAACGATATAATTGTAAACTCACAATAGCTTCTGCTTGTGCTTCTGTGAAGGTGAACTGTGTAATTAAATTATCTTTTGCATTGCGCTTATCTTTAGAGGCACGAATCGTATCAATGACTTTATCTAAAATAGATAAGGCTTTAATTAAACCCTCAACAATGTGTAAACGCTTTTTAGCGCGGTGTAAATCATAATTTGTACGTTGTTTCACGACAGCTTTTTGATGGTCAATGTAAGCATCTAATAGTAAAGGCAATGTCATCATAGTAGGTCGACGATTATGAATCGCAATCATATTAAAATTGTAAGTGACTTGTAAGTCTGTAATTTTTAATAGATAATTTAAAATCCCTTGTGCTGGGATATCTTTTTTCAACTCAATGACAACACGTAAACCTTCACGATCAGATTCATCACGCACTTCTGCAATCCCGTCCAGTTTTTTATCAATGCGTTGCTCGTCAATTTTTTTAACGAGATTCGCTTTATTCACATCGTAAGGTAATTCGGTAATCACGATTTGCTCTTTATTACCTTTTAATGTTTCGATGGTAGACTTGGCACGAACTACAATTTTACCACGCCCTGTTTCATACGCCTTTTTAATCCCGTCAACCCCTTGAATGGTCCCCCCTGTTGGGAAGTCTGGGCCCTTCAAGACTGTCATTAACTCCTCGACAGAAGATGTCGGCTTACTTAAGCGCATAAGCACAGCCTCAATAACTTCGTCTAAATTATGAGGTGGGATGTCTGTAGCATACCCTGCTGATATGCCTGTTGAACCATTGACAAGTAGATTAGGGAATCGAGCTGGTAGAACAGTTGGCTCTAAATCTTGTTCATCAAAGTTAGGAATAAACTTAATGGCAATATGCTCATCACCATCTGCACTTGCCTCTTTAAATTTATTAATATCACGCAACATTTCTGCTGCAATTGTTGATAATCTTGCCTCTGTATAACGCATCGCAGCAGCAGGATCACCATCTACTGAACCATTGTTACCATGCATTTCAATTAACATATGACGCGCCTTCCAGTCTTGGCTCATACGCACCATTGCCTCATAGACGGATGTGTCGCCGTGAGGGTGGTAATTACCAATAACATTTCCTACTGTCTTTGCGGCTTTACGGAAAGGTTTATCATGTGTGTTTCCTTCTTCAGACATGGCATACAAAATACGGCGTTGTACTGGCTTTAAGCCATCTCTTGCATCAGGTAACGCGCGGTCTTGGATAATATACTTACTGTAGCGGCCAAAACGGTCCCCCATAACTTCTTCTAATGGCAAATCTTGAAACTTTTCTTGCATTATTGTTCCTCCTCACTAATGAATTCATTCTCCAGTATGTTGGCATCATCTTCCATACCAAAATCGACATGTGATTCAATCCATTTACGACGAGGTTCTACTTTATCACCCATTAACGTAGTAACACGTTGCTCTGCTCTTAAACCATCCTCAATACGCACACGAATTAATGTGCGGCTTTTAGGGTCCATCGTTGTCTCCCATAATTGTGACGCATTCATCTCACCCAAACCTTTGTAACGTTGAATGACATAACCTTTGCCAACACGCTTAATTGCGGCATCTAATTCTCGCTCTGTCCAAGCGTACTCAAACACTTCTTTTTTACCTGTACCACGACTTACTTTATATAACGGTGGTAAAGCGATATATATTTTCCCTGCCTCAATTAAAGGGCGCATATAACGATAAAAGAAAGTTAGTAATAATACTTGGATGTGAGCGCCGTCTGTGTCAGCATCCGTCATAATAACGACTTTATCGTATGCGGCATCCTCTATGGAGAAATCTGAACCTACACCAGCGCCAATCGTATGAATAATGGTAGAGATTTCTTCATTTTTCATAATATCTTCTAGCTTTGCTTTTTCCGTATTGATGACTTTACCTCTTAACGGTAATATCGCTTGGAATGTGCGGTCTCGCCCTTGTTTGGCTGAGCCTCCAGCAGAGTCGCCCTCTACTAAATACAATTCATTTCTTGCTGCATTTTTAGATTGTGCGGGTGTTAGTTTACCCGATAATAGTGTGGATTTTCGGTTCTTCTTCCCACTTCTTGCATCTTCTCTCGCTTTGCGTGCAGCCTCTCTCACTTGCTGCGCACGAATGGCTTTTCTGACTAAGGATGCTGATAGCTCTGCATTCTCCTCTAGCACATAAAAAACTTGTTCTGATACAACGGCATCAACAGCAGACCGAGCTTCTGAAGTACCTAATTTACTTTTTGTTTGCCCTTCAAACTGCAATAAATGCTCAGGAATACGTACAGAAACAATTGCACATAAACCTTCTCGGATATCAGCACCTTCTAGATTTTTATCTTTTTCTTTTAACAAGCCTACTTTACGCGCATATTCATTAAAGACACGTGTTAATGCCGCTTTTGCCCCTGTTTCATGCGTACCACCATCTCTTGTACGCACATTATTCACAAAAGATAAAATCGTTTCAGCATAACCGTCGTTGTATTGAAAAGCAAATTCCACCTCAATATCATGCTGCGTTCCTTCCACATAGCGCACAGCGTGCAGTGTATCTTTTTCTTCGTTTAAATACGCTACAAATGCTTCAATACCATTATCATAATGAAACACTTCATGACGCACTTCTTCTTCACGCTCATCAATAAGCTCAATTTGCAACCCTTTTAATAAAAAAGCAGACTCGCGTAATCGCTCAGCTAATGTATCATACTGATATTTTGTGGTTGAAAAAATTGTGTCATCAGGTAAGAAATGAACATTCGTCCCTGTCTCGCGTGTCTTACCTATTACTTCAAGGGTTGTTACCGGTTTACCGCCATTTTCAAAACGTTGTTCATATATTTGACCATCGCGATAAATCGTAACCGTTAAAAAACGAGATAGTGCATTTACGACTGACGAACCTACGCCATGCAAACCACCACTCGTTTTATAGCCACCTTGTCCAAACTTACCACCTGCGTGTAATACGGTTAAAATAATTTCAGGGGTTGGTTTGCCTAGTTTATGCATACCAACAGGCATACCACGAGCAAAGTCACGTACACTAATACTTTGATCTTTATGAATCGTGACAATAATGCGCTCACCAAAACCTGCAAGTGCTTCATCTACTGCGTTATCTAATATTTCGTAAACGAGGTGATGTAACCCTCTACTATCCGTTGAACCAATGTACATACCTGGTCGTTTACGAACGGCTTCTAACCCTTCTAATACTTGAATATCATCTTCATTATATGTTGTACTCAAAGAAATCCCTCCAACAAGAGAACAAAATACAGAACATTCGTTCTTATGTAATTCTATAATTAATCGTAATCGCTTACTGGTAAAGTGTCAATCAAAATCACACATACGCTTCATTTTAACAAAAATCTTGCGCTAACAACATAGGCTCCGTATGAAATTACACTTATCATCTTTTCAATATGATGAAATCTATGTAATATAGTAATTAGCACTAACTATAGATACGAGGTATTAACCTACGACAAAGGAGTTCTACTATGACAATTTTTTTACTTTTGCTCATTGCCTATTTGATTGGCTCTATTCCATCAGGTTTGTGGATTGGCAAAATCTTTTTTAATACAGATATTAGAGAACATGGCAGTGGCAATTTGGGTGCGACAAATACATTTCGTATATTAGGCAAAAAAGCAGGTCTCGTTGTAACATTTATGGATGTGTTAAAAGGAACCGCTGCTGTATTGTTACCACTTATCCCATTTTTTGCAGCTGCAAACATTCATCCTTTAATTTTAGGGATTACAGCTGTCATTGGTCATATGTTCCCTATCTTTGCAAGTTTTCGTGGTGGTAAGGCTGTTGCTACTTCTGCTGGGGTTGTATTAGGTTATGCCCCTATGCTCTTTATTATTTTATTTATCGTATTTTTCCTAACGTTAAAACTTTCAAAAATCGTAAGTTTAACTTCTATGGTAGCCGCTTCAGTCGCTTTAATTTACAGTATCGTTTATTATTTTGTTACAGGTGATTATGCCTTATTTATTTTAATATTCTTTTTATTTAGCTTTATTATGTACCGTCACCGTGCCAACATTAAGCGTATCAAAGATGGTACTGAACCAAAAGTCAAATGGCTATAGGAGTGAAGAAGCAATGCAAATTATTGTAACCGACGAAGCAAAAAACTGGTTTGCGGAAGAAATGGAAGTTGAAACAGGTGATACGATACGTTTTTATGCACGTTACGGGGGCTCAAGCCCTTTTCACGAAGGCTTCTCATTAGGTATGACGCGTGACGAGCCACATCACATTGGTGTGAAAACGGTAGTTGATGATATCACCTATTTTATTGAGGAAGACGATTTGTGGTTCTTTAATCAGCATCATCTTATTGTAAAAGTAAACGAGCAATTACAAGAGCTCGCTTACGATTATGTAGAGACGATACCATACACTTAAGCTGCGCAACTAATAGCGCAGCTTTTTTATTTTCATGCTGGTTTTTCAGTCTGTTATCATTTTACTAAGCCTATACTACAAAAAAGGAGAGGTTATTATGAAATTACTCGTCGTAGAAGATGACGACCGTTTACGTCGTAATATCAGTCATATCTTACAAAAAGAACGGTACTATGTCACACAAGTAAAGACAGCTGAGGAGGCACTTGATTATGTTGCTATTGATGATATCGACTTACTATTAGTGGATTGGATGTTGCCAGCTATGAGTGGTGTGATGTTATGTCAACAACTAAGACAAGAGCACTTTCAAGGGGCTATTTTAATGCTCACAGCTAAAGGTGAGGCAGATGATATTGTTGAGGCACTTGATGTTGGAGCAGATGATTATTTAACCAAGCCTTTTCAACTTGAGGAGTTGTTAGCGCGGGTGCGTGCATTGCTACGAAGAACATATAAAACAGTGGAACAAACCATTACAATTGAAGGCATAACTTTATACAAAGACCGCCGTCAGTTTTTTAATCAGCAAACGCCCATTACACTCACAAAAAATGAGTTCTTGTTGTTAGAGTTTTTGTTTTTACATAAGGGGCAGATTGTCTCACACGACCAAATAGCAAATCATGTGTGGGGCTATGATTATACGGTATCAATTAACTCTGTTGATGCATTACTCAAGCTCGTGAGAAAGAAAATTGATACCCCCTCCACACCTTCTCGCATTAAAAATATTCGTGGTCTTGGCTTTACCATGAGGAATAGCTAATGTTTAACACTTCTAAAAAACGATTAACCATAGCTTATACACTGCTTTATTTTTTACTATTTTCAGCATTTGCTGCATTGTTGTATGGCTCCCTTTATTATGTGATGACACAACAACAAAAAGACGAGCTTGAAACATTTTATAACGCACAAGAGCATGACTTCTTTACCTATTTGCAATTGCCAGAAAGTTATTTAACATATGACCCTAACCGTCACTACTTTTATTATATTTACGATAAAGATGGCATTTTTATTCATGGGGATGAGTCTGTTAAAGGCTTGCAAGCAGAGCTCTACCAGCAATTTATGAAGATACCCATTAACGAGGAAAAATTCTTGCGTACTACTTGGGATGAAGAACATTTTTTGACTTTACAAAAACCCATTATAGACAAAGAAAAAGTGGTAGGCTATTTACTTGTAGGGCAAACAACTACTGCACAAACCAACTTTTTTACGACAATGGGGTATGTGTTTGTTGCACTTAGTTTACTCTCGACACTACTGATTGCATCCGTAAGTTACTATTTAGCCACTAAAGCAATGTCACCTTTAGCTATGGCTTTTACCAAGCAAAAACGCTTTGTATCCGATGCTTCTCATGAGTTAAGAACGCCCTTAAGTATCTTTTATAGTTCTCTTGATATTTTAGCGTTAGAAGCCACTACTTTGAGTCCATTTGGGCATCAATTAATTGATGAATTAAAAGAAGAGGCTACCTTTATGGAACAATTATTACAGCAATTATTATTATTAGCAAAGCTTGATCAAACTGAACATACACCTTATTTTGAGAGAATGAATTTTTCACTATTGGCAAAGGCAACCGCTAATAAATTTGAACACCGTATGCCTACGAATATCACATTTTCTACTGCTATTGCACCTCATCTGTATGTAAAAGGTGACGAAGTAAGGTTGCGTGAATTACTTTATATTTTATTAGATAATGCCCTCACCTACACGTCAGCAGGTCATATTCGTTTTTCTGTAATGTCACAACACCTCGCCCTTATCATTTGTATTGAAGATAGCGGTGTAGGAATAGCTGATGATGAGAGGGATGCCATTTTCGACCGCTTTTACCGTACGAATCATACAGCACAAAAAGCTGGTAATGGTTTAGGCTTAGCTATCGCTCAAGCAATCGTCAAACAACATCAAGGTACGATTACAGTAACTAGTACACTTCATCAAGGCTCTATATTTACAGTGACACTGCCAAAAATTTTAGATGAATACAAGGAGTAAAAGGGATAATTTATTCCCCTTTACCGCTTGTATTCATCTTACGTTTATTTATACGGTAGCCTAAAGCAAATAATACTGAAAGGGATGTAATCATATAAAACCCTAAAATAATAGGGCGAAAAGTGTCAGACCCTATGCCTAAACTATGCGATAAAGCAAGGAGCCATGCTGGCACTGTTAGAAAGTGCAACCACTTCCACAAGGTGCGGTGCATTGTAGTTAAGTATACATCTGATGTGAATAATACTATGATAAACAAATAACTAGCGATAATACCTAGACTTAAATAAAGGGATCGATCTTGTGTACTAAATGGCACGATTAAGGTGAGGAGTGGGAAGTTCACATAGGTATCTGCAGCAACGAGTAAAAAATGAGCCGTTAGCGCAAATAGCCCATACCAGCCTGCATTTGTATGCATATGGAATAAAAGATTTTTACGTTTTTTTGGGACATTTGATTTTCGTAAAAAACCTGCTATTACCGCCCAAGTAAAATAAAAGTAAGCCAAAAAGCCTGTAATCCGTAGGAATAGCCATATCATCATAGTTGCGCTCCTTTCAATTGCCACTGTGCCTGTTGTTTAGCTTTTACAATATAGGTAGCCACTTTCGTGGTAAAAGGGAGCGGTTGTTGTAAAAAGCATAACTTAGTCGCCACTTCTGCATCCGTTAAGCGGGCTGTTACTACTGTCGCTTGAATAATGTCACTCTGACACACCTCACCTGTACGCCCATCCAATAAATGGTGTTTAACTACATCCCCTTGATGCCAACTACGATAAATGCGATTAGAGGTAGCTACAGCACCATTTTGTAAAGTAATCGTTGTCAATGGTGGTTTGTGTTGGTCATAAGGATTGGCTACAGCTAGCTTCCATGTTTTTTGTCCGCTTGACCATACACGAATATCTCCACCGCCATCAATCATCCCCTCCGTAACACCATTTTGTTGTAAGTACATTGCAAGCCTTTCGATTATAAATCCTTTGGCAAAACCACCTAAATCAATCTCTCCAATACCAACACGTTGCAGACGATACGAAGGTAAAAAAATAAAGGGCGTTTGTTGTATAGGTAAGGTTTGTTGTGTCACAGTTGCTTTTGTAAAAGGGAATGTTTGATTATAGCCATGTGTACACATGGCTTGCTTTAAATAGGGTGAAAAAGCACCTGCTGTTTGTACATAATATGTATGCGCTTGTTGTAAACATGCATATAGTAAAGGTGAGATTGTCCTTGTTTGACCAATCATTTGCTGATTAATGCATGCTAATTCATTACTCTCATGAAAACGTGACCATTCTTGGTCAACAAACTGTAGTTGTTGAAGCAGCATGTCTTTATATTGCTTCATGGCATGTAATGGCAGTTGAATAAAAAATAAGGTATGCATACTATAGCACATCAGCGTATCATGTGCGTCGTGTCTGGCGTTCTGCTGGTTTTTCATCGTCAATTGTCACCTCGAAATTTGTCCAGTCTAATTGCAAAATCTCCTGTTCTCTTTCACTCAACGTTGCATCAATAGGTGTTGCATCTTGTATTTCATTTATCATTAGAGCACTCAGCGCCACACCCGTTAGCCCTGTTCCCCATTTTATCTTTTTGCTTAATTTCATTTGTATCTACTCCCTTATAACACATAATAGTAAAACTGTTGGTTAGCTTGATCCCACTCAAATACGTAACCAAGTGCATTTGTTATTACACGTAAAGGCACGTACATTTTATAGCCATTCATAAATGTCGTTGCAGGTAGTGGTTGCTTTTGTAAGTTTTCATACACCACATTCGTTTGACTTTTAAATAATAATGTCACTTGGTCATTCTTCACTTCTGCCAGTTGACTTTTAGGGTAAATAACAGCATTTGCTTCTAATAAGTTTGCCATGGTATACACATCTACAAATAATTCCTGCTCTATCACTACAATCGTCAATTGATGTGTCTTGCTTTGCTCATCACGTAATGTTACACGCTTTGTCGTCGTAAAAGGTAAAGATGCAGGAGTAAGTTGTGTATCTCTCGTCCAAATGTTCCAAGGTGTTATCGTAGGTATTGGCGCTTGATAACCTCGTTTTTCATAGTCATCATCGTCATGTTCTTTCTTATGTTTTCGCTCCTCCTTTTCTTTGTTATCATGCTCGTATTCATCGTCATCATCTGCTAAGATGTAGGGGCTATTTATCGTATTGATTACTAGCAATAAACAACCTATGATTACCCATTTTTTTATCATAATAATTCGCCTCCTTACGTATACTTTAAGAGGCGAAACTGATAAGACACTGACTTTCTATGTTTTTTGCCATAAAAAAAAGAAGTGCCATTGATTTTACTCAATTACACTTCTTCTCTAATATGACTCATTCCCACTCATAAGGTGTTGCTTGGTAAACATAATAATTTAACCAATTTGAAAATAAGAGATGCGTATGTGCACGCCATGTGTTAACAGGTTTTTTGGTTGGATCATCATTAGGGAAATAATATGCAGGGACGTCTGGGTTAAGACCTTTTTCGCTATCTCGTTCGTACTCTTCTGCTAAAGTGTGTGCATCATACTCTAAATGACCTGTAATCATAATATTTTTACTATCACGTGAGGCTACGATAAATACACCAGCTTCATCGGAGTAAGATAATAGTTTCAAGTCTTGATGTGCACGCACCTCTTCAATAGAGACAGATGTATAACGAGAATGAGGTGCTACAAAAATATCGCTAAAGCCACGTACTAAATCATAAGTGCAATCTGTCACTACATGTGAGTACACGCCTGAACATTTATGAGGTAATTCAAATTTACCAATACCAAAATGATGGTATAAAGCAGCTTGAGCACCCCAACAAATGTGTAATGTACTTGTGACATTTGTTTCAGACCAATCCATAATGGCCTGCATCTCTTTCCAATAATTTACTTCTTCAAACGCCATTTTTTCAACTGGTGCACCTGTAATAATCATGCCATCATAACGCTTATGCTTAATCTCATCAAACGTTGTGTAAAAGGCATCTAAATGTGATTTACTAATGTTTTTAGAGGTATATGTTGCTGTGTTCAAAAAGGTAATATTTACTTGTAACGGTGTATTACCTAACAAGCGCAGTAACTGTAACTCCGCTTTCTCTTTTTCAGGCATTAAATTTAAAATGATAATATTTAATGGTCGAATTTCCTGTGTACGTGCGCGTTCTTCTTCCATCACAAAGATTTTTTCTTTGCGTAAATGTTCACCTACTGGTAA
Source organism: Lysinibacillus alkalisoli (assembly GCF_014643595.1). GTDB lineage: Bacteria > Bacillota > Bacilli > Bacillales_A > Planococcaceae > Metalysinibacillus > Metalysinibacillus alkalisoli. The sequence goes on from NZ_BMJT01000002.1 coordinate 369,838, forward strand.
ATTCTTTGGAATATTAATTGGCAACCGTAATCTCCCCTTTACATAAAAAAACTCCCCTTCTATAAGAAGGAGAGATTTTGACAAAATTCACTCTCTTATCTTACAGGAATTAGCACCTTTCTCCATGTGGAGAGGTTGCTGAAGCGTCATAGGGCCTTTCCCTCAGCTTCTCTTGATAAGAAATATGTAGTTAGTGACATAATAGCATGCAGGGTATTTTATTGCAATACATAGATTTTATCTGTTATTTATGATAGCATATACCTTTAGTAAACGATGAGGACGTGACTTATTTTGATAAAAATCGAATTACCAAAGCCTGATGTTGTGATTCGCCAACGAGAGCAAAATCCTAAACCTGGTGAAGCCATTATTCCTTCAATTTATGGCTTTATTGATTTCCATAAAATTACACGTGAAAACGGTGGGATTTTTATGTTCTTTAACGCAGATAATGAATTATTATTTGTTGGTAAAGCACGTAAATTACGCCAGCGTATCAAAAAACACTTTAACGATAATGGTCTAATGGTGAATCACCGTGATGAAGTGCATAAAATTGAAGTATTTGAAGTAGCGGACCCAATGGAACGCGAGATTTATGAAACGTATGCTATTAATACATTGCAAGCTAAATACAACATAGAAAAAGTATTTTTCCGCGACTAAAGCACAAAACACAGGACCTTAAAGGTCGCTGTGTTTTTGTTTTTACAAGTCAATTCTATATTTATTATGAAGGTGGAAAGAAGGTGTGCTATGATACAAACTTTAAATGCTTTTTTACAGAAATATATTGCCATTTTAACGCCTCTTAGTTTAGTGATTGGCGTTATATTACATAATGTAGGTGAGAAAATCTTATTTATTGTGCCGTTCTTATTCGCTTTTATGACGTTTACAGGGAGCTTAAGCATGCGGGTTAAAGATAGTAACGTTTTCCGCCGCTTCCCACTTACGATTTTATGTAGCATTGCTTTTTTACATGTTTTAATGCCTGTTTGGGCATATTTTTTAGCTACAATTATTTTTGATGATACATTGCTTACGATAGGTTTTGTGGTTGCAGTCGCTGTACCTACAGGGATTACAAGTATGATTTGGATTACAGTATGTAAAGGTAACATGCCTCTCGCACTAGCTATTATTTTAATTGATACACTTTTAGCGCCATTTATTATGCCAACGCTTCTTTATGTCATGGTTGGCGCCGTTATTGAGGTTGATGCGAGCCGATTACTCGTAGATTTGTTATGGATGATTGTTTTACCTACAATTGTTGGGATTATACTTAATGCGCTATCACACGGTACTATCCAAAAGAAATGGTCGCCGCGCTTAGCGCCTTTTTCAAAATTAGCGTTATTTGGGGTTGTGATGATTAATGGCAGTGCGGTATCGCCTTATTTAAAAAATTTTAATTGGCATGTGGTTGCTATCATTGTGACTGTGCTTATTGTATCCATTTCAGGTTATACCTTTGCCTTACTTATCGGAAAAACCGTGTACTATAAGCAACCTGATGTTGCCATCTCCTTTATGTTTTTAGGTGGTATGCGTAATATTGCTGTTGGTGTTGTAATTGCTACTAGTTACTTCCCTGCTAAAGTAGCAATGCCTGTTGTTTTTGGCATGTTATTTCAGCAAGTGCTTGCCTCCACTTTTAGCAAACTCACACCGCGCATGCGTCCAACTCTCACCACTTAAAAAGCCATAAACTTGTACAAGTTTATGGTTCTGCTCTAGGTGAGACATATTGTTTTATTTTCAATACCATGCGAACTGTTTTTAATAGATGACCATCAAAGTCATCGTCAAACTCACTAACGATTTCAAATCCTTTGGCTTTATAAAAATGCATGCCAATTGCATTATCTTTTTCAACGTTAATATAGATGGCTTTAACACCATCGATTTCTTCCCATGCTTGTTGTAACAACAAAGTGCCAATCCCTTGTCCTTGCGCATTAGGGTGAAGATAAATGGCAGCTAATTCAATATTGCCATCCTCTCTTACAAATGAATAATTGGCAAAACCAACGACTTGCCCTGCTACTTCAGCAATATAGATCATCGAATGATCAAGGCGTTGTTTCATTTGTTCATCATTATAAGCCATATCCAAAAAATTATTTTGTATGGCTATAGGGATAATGTTTTCATACGTCGTATGCCAACTGATGCGTGCAATTGCCTGCACTTCGCTAATATCGTTAGCGTTCATCTTTCGAATTATCACTGTCACATTGATCACTCATTTCTTATTATCGTAATATTTTCATTATACCCATTTAGAAGAAAAACACTCGTAAACTAACGACAACTCAATTTTATTACCTGTTATTTTTATTTATTACGTTTTAACTCATCTTTCACAAATTGTTCAAATAGCCCTTTGATTTCATCCATTGGAATACTTTTCATAAAACTTTCGACATCTAAATTCTCATCTTGTAGCTTAGCTATTGCTACACGGTAACTAATTTCTGATACTGTAAGACCTAACGCAATCGTAAGTGATGTAGCAACAGAGCCGTTAATCATCCCTCCTGCAACTGTACCTACCCCTGGCACAAACTTTAAAATTTGTGCAACAAGATAACGACCTAACTGTGACACAATTTGCCCTACACCTAATGTGCCAATTAAATTTTCAAAATTACCGAATAAACCGTCTAAGCCGTAACCCTTTAATACACGATTTATCATCACACCTTGGTTAGCTAATAATATAGGACCGTCTGCAAAGGGAATAGGTGTAAAACCTACACCAAATGCCATCGTAGCATGTTGACGTATTGCCTTATTAATTTCTGTACGCTTTAATTCCACATTCACTTGTTGAGCCCGTAAAAATGCCCACTTCACAGCATCATCTAAATGGTTATACGTCCACTCCATTAGCTTTGGTAATTGAATGCCTGCTCGACTTGAAACAGCAAAGCTATCAAAGCCATGTTCATCTAACACTTGCATTAATGTATTTACATCTGACACTGCTGTAATATCACTTTTTGTTAATACCACACACACAGGTTTATTTATATCGCTAAATTTCTTTAACATAGCAAGGTCTGTCTCTGTGACACGGTGCCCGCTTGCTGCAATGCAGTACCATATCATATGGATTTGCTCATCCATTTTCTTTTTACTATCTTTCATATAGCTTTCCATTTCTGTGATAAAGCGTTTATGCTCATCTGTTGCTACTTCATATCCCTTTGTATCAAACAATGTAATCGGAAAATCATCTACTTCATATTTCGTCGTAGCTTGCGTTACAGGCGTACCCACGCCCGTTTTGGCAAAATCGATTTGAAATACGCGATTCACTAATGAACTTTTACCACTCCCTGTAGCGCCCACTACTAATATATTTGTTTTGCCCTCCTCATTTAAAAAGCCTGCCATCGCTTTTTCCACGGCTTGATTCACAATCACATCACTTGTTTTTACCAAAACGCATACCTCCAAATCGTCTTTTTTTCTTAGTTGTTGGGATCGTATAATGTTGCCTAATTTGTTCAATTACTCGTTCTCGCCCAAATGCTTGTGCAATCGTACCATCAAAGTATTGCTCTCGCTTACTGTTTACTGCAATCACATGGGTTGGCAACAATTGCGCCATTTTTGTAATATCCGCTTGTGCAATCGTATTGGCTTTTGTTAACACGGTAATCACGGGGATCTGTTGTTCCTTGAGATCATGAATAATCTTCAGATCGGTTGCTTGCACACGTGTTGAACTTGCATCAATACAATAAATCGCTAACTGAATGGGCTGTTTTTTATGAAATTTCTTTACGGTCTTCTCCCATTCTTCTAACTTCCCTTGTTCAATCCCCCAAGCATCTGTTAGGTTAATATGCATGCCTTCTATGTTCACTTCTATTGTATGGAACCCTTTTTTAGTTACAGGTAGCCCTGTTCCAACCTCTCGTACTTGCTCACCTACCATATAATTAATAAGAGTAGACTTACCTACACCTGTTTGCCCTAACATGGCAATATGAAAATAATCTTTCATACGATTGCCTCCAAACTATACGTTTTACTATGTATACTCCTTACCCAATCAAAAGGTTTCACACACTAAAAATAAGTTGAAAATTTAACTCGTATGGATATTTGTCGTTACTATGAACGATGGTTTTTATTTTTATAACAAAATCATTGAATAATAGAATCTGTTGTAGGCATTATGAGATAATAGATATATTAGTACATTTTTTGTGTTTTTATTTTCTGTTATTTAGTGTCGGATATCCTGTATATTCATCTAAAAAAAAGACGTGTAAACGTCTTTTATATATAGGTGACAAATTCTGATAGTGGTTTACGATACCCTCTTGGTGGACGACTCTCCACCTTTTCTTTACCAATCGTAATCATTAGCGCAATTTCCATCTCTTTATCTAGTTGTAATAATTCATGTACTCTTGCCATATCAAAACCAATCATTGGGCAAGTGTCCCATCCTTGATCTTTTGCTGCAAGCATGAATAACATAGCAGATAATGAAGCATTGCGAATCGCTTCGTCTTTTTGAAATGTTTCACCTCTTGATTCATAAAAGGCTACAGTATCTTTAACCATATCCTCATATTGACCAGCTGATAAAATACCTAATAATTTCATCCCCTCATATAAACGTGCAGCATCTTCATAAGCTTTTTTGTCACCTAGCACAAAAATAACGGCAGATGCTGATTTTACTTTATATTGTTGTGCTGCTTCTTCATAAATTTTATTTTTCACATTTTCATCTAGCACTACAACATAATTGGTATGTTGCAGATTAAAAGCAGATGGCGCAAATTTTACTACATTAAAAATTTTTTCTAATTCTTCTTCCGTAATCGGATGATTTGGTAGAAAGTTAGCTGCGGAACGACGCTCCGTTATTAGCGTTGATAAAGGTTGCATGTTTTTCTCTCCTATGTAATTATCTCATATTCAAACTAATAATATAGTACAAAAGTCAGTAGGTCAACGAATAGCGCTCATACTTTTACTATTAACATGCACTTTGGCAATGAGCGCTTTATGAAATCTTGTCTCTAACATGGAATTTTATCAGCACTTTACTAATTTCCATTTTATGATATTGATAATCATTTTCACTTGTTGTATGGTTATAAGTGAGAACAGGTTGACACTCATTTTTAGGAGGTTACATCATGGAAAACATGAAAGATGTTACAATTATTGGCGGCGGCCCTTCAGGTATGTTCGCAAGCTTTTATAGTGGTTTACGCGGTATGTCCGTTCGTATTGTCGAATTTCAAGATAAATTAGGTGGCAAAATGCATGTCTATCCTGAAAAAATCATTTGGGATATTGGTGGTGTTGCACCTAAGCCTTGTTATGAAGTGATTGAAGATATTGTAGAACAAGGTCTACACTTCTCCCCTGAAGTTAATCTAAAAGAACGTGTCATTGATATTAAAAAAGTGGCAGAGCAACATTTTATTGTAGAGACAGAAAGTGGCAATGCTTATCATTCTAAAGCCGTTATCATTGCTGTTGGCGGTGGGATTATTAAACCAATGACTCTAGATATTGAAGGCGCTGAACGCTACGAAGTGTCAAACTTAAACTATGTAGTACAATCTGTGCAAAAATATAAAGACAAACACGTATTAATTTCTGGTGCAGGTAATGCTGCGCTTGACTGGGCTGCTGACTTAGCCCCTCATGCTAAAAGTTTAACTTTATGCTACCGCAAAGACGAGATCTCAGGTCATGAGCATATGAAAGAGGAGTTAGATCAATTAGGGGTTATCGAGAAAAAACGCACACAAATTAAACAATTAATGAGTGATGATAGTGGTAAATTAATTAAAGAAGTTGTATTAGAGAGTACAGATGACGGCTCTGAGGAAGTAATAGCTGTTGATGAGGTAATTATTAGTCATGGCTTTAACCGCGATTCAGCCTTATTAGATAATGCCACAACACAACTCGAACGCTATGACGACTTCTTCATTCAAGGACAAGGAAATGCTAGCACATCTGTACCAGGCATTTATGCTTGTGGTGATATTTTACAGCATGAAGCTAAAGTTCACTTAATTGCAAGTGCCTTTAATGATGGAGCAAACGCTGCCAACTTGGCGAAGAAGTATATCGAGCCAGAAGCTTATGATAATGGTCGTGTATCTAGTCACAATGACATCTTTAAAGAAAAGAATAAACAAGTGCTAAAAAAATACTTAGTAAATGCCTAACTAAAAGCGAGTTGCAGATAGCAACTCGCTTTGTTATTGGTCTAACCAGTTTGGCTCATGTGCCACTTTATGATGAGTTATTACACTTACTATCACAAACACCAATAAAGAACCTATAATCGGCAATGTCACAGAGTGCATGCCAAACGCATTTTTAGCAAAAACATCAATAACAATATACATCGTCATACCTGTAAACATAGAGGCAATTGCTCCGTAACGATTGGCTTTTTGCCAATATAAACCTAAAACAACAGACCAAATGAATACCGCTTCTAAGCCACCAAATGCGAATAAATTAAGCCACACAATTAAATCTGGCGGGCGTAATGCAAATACCACAACTGCTAAACCAATTACAGTAGTCACGATAAAACTCGCTTTCTTTATTTGGGCATCACTTGCACCTGGTTTAATATAGTTCAAATAAATATCTTTTACTACTGTGGAGCTTACCAGTATAAGTAATGCATTGACTGTTGACATCGTTGCTGCCATAGGTGCTGCCAATACTAGACCTGCTACAACAGGCGGTAATACTTCCAGCGTAAGTAGGGGCATTACTTTATCACCAATTTCAATACCAGGCATAACAGGGCGTGCTAATACACCAATCAAATGCATACCAAACATAATTGTACCTATAGCAATCGTACCTATTAAAATAGCACGATGCATACTTTTCGCATTTTTATAGCTCATGGCACGTACTGCAATTTGAGGTAGACCTACAACACCTACACCAATCAATATCCAAAATGTTGATACATACAATGGTGTTAGTTCACCTTCTGCGCCAAATGGTGATACATAGTTCGGATTTTCCGCTACAAGCGCTGCCATGATAGCATCTATCCCACCACCCGCAATAATCGTACCAATCAGTAAAATAATTGTACCTATTACCATGATTGAGCCTTGTACAGCATCCGTTAATGCTACTGCACGAAAGCCACCAATGACTACATAAATTAATACAGATGCGGCAAAAATAAATAACGCCACAGGATACGTTAGCCCTGTTAAAGATTCAATTAAACGTGCACCACCAACCCATTGTGCCATCATAGAAGAAAATAAGAATACAATAATAGCAATCGCTGACACAATAACAATCACATCACTCTTATAGCGAATGCGCAAAAAGTCAATCAATGTAATCGTCTGAAACTTTCTAGCAATAATCGCAAACTTTTTACCGAGTACCATCAATACAAAGTAGCCTGCAGGCAATTGTGCCATAGCAAGTAAAACCCAACCTAAACCTTTTGTATATGCAACACCGGGCCCACCAATGAAGCTGCTAGCACTGCCATATGTAGCTATCATTGTCATGGCTAAAATGAAGCCACCCATCTCACGACCGCCAAGGAAATACTCTTGTAAAAAGGATTCAGATGTACGTACTTTTTTATTTGCCCAAATGCCAATCATAAAAATAACAACTAAAAAGAGAAGCAATGGGATAATGACTTGCCAATGTATCATGATTTGGGCTCCTCCTCGTCAAATGGCACATCTTTGAAGAAGACTTTAATCACAACATACAATAACACAATCATAAAAATAGTACCTGCTATACAACTGTAGAAAAACCATGCTGGAAAACCTAACACATACGTGTACTCTGTAGGGTCTCCGCTCCCTAAGCCATAAGCAAAACCAAACCAGATGGCAAAGTTAATCATGACTAAAAGGACGCCAATCCACGCTTCCCTATTAGCGATTTTAAAGCGTTTATCATTCACAGTATTCCCCTCCTTATATGGCTTAATTGTACTAATAAGTCAGAGCATTGAAAAGAACATAAACAGAAAAAGGACAGATAAAATAAGTGGTAAAAGGAATTATTACTACACCTTTACCACTTGTCAGCTGTTCTTTATTCTGCCTCACTATACTAAAGAGCGAAATGCTTCTTCCTTTTTCATTATCTAAGCTTACGTATTACTTTTTATTAGGGCTCGTCGTTTAAAGTGTGCAAGTTTACGTGTTGGCAATAAAAGTTGTACGATAACAAATAAACCGATGGCTGACGTAATAAATACATATTGTACAGGCAATAAATCAATTAATGTGCCATAGATCGCTGAAGCAATAGGCATGGTCGATAGAGCCATCATCTCTAGTAAACCAAACACACGACCACGGTACGCTTCATCTGTATTTTTCTGCATGACAATACCTACTGGCATATTAATCATCATAATAAATACGGCTGTTGTAAATGCAACAACAATATAATAAACAAATTTCAGACCATAATGCGCAATCGGTAACATGACAGGCACTACTAATGCAACCATCACAAATGCCAATCCAGATAAACCTACTTTAACCATACGAAATGGCTGTTGTAATTCTTTCATTGTAGCAAATAGAATGGAGGCAATTAGCATACCAAGTGCTGTTGCACCTTCAATCAGTCCTACATGGACAGGCTTGATTGCAAGCAGCTCAACTAAAATAAACATCATGCCTACAGTTACTGCAGTAAAAAATAAGTTCACCCAAAAGGCAATATACATAATTGTTTTAATTAATTCATGTTGCTTTACATACGTAAAACCACCCTTTAAACTCGCTAACATACTTTCTTTTTCCTCTGTTTGTTGTGTGCTATACAGCTTAAAGTCCATTGTAATCTCTAATAAAAACGCGATCAGATAGGCTGCCATATGCAGGAGTAAAAAAGTTTCAATGGCTACTGTCCCAAATAAAATTCCACCTAATACAGGCCCACCAATTGCCGCTACTGAAATAGACATTTGATTAAATGACATTGCCTTTTGTATATGCTCTGGTGCCACTAATGAGGCGATAGAAGCGCTAAATGTCACACTTGTAAATGTTGACGACATCGCATATAACGTTAATGTCGTATAAATGGCAAACAAACTGATGCCAAATGTCTCAGCATATAAAAATAATCCTAACATCACGCTCATACTCACTGCTTGTGAAATTAACACAATTGGCTTTTTAGGATAATTATCTGCAATATAACCGACAATTGGCGATAATAGGATGCGGGGCAACGTCGTACAAATCATTGTTATTGCAAAATTCATGGCCGAGCCTGTCAATGCTAATATATATAATCCAATCCCAAATGCTAATACATTGGCTCCTAATGTAGAAATCATTTTACTAATTACAAATGTCGCCATATTTCGATTAGAAGAACGTATTTTCATCGTTTCATTCATAATGACACCCCTCAAAGTTTAATTTAGTTAAACTTAATATAGCATGAGTAAAATACTAACGCAACAAAAAGTTTAATTTTGTTAAACTTAATTGTATATCCTATCTTTGTCCCTTATAATAGAAAATAAGGAGGTATGGTATGGAAACATTAGGTGCACGCATTAAACGATTGCGAAAAGAAAAAAAAATTACACAATCTGCCCTTGTTGGTGACCGCCTCACAAAAGGGATGTTAAGTTTAATTGAAAATGATAAAGCCAAGCCCTCTATGGAAAGCCTCACTTACATTGCCCAACAATTACATGTACAAGTTGAACAATTAATGGCGCCTGTCAGTCAAGATACTTTACGCGCACTACTTGCTGATATCAAAAAACAAGGTGGCTTCTCTTATCCATACAACCATCACCAAATTGAACAAAACTTCGTTAAAATTCAACATTATGTTGCGCAAATGCCTCATAATTTTGAAGGCGCATTGCTCTTACGTTATTATGCAATGTTTGGTGAGATTCTTGGCAAGGAGACAGCACCATACCTGGAACAAGCCATGCAAATTTTTTATGATAGCAATGCGATGGATGAATGGCTTGACACAAAGTTTTGGCAAATTAATACGTTATCGCATGGCAAAAAATATCACGAAGCGCTTCAACATGGCATTGCATTGAAACAAGAATGTGAACAACAGCAATATGTTATTTCAACCGAAAAGCAAATTCATTTACTCTTTGTCATTAGCGCACTCCATCTTGCCGTTAATAATTTAGCTGATTCTTATCACTTTATGTTAGAGGCTTATGACATATCAATGGCGACTAATCAATTGTTGCGGATTGATGATATTTTACGTGTGCTCATTTTAATTACAACGCTAGAAAATCAACATAATGAGGCTTCAGATTTTTTACAAAAGCTTTACTTATTCAGTTGCTTTAAAAATGACGACCCGGCTTGGGCATCCTATTACATCATGAAAGCTCACTTAGCTTATTTGCATAAGGATTACACTGAAATGTTACGCGCAGCCAAACGGCTCACTTCTTTTGCTAAAGAAGATAGTGCTTTTCATTCGTTAAGTTATTATTATTTAGGCACAGCTCATTATTTATTAGGACATAAAAAACAAGCTTTCCAAGCCTTTGACCATATCAATGAGATTTTACCAAACGGTGCCTTCATCCACCCTTATGACCGTATGGGTTTGTGTGAGTTACTCTCATATAAAGCACGTTTACTACATGAATATGGCAATGCAGAGGCACTACCACTAATTACTGCCTTATATGAAGAGGCACAGTCCTTAACCTCCTCATTGCAAGTAACCGCTATTATTGAAGAGGCGTATGCGTTAATTACTGCGCCACAATAAAAAGAGTGTAGTAGGTGATAACAATTCACCGTACTACACTCTTTTATTCGATTACTTGGCTAATTGTGTTTGATAATGACGCAATAAGTACGCACGATACTGTTGATGCTTTTGCAAGGCTTCATCCATAACCGTGATATCATCCTCTATAATGCTACCCTTCATGGTTTCAGCCATACCTAATGCCTCCGCCTGATTGACCAGTTCCTTATCATCATCTAAAGCAAAGCGACCTTCAGTGAACTACTCGCCACTTAGTTAAACCTAACGGTTCTTAACACTTGAAGTGGGAGCTTCTTGGGAATAGAGCAGACTTGATAGCGTATTTCTTTACTCACAGCGGTGTCTCTTATTTACCAAGCTATCCCCGTAGTTCCTACGGTTCTTGATTGTATCTAAGTTAGTCCTTGTATTCGTAGACCTTCGATCAGAATATTGATACTCGCGTTGATATCTCGGTCATGATGAGTATGACAAATAGAACAAGTCCACTCTCGAATATCAAGTGATTTCTTGCCATCTTGATGTCCGCACGCTGAACAAATTTGGCTAGACGGAAACCATTTACCTACTTTTACGATTTTCCGTCCGTACCAGTCAGCTTTGTATTGTAACTTAGTCACAAAGCTTGACCAAGATACATCAGCTATACTTTTGGCTAGTTTACGATTACGCAACATACCTTTTGTGTTTAAATCTTCCATACAGATAACATCGTGATTTTTGATAATTTCTGTACTCAACTTATTCAGAAAATCAGTACGTTGGTTCACTACTTTCTCGTGCAAACGGGCCACTTTTCGTTTTTGTTTTTGATAATTTTTAGCTTCAAACAGATTGATACCTTTCTGTTTAGCTAATAGTGCACGTCTTGACAACTTACGTTGTTCACGTTTAAGTTGCTTTTCCATTTTGGACGTGAATGTATTATTATCAATTTTTTGACCGTCAGAAAAAATCGCAAAGTCCGTAATCCCTAAGTCAATGCCTATTGCTGAATTAGATTTAGGTAGTTCGCTAACTTCCTCTTTGCATAACAAAGAAACATAGTATTTGCCACTTGAGTGACGTGATATTGTGACAGACTTGATAAGCCCTTTTGGTTGTCTATGAAGTGTAATTCTGATTAAGGATTTCAATTTAGGCACTTTGATAAATTTATTATCAATCAAAGATACTGTCCCATTTTGATTGTTCGTTGTATAACTTTGGACAGGATTTTTCTTACTCTTGAAACGAGGAAATCCAACAGATTTATCACGAAAGAAATGCTTGTAAGCTTTGTCTAAATTGAGTTGGGCATTGGCTAGTGCGAGGCTATCTACTTCTTTCAAGAACGGAAATTCTTTCTTGTATTTTGCGGGTGTTGGAAAACGCATTTTTTTAGATGCATCTTTTTTAGTTTCTTCGTAAGCTTTCATTCGGTCATCGAGCATTAGATTGTAGACCTTACGGACACAACCAAAAGATTTGGCAAAGAAGAGCTTTTGTTCCTCTGTTGGATATAATCTGAATTTATAGGCTTTTAGTCGTTCCATAAGGCGCACCTACTTTCTATTTATGATTGTTTCCTTGATTTTGAATATATTGCTTAATCACATCAGTTGGCGCACCACCAGTCGTCAACAGGCAAAAACTTTTAGACCAGAACATTTCTTTCCAAAGCAATT